>CAMYYY010000005.1 GCA_947303715.1 uncultured Bacteroidales bacterium | reverse complement strand
CAAAGTAAGGGCGATAAGCCCACTTTTGCAAAGACAATGGCAAAAAAACGGAATGCGTCGAAAAAAAGTGTTCAGAAATTGAACAATTTTCAGCAAAAAACGCAAAAAGTCATTTTTTCTTGCACAATCAATTTTTTTTCGTATATACCTTTGTGGAGCAAAAAAACGAAAAGCGTATGAAAAAACGTCCGTTCCCAAGCTCCATCCGCACAGCCCTCCTTGTGCTCGTTTCGGCCTTTGGCCTCACAACCTACGGCCTCCCCCTTACCCCTCCTGAAGGAGGGGTGATTAAAAAGTCCTTCCCTTTAGGGGAGGATTTAGGAGAGGCTTTCTCCCTCTCCGATGTCGTTCGTCTGGCGCAGGAGCAGTCGCCCTCGGCGCAGGCTGCCCGCCACAGCTTCCAGTCGTCCTACTGGACGTGGCGCAACTACCGCGCCAGCCTGCTGCCCTCGCTCAGTGTCTCCACCTCGCCCTATCTGAACCGCAACACCGACTACGTCTCCTTGGGCGACGGCTCTGAGGTCTATGTCCGCCACAACAACCTCAAGACCGACCTCACGCTAGACCTCTCGCAGAACGTCTGGCTCACGGGCGGCACGCTCTCCGTCAAGAGCGCGGCCCGCCGTCTCGACCTCCTCGGCGGAGGCGGCACCACCTACAACCTCCAGCCCCTCACCGTGGTCTATTCGCACAGCCTCCTGGGCTACAACAGCGTGCGCTGGGACCGCCGCATCGAGCCGCTCCGCTATCGCGAGGCGCGCAAGCAGTATGCCGAGTCGATGGAGCTCGTCGCCTCGCAGGCGTGCAGCTATTTCTTCAACCTCGCCCAAGCGCAGACCAACCTCGAAATCGCCATCAGCAACCGCGCCGCCGCCGACACGCTCTACAGCATCGCGCGCGGGCGATATAATATAGGTACGATCACGGAGAACGAACTGCTGCAGCTCGAGCTGAACAAGCTCAGCGAGGAGGCCAACGTCCTCTCCGCCCAGGCGTCGCGCGACGAAGCCGAGGACCTCCTGCGTACCTATTTAAATAGGAAGGACACGGAGCCGCTTAGCGTCGTCACCGACACCGTTGTCCCCTCGTTCACCGTCCCCCTTGAGGAGGCCATGACGCTTGCCCGCCAGAACAGCCCCGAGCCCGACAGCTGGGAGCGCCAGCGCCTGCAGAGCGAGGAGAACCTCGCCTACGCCCGTGCCAACACAGGGCTGAAGGCGAGCGTCTATATGCAGCTCGGTCTGGCCCAGACGGGCGATGACCTCCGCGCCGCCACGCGTAACTTCATGGACGAGCAGTATGTCAGCGTGGGCGTCAGCCTGCCCATACTCGACTGGGGCCGCGGACGCGGACAGGTGCAGCAGGCACGCTCGAACCTCGACCTCACCAACACCCGTATTGAGCAGTCGGCCATGAGCTTCGAGCAGAACGTCGTGAAGGTGGTCAAGCAGTTCAACCTGCAGAACCGCCGCGTCACCATCGCCCACAAGACCCTGCAGACGGCCGTGCAGCGCTACGACGTCGCCCGCCGCCTCTACATGCTCGGCAAGAGCACCATCCTCGACCTCAACAGCGCCATCAGCGAGAAGGACAGCGCCTACCGCGGCTACGTCGGTGCCCTCAGCACCTACTGGAGCCTCTTCTACGCCCTCCGCAGCCTCACCGCCTACGACTTCCAATGGAACCTTCCGATAGAATATGAGTACGATTAAGAATGAAAAATGAAAAATGAAGAATGAAAAATAAATAATAGTGCCCTGACGGGCAGAAATTATACAAAATCAGGCTCAAATAATGATATATAGTTTTGTTTAATTTTTGATTAATTATGTAGAATTTCTCTGCGAAGCAGACTGAAAAAAGAATAAACAATAAAATCGTAAATATAATGGACATTCCCCTTCCCAAACGCCCCTGGTACGTCCGCCATCGCGGAAAGCTCCTTGCCGGAGCCGGTGCCGTCATCATCCTTGTAGCCCTTGTGCTGGTCTCCCTTCGCCCCAAGACGCTGCGGCTTGCCGCCGATGCCGTCACCATCAGCGAGGTCACTCAGGCCGAGTTCACCGAGTACGTCAACGCCGACGGCGTCCTCCAGCCCATCCGCACCGTGCGTGTGGGTGCTGTTGAGGGCGGCACCGTCAGCGAAATCATTGCCGAGGAGGGCGCTATGGTGCGCCAGGGCGACACCCTCCTCGTCCTCACCAACCCCGAGCTAGAGCAGCAGATTGCCGACCAGCGCGCCGCCTACGCCCGCCTGCTCCGCTCGCAGCAGGAGAAGCAGCTCGAGATGAAGCAGAAGCGCATCACCATCCGCCAGCAGACGCTCCAGACCACCTACGAGCTCTCGCGACTGGAGAAGCAGTACCGCCTCGACCAAGAGGAGTTCCGCATGGGCATCAAGAGCCGCGCCGAACTGGACCTGGCCGAAGCCGAGTACAACTACCGCCACCGCAGCGCCGAGCTGCAGCTGGAGAGCCTGCGCAGCGACTCCGCCCTGGCCTCGCTGCACGCCGAGAGCACCCAGAGCGAGCTGGCCGACGAGCAGCAGCGTCTGCGCCGCACCGAAGCCCGCCTGCGCGACCTCATCGTCCGCGCCCCCTGCGACGGACAGCTCAGTTCCATCAACGGCGTGCCCGGACAGAAAATCGGCAGCGGCAGCGAAGTGGGCGAAATCAAGATTATGGACCGCTTCCGCCTCGCCTCGTCGCTCAACGAATACTACATCGACAAGCTCTCCGTGGGCCAGACGGCCACCGTCACCTACGCCGATGCCCCCTACCCCCTGCGCATCAGCCGCATCGTGCCTGAGGTCCGCGACCATTCGTTCTCCATCGACCTTGTCTTCACCGACTCCATGCCCGCCAACGCCCGCATCGGCAAGGGCTATCAGGCGAAGATTGAGTTCTCGGCCGCCGAGCCCGCCGTCGTTATTCCCAAGGGCAACTTCTACTCGTTCACGGGCGGTAAATGGATTTTCCGTCTCTCGGCAGACGGCCACACCGCCCATCGCGTGCCCATCACCGTCGGCCGCCAAAACCCCCTCTCCTACGAAGTCCTTGACGGCCTCCAGCCCGGCGACCGCGTCATCACCTCAGGCTACGACACCTTCGGCGACGCCAAGGAAATACATATTAAATAATGAAAAACGAAGAAGGAAAAATGAAGAATAAAACATTCAAAAACAATGCTTCGTCGATGCAAAGTAAGGGAATAAGAGTTTTTCATCGCGATGAAAAGGTTTAATCATCGCGATGAAAAGATTCTTTCATTGCAATGAAAACTTTCAACCATCGCGATGAAAACATCAAACCATTGCGATGAAAGAAAACTGAAAGGCTTATTCTGCTTCGCGGACAAGGCAAAAAAAACTAAATAATAACCATTCTTATATGAAACATTCATCCCTAACGTTATAGCAACATCATGAACAAGTCCCTATTCCATCATTACCTCACCGTAGCCGTGCGCGGCATGGAGCGCTACAAACTCCAGACCATCGTCTCCGTCGTCGGGCTGGCCGTGGGTTTCGTCTGCCTCTCGCTCTCGGCGCTCTGGCTGCGCTACGACAACACCTATAACACCGACCTCCCCATCGACGGCCCCGAGCGCACCTACGCCCTGGGCGGCGAATGGCGCAGCGGCGAGTTCACCCTCACCGTCCCCGGCGGACTCCGTCAGGCTATGAATGAATGGCCCGAGGTGGAGGCCTGGTGCCTCAACCAGCAGTCAACCGTCGATTTGGAAATCGACGGCGTGGAGGAAGAGGTGTCGTTCATCGACATCGACAAGACCTTCGCCGCGTTCTTCCACTTCGACGTCGTCTATGGTCCCGCCGACTTTTGGACGACCAATAAGGGCGGCGACGCCTATCACCTCGCCCTGAGCGAGTCGTTCGCCCGCCGCAAGTTCGGCGATGAGAATCCCGTAGGCCGAAAGGTCAAGATTGAAGGGGGAGCCGAGGCTGTCATCGAAGCCGTTGTCAAGGACTTCAGCCGCCACAGCTCGTTCACGTTCGACATCGCCTACATCATGCCCGACGACGCCACGCTCGACTCGCGCGGCAGCTGGCAGCCCACGCTCGTCCGCCTTGCGCCGGGCGAGGAGGTGAAGGCATCGTTCGAGAAGAAGATTCAGGAGCATGTGGAGTGGGAGGGCAACGAGCCTCTCCACGGCAAGATTGAACCGATAACGAAGATGGGCCAGTACAAGGAAAACAAAAAGCTGTCCTACGCCCACATGCGCGCGTTCCTTCTCATATCCGTCCTGCTGACGGCCTGCGCGCTCATCAATTACCTCACGCTCTACCTCAATCGCCTGCGGGGCCGCAAGCGCGAGATGGCCTTGCGCCTCGTGCACGGCTCGTCGCATCGCGGGCTGGTGGCGATGTTTGCCACGGAATTGTTGGTGACGCTCGGCTGCGCCATCGGGCTGGGCGTGGTGCTGGTGTTCATTGTGAGGGACGTGTTCGCTGCGTTCGCAGGCATCGAGATGGGTGGCGGCTACGTCACCCTCGCTGCCTTCGTCATTATGGTGGGTGTGCTGGCCGTCTGCCTTGTGCTGAGCCTTGGGGCAGTAGAGATTGTCCGCCGGCGCACGCTCTCCTCTTCTATTAATCCTGCAGCAGCCCGCCGTCACGTCTTCTCGTCCGTCAGCATCGGCGTGCAGCTGGCCGTCAGCCTCTGCTTCGTTTTCTGCGCGGTGGTGATGCTGCGGCAGCTCTGGTTCATGCGCAACACCGACAACGGCGTCGCCATCAAGGACCGCGCTTACCTCACCATCAGCCCCGCCGACCGCTTGAACTTCAACATGAAGCATCATATCGACGACAACGGCATCCCCGAGCGTCTCGCCGCCCTGCCCGCCATCGAACGCGTCAGCCGCGACTGGAATTTCTGGATGTACAGCATGTCGGCACGCGACTACGAGCTCAGCCTCAACGAAGACCCTGAAAGCCAATTCGTGGAAGCTCTGAATTACCGCGGCCTCTTTGACCCCGCCAATCCCATCTACGACTTCACCGTCGTCGAGGGGGAGTTGCCCCGCTACGACACGTGGGAACCCACGACGGTCGTCATCGACGAAACCACACGCAACCGCCTCGGCTTCACAGACGGAGCCGTCGGCAAAACCATCTGGTACAAAGGCTACGGCGACAAGAGTAAAAAGACGGGTACCGTCTGCGCCGTCATCCGCGACGTCACCGTCCGCAACATGAGCACCAAAACAGAAGCCGAGCCAATCTTCATCTACCGCGTCGGCGAGGAAGAGAGAAGCAGCTACCAGCTACATTCGCAGTTCGTCCAGTTTGCTTACCATCACGGCTTGAAGAAGGAGATGGAGGCACAGGTCGCCGGACTGATGGACGGTTTCCCCGAACTAAGGTGGGAACTGAAGTATGCCGACGAAATGATGAAAGAACTTATGGAGAGCGAGCAGAACCTGAGCCACCTGCTCCTGCTCGTCACCCTCGTGGCCATTACGATAGCCGTCTTTGGCGTCTATAGCATCATCACCCTTGCTTGCCGCCAGCGGCGCAAGGAAATTGCCCTGCGCAAGATTCACGGCGCAAAGCTGAAGGACATCCTCGGCATGTTCGTCAAGGAGTATGGCCTCATCCTCGTCATCAGCGCCGCCGTAGCCTTCCCCGTCGGCTACCTCATCATGCACGGCTGGCTGGAGCAGTACGTACGCCGCATCACCGTCGGCCTCCTGTTCTACATCGGCATCTTCGTCGCCACCGCCCTCCTCATCGCCCTCAGCGTAGGCACCCGCGTCTGGCGCACCGCCCGCGAAAACCCCGCCGACGTCATCAAGAGCGAATAATGTGCTTCGCACAATGAAAAATGAAAAATGAAGAATGAAAAATAAAAAGTGTTCAGAAATTGAACAATTTTCGGTCAAAAACAGAAAAAGTCCATTTTCCTTGCAAATGTCTATATAATTCACTTATATCTTTGCAGAGCTAAAAAAACCATCGAACAGAAAATGAAAAGAAGTTTATTAGCCCACTACCTCACGGTGGCCATCCGCAGCCTCGAACGCTACAAGACGCAAAGCATCATCTCCATCGTCGGCCTCGCCGTCGGCTTCGTCTGCCTTTCGCTCTCGGCCCTCTGGCTGCGCTACGACAACACGTACAACACCTCCATCTCCGACTACAAGAACCTCTACGCCATCGGCGCCGTCTTAAACGGAAACTTCTGGGCATCCGCCCCGGGCGGCCTCATCACAGCCATGGACGAATGGCCCGAGGTAGAGGCGAAGGGGAAATATGCCATTTACTCTGCCTATATCGGCGATGAAATGACGCCACAAAAGTCGCTCATTGCGCACACGTCGCTGTTCGACATCCTGCCCATCGACGTCGTGCAGGGCGACCCGACGTTCGGGCAGCATCTCGACTGGCAGAGCATAGCGCTGACGGACGAATACGCCCGCTCGCTCTTCGGTACGGACGACCCCGTCGGGCAGAAGCTGGTGGTGGATGGCGAGGAGAGGACCATCGTGGCCATCGTGCGCGCCTTCGGCCCGCACACCACGTTCCGCTTCGACCTCGTCGAAGGGATGCTCGACTACTATTACACGTTGCCCGCTGCCTATATGTCTTTGTTGGTGCGGCTCCATCCGGGCGACGACGTGCGCGCCTCGTTCGAGAAGAAGATTGACGAATACCGCCCCTATGAGAGGGCTGAACCAATCCAAGGGCGGCTCATCCCGCTGAACGAACTGCATCAGTACGACCAACTGAAGAACCTTTCGTATGCTCACATGCGCGCGTTCCTTCTTATATCCGTCTTGGTCATCGCCTGCGCCCTCATCAATTTCCTGACGCTTTACCTGAACCGCCTGCGGGGCCGCAAGCGCGAGATGGCGCTGCGCCTGGTGCACGGCTCCAGCCATCGCGGGCTGGTGGAGATGTTCGCCACAGAGCTGCTGGTGACGCTGGGCAGCGCCATCGTGCTCGGCATGCTGGGAGTGTTTGCGCTGAAGGATGTCTTTGCCGACTTTGCCGACATCCACGTGGGCGGGGGCTTCATCATGGGCCGCGCCTTGCTCATCATGCTGGGCGTGCTCGTCGTTAGCCTCGTGCTGAGCCTCGGCGCGGTGGAGGTGGTGCGGCGGCGCACGCTCTCCTCGTCCATCAATCCTGCAGCTGCCAGGCGCCACGTCTTCTCGTCCGTCAGCATCGGCGTACAGCTCGCCGTTAGCCTCTGCTTTGTCTTCTGCGCCGTGGTGATGCTGCGCCAGCTCTGGTTCATGCGCAACACCGACATGGGCGCCCGCATCAAGGACACGGCGGCTATTCACTTCGAGGTGATCTCTGACCGTGCTTTGCATCAGGTGAGCGTGACTGGCCCCAACCACATATCGGAAGCGGAGGCGTTTGTCATGAACAACGGTATAGAAAACAAGCTGGCCGCCCTTCCCGCCGTCACCGACATCATGCTGGGCAACAATTTCTTCTCCGGCAACAGACAAATCATGGAAATCATGGTCAGGAATACGCTGGAGAGCGAAATGGTGGAAACCACTTTCTATAATGGGGTGTACGACCCGGCCAATCCCATCTACGGCTTCAGCGTGTTGGAAGGTACGTTGCCCACGGAGGAGTCGTGGAACGAAGGCGAGGTCATCATCAGCGAATCCCTGCGCGACCAGCTGGGGCTGAAGGAGGCAGTCGGCAAGACCATCTACTACAGCTATTCCCGCGACTGGAACCAATATCCGCCCACGAGGGCTACGGTGGCCTGCGTCGTTAAGGACATCCTGACGTTCGACCTCCACGTTCAGCCTAAGCCTATGATCCTCCATCGCCTCGACGGGTCTGATCGTTACTACAAACGACTCATCAACATCGCCTACCATCACGGCATGAAGCGCGAGGTCGAGGAACAGATTGCAGAGATGATGAAGCCCTTCCCCGAAGTGAAGTATAAAATAGTCTTTGGAGAAGAGAGTTTCCAGCAAATGCTGAAGAGCGAACAGAACCTCAGCCATCTGCTGACCATCGTCACCCTCGTGGCCATCCTGATTGCCGTCTTCGGTGTCTATAGCATCATCACGCTGGCCTGCCGCCAGCGCCGCAAGGAGATTGCCCTGCGTAAGATTCATGGCGCGAAGCTCCGCGACATCCTCGGCATGTTCGTGAATGAGTACGGCCTCATCCTCGTCGTCAGTTCTTTCGTGGCCTTCGCCGTCGGCTACCTCATCATGCACGGCTGGCTGGAGCAGTACCTGAAGCGCATCACTATCGGCCCGCAGTTTTACATCGGCATCTTCGTCGCCACCGCCCTGCTCATCGCCCTCTGCGTGGGCGCCCGCGTCTGGCGCACCGCCCGCGAAAATCCCGCCGACGTCATCAAAAGCGAATAAAGCGCAAAGCGCAATGAAAAATGAAAAATGAAGAATGAAGAATGAAAAATAAAATGTTTTGTAATCTGCTATTCCCCTTCCGCAGGCGTTCCCGTCGGCAAAGCTATTTATTCTTCATTTTTCATTCTTCATTAAAAGATTATTTCATTCTTCATTAAAAAAAAGTTTTTCCCATTTTTAATTTTTAATTTTTAATTATTATGTCATTACTTGAAACAAGAAGTGTGAAGAAAGTCTTCCGTACGGAAGAAGTAGAAACCTGGGCGCTCCACGATGTGTCGCTCGAAGTGAACGAAGGCGAGTTCGTCGCCATCATGGGCCCGTCGGGCTGCGGCAAATCGACGCTGCTCAACATCCTCGGCCTGCTCGACACCCCCACCGAGGGCACCTACGTGCTGGGCGGGACGGACGTCTCGACGATGACCGAGGACCAGCGCACGGAGATTCGCAAGGGCCTGCTGGGATTCGTCTTCCAAAGCTTCAACCTCATTGAAGAGCTGAATGTGCAGGAGAACATCGAGCTGCCGCTGATGTACATGGGCGTCGCCCCCGCCGAGCGCCACGAGCGCGCCAAGGAGATGATGACCCGCATGGGCATCAGTCACCGCGCCAAGCACTTCCCCAACCAGCTCTCGGGCGGTCAGCAGCAACGTGTCGCCATCGCCCGCGCCCTCATCTCGCACCCCAAGCTCATCCTCGCTGACGAGCCCACGGGTAACCTCGACAGCACCAACGGCAAGGAGGTGATGAACATGCTGACTGAGCTCTGGAAGGACGGCACCACCGTCGTCATGGTCACCCACAGCCAGCGCGATGCCGGCTACGCCTCGCGCATCATCAATCTCTACGATGGCCGTGTCGTAGAAAAGACCATCCTGTAGCCCATAGTGCTAAAAACCGAGAGGGCTGACACATAGGCGTGTCAGCCTTCTTTTGTCTTTTTTGTTGGTGATTCGGAAAAGTTAGCGTATCTTTGCGGCAAAAACAGGAAAATCATGAACGCAAAATTCAGAATGCCCAAGTTCGGGCGCGACGTCAAGTGGCTGGCAATGTTGAAGGAAATGCTTATGACCGTCTTTGCTACCACCGTATCCATCATCCTTACCTTCGGAACCGCCCATTTCGTGGACGGAAAGGCTAAGAAAGCTGCCGGACGACAGACGGCCATGATGGTCATACACGACATGGAGAAGAGCATTGAGACCCTCCGGAACTGGGGCAAGGAAGATGAGACGAACTCAGGCATAGCCCGATACGTGTTGGAGAATCTTGATAGGATTGACTCGCTGAGCGTCGATTCGTTGGAACACGTCATGAACTACATCACCAACAACTCTGACGAGGTGACGCAATACCCGTTGGACGAGTCGTGCGAACAGCTGTTCCTCAGCAGCCAGGAATCGTGGAAGAACATCGACAACGCCTCGTTCATCGATGCAGTCCATCAGTTCTTCTCCGACCGGCACGCTATCTTTGACTACATCAACAATTCCAGACAATGGAAGAAGCCGGTGAGCTCTGAGGCATTCTATCTCCATCAACTGGAACGCGAGGACGGCACCACCGACATTCCCCAGTTCGTGAAAGAGAGAATCACCAGCAAGGAGGTCGTCTATTACCTGAACTACGCCGGAAACCGGCAGCAACGGTTTAACGAGTTTGCCGATGTAATCCAGCATTTCAGCGACCAGTGCAAGTTCACGATGGGCATCACCGACGAGGAACTTGAACAGTATGTGAAAGCGAATGAGCGTATGGGTCGCAACGTAAAAGAAAGCGAACTCATAAGCAAGTGGATTATTCAATCGACAGACGACAAGTACGCCTGCATAGAGTTCCGCGACAACCATACATTCCTCCAGACGTACATCGAGCATCAGGTACACCCCACCTATATAGGACGGCTTGACTATACATACATCTACAATGGAACCTGGAACTTGCGAGGCGACACGCTCTATACCGAGCGTCAGCCCGACTACACGTTCAAGATGGACCGCAGCCACATCACCCCCAAGCCCGGCATGGAGAAGCAGATGAATGAATACCTGAAGGAATCGGAGCAGTCATGCCTTGAAGAACAGAAAGCCGCAGCAGCAGGCGAAGTACATCCCAGAGCCAACTTTGCCACCATCAATCGCAGCGGCAATAAGATAGAGCTGGTTTGGAAAGAAACCGACGGAGAGCATGCCGACCAGGAACAATCGCTCTACCTCTCCAAGGAGAAATGAGAAAAGCCTGGAGTTACGTGCTATGAGAAAAAAGCTGTCCCTCATCCATAGCCTGCTGGTCGTTATCCTCGTGTCCGCCGCATCGCTGCCGATGGCTGCCCAGCGCGAGAAGACGACGTTCCAGACCTCGGGCCAATGGAAACCCGCTACGGATGTGCGGGCCGATGCCGTTATGGTTTACGGCGTCAACGACAACCGCCGGTATTCCTTCAGCGAGCGCGTGAAGTCGTGGCGCGAACGGGGCTACACAACCCACTTCATGACAGGTATAGCCTGGGGACAATATCAGGACTATTTCACCGGCCAATGGGACGGCCGCCTTCACCTCGATGAAGGACAGAAGACCATGCACGGCGACACAATCTGGCACGGCAGGATGGTGCCCTACATAGTGCCGACGATGAATTATCTGGCGTATTTCAAGGAGAAGCACATCAAACCGGTCATCGACGAGGGCATCGACGCCATCTTTCTGGAAGAACCCGAGTTCTGGGCACGCGGCGGCTACAGCGAGGCGTTCCAGCGCGAGTGGCAAGAGTACTACGGCTTCCCCTGGCGCCCCCAGCACGAGTCGGCAGAGAACACATACCTCTCCAACAAGCTGAAATACCACCTCTACTACCGCGCTCTTGACGAGGCTTTCACCTACGCCAAGGCATACGGCAAGGAGAAAGGGATGAACGTGCGGTGCTACGTGCCCACACACTCGCTACTGAATTATGCCCAATGGCAGATTGTCTCACCTGAAGCCTCGCTGGCCTCGCTGGCCTCTTGCGATGGCTATATTGCACAAGTGTGGACGGGCACATCGCGCGAGCCCAATTACTTCAACGGCGTGGCACGCGAACGCGTGTTTGAAACAGCCTATTTGGAGTATGGATGTATGGAGTCGATGACCCGCCCCACGGGCCGAAAGATGTTTTTCCTGACCGACCCAATCGAGGACCGTGCCAAGGACTGGGAAGACTACCGCCGCAACTATCAGGCCACCTTCACAGCCCAGCTGCTCTACCCGCAGATTGCCGACTACGAGATTATGCCTTGGCCCGACCGCATCTACGAAGGCCTCTATCGAGTAAGCCGTGACAGCGAGGAGCGCGCCCACATCCCCCGCTTCTATTCCACTCAGATGCAGGTGATGGTGAATGCTCTTGGCGAGATGCCGCTGTCGACGAACAAGGTGAGCGGGTCGCAGGGTATCAGCGTGCTGATGGCTAATTCGCTGATGTTCCAACGTTCGCCAACTCCCGTAGAGGGCTATGACGACCCGCAACTGTCAAACTTCTATGGCCTCGCCCTGCCGTTGGTCAAACGAGGCATTCCCATCAGCATAACCCATCTGGAAAATACAGGCTACAGCGACACTTGGAAGGACGTCAGCGTATTGTTAATGAGCTATTCAAACCTGAAACCTTCAAGACCCAAGGCTCATGAGGACATTGCACGATGGGTGCACGAGGGTGGACACCTCATCTACTGCGGACGCGACGACGATGCCTTCCAGCACGTCATGGAGTGGTGGAATCAAGGAGAGTATCATTTCTCCGCCCCTTCAGATCACCTCTTCACTCTGATGCAGATGGGCGAGCAGCCAACGGATGACGTCTATCAGTATGGGAAAGGAACAATCCGTGTAATCCGCCAAGACCCCAAGGAATTCGTGATAAACCACAACGCCCGTGCCGATGCTCCCCTGCTGGCCGCCGTTGAGCAAGCATACGGACAACTCGAATACAAGAATTCGTTTGTGTTAGAAAGGGGCTGCTACGTGCTGTCAGCCGTGGTGGACGAAGGCGTCACCGACGAGCCCCTGACACTCCGTGGAACGTACATCGACCTATTCGACCCCACGCTACCCCTCGTCAAGGAGAAAATCGTCCATCCAGGCGAACAAGCATTCCTCTTCGACGTCGCCAAGGTTGCTAACAGACGACAGCCGCAGGTGATGGCCGCTGCCTCGCGCCAGACAGACGAAGTGAGGACAAAGCACTCCTATTCGTTCGTAGCGAAAAGTCCTGCAAACACGGATAATGTAATGGCGATACTCCTCCCCAAGAAGCCGCGGAACGTCACCACCGACGCCACTCCCTGTCAATTCAGTTGGGCAGCGAAAGAGCACGTGCTGCACCTGCAGTTTGAAAACTCGCCTGAAGGCGTCAAGGTTTTAATCGAATGGTAAAATACATCAGAAATATGGATACCAAAGACACAAAAAGCCAAGAAAGCCAAGAGACCCAAGAAAGAAAGGAAGAGCAGACCTATCGTTGCAATGACTGCGGAAACGTCATTCACAAGCACGAGATTTTCTGCTCGAAATGTGGCAAACTGCTGGATAGATACGACTTCGAGGACTGACCACCCGAACAGGGGAAAATCCTAATACCTCATTACCAGATTTCCGCCTTTTTTCAGTTCGGCGACGGAGATGCGGAAGTTGCGCAGACGGCGGCCATTCCAGGTGACGCGTTTCAGCGGCTGGTTGATGTCCTTGCGTCCCTTGGTGCTGATGACGACCTCCTTGCCGCCGAGGTGCAGCGTCACACGGTCGAAGAGGGGCGAGAAGACTTCGTACTGCGCCTCGCCCACCACTAAGGGATAGAGGCCGATGCTGGCAAACACATACCAGGCACTCATGGCACCGTCGTCCTCGTCCATCTCGGGGGCATAGCCGCGGGGCTGGTTTGCGAAGGCACAGCCCACCCACGGCGTGGGATAGGCATCGTTGCCGCCGTAGCGGTGTGTCACCACCTCCGTGGCGAGGGGGCGTACCGTCAGTCCCGTTTGCGCGGGCATGCCCAGACGGCCGAAGAGGAAGGGGACGTGGATGTCAGGCTCGTTGCCTTGGTTGTAGAGCTCCTGCTCGAAGAAGGCCACCAGTTCCTGCGCCAGTTCCTTCTTTCCCACAAGGTCAGTCATGCGATTGAGGTACATGGGCGCACCCCAGCGGTACTGCCAGCGCGTGCCCTGATAGAGGCCGTTGCCGCGCATCTTCACGAACGAGTCGTCAATGGTCTGGAACTCACGCGGCCAGATGCTGTCGAAGACCTCCACGCCGCGGCGCGTCCAGCGTGCCGCCTCGTCCGTCATGCCCAGCTCGCCGGCCAGCTGCCCCAGCGCCCAGAAGTCGCCAGCCGCCTCCAGACACTGGTCGGGGCTCTTCAGCGGGAGGGCCTTCACCTCCGTCGTCATGCCCTGATAGGCGTCGCGGAGGTTGGGGATGGAGATGCCCTGACGATAAGCGTCGAGCAGGGTGGCGACGGCATGTTCGGTGCGCACCGTCGGCACGCACTCGTAGTCGGTACTCCAGTCCTTCTTGCCCGTCGTGTAGAGGGTGGCGAGGGACTGCATGATGTCGGCCGAGCGTTGCGAGTCCAGCAGCGTAATCAGCGGGAACTTCGTGCGGTAGGTGTCCCAGAGCGACCACGAACTGTAGTAGGTGAACGTGCGTGCCTCGTGCGTGCGGCCGTCCGTGCCCAGATAGTGCGTCATCACGCCGTCCGTGACCTGGAAGGGGCTGTGGAAGGTGCGGTAGAGCGAGGTGTAGAAAAGAATGCGCTGGTCGGCTGTGCCGCCCTCCACCTCCACGGTCGAGAACAACTCCTGCCATGCCTGACGAGCATTGTCAGCCAGCGCCGTGAAGTCCGTCCTCCACACGTCAGTATCCGTAAGAGCATCCAGTTCCTCTGCCAGTCCCGTCGATACTACGATGCGTACCTCCACGAGGTTGTCGGCAAGAGCGGGGAACGTCAGACGCTTCAGTCCGTCAGCCAATTCCTCCATGACGAAGGGTGCCGATGAATAGAGACGATAGTGCAAGTGGTAGCTTCCGCGACCGCAGGTGTTGGCGCCAGCGAAGTATCCCTGTCCCACGCGTTCGCCAGTCTGCCGGAACGAGGCTTGATGTACCTTATCAAAGGCCGACGAGGGGTTCAGAATAAGCACCGCTTTATCGGCCGAGGGGAACGTGAAGCGCTCTACGGCCATGCGGCGGTCGGCCGTGGCGGCGAACGTCACGCCGTTCGTCAGCTGCACGCTATAGCAGCCCGGGACGGCCCGCTCCGTCTCCTTCATCAGCCGCACGTCGGCACCCGTCTCGTCGGGCATTAGAGACACATTGCCTCCGCATCCGCTGCCGCCCACGCCGGAGAGGCGGTTAATGCTGAAGCCCGAGATTCGCGCCACCTCATAGTCGTAGCCCGGATGTTGGCGCGGCTTGCTGTCGGGAGAGACCTGAATTTGACTGTAGGGCATGCATGCCCCAGGTGCCATCTGCCCATAGTCGTCTGCCGTACCAATGAAAAGATTGACGTTCTCCAGCACATCCGACAGCTGTTCCTGACCCTTTCCCTGCTCATAGCCGATGATTTTCCAAGCGGTGATATCGGCATCAGAACGGGGGTTGAGGAGGCGGAAGGCGATGGTGTGGCGACCTGCGGGAAGGTCGTAGTTCCAATAGAGGCAGTCGGCCGAGCGACGCAAGTAGGCGGCAGGAAGGTCGACCACATGGTCAACTACACCATCGATGCTGACCTCCAGTTGGGCGGAGTAGCTCTTGTCGGGACAGCTCACCTGACCATGGACTGCGATGCCCTTGCCCTCGAAGGTGACAGATTTCACGGTGGCCTCGGCGGTACCCACGTGGGCGATATTCTCAGCCACCAGCACGGGGTGTAGGTCGGGGAAGCTCTGTTCGAGGCGGACGGCACGCGGACGCTGCGCACGGATGCGCACGCCATGCTCCTTCACGCGCCCGCCATTGCGGACAATCTGCTGCAGGGCAAGCTCGTAGGTCATGCCGTAAGCCTTATTGAGCGAGATGTCGGTGTAGGCGAAGGGGCGGTCCTCCACCTCGCGGACGTTCGCCATCCATTCGGCGGGGATGTGGCTGTATCCGAGCATCGTGCCCAGCACGCCGGCAGCCGTCGAGGGGTTGCAGTCCGAGTCCTGTCCGCAGCGGGTGGCGATGTCGATGGTGCGGCCGAAGTCACCATGCCCAAAGAGCAGCCCGATGGCGACGTAGGCGCTGTTCATCGTAGCGTCGATGTTGCCCGGGGCAAGCACCAGCTCGGGGCAGCCCACGTCCTCGCTCCACTTGTCGTTGTAGAGCTGCCAGGTGCGTTTCCAGTCCGCAGGGTCCTCACGGTACCAGCGGATGACGTCGCTCAGGCAGCGGTGGAACTTGCTCTCCGCAGGGATGGTCGTCAGCGCGCGGGTGACGACGCGCTCGACATCGCTCTCCGTGAACGCCAGCGCATACATGGCGCCGACGAAGACACCGCCATACCAGCCGTCGCCGTAGTTCATGATGTGACCTATACGGTCGCTGAGTGCCGAGGCCGCATTGGGCATGGCGGGCGAGAGCAGTCCGGCATAGTCGGCCTCAATCTGATAGTCGATGCAGTCCGCATGGGGGTTGTTGAGCCAGTGTCCCGAGGCGGGCGGCAGGATGCCGTGCTGGATGTTGTAGCGGGCGGCCTGATTGGCATGCCACAGCGGATAGGGAGCGTAGGCGTAGGCTGCGGCAATGGAATCGATGGGGGCGTCGAGGCCAAGACGGGCGAGGACGCTCACGAACGTGAGGTCCATGTAGATGTCGTCGTAGAGGCCTGGTGCATGGTCGAAGAAGTACTGCAGGTGATGTTCGGGATAGACGATGGGCGTCTCGTCGGGAATCATCACGCCGCGATAGCCGAACTCCGTGGGGCCGCCGTAGGCGCAGCCGATGGTCTGTCCCGCCCAGCCGCCTTTGATTTTGTCCAGCAGGACGTCCTTGCTGAGCGTCACCGTCTGTACCCGCGTGGCAAGGATGAGTGCCGCCGTCCCTGCCACCACGCAAAGAAGAATCAGGAGAAGGGATTTCTTTTTCATGGATACTCTATTATTTTACGCCCATTTTAACGCCCATTTTTACGTCTTGGGATTTCTCAGAACTCTACGACCAGCGTGCCGCCGGCGGGGACGACGGTGGCGTCGGAGAGGGTGACGGTCTGACCGGTGAGGACGTCGGTGCCCTTAGCTGCGGCGGCGGGATTGTCGCCGGCGAGGGGAGCGAGGCGCGGGGTGAACTCGTCGTAGTAGCTCCACGGCAGCTGACGGTCGGTGTCGCTGTTGTTGATGAAGACGAAGACGGCCTTGCTGACGCGGGCGTCGGGGGCGTTGTCGTCGCCGGCGGTGAGGTAGCGGAAGTAGCCGTAGGCGTTGTCGCGGGGGATGAAGTGGAGGGTGCGTCCGCGGTGGATGACCTCGGCGCTCTTGCGCCACTGCCAGAGGCGGCGGTTGTAGTCGAAGAGCTCGTTCTGCTCGGCCGAGCGTCCCTCGGCGGTGAAGAGGTTTATGCTGTCGCCCTCCCAGCCGCCGGGGAACTCGCAGCGCCATGCACTGTCGCCCGAGTCGTTGGTCGAGAGGAACATCTGCTCGTCGCCGTAATAGGTCTGGGGAATGCCGCGCAGGGTAGCCAGCAGGGCGGTGATCATCTTCATGCGGCGTATGTCGGCCCCCACGATGCTGCCGATGCGCTCGGTGTCGTGGTTGGCGGCGAAGATCATCATGTGCGAGAGGTCGTGATAGGCGAAGTCGTGCGAGAGAGCCTCGAAGATGCGGTTCATGCCGCCTCCGCGCCGGGCGGGGATGCCGTTCACGATGGCGTCGCGCAGCGGGAAGTCCATGATGGAGGGCAGGTGGCTGTCGAAGCCGTCGCTGTTGGGGTTGCCGCCCTGCCAGTAAGCCAGCTGGGGCACGCTCTGCGTCCAGCACTCGCCCACGATGTTCAGGTAGGGGAACTCGTCCATCACGGCCTTGCAGAGCAGCGAGGCCGGCACCTTCTCGTTGTAGGGATAGGTGTCGATGCGTATGCCGTCGAGGCCGCTCCACTCAACCCACCAGATGGCCACCTGCTGGAAGTAGCGCAGCACGAAGGGATTGTCGAGGTTCATGTCGGGCATCGAGGGGGCGAACCATCCGCTCTCCTGGTAGTAGAGGTCTTTTTTCGAGCCGTTGACGTCCATGTTGGGGGCGAAGTTGAAGAGGCTGCGCGTGTAGTTGGGGAACTGGTGTACCCAGTCGGTGAAGGGGAGGTCGCGCATCCACCAGTGCTGAGCGCCGCAGTGGTTGGGCACGAAGTCGGTGACGACCTTGATGCCGTGCTGATGGCAGGCGGCGACATAGCTCTTGAAGAGGGCGTTCGAGCCGTAGCGCGGGTCGATGTGTACGTAGTCCGAGGCGGCATAGCCGTGGAACGAGGCGCGGCGCTCGTTGTCGAGCGTCAGGGGGGTGCACCAGATGGCGGTGACGCCCAGCTGCTCCAGGTAGTCGAGGTGGTTGATGATGCCCTGCAGGTCGCCGCCGTGACGGCCGAACGAGTTCGAGCGGTTGGGGCCTTCGGGGCAGAGGGGCGACGAGTCGTTCGAGGGGTCGCCGTTGGCGAAGCGGTCGGGCATGATGAGGTAGATCATATCGGCTGTGGTGAAGCCCACGCGGTCGGCCGAGCCCTGGGCACGCGCATAGAGGGGATAGGGCTGGCGTGCCACCTCCTTGCCGTCCCGGCTGAAGACGACCTCCGCCGTGCCGGCCTTGGCCGAGGCAGCGATGTCCACGTCAACGAAGAGGTAGTTCGGGCTGTCCGCCTTGTGGACGGTCTTCACCTTGACGCCCCTGACGCCCTCGATGCGGACGTCACAGTCGCCGATGCCGTCGGCGTGCGCCATCAGCTGTAGGGGCTGTTTCATGCCCACCCACCAGCAGAGGGGTTCGAGATAGACGCCCCCCTCGGCAGCCTTGCCGAAGGCCGGGGCATCGAAGGGTGTGGTGTAGTCGTCGGCGGGGGTGACGAAGGTCTTGCCCGTTTTTCCGGCGGCTGGGGACGACGAGCCGGCGTTGCCTTGGCAGGCCACGATGACGGGCAGCACAGCTGCGAAAGCGAGTAACAAAAATGAGTTCTTTTTCATGACATTTGGGTGTTAAAGTTTTCCATGTTGCAAAGATAGGGTGAGCCGAGCGAAAAACCAAATTTATTTGGATTTTTCCGAGGCGACCCCTATCTAAAAGCCCCGAAGGGGGATTAAAGATAGGGTGAGCCGAGCCCTACGCCGCCCTGCTGTTCCAGCAGGCCCGCGTCACCACGGTAGCGGAACGCAACGAAAACGGAGAGGCTAAGGCAGATACCTAGCCTCTTCACAATCCTCCTCTGAAGGGAAGGACTGAAAGTCACCCCTCCTTTCGGAGGGGCCGGGGAAGGCTACCGGCGGGTCAGAACCGCAGTCCTATCGCTACGCCGGCTGTGGGCGAAAGAGGACCTGACGGAGTGGGCGAGGCGGAAAACGTCGGGGTGAAGCTCATCTCCACCGAGCCCTTGCGGCCCAGAAGCTCCTGGTAATACATGTTCTTCACCTTGACCACCCTCTTTGCATCGATGCACGACCAGATGGAAAGCCCCAGGTCCGCTCCGAGGGCGCTGAGCAGGACAATCATGTTCTTCCTTCCTGCCGCCTCGTCGGTAAAACCGGTGAGAATCCCCTTTTCGTTGGTGATGGCAAGGCTCTCTAGGTTGTCGGCTGCGCTTTTCACGATGGAGAGCAATACCGCCTCTCCGCCCATGAACGCCAGTCCGCGCCACGTCTCGCCCGACAGCAGCTGCCCTATGCCGGGAAGGAAGAACGACGATACCCCGTACCAGCCCACGTTGTACGGGTCGGTCGCCTGACGGACATACTCCTTAGGGTTATAACTACCTTTGAGATCGCCATAGCTGACTTTTTGTGTTGTCTGGGCGTTCGACAGGCCGACTGTCGATAGCGCCACCAGAAGGGTAATGAAAATACGTTTCATGACATTTTTTTATTAGTGGTTAGTAAATGATTTTGATTTCGCCCACAAAGATAACGCCTGAAAACCGTCCCTCCAAACGCCAGGGACGGATGGCTAACGTCGGCGGACGAAAAACTAACCGCCCCCTCCTCCTCAGGAGATAAAAGACTTCAGTTTGGACACAAACGAACGCGACACCTGTACCGTCGCAAGCCCCCCCCCCAGCTCCAGCGTGTAGCCGTTGGAGTTCCCTTTCGCCGAGGTGATGCTGTTCAGGTTCACCACGAAGGAGCGATGGCATTGGAAGATGTTGGGGTAGTCGCTCAGCTCGTCCAACACGGCCGAGAGCGTGCTCTGTATCTCCCTCCTCTCCAAACGTCCTCCCTCGACGTAGAACACGGCCACGTTGTTCTTCTGCGCCTCGACGTACAGCAAGTCGTTCAGGAGAAGGCCGAGGTCGTTCCCCCTGACGCGGTTGTCGTGGAGGACGACGGTCGTGCCCTCCTGCTCGTGAGTCGTCTTGTCGAGCAGGTCGTGCAGCTGCCCATGCATGTGGCGCTGGTAGGACGTCATGGTAGAGAGGATGGTGATGATCACGCCGATTATAAACGTCCACGACAGTACCGCCAGACAGCCCCCCACGTCTATCGGAGTGTGGAACAGGACGGTATAGAGGAAATAATTGCCGAGCCCGATAATCAGCACCATCGCGACGACCGCCGTCAGCTGATGCCAGATGCGCCATGTCGGCACACGCTTCTGCAAGGGGGCGACGATGAACCGCTTGACGACAAAGCTGCACACGAACGTCATCGCCCCGAAGAGCAACGCCACCATAAACTTGCTCCCCTTATAGACGCTAATGCCGAAGGGCTGGAGCAGGAGCAGGATCAGGAATACGAGGGCGAAGTACAGCAGGCAGTCCCTCGCCACACGTCCCTCCGCAGGCAGCGGATATTTCCTGCCGAGGGTAGAAGCCAGATTATGCCACGTGTTCTTCATCATGCCACAAAGATAGGGTGAGCCGAGCGATAATGCAAATTTATTTGCAATTATCCGAGGCGACCCCTATCTAAAAGCCCCCGAAGGGGGATTAAAGATAGTGCAAAAATGCAATTAAGCGAGGGCAAAAAGAAAATAAATTTTTCTTTTGCCGAGCGTGAGCATTTTAGACCGAAGGTCAAGGCGAGAGAAATGTCCAATTTATTTGAGCATTTATATAAAGGAAAGGGCGGACACGATGTGCATGTCCGCCACTCTTTCTTGTTACCTTGTTACCGTGTTACCGGTGTTACCGTGTTACTGTCGGCGAGTTTGCGGTACAGGTTGTTTTCCTCGTCCTTCGCAATCAGTCCCGCCTTTTTCCATCGATAGACAATCACCTTTGTGGGTGTGGCTATGTGAGCCTCTGTGCGGGCTTTTTCCACGTCGGCAGCCGTGAAGGTGTCGGACAGCCGTGCAAAGATGTCATCTTTTTTCGAGTAGCTCCGTTGCATGGTGTCCTTAACCATTTCTCCGTATAGGTCGGTGAGGTTCTTCAGGTCCTGCTCGCCCCACCACAGGCAGAAGTCGGTGATGTCCTGACGGTTTGCATCGGTCAGATTGCCGCTGAAACAGCCGTAACATACCATGGCCATACGGAACATCTTCACGGCCTCGCGTTTGCGGAAGTGGTCGAGTGCCTGGTCCTGGGTACGCAGCGCCAGCAGGCGTTTCTCTTCGAGCCACGCCTCCAGCGGATGGTGGATGAAGAGCATCCCGTCGGTGATGTCCGTGCGTGGCTTGATGCTCTCCACCCCTTCGTCGTCGGTCGTGTAGGTCAGGGCGTCGGCATAGTCCATCACGTTGTTGAACTCCCGCTGTTCGTCGTCGGTCAGCTCGCTCCACACGGGTATGCTGGCGTATTCCTGATTGGCAATCGGGCAGATGCTGATGCGCGAAATCAGTCCGTTCTCGGGATTGTCGTAGAATTTCATCACCTGCTCAGGTGTACCCGTGGCGAGGATGTTGAGGAAGAGGTTCACGCGTCCGCTGAAGGTGGAGTCGCTCATGTAGTCCTGCGAGTACGAAGCGTTGTCCCAGGCGTTGCGGTACATGTCGCCCTAGTTCCAGCGCAAGTTTGGCCGTGAGGAGGGGGGCGTCCTCAGCCGAGGGTGTGAAAAAAAAGACCTCCCCCCCGTCACCCAAAGAGGGGGAACGAGGGAGAGGGTGGTGCGTTGCGGTATCAGCGTGTTACGCGTGATACCGTGATACCTGATACCGCTTTTACGTGTCTACTCAGTTTTTCATACACGCTGTGAGGATTTCGTCGAAGGTGGTGGCGGCCAGGTGAAACCGGTCGTACGTGCTCTTCCGGCCGTCGAAACTCGTCGGGTTCCACTCTGCCAGCGGTTTCCTCAGTATGCCGCCGTCGGTCTTGCTGATGCTCTTGCCGTTGTCGGCCAGCGTCATCCCCTCCACCTCCAGCGCGTTGATGTACCGTCCGAACCCTGCATAGTCCTCGGCCTTGACGATGCCGCGGTCCTCCAGCACGCGGTAGACGCCCTGCCACAAGGCCGTACGGGGCAGGTCCTTCAACTCCTCCGTCTGCAGCTTACGCGCCATCGTGCCGAGCGCGTCGCGCACGCTCTGCCGCGTCCGCTCCTCCGGCGTCAGCGGCGGTGTGGGAGTGGGAGAAGGTGTGACCGTTTCGGCCGGGGGAGGCAAGGGCGAGGCGTTGACCACCTGCACCTTGTCCGTCGTGAAGTAGTTGACCTGGTTCTCGAGGTGCTCGATGTAGATGGCACCCTTTTCCATGTTGAAAATCCTGTCGCCCATAGTGTTGTGTCAGATTTTGTGTGTTTGTGTTAGCTTACCAGTTCCGGCTTGAAGCCGTTGAACTGCTTGTCGAGGGTGTTGACGTACAGCCCTCCGGAGTGGATGTTCACCGTCTGCTGCGCCTCCGTGCGCTGCTGCAGTTCCGCCCGCAGCTCGCTCAGTTCCCTGTTGCGCAGCGCCAGCAGCCGTTCTGCCTTTTCGCAGCGTTCGGCGAGGGCCTCCATCTGCTGCTCCATCTCGGCCGACGGCCGGGGGTTGCGCAGCATGTAGGCCTGCTGCTCGTGCAGCGCCGCCATCTGTTCGCGCAGCACGTCGTTTTCGCTTCGCGACGCCGCGTACTTTCTCTTCAGTTCGTCGTACTTGCCTTTGAGCGTCTCATAGTCGTCAATCAGCTGAAGCGTTTCCATCGTCATCGCTGCCCCTTCGAGAGTGTTATCCTGTGCCATATTGCCATCTCAGTTAGATACGACAAAGATACAACATTCCCCTCACACCTCCAAACGATTCCTGCAAAAGTTATCCACACTTTTTCCACAATTTTCCGGCCTGAGCGGAGGGGGGCATGAGGCATACCCCGACCCATGATTGTCTGTTGAACATAGGTACATCTATATCCAGCATATCCGCCAATTGTCGTTGACGTATATCCTGTTCGTCACGTATTTCTTAGTTTTTGTTTCCTAATAACACATCCATGCTTCCTTTGTTCTTAATTTTCTCTGTCAATAACTTCCCAATGACCGTCTTTTCGAGCTCCGACGCGACGTATTACACCTTCAGTTTGAAGCTTGTTTGTAATCTTTGCAATAGTGCGGCGTGAAATGCCAATCTTTTCTGCCATATCAGAAGTAGTCACATTCGGGTTCAGTCGAATCATATCCATAATCATTTGTGAATTCTGATTCTTTTGTGAACTCTTTTGTGAATCTTTTTGTGAACCCTTTTGTGAATTGTCCTTGCTTGCAATGTCTGCGATGATGTTGCCGGCTAATTCATGACATGGGATAGTGATGCGGAAAAAAGTGCGGTCTTCATCAGTTACTACTATAGCACGTGGAGAGCCGTTTTCCTTTAACTCGTTCTGAATGGTTGGGATTCCAGTGCTTCTACCTTCCGTCAAATCCAGTTCCTTCAAGTATTCGCCTAGTCTGCGGTTACGGTAGCGTTTCGAAATGAATAGTTCACCCCGCTCTATGTCTGCTTTTGATATACTTCGGTCAGGACCGCCCACATTCTGGATGGTAATTCCCTGTGGCTCAACTGTAATCACTACAGGTTCCCATTCGCGATAATCTCTGTGATAAAGCGAATTCGTGACACTTTCTTCCAATGCCTGATAGGGGTATGTAAAGAACTTCTGACTACGGTTATCATCTTTGGGCTTGACGACCGTCTGCATCACCAACATACGGTTCAGGTATTCAAGTGTGCGATTGATAATCTGCGTCACAGAGCCAGTTATCACCGGTCCCTCGTATAGGCTGTTAGGGTTCTTAAGTCTCCCTTCAGGAAAAAAAACTATCTCAACCTGTGTCCGTTTGAAAAACTTGCATGGATCCTCGCAGAACATCATCGCCGCCACATTTCTCAGCATTCTGTTTTCCGTTGGGCCCACAAACAAGTCCATCTGCTCCAAGATTTCATTCAAGGGTCGCTGATATAGTTCATTGGCCAGTTTGCTACCCACCTTCACCAAGTATTCGCGCAAAAGAATCGTGGAGATGTCCTCCACCGTAATATCCGGATTTCCACGCTCATCGAAGGGAACACGACTGGCTAACTCACGTAATTCGTCAAGCACATCACCCTTAGCGATAATGCTACTCGTCCCACTACGGACGTAGAAGTAATCCTTACTGCCGCTCTTTGCCGTTACATTTTCAGTCACAGAGTAAGGTCTATTGATGCCCGCAGGACACCATATCACCAGCACCTCCCGACCATCCACGTCCTCAACGCTAGTCCTGGGCATGTAGTATGGAGACAACTTATTGTTATAGCCCACCATCTCCTGAAGGATACCGTCAATCTTCTCAACGGGAACTCCTTCTACAGGACGGATTGCCCTACCTGTATTATCACAATCTACGCCCACGAGTATGTATCCACCGCCAAGATCTTCGAAATCATTTGCGAAAGCACATACACTATGATATATGCTTGCCGGATTCCAACCTTTCTTGAATTCTATCCTGTTGGATTCAATTTTCTGCTTGTTCAGCAGGTCTTCTATGTTTATTGCTAGTGCCATAGTATTCTTTTAATTTATAACGTTTTACACCCTGTCGATTGCCTGAAATCTATCGAAGTGCATGTCCTTGTGATTTGCGATTACCCCATCGGAGTCTACTTCTATGATGAATATCTCGTTCGTCATATGCTCTCACTTTAAAAACAATTCAACTGCACTCTGTCGCATGATATTCCACTCGTTTTTATGAACTTGACAATTCTACGCAAATCCCCAAATGTGTGAAAACACAAATTCCATTTTGCAACCTGTGGATTTAGAGAATTTAGACGTTCCAAATACGGGATATCTATTTCTGAAAACGAAAATCCAATAACGGTTATTTTTTCAAGTTCATTATGTTTCTTGAAAACCTGAGAATTCTTATGTATAATCGGATAAACAGGTTTCTTTAGTTTTCCCGCTTCCATAATCAGATTGTCAAAATCTTCATCACCTGTATATTCACCACAAAAAACATTTTCAAGTATGTCTCCAGAACTTACACCGCTACCTAAAATAAGCTTATCATTAGAGTTTGCTCTCCCATGTATATAAAGGATTTGATTATTGGGCACTCCATAACACGTTTCCAATGTATCAGTATAGTTGAACGTAATGAAGAATGCATTTTTATTGAGACTGACATCAGCTTTCACATAGGAATAATCAAAGGAAAGAACCCACAGCTTAAGATTCTCAATGAACTCTTCAACCATTATTCTTAATGCCTTCTCCGATGAATGATTTTGAAAGTCGCTAAAGTAGAAATCCTTATTTGCAGGTAAACTTATTTCTTTGAAATTATCTTTATGAAACTGCTCTGTGTCCAAATGCCCAAGCTGTGTTTCCATATCACTCCAGAATTCGGTATTGTTTCTAAATGCCAAATCTGCTTTTTCAAATAATGGATGATTGTTGATGTTTAACCATTCTTTGAAATCCAAATAACTTGATTTGATTTCATGATGGCGATCAAATCCGTTACCAATTATATATAACGTGTCAGTTCCCATTTTCTTTTCTTTTTTGTTTTTCTCTACTGTCTTCTATCATATAACATCGTGCATCTTCTTTAGTCCAACGATCTTGAGCTATTGAATAGTACAACTTTTGAACTTCATTCAAATAAATACAATTACCAGTCTTTGCAAAACCCTGGATTTTGGATACAATTTCTACACATGTACCCAAATTATTAGTTATTTGTTCTTCAGAGAAACGGATAACAAATGCTCCCGTCTCTTGGAATTTGGCATTACGTTCCTCATCTCCGCATCCTATGTAATGAGTAAGTCTCTTTGTTTTATGGGTGTAAGGTTCATCTATTTCTATATCAATCATATAGCCACATCCAATGATTGCTATATCTGGGTAATAATCATTGACAAACACATCTGTTTTAATGTCTGTCACTCCATATTTCATGAGGGCATAAAAAAGTGTATCCTCTGTTGCACCTTTTTGAGGCATGTTTTCTTGGTCTATGCGTTTATACTCAACCTGCGTAGATATTTTTTCCAATATCATGCAAGAAAATGCACGGCAGAATTCCTTGTCAATTAATATTGGTAGTTTATTCCAATAATCCTCTCGTTCTTCTATCTTTTTTTGAAATTTTTCTTTCTCTATCTCATATTCCTCCTCATATTGCTTTATCAAAGTGGGCAGTTTTTTGTTGTATTCTAATTGTTTTTGGTAATCTTCTTCGAATATATCCATTTGCTGCTGATAATCGAATTCCGCTTTTTCTTCATCACGTTTAATGTCCTCTTTGCT
Source organism: uncultured Bacteroidales bacterium (assembly GCA_947303715.1). GTDB lineage: Bacteria > Bacteroidota > Bacteroidia > Bacteroidales > Bacteroidaceae > UBA1189. The sequence goes on along the minus strand of CAMYYY010000005.1, from coordinate 64,391 downwards.
TCGTTTTCGAAATACTGTTTTTTTGATTTTTTCACCCAATCCCTCCTGTGCTACACCTAAAAGTATTGCCGGAATCCACAAAAGGAAATATAGAATATAGCCCGCATCTTTGTTTGCGATAGTCATAACTAACAAAATGAGAAATAACAAACTTGACAAGATCAAACAACCTCCAGGACGGAATACTTTAATTTCTTCCTTTTGTTTGGTGAGCACCTCATGTTTATGCGCAACTTTCTTTTGGGGAGTTCTGGGCCTTGGGACGTATAATGTAGGTACTATTGGCTCGTTCTTATACTTTTGCCAATCGTTCTGTATCGTTTCTGTATCTTCGCCATTTTTAATAATGAAGTTCATAATATTTCCAACAGAAAGATATTTGTCAGGATCAAGGTCACGAAATTCATCAATGTAATCCACTAAACTATTAGGAAATAGGATGATAGGATATTGACTTTCATCACATCTGTTCTCATCTATAATATCTCCGAGTGTCTTTTGAAAACTGACGATGTCATGATAAGCTTTCGAATTCTTGTTAATTATATTATTTGCGCTGTATTTTGTCATCTCCTACTACTTTTTATGGATTATCATACTGCAATTATTTCTAGTATTGCGGTCAATCTTTTCTTATAGCCATTCAATAGACTTGCCTCTTTCTCTGCCGAAAATCGTTTTGATGCGGTTGATGTGTACATTAACTATTTTCCTTTTGCAAAATTGACGGTATTATTCAATTTGTCATATTTTGCACACAAAGTTACACAATAAATTTGAACATCAACAATAAAAGTTCATAAATATGCTGATATTTGAGTTATTTCATGCCAGATACGTGACCTCTGCTTGCAGATTTATGTGGTCGATCTCAACGATGTCTATAACAGGATGGACAGCCGACAGGCTGACGGCAGGGATGACGGGGTGTGGGGGGTATCACGGTATCAGGTATCACGGTATCACGCAGACACCTATGATACCCGTTTCACCCTTTTTTACTTTCTTTGTTCTCTTTGTATTTCTCTTTTTTCTTTGATATAAATATATAATATAAACCACCTATAGAAACAGGGGCGGCGAAAGTGAGGGTGTCTGTGTGATACCGTGATACCGTGATACCTGATACCGCGACGCCCCCCCCGGCGAGAAGGCGCTGTGAGTGCTATTTTGAAAAAAGTTGAAAAAAATGGGGTAAAATCGTAATTTTTCGATTTTTTCGGGATACTATATATATGGAGGGCATGACGTAATGCGGCGCGGGCCGCGCGTGCCGCCTCCCACTTCGCCGCCGCGCTCAGGAACGTTCAGATGCAGCTTTGGATTTTCCTGAAGTACGTTCCAAAATTTCTCTTCTTTCCCGCCACCGCCATATATCCTCTTCTCTGTTCATAAAAAAAAACAACTTCTTGACACACCCAACAAAGCCATGTCACTGAAATGCATTCTCAACCACAACACCAATCCCCGCAAGGCCGGGGGCGCGGGGGTGACCGCGCAGCACATGTCGGCGGGGCTCTACACGTTCGACATGATGGCTGACGACATCGCCCACAGCTGTTCGCTGACGCGTGCCGACGTGGCGGCGGCCATGGAGGCCCTCATCGAGCACACCAAGCGCCGTCTGCTCGAGGGCTGCTCGGTGGAGTACCGCGGCCTGGGGCGCTTCTTCATCAACGTCGACTCGCGGCTGACGCCTGCCGAGACGGTGCAGCAGCCCGGCTTCCGCGTGCAGACCATCATCAAGGGCTTCCGCCTGCGCTTCATCCCCTTCATCGGCATCCGCCGCTGGATGGCCGACAACGCCACCGTCGAACTCGCCGACCAAGCCTCCCCCGTCCCCTCCTGAAGGAGGGGGGACTAATTACTTCCGCTCGCGCTCCCTTCCCTTTAGGGGAGGGCTGGGGTGAGGCTCATAATTCCTAATTCCAAATTCCTAATTCCTAATTTCCATTATGCCTATCCATTACAAAGTTGTCGGGTGCACGAACCCGAAGGGTGCGGAGGGTGTCGAGTACGCCTGCAACCGCGCCACCAAGTCGGGCACGTACAGCCTGAAAGAGCTGGCTGCCGACGTCAGCCATTCCACCACCGTCACCGAAGCGGACGTGGTGGCCGTCATCAGCGCCTACATCTACGAGATTGAGCAGGGCATCCTGCAGGGCCGTACGGTGACGATGCAGAACTTCGGCTCGTTCCGTCCCTCGCTCAAGAGCAAGTGCTTCGCCCAGTCGGCCATCCCCACGGACGGCTTCCGTCCGCAGAGCTACATCAAGGGCTACCGCGTGGCCTTCCAGCCCAGTGCCGACCTGAAGAAGTACATCCGCCGCTACGCCACCCTGCGCCGCGACCCCTCGGAGCTGATGTCCTGACGAATAGCCTCTCTCCCCGAAGCCTCACCCCAGCCCTCCCCTAAAGGGAAGGGGACCCGAGCGGTAGTAATCAGTCCCCCCTCCTTCAGGAGGGGTAAGGGGGAGGCTGCCAATTCCTAATTCCTAATTCCTAATTCCTAATTTCCCCTATGTCTATCAAGTATAAAGTTGTCGGGTGCAGTAACCCGAAGGGTGCCGAGGGTGTGGACTATGCCTGCAACCGCGCCTACAGCGAGCAGTCGCTGACGCCCGTCCAGATTGTGCAGGCCATCGAGCGTGACACCACGTGCACGCGTGCCGACATCGTGGCCGTCGTCAGCGCCATGGGTATGCATCTGCGCGAGCATCTTCTGGCGGGGCAGATGTGCGACCTCAAGGACGGCGTCACCGACCTGGGCATCATCGAGGCGAACGTCAAGAGCAAGTGTTTCGCCCAGTCCGTCATCCCCACGGACGCGTTCGATCCGGGCACGTACATTAAGGGCGTGGGCATCCGCTGGCGTCAGAGCCCGAAGCTGAAGCGCGCCATCGCCAACGCCAAGTTCCAGAACGTCAAGAGCAGCCTCTATCCCGTGCAGTAAACGCGCGGTGTCACGGTAACACGGTATCACGGTAACAGGGTAACACCAACACATGCGGTGTTACCCTGTTTCTGTCCGTGTGTCCGCGAAGGAGAGCGGAGGGGATGAATGCCCGCTGCTGGCGGGGGCGTCAGATGGTTTTCTCGATGTCCCAGACGAAGGCGCGGAGGCCGAGCTTCTCTGTCTCGAGGTCGAGGGCGTGGAGGGCGTCGAGGAGGGCATCGACGCGGGCGTCGTCGACGATGGTGAGGATGGCGCTGTTCATCGAGGGCCAGGCGTGGCTGCCGTAGTGGGGGTCGCCGCTGACGCTGCCGCGTCCCTGCACCTGCGGAAACATGCTGAAACCCCGGCAGCCGTTATGGTCGAGGAGCGTCTGGATGCGCTCTTTATACGCTTGGTCGTAGGCTATAAATATGGCTTTCATTTATGAATTGAAGATTGAAGAAATTTACTTTTTCGCTGCCTTGATGTGTTTGGACTTGTTCTCTTTCCAGTAGGCGTCGAGGGCGAGCTGGCGGGCGTGCTTGCGGCGCTGGCGCTTGATCTGTCCTCCGGCGAAGGTGCAATAGACGACGGGCACGAGGATGAGGGTGAGCACGGTGGAGAGGGTCAGTCCGCCGATGACGCTGACGCCGAGTGGGCGCCAGAGCTCGGAGCCCTCGCCGCGTCCGACGGCCATGGGAACCATGCCGAGGATGGTGGTGAGGGTGGTCATGAGGACGGGGCGCAGACGGCTGCGGCCGGCGGTGACGACGGCCTTGACGACGCCTTGCCCGCGCTCGCGGCAGAGACGGATGTAGTCGATGAGCACGATGCCGTTCTTCACCACGATGCCGAGCAGCAGCACCATGCCGAGGGCGCTCATCAGGTTGAGGGTGGTGCCGCTGAGCCATAGGGCGATGAGCACGCCGCCCACGCCGAAGGGCACGCTGAGCATGATGATGAACGGGTCGGAGAAGCTCTCGAACTGTGCCGCCATGACGATATAGACGAGCATGAGGATGAGCAGTCCGAGCAGGAGCAGGTCGGAGAAGGAGTCCTGCTGCTCTTCGAAGTCGCCGGCGATGCCGACGGTGACGCCGAGGGGGATGTCGCCCTCGCGGATGATGCGCTGTCCGGCCTCGACGACGGTGCTCATGGGGAAGCCTTTCTCGACGATGGCGGTGACGGTGTTGATGCGCTGGCGGTCCTTGCGCTGGATGGTGGGCGGGGTGAAGCTCTCGACGACGGTGCCGACGTCCTTGACGCGGACGGCGTTGCCCTGCGAGCCGTAGAGCAGGATGTTCTCGATGTCCTGGATGGAGGTGCGGAACTCAGGGGCGAAGCGCACCTTGATGTCGTACTCCTCGCCGTCCTCGCGGTAGTAGGAGGCGGTGGCGCCGTTGATGCGGTTGCGCAGGTAGGTGGCGGCGGTGGACATGTTGAGTCCGTGGCGGGCGAGCTTCTCGCGGTCGAACTCGACGTGGTACTCGGGCTGGTACTCGTCGCGGCTGATGCGCACCTCGGCCACGCCGGGCTCTTTCTTGAGCTCGGTGCGCAGCATCTTGGCCACGTTGTCGGTCTCGGTGAAGTCCCAGCCATAGACCTCGAAGGCGACGGTGGACTGTCCGCCCATGCCGGCACCGCCGCCGGCGCTGACGGTGAAGCGGTCAATCTCGGGCCGTGCGCCGAGGTCGGCACGGATGATGGCGGCGACGTCGAAGGCCGTCACCTTGCGCTCGCTGGGGTTCTTCAGGCGGACGTTGTAGGAGATGATGTGTGTGCCGTTGTCCTGCATCGAGGCGAAGGTGTTGTCCTCGGATGCCTGTCCGACGGTGTAGTTGATGACGCGTGTGTCCTTGCCGAAGTCGGCGCGCCACTTCTCGGCGAGCTCCTCGGCGACCTGCTGGCTGCGCTCGGTGCGCGTCCCGATGGGCATCCACACCTTGATGGTCAGGCGGCTGTCGTCGCTCGAGGGGAAGAACTCGGTGCCGAGGGTGCGGACGGTGAGGAGGCTGGCGGCGAAGATGACGACGCAGACGCCGATGATCCAGCCGCGATGGCGCACGCACCAGTTGAGGCGGCGCTGGTACCAGCGGTCGAAACGGTCGAGGAAGCGCTCGATGGGGCCGTACACGCGCTCCATGAAGCGGCTGCGCTTCTTCTTCAGCCTGAGCATCTGCGAGCAGAGCATGGGCGTGAACGAGAGGGCGCTGGTGGTCGAGACGGTGAGGATGACGCACATCATCCAGCCGAGCTGCTTGAACATCATGCCTGCCATGCCCTTCACCATCGTCAGGGGCAGGAAGACGGCAATCATGGTCAGCGTGGAGGCGATGACGGAGATGGCGACCTCGTTGGTGGCGTGTATGGCGGCCTGCTTGGGGTCGGCGCCGCGCTCGATGTGGGTAGTCGTGTTCTCGAGCACCACGATGGCGTCGTCGACCACGAGGCCGATGGCGATGGAGAGACACGAGAGCGAGACGATGTTGAGCGAGCCGCCGCTGAGCAGCAGGTAGATGAACGAGGCGATGAGCGAGAGGGGGATGGTGATGGCGATGACGAACGTGGCGCGCCAGCGGCCAAGGAAGAACAGCACCACCAGCACCACGAACAGCAGGGCGAAGAAGACGGTCTCTTCGAGCGAGCCGATGGAGTTCATGATGCTCTCGGAGGTGTCGTTGATCATGCCGATGTGGACGTCGGAGGGGAGGTTGCGCTCGAGCTCGGGCAGCATCTTCTTCACCTTGTTGCAGATTTCGACGGAGTTGGCGCCCGACTGCTTCTGTACGATGATGGTGGCGCCGCGGACGCCGTTGGTGAATGACATCTGTCCGCGTTCCTGCAGGGTGTCGACCACCTCGGCGACGTCGCGCAGGTAGATGTCGCTGCCGGCCACGCTGGCCACGACGATGTTCTCCATCTCGCGGGGGTCGTTGAACTCGCCCTCGACGCGCAGGGGGAAGGTCTCGTTGCCGACGTCGAACGAGCCGCCGGGGATGTTGCGGTTCTCCTGGGTGATGATGTTCGAGATGGCCTCGACGGTGAGGTTGTAGGCCTCGAGCTTGACGGGGTCGCAATAGACGTAGATCTCGCGCTCGGGTGCGCCGCCGATGCTGACGCTGCCCACGCCCGCGATGCGCGCCAGCGGGTTGGCCACGTTCTCGTCGAGAATCTTGTAGAGACCGTTGACGCTCTGGTCGGCCTGCACGGAGAGGAGCAGGATGGGCATCATGTCCGAGTCGAACTTGAAGATGATGGGGTCGGTGGCCCCGTCGGGCAGCGCGCGCTTCACCATGTCGAGCTTGTCGCGGACGTCGTTCGTGAGGTCGTCGATGTCGTAGCCATACTCAAACTCGAGCGTGATGATGGAGACGTTCTCGGACGAGCGGCTGGTGAGGTGCTTCAGGTTGCCGACGGTGTTCAGCGTGTTCTCGAGGGGGCGGGTGACGTTCTGCTCGATGTCCTCGGCCGAGGCACCGCTGTAGGACGTCATCACCATGATGGTGTTCGTGTCGATGTCGGGGAAGAGGTTCACGGGCAGCTTGGTGAGCGAGAAGACGCCCATCACCACAATGGCCGTGAATATCAGTGAGGTCATAATCGGCCGTTTGACCGAACCTTCGTATAGACTCATAGTCGGATGTTGTTAGTTGAGAATTTTATTTATATGAAAAATGAAGAATGAAGAATGAAAAATAGAATGTCCTGCGTGCAACATTCCGATTGCAAAGCTATTTATTCTTCATTTTTCATTCTTCATTTTTCATTAAAAAGTATCATTCCACCACCTGCACTTCGGCGCCGTCGACGAGCTTGCTCTGTCCGGCGACGACGATGCGTGCACCGTCGCTGACGCCGCTCAGCAGCTCGTAGCTGTCGTCGAGACGCTGTCCGAGCTCGACCTTCATGTAGCTGACGGTGCCGTCGTTGTTATAGGTATAGACAAAACGCTCGCCGCTGCCGGGCTGCTTGACGATGGCCTGGTCGGGCACCACGACGTGCTGCTCGGTGCCGAAGTTGAGGGTGGCGCGGGCAAACATGCCGGGGCGCACGGCCTCGTCGACGTTGGGCAGGCTCAGCTCGACGGGGAAGGTGTGGGTGGCGGCGTTGATGGTCGGATAGACCAGCGTCACCTTGGCGTCGTATTCCTTGCCGGGCAGGGCGTCGAGACGGATGACGGCGCGGTCGCCCTTCTGCACGCGGCTGAAATACTGCTCGCTGACGTTGATGAGCAGCTTCACGGGACGTATCTGCTGGATGGTGAGCACGGGGCTGCCGGCGTAGAGGTCGCCGTTGTCGTAGTTGCGGGCCGTCACGATGCCCGTGATGGGGCTCAGCAGCGTGGTGTTCTCCTTCAGGTTGGCATAGCTGGTCTCGTTGATGTCGAGCGACATCTTGGCGTTGTCGTACTCGGCCTTGCTGGCACCGCCAATCTTGTAGAGCTTCTCGATGCGCTCGAAGTCGGTCTTCTGGTTGGCAATCTGGAGCTCAAGCTGACGCAGCGACGAGGCGTCCATCTGCACCAGCTTCTGGCCCTTGACGACGTGGTCGCCCACCTCGACGAAGATGCGGCTGATGCGCCCGGGTGTCTGCGGGGCGATGTTGTTCTTCACTTCGGCCTCGACGGTGCAGGTGTAGTCGCGCACCTGGTCGACGGCCCGCTTGTTGACGGCTGCCAGGCGCACCTTGGGCTTTTCGCCTCCGACGGGACCGCCACTCTGTTTCTTCTGCCCATCCGCGCAAGCGACCATCATGCAGGTTGCCAACAGGAACAGAACGCTGTGCTGTAGTCTTTTGTTTCGCATATTATTTTTCGTTTTCAATTTTTTCAAGTGTATCTTTAAGAATCTCTTTTCTTAGCCCACTCAGCCATTCTGAAAAGGACACCGTGTCGAATGCGTATGTTTTATTCAGTTCATATTCGTTTTCTGACCAAGTATTCAAGGGCGATTCATTATGCTGTATCAAGGCCTCCAGTTTGTCAAGTGATTTATAGAGTTTTGCCTCTTTCGTCTGTTGGGCATCCATCTCACTATACAATGCCTTGAGTTCTACTGATATTTCAACAGGTAGTGATGATACCCATTGCCCTAATAAGGAATCTTCCACATTCCTGTCCTTCTCTGTCTTAAGGAAGGTGGGGATATCCCCCGTGAAGCACTCTCCCAAATCATGAATCAAGCACATACCGACAACCTTATTGCAATCAATCTCAGGAAATTGATGTGTAAGAAGAAATGCCATAAGCGCAACACGCCAGCTATGTTCAGCCACACTTTCCGTCCTCCCCTTTGTGGTGGTGCAATGACGGGGTGTGTCCTTCAGTCGCTCTGCAATATGCAATATTTCCAGATACTCTCTTGCATTCATCTTGCCCTAATCACTCACATTCCTTTATTCCACGTAGTCTTCTCCCGTCAGCTTGTCCAGATCGGCTTTGGCTGTCAGCCAATCGAAGACGGATTGGCTGTAGGTGAGTTCGCTCTGAGTGAGCGCCACCTCGGCGCTGTTGAGCTCAAGTACCGTGCCGCGCCCCACGTCGTAGAGCGTCTGGGCGATGTCGCGCCCTTTTTGCGCCTGCGCGATAGCCTCCTTGTTCGAGCTTACCTGCTCGGCGCTGGCAGTCATGTTGTTCAAGTAGGTGTTCATCTGCATACGCAACTGGCGCTCGGCATAGTCGCGGTTCAGTTGCAGTTGGTTCATCTGCAGGCGCGTCTTCTTGACTGTGCTGAAATTGCTGTACCTGAAGAGGGGAACGCTCACGCTCAGGGAGACGTTGGCGTAGGGGTTCCAGTTGTAGGTTCCGAAGTCGAAGTTGTCTGCCATGCAGGTGTACATATAGTTGAACTGCAGGGCGACGTTGGGCATAAAGTTCTGCTTCTGAACGGAGAGTGTGTTGCGCAGCAAGCGGCTGTTGAGGTCCAACTGCATGAGGGAGCTGTTGCGTTCCAACGACAGGCTGTCGAGCCCCAGCATCGAGGCGTACATCTGCTCCTCGTAGTCTTTGAGGTTGCCTTCCACGACGACATCCACGTCTGCCGTCACGCCCATCAGCACCTTCAGTTGCAGTTGGCTCAGATCGACGGCGTTTCGGGCGCTAATGACAGAGGGCTTCAGGTTACGCATCTGCACCTCGGCGCTGATTCTGTCATATTCGCTCACACGACCTTCGTCGTATTTGGCAGAAACGATGCGGAAATTCTCCTCGCTCTGGGCATAGCTCTTCTGGAGCACAGCATAGCTGTCCTGCGCCAGCATCTGCTGGTAGAAGGCCTTGGTGACCTGACACACAAGGTCCTGTTTTGAGGCGCGTGCCTGTTCCATGGCAAGTTCCACGTCCGTGCGCGTCAGCGTCATACTCTTATAGAGCGCCGGGGCAAACACGGGCAGGCTGACGGTGAGGCCGCCGGTATACATGTTGTTGACACCCACCTTGAACTGCATGTTGTTCATCACCATCGTCTGCTTCTCGATGGTGCGCTGGTACGAGCCGGCCAGGCTGGCCTCGGGCAGCAGCCCCATGGTGGTCTCCAGCTTGGCCATCTCCTTCAGTTGGATATCCTGCTCAGCAATCTTTATGGTGGGGTTGTCAGCCAGCGCAATCTCAATGGCCCGTTCCAACGTCAGCCGCAGGGCTTCCTGCCCGCTTGCCTCGCTAACCCAAGCAGGCATCAGCGCCAACGCCAGCACCAGCGTCATCGTCATTTTTCTAGTTTTCATTATACTTATTTTTATGCGAATGAAAAAAATCGCGCAAAATTACGCATATTTTTTCGCATAACGAAAAAAGCGCCCCCTAAATCCGCCCTCTGAAAGGGCTATTTAAGATATATTTGCAATCGTGGGATCTAACCAAGGGGGAATCACTTCCTCACAAACACGGGTATCTTATCGAGGGTGAGGGGGATGGTGATGTACTGGCCTCCGTCGTAGTGGACTTGTGTGTAGAGGTCGTCCCAGCCACGGGGATTGTGGGGCAGATAGACGCGCCATTCCGTGGCACCTGCCTCCGTGACGGGGCAGACGAGATAGCGCGGGCCGAACATATACTCCGTCTGCTGGCGCAGGGCCTCGACATCGTCGGCAAAGTCGAACACCAGCGGGCGCATCAGCGTATAGCCCTCCTTGGCTACGCGCTTGGCACATTTCCTGAGATATGGCAGCAGCTCCGTCCGCTGGCGGATGCACTCCGTGAAGATCTGCTCCGTCTCTACCGGATAGTTCCACGGCTCGGTATTACTGATGTATCCATGCACGCGCATAATGGGCAGGAAGACGCTACACTCTATCCAGCGGAGCATCATCTCCTGATAGGCGGCATCTGTGTATTGGTTGCCTGGACGGAAGAAGCCTCCGGCATCGTAGGTCCACCATGGCATTCCACAGGCCATATAGCCCAGTCCGCCCACAATCTGACGTCGTAGCGTTTCGCCGTCGTTCCCCACATCGCCGCTCCACGTGACGGCATTATAGCGTTGCATGCCGGCAAACGCGCTACGCGTGAGGATGACGGGTACCTTCCCCGGCATTTCCTCGCACAGCCCGTTATAGACGGTACTGACCACCTTTACAGGATAGACGTTGCGCACCAGCTCGCCCGGCAGCGTGCCACCTGCCACACGGCGTCCGACAAGGTCATCGTTCTCAGGCTCTGTGGCATCCAGCCACCACGAATCGATGCCGTACTTCCGTACGAGGCTGTCGCGGAAGTTCGTCCAATAGAACTGCGCCGCTTCGGGACGGAAGAAATCAATCCAGTCCGTTCCGTGGATGTAATAGTTACGCTTGGCGAATTCGCGCCCCAGCGTGCTGTTCCTGTCGACTTTCGACCACACAGAGAGCATCATGCGGAAGTTCATCCCGTGCAGCTCGTCCACCAATTCCTTCGGCTGGGGGAAGAGCTCGGGGTCGAACTGCATGGAGTTCCAGCCCGTCCGTCCCCACCATTGCCAGTCCTGCACGATGACGCTGGCGGGGATGTCCTTCTCGCGGAACATGCGGGCGTTCTCCAGCAGTTCCTGCTGCGAGTGGTAGCGCTCGCGGCAGTGTACGTAGCCCAGCATCCAGTCGGGCATGAGCGGCGCAGGGCCCGTGAGCTTGCGATAGGTGGCGACGACCTCGTCGGGCGTGCCGGCAAAGACGGTATAGTCGAGCGCCTGTGCCACAGGCGAATGGAGCACAGTCTGCGCCTCTACCCTGCCCCAGCCCATTGTGGGACGGTCGCCTTGCACGCCCTTCACGACGACGGTATGCATGCCCGCCTCGAGGGGCACGATGAGCGACGTCGTGGGCGGCAGCCAGAGGTTACGCTGATCCGTGAGTACCTGCCCGTCAATAGCCAGATACTGACGGCGGCTCATCGTCTGCCCCATGTCGAGCAGCAGGGCATAGTCGCCCGCCTCCGTTACCTCTATCTGACCCGAAAATGTGTCCATGACTCGCCTTTCGCGCACGGCGCCCGTGGTGCCCGTTGCCGTCACCTCGTAGGCCTCGCCCTTCTCGTTCGATGGGATGAGCGTCAGGCTGTTGGGAGAGGGATTCAGCTCCGTCAGACCATAATTGTTCCAAAGCAGGCCATAGCCCTTACTGGAGAGGATGAAGGGGATGGAAATCTGTGTGTTCACTTGTGTCAGTCGTCGGCTCAGCCCGCGGATGTTCAAGTAGCCGTCCTGGAACTGTCCCGTGCCGAACAGGCATTCGTCATCAGGCGAGAGGAAACGTTGCTCCACATCGAGCACCTTCATGCCGCGCATCTGCGTCGTCTTTGCCTTCCTGCCGGCAGGCAATTCCTGCAGCAGCACATGCCCCTTCGCGTCGAGGAATGTCAGCTGCCCCGTCGCATGGTCGAGCCTTACCTCCATCTGCCGCATGGTCAGTCTGGTTTCCGTCTCGCTTCGCTGGACCTTATATTTCGGGCACGCCACCTGTTCCGTATAAATGAGCTCCTCCAGCGGCTCGATGTCGCCCAACGTATAGCGCACGCGTACAGCCCCCTCCGCAAGCGGCAGCAGCTGCAACGTCCCTTCACCCAATGAGATACTCTCACCCTGCCCAGCCTCGCTCGCCGCCTGTTCACGAGCGCCATCGCCCGCGCACCCTATCAGCCCAAGCGCAAGGATAAAAAACAGCAGTTTATGAGTCATAATAGTAATTGTTTTATGGGATTTATGATTACGTCTGCAAAAGTACAATTATTTTCTCGAATCTACAAATGTTCAATGCACAAAACAATTTTCTAAAAAATGGCAAATGTATTGTAAAATGAATGTTTTCTCTTTTTTACCCAGCACAGGCAAATAATTTCTCAGAGCAAGCAACTATTTATAGACAGGAGTCCTGTTTATATAAACACGGGCGCTGTTTATAGACCACGTCAAACGCCAGCAAAACGGCTCTATAAAATGACTTCATGCATAAATAATATGCCACTCTTTTCAAGAATTGGGGAGAATGCGTGTAGATTGTGTAGATAGTGTAGATAAATTCAATCATCTGCACGAATTAAATACCTATATATGAACCACATACGTGGTTCGTGTAGATTGTGTAGATGTTTTTTAGAAACTATCAGCCGAAGTATCGTCCAACAGGTTGTCGAGGAAGGCGTCGAGGTCGGAGTCGAGATCGGAGAGGAGCTGGTCGGAAAGGATGAGGGTATCGTCGTCGACGAGAAGAAGGTCGCAGATGGTTTCGCGCTCGTCATCGACAAGAACAAGGCTGTAGGGGCGGAAGATGGAGAGACGTTCGAGGGCGCCGTCGGCGTTTGCTGCGGCAATGGCCTGCTCAAGGTCGGCACGCACGGTGAGGAGGAAGGCGTCGTCAGGCAGGTCGGCCCACGACTCTACTACGGTGTGAGCAATAGGCTGGTCTTCATCATCGAAGACAAACAGTTCGCCCGTGTCCTGGACAGGCTGGAAGTGGATGTCGGTTAGCACTACGTCTTCGTCTGCACGGGTGTAGGTGCGGACAATGGTCTGAAGGATGTCGGCAAGGGAGAGCATGGGAGGATGGAATAATTAGGAATTAGAAATAAATTATCAGGTATTAGGGATTGGACATAATAGAATCAAGTTTCTGGAGCTCTACCTTGCGGTCACGGAGGAGGTTACGGTAGTTGACAATTCGCTGATGATCCGTGTAGGGATAATCACCGATAGCGAGGTCGACATTAAACCATTCGCGCAAGGCAAGGGTATCAACAGCCATGGTATCAGAAGCATAGGTGTCAGCCAGGTCAAGCGTGCGGAGGGCGAGGTCGACGCTGTCGTTCATCTCGTGATAGAGTGCCTGATTGTAAAGGGAGATGAGACGCTGGCGGGGGCTACGTTTCTGAGCCTGCCGCTGCCAGTAGTGATAGGCGCCGTCCCAATCGCCGTCGCGGACACAGACCGTGGCCTCGCGCAGGTTGGGGCTGGTGCCATGGAAAAAAAGACGGTCGCGCGACTCCCAATGAGAGGCGAAGCACTCGACAGCCATCCGGCTCACGATGGGATAGGAACGCTCAATCCAACGATCGGCCTCATGACGAGTACGATAGGTGCCACGAGTCAAGTACTGGTAGAGGATGAACATTAACGGGCGCGAAGGATCAAGCTCCTTGATATGCACCTCCCCATTGGGGACATAGAGGTGAGAGGCGATGTAGGCCTTACGCTCGCCGTCGATGGCTTCAGGCCCCCACGAAGTGACACAGCCATAGTCGCAGACGTAGAGCATATCCACCGCGAGGAGGTCACAGAGATAGCGCACCTCCTGTTCCTTCAACTGGTGGTAGATGGTGTCGCCCTGAGGATAGATGCACGAGTCGAGCACGACAACTTCGCTGAACAGCTCCGCATCGGCAAAAGCCTGTGCCACATACTCCATGAGCGAATCGCCATCGAAGGAATAGGCATAGACATCTTCGTCGAGAAAGGAGATGTTATGGGGGCTGAGGTTATTGAGTACAGCTATGCTCAGGCCCTCGGGCATCGGATAGGGGGCCGGGACAAACTGCTCAATGGCAACGTATTTGATGCTGACGCAGGAGATAAATAAGGAAAAAATGAAAAAAGAAAAATAAAGAGCCTTGCAAGCGGCACGTCGTATGCGAGACAGGCCGTCGGAATGCTGCATACAAAACTCTTTATTCTTCATTCCAGACTGTTTTCAATCTTTAATCTTCAATTTTCAATCTTCAATTTACGCAAACCGTCCGTGGCAGTTCTTATACTTCTTGCCGGAGCCGCAGGGGCAGGGATCGTTGCGCCCCACGGTAACCTCCTTGCGGATGGGCTGACGGACAGGCTGCTCGCGCGTGTCCTGACGGGCAGCGTTCTGTTGGTTGCGGTCGGTAAGCGACTCGGCAGCGGCACCCTTGTTCTCGTGGTACTGCTGACGGCGCTGGGCGCGCGTCTGGGGAGGGGCTTCGCGCACCTGTTCCGGTTCGCGGATAGGAATCTGTCCGCGCATGAGGATGCTGACGGTCTGATTGTTGATTTTGTTGACCATCGCGTCGAACAGGTTGACGGACTCGAGCTTGAAGATAAGCAGCGGGTCTTTCTGTTCGTACGAGGCGTTCTGCACAGAGTGCTTCAGTTCGTCCAGTTCGCGGAGGTTTTCCTTCCAGGCCTCGTCGATAACATGGAGCATGATGGCCTTCTCGAACGACTTCACCACCTCCTTGCCTTCGCTCTCGGCGGCAGCCTTCAGGTTGACGGGAATCTGATAGAGGCGCTTGCCGTCGGTGATGGGGATGAGGATATTCTCGTAGCGGTTGCCCTGCTCCTCATAGACGCGCTGGATGACGGGGTTGGCGATGCCTGCCAGCGTATCGGTCTTGCGCTTGAAGTTCTCCATAGCCTGGGCGAAGGTCTTCTCGGCCAGCTCCTGAGCGGGGGTATCGTGGAATTCCTGCTCGGTGAAGGGCGTCTCCATGGCGAGGACGCGGAAGAGCTGCTCCTTGATGCCCTCGTAGTCGTTATTCTCAATGGCCTCCACGCAGCGGTCCCAGATCATGTTGCTGATGTCCATGCCGAGGCGCTCGCCGATGAGGGCGTGACGGCGCTTGGTATAGACCACCGAGCGCTGTTTGTTCATCACGTCGTCGTACTCAAGCAGACGCTTACGGATGCCGAAGTTGTTCTCCTCCACCTTCTTCTGCGCATTCTCGATGGACTTGCTGATCATCTTGTGTTCCAGCATCTCGCCCTCCTTGAATCCCATGCGGTCCATGACGGAGGCGATGCGGTCGCTGGCGAAGAGGCGCATCAGGTTATCCTCAAGCGAGACGTAGAAGACGCTGGAGCCCGGATCGCCCTGACGTCCGGAACGTCCGCGCAACTGACGGTCCACACGGCGGCTCTCGTGACGCTCCGTACCGATGATGGCCAGACCGCCTGCCTCGCGCACCTCGGGCGTCAGCTTGATATCCGTACCACGACCCGCCATGTTGGTGGCGATGGTGACCGTACCACGTTCGCCGGCATGGGCAACAATCTCAGCCTCCTTCTGGTGGAGCTTGGCGTTCAAGACATTGTGGGGAATCTTGCGCATGTCAAGCATACGGCTCAGCATCTCGCTGATTTCGACGCTCGTGGTACCCACCAGTACAGGACGTCCCTCGTTGCGCATCTTTTCAATCTCCTCGATGACGGCCTTGTACTTCTCGCGCTTGGTCTTATAGACACGGTCGTTCATGTCGTTGCGGATGACGGGCTTGTTCGTGGGGATGACAACCACATCTAGTTTGTAGATGTCCCAGAACTCGCCTGCCTCCGTCTCAGCCGTACCGGTCATACCCGCCAGCTTGTGATACATACGGAAGTAGTTCTGCAGGGTAATGGTAGCGAAGGTCTGCGTGGCAGCCTCAACCTTCACACGCTCCTTGGCCTCGATGGCCTGATGGAGACCATCGGAGTAGCGGCGGCCCTCCATGATACGGCCCGTCTGCTCATCGACAATCTTCACATGCCCTTCCTCATCGACGATGTACTCGACATCCTTTTCGAACATCGTGTAGGCCTTGAGTAGCTGGTTGATGGTGTGGATGCGCTCGCTCTTGATGGCGTAGTTGGTGAGCAGTTCGTCCTTCTTCTGCAGACGTTCCTCGTCGGGCAGATGCTGTCCCTCCAGTTCCGAGAGCTGGGCGGCAATATCGGGCAGGACGAAGAAGGTGCTGTCGGACATGTTGCCCGTGATGAGGTCGGTACCCTTGTCAGTCATATCCACGGAGTTGAGCTTCTCGTCGATGACGAAATAGAGGGCGTCGGTAGCCTCGGGCATACGACGGTTGTTCTGCTCCATGTAGATGGCCTCTGTCTTCAGAAGGCCAGTCTTGATGCCGGGCTCGGAGAGGTATTTGATGAGGGCCTTGTTCTTTGGCAGGGCCTTGAAGGCGCGGAATAACGAAAGGAAGCCCGCCTCCACCTCCTCGGGTTTCTCAGAGGGGATGAGCTTCTTCGCCTCAGCCAGCAGCTGGGTGGCAAGGCGTTTCTGTGCCTCCACCAGACGCTCCACGTAGGGACGGAGCTCTTCGAACAGTTGGTCCTCGCTTTTGGGCACAGGGCCGCTGATGATAAGGGGCGTACGGGCATCGTCGATAAGCACGGAGTCCACCTCATCAACGATGGCGAAGTTGTGAGAGCGCTGGACGAGGTCTTCGGGGCTCGAGGCCATGTTGTCACGCAGGTAGTCGAAGCCGAACTCGTTGTTCGTACCGAAAGTGATGTCAGCCAAATACGCCTTGCGACGGGCTTCGCTGTTGGGCTGGTGCTTGTCGATGCAATCGACGCTCAGGCCATGGAACATGTAGAGCGGGCCCATCCACTCCGAGTCACGCTTGGCCAGGTAGTCGTTGACGGTAACCACATGGACGCCGTTGCCCGTGAGGGCGTTGAGGAAGACGGGGAGTGTAGCCACGAGGGTCTTACCTTCACCCGTTGCCATCTCGGCAATCTTTCCCTTGTGGAGGACGACGCCGCCGAAGAGCTGCACGTCGTAGTGAATCATATTCCACACCGTCTCGTTGCCGCCTGCCTGCCAATGGTTCACGTAGATGGCCTTGTCGCCCTCGATGCGGACGAAATCCTTGGTGATGGAGAGGTCGCGGTCGAAGTCCGTAGCCGTGACGACGACTTCCTCGTTCTCGGCAAAGCGTCGGGCGGTCTCCTTGACGATGGCAAACGCCTCGGGCAGGGCCTCGTCCATCGCCTTCTCGTAGATTTCGAGGACGTCCTTCTCCAGCTTGTCAATCTGGTTGAACAGCGCTTCGCGGTCTTCCAGCTCCGTGGATTCCACCTTCGCCTTCAAATCGGCAATCTTAGCCCTGTCCTCCTCGGCCGATGCCAGGATGCGGGCCTTCAGCACCATCGTGCGGGCGCGGAGGTCATCGTTCGAGAGCTGCTCCACCTCGGCATAAGCCGCCTTGACTTTCTCTACCCAAGGCTGTATCTCGCGCATGTCACGCGTACTCTTATTTCCAAATAATTTGCTGATTACATCGTTAAATCCCATATTCTGTTTTCTTGTTTTTTGTCAGTTTTGAATGGTTAATCGTACCAATGTCAATTGTTAATTCTGAATTTTCATTTCGGCAATATCGTGCAAAATTACAATAATATTCTCAATCCCGAGCCGTTTTTTGGAAAAAAGACCCATTTTTTCATAATTCTTTACACAAAAAGCGTGCCATAGCAAAAAAAATACTACCTTTGCACCTAACTTTATCACTCCATCGAATAATTGTCATGAAAAAGCTGTTTTCTCTCCTTCTTCTCTGCCTTTTTGTCGGCTGTGTCAATACGTCCCACGACCGTCAGGACAAGTCCGTCCCCCTTACAGCCCTCCCCGCTCCGGCTCAGGAGTTCATCAAGAAGCACTATAGCGATGTGAAAATAAAGGATATCACCATCGAGAAACGCGCCAGCCTCATGCAGTACAACGTTGACTTGAAGGGCGGCATCGACCTCCAGTTCGACCGCAACGGCGTCTGTACCGAGATTGAGTGCAAGAAACCCGGCTCTGTGGTGCCCGACGAAGTTATCCCCGCCAACATCCTGCAGCAGGTTCGCCAGCTTTATCTCGACAAGGACATCGTGAAGTACGAACACAACCGTCGTCTATTCGAAATCGACCTTGCCGACGGTACCGAGCTCACCTTCAACCGCGCCATGCGCCTCATCGACATCGACCACCACGTGGTGGAATAGCACTAAGGCAACCTTACCTAAGTCTTAGTCTTTTCCTGCTTTTCGCCTCATTGACCCACTTTATTCCCCTGCGCTAATTCCTCATTCCCCTGCGCTAATTTTTTATTCCCCTGCGCTGAGCCGCCATTCCCCTGCGTTAAAAACTCAGGTAATTCAGAACAACGGCTTGGCGGAGCAGGCGTTGGGGATGCCCATTTTCAACAGCGAGGCTACCGTGGGGGCAATAGCGTTAACGGAAACGGGGTCGCTCGTTTTCATGGCTGCCACATCGCTGCCGAAGAACACCACAGGGACGGGCACGAGAGCGCGGCTTGACCAAACAGTCTCGCCCCAGCGCTCATCCACCAACGACCATCCCGGGGCTATCTCCAGCAGGATGTCGCCTGAGCGTCCCTGATGGAACGCGCCACGTACGGCAGGGCTGCTGTCGCCCTCCATCAGCTCCGTGGAGGTATAAACACGGGTGACGCCGCTCATCTGCCCAAGGAACTCCGAGCAGCGTTCCTGCACGTCGCGCAGCTTCAGTTGGAGGCTTTCGACGAGGGCGTGATTAAGGTAGATTTGGTTCCGGTAGGAGGCCTCCACCCAGTTGCCTGAGCCGTATATGGCGCCTAGATAGAGGTTCAGCAGGGCCGCACAACGCTCCATGCGCACCTCACCTGTAGGCAGATTGTAGGCTCCGACGGCAGGCTGATGGACATCGTTGTAGCCCGTGGAGGTGATAAAGAACAGCACGTTGTCAAGCCCCACATGCTGCTCGACAGTCTGAATGAGATCGGCGATGTTACGGTCGAGACGGCAATAGATATCGCGAAGCTCCAGCGGGGCGTACGCCTCGGCCTGATGGTCGTAGACTCCGGCATAATAACCCACGCAGAGCAAATCGGGACGGTCGTCGCGCCCCAGGGGGGAGCTGATAACGCAGGTCTTGGCCAGCTGCGTCACCTCGTCGTTGACGATGGCAGAGGTCTTGTAACGGCTGACGCTCTTGGAGGTGAAGGTGTGGCAGAAGTCCTTGGCAGACTCTTCGGGGAGGTCGCGGTACGACGACTGCGGATAGTAGGGCGTCCATTTCAGCGACTTGAAGTCGTAGGGCGAGTTTGAGCGACGGTTATAGAGGTTCACCCACGAGGGCACGCCGTCGTAAAACGTCGAGGAGGCCCACATGGCCTCGGCATCATCGAGCCAGAGGGCGGCATCGGCAGCATGTCCGCCGGCAAGTACGGCCATATCGCGCTCAGGGGCAATGGAGAGGATGGTGGCGCGCCCTCCCGTAGCGATTTTCAGTTCGTCGGCAAGGGTGGTAACGAGGATGCCCGAGGGCGAAGTGCTCTCAGCAGTATGGATGCCACGAAACGCGGCATCGTCCGTGCAGGCCTTCACCTTCAGCGTCTTGCGCTCGAGATAGCGGTTGCCGATGATGCCGTGATAGCAGGGCTCCGTACCGGCATAGACGGAAGCGGTAGCCGACGAGCGGTCGGGGGAGATGAAGTCGTAGCCGCCATTCACATAGACGGTTCCTTCGCTCCACAGCCGCTTCAGCCCATCCTCGCCATAGAGGTAGGAGAATTTCTCCACATAGTCCGAACGCAGCTGGTCAACCACAATCCCCACCACCAGACGAGGCGTACGGGCAGAGGCGGAGATGGGAAACTGAAGATTGAAGATTGAAAATTGAAGGATGAAGAATAAAAAATAAATAGCCTTGCAGATGGGAAACGGCTTATGTGACATCCTATTTTTCATTTTTAATTCTTCATTTTTCGTTATTCGGAGCATTTTATCTTTCACTTTTTGTGCGAAGCACGAATGATATGGTGTACGGAACGGAGGAGAAGCGAGCCGAAGAACACCCATGCCGCAACGGGAATGTCCTGACGCACGAAGAGCCATACCACAACCAAGAGGGCGATGAGCCCCACTTCCGCCCAGGCCGCCCAGGGCATTGTGCGACGGCGCGACTGGCGCAGCAGGAAGGGTAGCAACACCAGCACTAGCGGATTCAGCACAATAACCAGCACGTTCGAGTTTACTGCGGGATGGGTGGAGAAAAGGAACAGGAAGGCAACGATGAGCCCCGCCACGCCCTGCGTGCCGTAGAGCACGATGTCGTACCACCAATTGCGATGCCCCGTCAGCAGCTCAAGCGTGCATATTATAGCCGTAATCAGCAGCACTACTATCATCAGCTGCACAGGGGTGAGGGGGAAGCCTCTTTGGGAGACATTGGACGTTGTAGGCTGAATGACGGTGGTAGACGACACGAACAGTTCTCCCCCACTCCTTGTTGCCCTTGCAAAACTCTCTTCAAGATTGAGCGGGGCGAACTCCTGCAAATCGTGAGGAACGGGACGGTCGGCTTCGGTACCCAGCAGCAAGTCGATGCCGAACGAGGCCCAGGGATAGGCCGAATTGTAAGTATGGAGGACGGTACGCAGGCTGACGGAATCCGTGCGAGCCACGCTGACAGGCTGACCCAACGACTGATAGATGATGTCGCGGGCTTTTGTGCTGCAATTGTTGTAAAAGAAATTATAGCGGTAGGTACGGTTTTCAGGGCGGCAGTTCAGGGCAAGAAGATTCCAAAGGCGGTCTGCCTCTTGCGGCGTGAGGGCCAGTTCCTGCTCGGTAATCGACGAGCCACGCTCCATATATTCCTTTTTAAAAGAATCGTACATCTCGGCGCCCACGATGTAGTCCGTCTGCCCCAGGCAGAAACGCCAGATGAAATGGGGAGTATCGAAATCAAACAGCCCGTAGTTGAACACCACGTCGATGTCCTGCTCGGTATCCTCGTAGCGGATGGCGGTATGCCCATACTGCTGCCATACCTCAGCGGCAGGGCTGCACGTCAGCAGGCTCACACGAGGGACATACGCTACAACCGTATCCGGCAACGCCACAACCGCACTATCCGGCGCGACAATCAGGCTATCCTGCGCCACAGCCACGCTATCCGTCTGCGCCCATGCTGCCAGCGTCAGCAACCACGCCAAAGCTATTGAAACAAATCGCTTCATACTCTACTCTAAAAACGGCGACAAAGATAGTGCAAGGCAAGAGAAAATGCAAATAATATTTGCTTTTTCGCTCGGCTTGAACTATCTTTGCACTCTCTAACCATGATTAACATTATTGATAAATTATAACGCCCTATGAAAAAAACTGTTTTGTTCCTTCTCGCCGTAGCCATCCTATCAGGCTGTACGACCGCAGACAAATCTGTGACCAAGAAAACCATCAGCAAAAAAGAGACGCTAGCCAAGATGTCGCTCGAAGACAAGGCTCATTTCGTCATCGGTACCGGCATGGCTGGCTTTAGCGGCAACGATGCTGTCATCGGCGCTACCCGCAGTCTCGTACCGGGTGCTGCCGGCACCACCTACCCTCTTGAGGCTCTCGGCCTTCCCGCCATCGTGCTGGCCGACGGCCCTGCCGGACTCCGCATCGACCCCATCCGCAGAAACGACTCTCTTACGTATTATTGCACACACTTCCCCATCGGTACGCTACTCGCCTCGACCTGGAACACCCAACTCATCGAAGAGGTGGGTCAGGCTATTGGCGAAGAGGTGAAGGAATATGGCGTCGACGTGCTGTTGGCTCCTGCCCTGAACATCATGCGAAACCCGCTCTGCGGAAGAAACTTCGAATACTACTCCGAGGATCCCCTCGTAGCCGGAAAAACCGCGGCGGCCTACATTACGGGTGTGCAGAAGAACGATGTGGGCACAAGCATCAAGCACTTCGCAGCCAACAATCAGGAGACCAACCGTATGAACAACGATGCGCACATCTCCCAGCGCGCCCTCCGCGAAATCTACCTGAAGGGATTTGAGATTGCCATCAAGGAGAGCAAGCCATGGACGGTAATGACGTCCTATAACTACATAAACGGCACCTACACCTCTGAGAGCAAAGAACTTGTGGAGACTATCCTTCGCGATGAATGGGGCTACGAGGGAACCGTGATGACCGACTGGTTCGGCGGAAAAGACGGCGCCATACAGATGTGGGCCGGAAACGACATGCTGCAACCAGGCAAGGCCGAACAGTTCGATTCCATCGTGGCTGGCGTGAAAAGCGGCAAACTCGCAGAGGCTGACCTCGACCGAAACGTGGCCCGTATCTTAAACCTCGTGGAGAAGAGCCCGCGCTTCCAGGGCTATCAGTTCTCGAACAAACCCGACCTGAAGGCCCATGCCGAAGTGACGCGCCAATCGGCTGCCGAAGGCATGGTGCTGATGAAGAACGAAAAGGCGCTGCCCTTCGCCAAGAGCGTGAAGAACGTAGCCCTCTACGGCAACACCTCCTACGACTTCATCGCCGGCGGCACGGGTTCCGGTAACGTGAACCATGCCTACGTCGTATCCCTCCTCGACGGCCTGAAAAACGGCGGCTATACCGTTTCAGAGGAGCTGAAGGCCACCTACGAAGCCTATGCCGCCGACTGCAAAAAGAAAACCGAGGAGGAAATCAAGGCTGCGGCAAAGAACAACCCTGGTAACGCCATGCTGCTCCGCTTCATGCCGCGTCCTTTACCCGCTGAGAAGCTTTTCACGGCCAACGAACTGAAAAAACAGGCAGCTGCTTCCGACATCGCAGTCATTACCCTCGGCCGCATCTCCGGCGAGTTCATGGACCGCAGCGAGAAAGACTTCAACCTGAGCGACTCCGAGCGCCAGCTCATCAGTCAGGTGTGCGATGTCTACCACAAGGCCGGCAAGCAGGTGGTCGTGCTGTTGAATATCGGTGGCGTCATCGAGACCGCTTCGTGGAAGGATCTGCCTGATGCCATCCTTTGCGCATGGCAGGCAGGCCAGGAGGGCGGTAATAGCGTGGTTGACGTACTCAGCGGCAGGCAGACGCCCTCAGGCAAGTTCACCATGACATGGCCTGTGAAGTTTACCGATGCCTACTCCTCGAAGAACTTCCCCATCGACCAGGATCCTCGCATTGACATGATGAATCAGGGCAAGAAGAGTTCCGATGTCCGCAACGTCGATTATACAGATTATGAAGAAGACATCTACGTGGGCTATCGCTACTACGACTCGTTCGACGTGCCCGTGAGCTATCCTTTCGGATATGGCCTGAGCTACGCCACGTTTGAATACAGCAACGCCAAACTAGCCGCCCAAGGCGAGGATTTCGAGGTAACCGTTACCGTAAAGAATACCAGCAAGAGCGAAGGCAAGGAGGTGGTGGAACTCTACGTTGCTGCCCCCGACAGCAAGGCTGCCAACAAGCCGGCCAAGGAACTGAAGGCCTTTGCCAAGACAAAACTGCTGAAGCCTGGCGAGAGCGAGACCCTGACGCTCCTTGTGAAAGCTGCCGACCTGGCCTCGTTCGATGCTGACGCCTCGGCATGGGTGGTAGACGAGGGCGAATACCAGTTCCTCATCGGAGCCTCAGCCCAAGACATCAAAGCCACGCTTCCTGCCGCCGTTAAGGCACAGAAGACGAAGGTGAATGATGTGCTGAAGCCTCAGGCCCCGATGAAACTCCTAAGAAGATAAAATGAAGAAGCCATGACAACCCGGTTATTCTTTCAAGCCCTGGCGAAATTCTTCTTGGGGCTGGTTCTCGTAATGGTGCTGATATTTGTTCCGGCAGGAACGCTCCATTACTGGCAAGCGTGGCTGTTCATCGGCATCCTGTTCGTGCCGATGTTCGTAGTGGGAATCATCCTGATGTTTCGCAATCCTGATCTCCTTCGCAGCCGCCTCGATGCCAAGGAAAAGGAGACGGAACAGAAGAGCGTCGTCCTCATAAGCGGCCTCCTGTTTATCGCCATGTTTGTCACAGCGGGGTTGAACTACCGCTTCGGGTGGTGGGTGCTTTCGGACAAGTTTGTCATCATAGCAGCAATCGTGTTTCTGCTGGGCTATGTCCTGTATGGCGCGGTAATGCGCGAGAACGTCTGGTTGTCGAGGACCATCGAGGTGCAGGATCATCAGCAAGTCGTTGACTCGGGACTCTACGGTCTTGTCCGTCACCCCATGTACTTCGCCACGCTTCTGCTCTTTCTCACGATTCCCCTCATCCTCGCCTCGCCGTGGTCGTTCCTTATCATGCTGCTGTATATTCCCATCATCGTCAAGCGCATCCGTAACGAAGAGAAGGTGCTGGGACAGGACCTTGGCGGATACAAAGCCTACACGGAGCGGATCCGCTACCGCCTCATTCCTTTTATCTGGTAGTAGAGACGCCACATGTGACGTCTTCACATCGGGTGTTTCTTTATCTGTTTTCCCGGTCTAAGCGCATGATTCTGACGGGGCGGTCGGAGCCAACCTGAAGTTGGCTGCAATAGTTGACTTTACCCGTGTCGCGGAAGCCACACTTCTCCATGACGCGGCCCGAGGCTGGGTTATCCACAAAGAAGTCGCACCAGAGGGTATCGAAGCCCTTCACGTTGAAGCAGTAGTCTATCAGCAACCTTAGCGCCTCGGTACAGATGCCAAGGTTCCAGTAGGGCTTAGCTATCCAATACCCCGCCTCGGCATCATTGGGGCTGATGTCAATATTGCTCTCGCCATAAGCATAGTAACCGATGCAGCCGATGGGCTCTCCCGTTTCCTTAAGCTCGATGGCCCAAATATGGTCGCTATGGAAGATGGTGCGGATAATCTCCAAACTCTCCTCCACGCTCTGATGCGGAGGCCAGCCGGCACGAGGGCCCACGTCAGGGTCGGAGGCATAACGATATAACGCCTCCGCATCACTTTCCCTCCACGGGCGGAGGATAATCCTCTCCGTTTCCAACGATTCTTATTTTTTTGTTTAATGTTTAACGTTTAAGGTTTAACGAACACGTCCTTCGATGCTATCGCGCCAGCCTCGTTAAACGTTAAACATTAAACCATTTTATTTCTGCCATCTCTTCAGCGTCGGGAAGTACTGCTGCATCATCTGCTTGTACTGCTCCTTGGTCATCGGCTGGGGCATGTTTTTGTTCACCTCGTCCACAAACTGCGCGCAGAATTCAATCATCTCCTCCATAGTGCAGTCGTTGGTGAACGCCCCGTCCTTATAGCAGTACATGCAGTATTCCTCGTTCTTATTACCGTCGGCATTCGTGCCGAGATTTTCCTCTGTGAGCGGCATTCCGCAGCTCTGGCAAAACTTTTCCATTTCTTATTTATATTATATTATGATTCCTTCCGGTTGACGATGGCGGCGTAAGTCTCCTCGGGTATCATGGGCGAACCGATTTCCGCCAACAAGTCGGGAGCAATCTCTCCGTTTTCAGCGAACTGTCTTCCTGCACACTTCACCAGTTCCAGCCGGGGGAGGGTCACCACAGCCGCTTCAGGAGCGTTGAACATGGGGCTTTCAGGAATGGTGATGATGGTATGGTTCGAGGGGAACATCAGCTTGAACTGCGCTACGGCAGGCTCGAAATTGTGACGGCTGTTCGGAAATCCGCAACCGCAAATCATCACATACCGCAGGCGGGAGAAGTCGGCCTGGCAGGGATGCGCATAATGGTCGCCCACCCTCTGCATAGCTAAGCTTGAGAGCGGCATCGTGCGGTCCAACAAAGCCTTCAGCGGAGCGGGGATGCCGTAATTGTAGAGCGGGAAATTGAACAGCAGCATGTCGCTCTGGAGGATTTCGTCCAGGATGTCGCGCATGTCGTCTGTGTGGATGCAGGTACCGCCGTTACGCTTGCACGCAAAGCAGCCTGTGCAGTATTCGATGTGCTTGTCGATGACGTGGATTGTCTTCACTTCCTGCGCAGCGGCTTCGTTCATTCCATCCAAAAAGGCACGGGTTATGTGCATCGTATCGCTCGCGTCCCTCTTTGGACTTCCGTTGAATACAAGTATTTTCATCGTTTCTTCTGTATTTCGCCGCACAAAGATAGTGCAAGGCGAGAGAAACACCAAATTTATTTGAGTGTTTCCGAGCCGCAGCCTATCTAAAAGCCCCGAAGGGGGTTAAAGATGGGGTGAGCCGAGCAAAATACCCAATAAATTTTGGAATATAGGCGAATCTTTCAACTAATATTTGTATATTTGCCCCGACATTTAAATTGGATTCAATATGAAGATGATTTTTACAAAAAAGAACTCGTTGCTAAAAGCCATAATGTTTTTGGCTATTTTAGCAGGAACGACAAATACTATTATGGCAGACGGCACGGTGGCGGTTAAAAACGTGTCAAATACGAATTGCCACGATGATACGAGAGCCGAAAGCGTTATGGGGCACCCGACGCTCAAACTGACCCGCTTTGAAAACGGCCTGCTGGGCGAACTGAACAACTATCGAGTGAATTGTGCATACGGCCGCATCAACGTAATGTGTCAAGAAGAAGGACAAAAACTCGCCCTCAGCGTTGATGAAGGCTTAGGCGATGTCATAGCCTCCTGTATGTGTTCCATCAATATCTATTTCACCCTCTACGATGCCTTGGAGGACGAATACCAAATGATGCTGGGTGGAAAGGATTTAGGCACAATATCTTTTAAAGAGCACTCCGTGGTAGAAATCGATTTGGAAACGCTGGAGCAGGCAAATGAGGAGGGCTTTGACTATCCTGTCAATGTGCAAGGCTTCTGGTCCTACGAAATAACAGACTATATTACCCCAGGCAAAGATTTGAGCCAAAGCCTGGAAATCAATGACTATGGCAGCCAATGGTTTGACTGCGTGTACAAGAACTATTCGTTACCCTGCGAATACACATATCTGGACGTTCAGGCTGAGTTCGACAAAGACAGCACCCTGGTGATCAGCGTACTGACTGATGGCATCCCAGAGAAAAGCTGCAATCGCGCAGCTCACTTGTTTTTTAATATCGTCAATATTTTGAAAGAATCGTATCACCTACGACTGAACCATACTATCCTGACGAAAGACGAGGACGGACAAGACAAGGCATATACCGTATGTTTGTACGAGGGCGATATCACCTTATCATCAAAAAACGGCTACAATGTATCCATTCCCATAACCGACAACAACGATTATAGAGCTCTCATTACCGGCCTTACTCCACAATCCCCTTCTGATGCCAATTCCGTTCGGAACTATGACTTACAGGGGCGTCGTATTACCGACAGGACACAAAAGGGCGTCCAAATACGTGATGGCAGAAAAGTCGTTGTTAAATAGACATCTATGGAACTTAACGAACTGATTCAGGATTGTGCGCGCAGGCAGAAGAAAGGGATGCACTTCATCGTGGCATCCATCGTGATTTGGACGCTGATACTCATCGTGTACCTCACTAACCTGACTATCGGGCAGAAGAACCTCATCACCTTCTGCTGCTCGGCTGTCTTGTTCCCTTTGGCATGGATGCTGTCGAAAGCCCTA
The DNA here is from genome assembly GCA_947303715.1 of uncultured Bacteroidales bacterium. Classification (GTDB taxonomy): domain Bacteria; phylum Bacteroidota; class Bacteroidia; order Bacteroidales; family Bacteroidaceae; genus UBA1189. The sequence goes on along the minus strand of CAMYYY010000005.1, from coordinate 36,938 downwards.
AAGATTGATTTTGAAGGCAAGGGTAATCCGCTGACGAAGGCCGGCATCCTGTTCAGCATCAACCAGATGCTCTACATCCTGATTGCCATGTGGGTGTATGCTGCCGTACCCGAAAAGATGCTGATGGTTTATGCCATGATTTTCGGCGCCCATCTGATGCCGTTCTCCTGGCTCTACCAGTCAAGGAGCTATCTGATACTTTCCATCGTCATTCCCATCCTGTCGCTCATTATCGGACTCCTCTACCCGCCCTATGTGCTGGCAGCCCTGATGATCATTATCGAAATAGTCTTCTCCCTTTGCCTGCATGCGGAATGTAAAAAGTATTCTCACAGAGCAGGCGAATAAATTCACAGAGCAGGCGAATAAATTCACAGCGCAGGCGAATAAATTCGTAGAATAGGCGAATTATTTCTTCGAAAACAAATAGACGAAAAAGACCCCTGCTGCTATCAACAATATCAGCAGGATGCTCGATATCACGCTTGTCAGAATCATATACAAGAGCAAGCGGCGTTTCTTGAACCCAAACAGCTGCTTGAGGGCAACGAATATCATCAGAAGAGCTATCAAGAAGAAGAAATCGAGTTTCAGCAAATCCCCGACTAACGAATAGATACTGAACACATCAGCGGTATAGACAAGTGCCAAGATAAACTCCGAGAACCTGAGGTTAGGGATGTTTGGGCTCCGACGGAAGAAAAGGAACATGGGCGATGAGAACAACACCAACACCAGAAGGGCGAAAAGGGCGGGGTTCTTGTCCATAAGAGCCTTCATCAGGCGGACGAACCTATCCGTAGCCGCGAGAATAGGTGAGACATCATTCAACACCACTTTTCCATTGATTGTCAACTGCGAAGAGTCATTCTTCTCTTCCACCTCCTTATCAAGCGCTTCTGCCGTTTCTGCCTCTCCAACCTCTTCTGCCTTTTCTACCACCTCCGTATTTGTTTCCTCTGGCTGATACTTCGGCGCATCTATGTCAAGTTTTAACCCCTGTTCCACAATAAGCGAAATAGCCGTCAGCAGGAAAAACAACTTGAAAGGTGAGAAATAAGCCGACTGCATACCAGACAGATAGTCCCTGATCATGTAGCCGGGACGGAGCATCAGGTCACGCAAACAACGGAACAGCAGATTCCGGTTGCCCAATCCCCATTCGTCCAAGAAAAGCAGTATCGTCTTCCTGAGGGAGAAGCGTCTCACACTTGCCGACTGCCCACAACGGGGGCAGTAATTCCCCTGAAACTCTGTGCCGCAGGATGCACATGTGTCAACGGTTTCTGAAAGAGGTGTTATCTTCGCCGGCCTAAGCTGCCAGATGTGGAAGGCGCGCGACAGAACTTTACGTTTCCTTCCACTTACAAGATATCTGAGGACTTTCATCATCTATTTTGAAGCAAAACCGATAACAACATGCAAAGATAGTGCAAGGCGAGCGATAATGCAAAAATATTTGTAATTATCCGAGCCGCAGCCTATCTAAAAGCCCCGAAGGGGGTTAAAGATAGTGCAAGGCGAGCGATAATGCAAATATATTTGCTATTATCCGAGCCGCAGCCTATCTAAAAGCCCCGAAGGGGGTTAAAGATAGGGTGAGCCGAGCGATAATGCAAATATATTTGCTATTATCCGAGCCGCAGCCTATCTAAAAGCCCCGAAGGGGGTTAAAGATAGGGTGAGCCGAGAAAATACCAAATTTATTTGGATATTTAACTGCGTTTTCGTCCGTCACGAGCGGGAATACCTAAAAGCCCCGAAGAAGAAACAATGTCTGCCCCACGAAGACATGGGGCAGACAATTTTAACTTGAGTTATTCAATTGGTATCTGGATGATTGACAACCATTTTTCCGGGTCTTCCTGATTCCAGACGCCGTCAACGTAGCATGTGCGATGCTGCCCGATAATTTTGTAGCCTCGTTCCTCGATGTAACGGAAGGCCTCGACATATGATTCATAAAAACGTTCGTATGGACCGACGTGCTTCATGCATAAGGCCTTGGGCACGGCAGGCAGGCGTTTGAACTGGATGATGGCGCTGTCCTTGCCCATCTCCTCCACCTGCTCACAATACTCGATGTCAATGTTCGTCGGCGTGTATTCCTTGTCGTGTTCCATTGTGAAGCAATAGCCCGGCGGAGGGCACTTGCAGCCAAGACGCTGCATCTCAGGGCCGATCGTCTCGACGCAGAGTGGGCCGAGAGCGGCATAATTGGGGATGATTTCCCGATGACTTGCCACGATAATTGCGGGCAACGATTGAATGCTGAATTTTTCCATTGATGTGATGTGTTTGCGAGAGTCTCTTAGCCCGTGCAGTTGGTCTCGGCGGGCAATCAGTTGCCCGAGCTGGGCCTCCGTCTCCCTGATTTTCTCATCTATCTGCCGGATGCTGGGCGTGTGCGAGCCTTCGTCAAACAGGTCCTTGATCTCATCCAGCGAGAATCCGAGCCTTTGCAGGTCGCGGATGGCTTGAAGCGTCTGCATCTGACCGATACCGTAGTAGCGATATCCCGTCCACTCATCCACCTCGTCAGGCAGGAGTAGTCCCTTCTGCTCGTAGTGACGCAAGGTCTTTACCGTCACTTGCATCAGCTTGGAGAACTCTCCGATTTTTAATTTGGTTTTGTAACTCATCATCGCGCGATTTTTTTGCTAAGCGAGTGCGAAGTTACATCCTCCCCTAAGGGACGAGTCAAGAGAAATGAAGATTTTAACACGACTTTAACACTTTGTCCTGATGAAATGGCCCTCTTGAATGGCAGCAAACGTGGCAAAAGCTGCCACCAAAGAGAGGGGAATGATGGACCAAAATGTCATGGGGACAGCAATGAAGAGCAGGAATCCCGTCACCTTGTTTGCCGTAGTGTGAGGGAAGCAGCAACGCCTGAACATCACGAGGGCCGACACCTGGTTGATGATTTTAATTACAACGATTACGCCAGCCCAAATCCACAACCAAGTAGGAAGCTCCAATATAGGAAGCAGCCGCAGGGCACAACAAACCACAAAACAGATATCAGCCAGACTGTCCAGTAAAGCTCCTGTTTGGGTGGCACAACCCAGCTTTCGCGCCAGCCACCCATCGGCTATGTCGCTAATGCCGCAAACGATGTAAAGCACCCAGAAAGGAGTGCTTGACACACCAGCCAGCAGCAGGGCAACAGCCCCCACCATTCGGAGCGACGAGAGGATATTTGGCAGATGTTTCATTGGCACTCTGACGAATGCTTTGTTATTCTGAAAGTACAGCGGTCGCTTCCCCTGAGAATCGTATTCTCAATCCGAACATCGAATTGGCTGTCCGGTTCAAGTTGCGACAAGATATATAGAATGCTCTGTCGTGAGCACTCACACTGCTGCGGATGGTTTCTCAGCCCACATTTAACTTTAGGGCACGTACATTCCAGATAACTCAGTTCATAAATCTTTCCTGGCTCAACCACCCTACCCGTATAGGACTTGCTGTTGTACCCTTCCGTAAAGATCTTGTCAAAATTCCCTTCATACTTGGCATATATTTGCTTATGTATCTGGAGAACATGACCTTTTACACATTCGATGGCTTCTTCTCTATAGCACATATCAATGTAACCGATGACGTACTTTGTTGCTCATCATTTACTCAATCACAAAACTGCGGGGATAGAAGTCGCTGTAGAAACGGCCGTCGGTGGCGGTGAACTTCAAGACGCAGTAGTTCGAGTCGGTGACGCCGCCGGGGTAATACTGCTCGTCGCCGTCGCGCCAGATCATCTCCTTCGAGGCGGCATCCGTCAGCACCTCCATCGTGCCGCGCAACATCATACCCTTGAAGCCCTCGGCGTCACAGAAGTAGATGCTGGCCTTGGGATTCGCCTTGTATTGCGCTACTCGCAGGGAGAAGGTATTGGTGGTGAAATAGAACACCTTAATGCCCTCACGCACTCGCGGCGAGAGCATGGCCTTTGTGCAGGGGTATCCTTCATCATCCACGGAAGAAATGAAGGCAATCGGGAGTGTATCGGCCATTTGACCGATGAGTTCCTTCACGCCGGCCAGAGCGGGATTCTCCGGCATAGAATCCGTAAGTGTCAGTTCTTTGCGCCAACGTTTCAGATGCGGAAAATACATCTTCATCTGGCCGATGTACTCTTCCTTTGTGATGGGATTCGGCAACCCTTTGTTCACCTCATCGATGAATTGGGCGCAGTGCTCAATCGTTTCGTCCATCGTGCAGTCCTGCAGGAACTTACCTTCTCGAAAGCAGTACATGCAGTAATCCTCATTCTTCGTGCCGTCGGCATTGGTGCCGAGGACTTCATCTGTGAGCGGCATTCCGCAACTTTGACAAAACTTCATTTCCATATAACACTTCACTTTTTGCGTTTCAAATATAGGAATTTTTTACATTCTGGCCTTGCTGTCGGCGCCGGCGCCGGTGCCGCGGTACTTGCTCTGGGCTGTGTTGAAGTTGTAGCGGACGGATAGTTTCACCTTCTGTGTGTCCATCATGTTTGTCTGCATGATGGTATGGCTACCGAAATCGGAATTGACATTGAAATGTGCAGTACGTGTAAGGTCCTCTCCTTCAAGGCGCAGTACAAGCGAGCCGTCACGGAGCAGCGTCTTCTGCACGGCGGCAGTGAGGTCAACGAACCAGTTGGTCATATACAGGTTCCGGGAATAGCCGGGACTCATAAACACTCCTCCCAGTTCAAACTGCCATCCTCCCTTCACGGTGAAGGTATTGAAAAGCTGGGCAAAGAAGATGGGCTTGTTGTTGAACGTGGTCACTCGTATGCCGGATGCTTCACGCGGATCCGGGGCATTTATCGTGAACCACTGAGGCAGGATACCCAATGTATAATTGATATTCCAGGGGCCCACTGTAGGGGTCAGGTTCACGTAGGCGGACATCATGCGGAAAGGCGTTTCAATGTTACGGGGCTTTACCAGCACTACGCCATCGGCACCGTAAGGAGCCGACCAGGTGACGATGGCATCGTCCGTGCGGGAATAGTTCAACATGACTGTGATATACTTCCACACTGTAGTAAGGCCGATATTATGGGACAGCTCCGGCTGCAACTGGGAATTGCCGCTCTGCCAGATATATCGGCTGTTATAGCGTATTGCACTCGACAGATTCCCATAATGCGGCCTGCTGGTTTTGGTGCTGTAATTCAGCATTACCTGAACCGGATTCTGCGACTGAGCGCCGATGACACCGGCGTAGGAGACATTGGGGAACCAGTTTCCGTAGTCGCGGGTTAGGTCATTAGCGGGCGTCACTGCATCCTCGTAGGCGTAATGCACCCACTCGTAACGCGCACCAGCGTTCAGCTGCCCTACCTTGGGCAAATAGCAGCCGTAAGAGGCGAATCCGGCGATATTATCCTCCTTTACTGTGGCCTGCGAAGCTGGGATGTCGATACCGTCCACCGAATAATTGTCCATCCGGTGGGAGAAAGTCTCTTCCGTCCCGGCCTGCACCTGACCCTTCCAGATGGGATAGGACAGCACCGCCTTGGCGGCGTACATACGGCCTGCATTGGTGCTGCCGCTCCGGATGGCGGCGTTGTGCGTCATGTCGCTCGTTTCCATAGATACGGACTTGGAACTATCGTCCGTTCCGTAATAGTCCAGGTTGATATCAATGCCCAAATTGCCCTGGGCAAGGCCGTTGTAATAGAGGTTGGCGCCCAGGTTGTAAGGTGTCCACTCCCCCATCGTGTCATCCGACACCGTGGTAAGCTTGTCCACTAGCGTCCGGTTTTCGAACACATTGTCTTTCACCTCCGTATGCACGTCGTAGGTGAGGTGTCGGCCCCATTCCACCTTGCCGCCCAGGAAGTGGTTGTCAGCCATCTGCCAGTTCACGCCGGCGTTGCCATAGAGTGTGCTGCCGACATATTCGTTCAGGAGCGTTCCCTTGTTCTCGAAGAGCCAGTCGTTCCCTGCGACGGTCGTGCCAAAGGTCTGCTTCTCCAACTCGCTTTCCTGCCGGGAGGTGTTGCGGGCATAGTTGACTCCGCCGAAGAAGTCCAACCCTCCCGTGCGGTAGTTCACGTTGACAGCGCCGAAGGGGTCGTTGCCCCTGTCCCATCTAAACGACTGTTCATCAGATGCATTCAGATTGAATCCGAAGCCGTCGCCCTGACGGCGGACGGTGCGGATGCGGACGACGCTGCGCACGGTGGCATCGTACTGGGCGCCAGGGTTGGTGATGACCTCGACGCTTTGGATTTCGTTGCTCTGCAGGCGTTCGAGCTCGCTCATGTCGGTGACGCGCCGGCCGTTGATATAGACGAGCGGCGAGCCCTTGCCGATGACCTCCAGGCCGTTGGCGTTCTTGATGATTCCGGGGGTCTTGGACAGCACGTCCTCCGCCGAGCCCACGTTGGCCAGCACCGACCCCTCGACGTTCATCTGCAGACCCTCGCCTGTCAGCTTGGTCTTGGGCAGATGGCCGGCGACCACCACCTCGCCCAGCATCTGGGCGTCCTCCTTCAGCTGGACGGCGAACCCGGAAACCGCCGTCACGCTGAGGTATTGCGTCACATAGCCCACGCTCGACACCCGCAGCACGCCGCCGCTTTTGTCGGCGACGAGGGAGAACTGGCCGTCCTCGTCCGTCACCGTGCCTTGCACGAAGGCCGAATCGGGCAGCGACAGTAGCACCACGTTCACGAACGCCAGCGGCTGGCCTTTCTCGTCAACTACTTTTCCATCGACGTCATGGGCCTTCTTGGCAAAAGCCGTCACGGTCATCATCAAGGCAGCCATCAGCAGGGCCACTCTCAGTTTGTCTCTTTTCATTGTTTTATTTTTTATTCGTTTCTATCGTCATTCCGGATACTGACACCGCCGGTGTGACCAAAAAGATGCATGGCTGGTGCATTTCGGCTGCAAAAGTAGGGCGCTCCGCCGATACGCACAAATTTCTGGGATATTCTGCTGGGTTTTGTGACGAGTGGCAGGAAGAATGGGACAAACGGCATTTTTTGTAACGGAAATGAATCATCGTTTCAGAAAATGTCGTATATTTGCCGCATGATCATGGAAAAGGAGTTTATCCGCGTCCGCGTTGTCAGTGTCGGATTCGTCGTGCTGGCATTAGCGATATTCAAGCCCTTCGGACTTGCCGTCTGGCAATGGGAGGCCTACGCCCATCTGCTGGCGGTGGGCGTGCTGGGCTTCGGCGTCTGCCTCCTGACGGAAGCCATACTGACGTATATCGTCGGAAAGCCGCGCTCAGCCGAGCCGGGGATTGAATACATCATACGCCGCAACCTCTGGTTCCAGCTCATCAACACGCCACTGGTATCGCTGATGATATGCCTCTATCGGGACAGGGTGCTGAGCAACCGGATGGAGAGCAACCACCTCTCGTGGAGTAACTTCCTCGAGACGCTCGCCATCATTGCCTTTTGCTCGTTCGCCATCGGACTCTACTGGCGCTTCAAGTTCCGCAGCCGCTACCTGGCCGCCGAGCTGGAGGAGACACGCCTGCTGAACGAACAGCTGTCCCGGTCGCAGACCACCTCCATCCCCTCCCAGCCCCCGTCGGCCGTCACGCTCACCGGCAACACCAGCGAGACCGTCACGCTCCGCATCCCCGACCTCCTCTATATCGAAGCCGTAGGCAACTACGTGAAAGTCTTTCAGCTGCGCGACGGACAGGTGCAAAGCGACCTGCTGCGTGCCACTATGAAACAAATGGAGGAAGCGTTGCATGGCTATCCGTCGATTGTCCGCTGCCATCGCGCCTTCCTGGTCAACCTCGGTCAGGTAGAGCAAATCATCTCGCATTCCGGTTCCACCCAGCTGCTCATCAGACACGGCCACGAATCACTCCCCGTCTCGCGCAGCAACATGTCAAAGGTCAAGGATGCGATTAAGCAAGGGCAGGATGATGCTCGCATCGACTCTGCCGAGCATGAGCAGGCTCGAACTTAGTTCAGGTCTGCCATTAAGCAAGGGACGGACTATCGCTTAACACTTTTTCTCATCGTCTAACTGCCCCGGGAGGCGGAGCTTTTCTTTCGGAGGGAAAGTAGCCTCGTAGGCCTCGAAGGCTTCAGGGTTATTATCTGCCACAAAGTATCCACATGGGGGGCAATAGGTGGCACTAGTGATTCCTTGGCTCTTCAGCCAGCCGGGAATAAGTTCCTGGGCAAGGAAATAGGGCACCTCGGCGTCGCGCGGCTCGGCGTGGTAGTGGATGCCCAAACGGCTGGCAAGGCCGAAGCCGGCATGACGATAGAAGTCGATGTTGCCCTCCATGCAAAGGAAGCCGACGCCCAGTTCGCGGGCCCTCTCCAACGAATAATTCAGCAGCCGCAGGCCGTAACCCTGGCGCTTATAATCGGGGTGAATGCTGATGGGGCCAAAGGTCCAGGAGGGCGTTTTGCTGCCGTCGTCGAGCACCAACTCGGCGCGCGAGAACATGATGTGGCCTATGATGCGACCTCCGTCTTCCTCCATCACGAAATCAAGTTCGGGGATGAAATCGGGATTGGTTCTATACTGATTGAGCACATAATGCTCCGTACATCCCGGGCGATAGACGTTCCAAAACGCCTCGCGTGTGAGGCTCTCCACCTCGCGATAATCTTTGGGTTGTTCTAATCGGATGTTCATAGTCGTCTTCTTTCTTCTGATTCGGTCTGGCAAAGATAGTGCAAGGCGAGCGATAATGCAAATGTATTTGCAATTATCCGAGCCGCAGCCTATCTAAAAGCCCCGAAGGGGATTAAAGATAGGGTAAGCTGAGCGAATTTCCAAAATCAAACAATTAAAATTTAGAGTTTGATAATAAAAATTTAGAGTCTGACAATATAATTCCGGAGCCAAAATCCAGATAAACAGAGTTTGATTTTGCCGCATTAGCGGTTAAAAAGTTAATATAATTTTTAGTTAATATAACTTTTAAGCCTCCTGCGTGCGCATATGCGGCATTCATAGGAATTGTGGAAACAGTAGGTTTTTTCATATATAATTATAATATATATAATATATAAAATAATGAAATAATATATAATAAATATATCGAGCACGTGAGCGGCTTATATTTACTAAAATTATATTAACTTTTTAACCGCTAATGATTATTTCTGCTTCCGAAGCTTTGAGCTCGGAAGAAAAAATAAAAAATGTTTATTTATTTTGTTCTTCACTCGCCTTGTACTATCTTTGCACCCGATTTGCGAAAATGCAGGTAATGACGAAAAAGCTATACATTGTGGCAATCTGTCTGCTCATGCTGGCAGGAGGCTCTGCTGCGTGGGCTGAGAACGGCATGAACTCGCCCTACACCCGCTTCGGTTTCGGACAACTGGCCTTGCCCGAGATGGGCATCCACAAGGCTATGGGCGGCACAGGCACGGGACTCAGGAACTACAACCAGATTAACATGATGAACCCTGCGTCGTACAGCTCCGTCGACACGCTTACCTTTATATTCGACATGGGCATGAGCCTGCAGAACACCAATTTCGTCGAAGGTTCCGTCAGACGGAATGCCCGCAATACGACGTTCGACTACTTAGCTGCTCAATGGCGCCTCTTCCCCGGGCTGGGAATGACGCTGGCCTACCTGCCCTTCAGCAATGTGGGCTACGCGTACAGCAACTCGGCTGTCGTCCGTCAGGATGACGACGGCATCGTCACCACCTCCACCAGCTACACGGGCGAGGGAGGTCTGCATCAGGCCTTCGTCGGTCTGGGATGGGAACCCTTCCGCTGGATTTCCATCGGCGCTAACGGCATCTATACCTACGGCTACCTGCAGCACACGGTGGCCAACAGCTACAGCGAATCGGCAGGCGGATCGGCATCGGGCAGCACAAGCAGTTCCATCAGCTCGCGAACGAAGATCTATTCGGCCGACGTGAGTTCATTCAGCTGGAACGCAGGCGTACAGATTTCTCTGGGTACGAAGCAGAACCGCTTCGTCCTCGGCGCCACCTATAGCCCCGCCCTCACCATGAAGGGACAGCCCTACGTCGTCGATTACGTCGTCACCAGTAGCGTGGCCACGAGCGCCGACACCCTCAGCTACAATCCCCTGTCGCTTCCTGAGACCCTCGGCGCCGGACTTTCGTGGAAACACGGCGATCATCTGACGCTGGCTGCCGATGCACGGCTTACCCGTTTCTCGGGCTCGGAATTCTTTGGCGAGAAGGGCGTTGACCAATGGCGTTATGCGCTGGGAATGCAATACATCCCCACCTACAACCGCCACAACCTGTTCCGTTGTATGCACTACCGCGCAGGTGTCCACTACGCCACTCCTTATTATAATGTGAACGGCGCAGCAGGCCCTACGGAGTATGGTGCTTCGGTAGGACTTGCCATCCCCATCATCAACCGCTGGAATCAGCGCTCGACCATCAACATCTCGGGGCAGTACGTCCGCCTCCAGCCCGCCCTGCCGGGCATGATAGCCGAGAACTGCCTCCGCCTCAACCTCAGCGTATCGTTCATCGAGAACTGGTTCACCAAGTGGAAAGTCAACTAAGATTGAAGATTGAATATTGAATATTGAAGATTGAAAATTGAAGATTTGAGAATCTGCCATTTACGAATCATATTTAAACCATTTCCCCATATAGCAAGTCAAAAAACCAAAAACAAGAGAGCATAACAACGAATATTAACTCAACTAAAAAACCTATACGGATATGAAAAAGTTATTCTTGATGATCGGCCTCATGGCACTCACGGCCACGATGGCATTTGCACAGAAAGGCGTTGAAGACGGTTCCCGCTTCGGTCACGGACAAGACAGCATCAACTGCCTCAACAACATCAGCATCTACAGCGAGTACGTCAAAACCAACAATTTCGAGGAGGCTTACGAGCCGTGGAAGAAGGTCTTCCAGGAGGCTCCCTGCGCTCAGGCTGCTACCTATACGAAGGGTATCGTCATCCTGAAGAACCTCATCTCGAAGAGCAAGGAACTTGAGCCCCGCAAGGCATACGCCGACGAGCTGATGGCGGTCTACGACCAGTACGTCAAGTACGTGCCCCAGCTCAACCTCATCCTCAAGAACCCCTTGAAGGAGTACCGCATCATCGGTCAGAAGGCACACGACTATATCACCTATTACCCCAAGATGGACGCCCGTCAGGCTCGTGAGATGCTCATGAAATCCCTCGAGGCAGGCGGCATCGACAGCGAGTACTATCTGCTCGGCGACCTCATGAAGACCTCCTCAGGCATTTTCAAAGCCGACGAGAGCTTCCGCGAGGACTTCATCCAGGACTACCTCTATGCCTCTGAGCTTATCGCCCAGATCTACGGCAAGGCCATCGACACGGAGTATCCCTCCGAGGAGAAGGCTAACGAGATGATCAACGCCGTGACGAAGACGAAGGACAACGTCGACGCCTACTTCATCAACAGCGGCGCAGCCGACTGCGACCAGCTCCAGAAGATCTACGCCCCCAAGGTGGAGGAGAACAAGGAGAACCTCGAGTACCTGCGCAAGGTGGTTGCCGTCATGGCTCTGCTGAACTGCACGGAGAGCGACGTCTACTATGCAGCTTCTGAGCACGCCCACAACATCCAGCCTACGGCTGGCACGGCTGCCGGTTGCGCCTACAGCTACTACAAGCGTGGCGACGTCAACAAGAGCCTCGAGTTCTTCGACCAGGCCATCAGCCTCGAAGAGGACAACGCCAAGAAGGCCGAGTACAACTACAAGGCTGCCGTCATCGCCAACAGCGACAAGAAGCTCGCCAAGGCTAAGGGCTACGTCAAGACCGCCATCGGCCTCAACGGACGCAAGGGTTCCTACTACATCCTGCTCGCCAACATCTACGCCGCTGCCCCCAACTGGAGCGACAAGCCCGAGCTCAATCCCTGCAAGTACTACGTTGTACTCGACAAGCTGGCCCGCGCCAAGAGCGTTGATGAAAGCGTAACTTCCGAAGCTAACCGCCTCATCGGAGTCTACAAGGATCATACGCCCGACCCCGCCAACCTGTTCTTCCTCGGCCTTAAGCCTGGTGATACTGTCCACGTAGGCGGCATCATCGACGAGGACACCACCATCCGTTGACGCTTGGATAGCATTCCTATACATAATACGTGTAAAGCAATCGCCCTGCTGACGATTGCTTTGCTCGTATTTACCTCGTGCAGCCGCAATAACAAACAATACACCGACGCCGTCACCAATCGCGACTCCGTCCCCGGCCTCACCACCTACGACATCGAGACGCTGATATCTGACTCGGGTGTCGTTCGCTATCGCATCCTTGCGGATCGCTGGGATGTCTACGACCAGCTCAATCCCTCCAAATGGGCTTTTGAAGAAGGTGTCTATCTGGAAAAATTCTCCGACAGCCTCACCATCAACGCTACCGTCCGCGCCGATACCGCCTACTACTACGACCAAAGCAAGCTCTGGGAACTCTACGGTAGCGTCCACATCGAGAACCTCGAGGGCGAAATCTTCGATACCGACACCCTCTTCTGGAATCAGGATACGGAGCGCGTATGGTCCGATGCCTACATTCGTATTGAGAAGGCAAACGGTACCGTCGTCACGGGCTACGGTTTCACCAGCAACCAGCAGTTTACCGACTACCGCATCCGCCGCACGCAGGGCATCTTCCCCATTGAGGAGAACGATCGTGCTACCCGTAACGAGGCTGGCGAGATTGTCGCAGATTCCACTAACGTAATGTAGTTAAGAGTTAAGAGTTTAGAGTTAAGAGTTTAGAATGAAGACATCATGAGTACAGCCGAGATAGTCCTCCTCATCGTAGCCCTGCTTCTTTCCGCCTTCTTCAGCGGCATGGAGATAGCGTTTGTCTCCAGCAGCAAGCTGCGCTACGAGGTCGATAAGGCCGACCGCAGCATCTCGTCGCGTCTGCTCGGCGTCTTCTATCGCCACCCCGACAGCTATATCTCCACCATGCTCGTAGGCAACAATGCCGTGCTTGTTATCTACAGCATCCTCATGGCCAAGCTGCTCGACCCTTGGCTCACGGCCCTCATGCCCGGCATCTCCGACTCGTTGCTCCTGCTCATCGACACGATTCTCTCCACCATCGTCGTCATCATCTTCGGCGAGTACATCCCCAAGATGCTCTTCCGCCGCAACGCAAACGGCACCCTCGCCAATCTCTCGCTGCCTGCCTACCTTTTCTATATCCTCCTCTACCCTCTTTCACTCTTCGCCACGTGGTGTGCACGAGGGCTGCTCCGGATTGGAGGCATCCGCATCGAAAAGGAGAACACCGGCAAGCTCTTCACCAAGATGGATCTTGACGACCTCATCGAGTCGGGCATCGGTACCAGCGACGAACCCGCCTCTACCGAGGTGCAAATTTTCCGCAACGCCCTCGACTTCTCCACCCTCCGCGTTCGCGACTGCATGGTGCCCCGCAACGAGATTGCCGCCATCGACAAGAACGACTGCACCCCCGACGAGCTCCTCCGCCTCTTCGTCAAGACGGGCTACTCCAAAATCATCGTTTACGAAGACACCATCGACAACATCGTCGGCTACATCCACTCCTCCGACCTCTTCCGTACAGAATCATCCTCCATTCCTAATTCCTCTTTCCTTATTTCTAACTATATCCAGTCCCTCCCTATCGTCCCTGAGACAGCCAACGCCCAGAAGCTCATGACCACCCTCATGCAGCAGAAGAAATCTCTCGCCGTCGTGGTTGACGAGTTCGGCGGTACAGCAGGCATCGTCTCCCTTGAGGATATTCTTGAGGAGTTAACCGGCGACATCGAGGACGAACACGACACCACCCGTCTTGTAGCCCGCTCCGTCGGCAACGACACCTATGTCCTCTCCGCCCGTCTGGAGATTGAGAAAGTCAACGAGATGTTTGACCTTGAGCTTCCCGTTTCCGACGAATACTACACCATCGGAGGCCTCATCCTCCATTATCATCGCAGCATCCCCGTCGTGGGCGACAAAATAGACCTCCCCCTCGCCGTCGGTCGCGGCGAAGCCCAGTTCACCATCCTCAAAGCCGCCCCAGGACGCATTCTTCAAGTCCGCCTCCACATATCTTAAAAGTTAAGAGTTAAGAATAATCTTCCCCATGAAGTCACACGCTTTCGGTTATCTCTTAGGCTTGCTCATCTTCGTCATCGGCATTCCTGCCCTAATGTGGTTAGTGTCCGGACGGATGTGGTTTTATGTTCCTGATTCGCCCGTACGGATTATCGTCGCAGCATTATTTGTCGTTGGCGGACTGGCGCTCAGCATCTGGAGTATCGTTTATATGCGCCGCGTTGGCAAGGGGAATCCCTTCGACGCCTACGGCCATGAGGTGGCGCCACGCACCAGCCAGCTGATGACCAGCGGCCCCTACCGCATTTGCCGCAACCCTATGCTCGTGGGCATCTACATCTATGATGCTGGCGTTCTCATCTGGCTTTGGAAAGCCCTTCCGCTGCTCATTTTCCTCGCCGAAGTTATTCTGCTGACCCTGCAAGTGCGTAGCGAAGAGAAGCGATTAGAGCAAGACTTCGGCCAAGAATATCTGGACTACAAAAAACGCGTGGGAAGATACTTCTGATCTCCCTTTGGGATATGGCTTCATTTCAAAAGGATGTAGCTTGTTATTCTACACAATCTACACAGTTTTTTGCGGTTTTGCGGAAAAAGCACTATAGAAAATTCGTTTCATTCGGATAATTTGCCGTTCATATAAACACTTTTTGTCGGCGGATTGGGCGAATAAAACGAATGGCTTGATCAGAAAATAGAATAGGCGAATAAAAAAATAGCGTAAGGGAATAAAAAAATAGAATAAGGGAATAATTGAATAGAGCAAGGGAATATCTTGCCGAGTTGTGAGGGACGAAAACGAAGTTAAATACTCAAATATATTTGCTTTTTTGCCCGCCTTGCACTATCTTTGCCGATGAAATTGAATTACCCATTAATGAAAAGGATTCTAACCTCTATTCTAGTGCTGGCAATGGCTACGGCTATCCACGCAAGAACCATCATCGTCATCGTGAACGACACGCGGTATCAGACGGTGACGGGTTTTGGTGCTGCTGCCTGCGATGGTGCCATGTGCCCCTTCGGCACAGACACCCAGCCCGTCAAACTGCTTTACGGCCCCGATTCCCCCATAGGACTGAATATCATGCGAATGGAGATTTCGCCGAACTTCATAGGCGACGTCATCGTCCCTGAATGGAACAATTGGGATTCTCCGTACGACTGGAAGGGCTCGCTTCCGTCAGCCAAGATTGTCAAGCAACGGGGCGGCATCGTCTTCGGCACTCCTTGGTCGCCCCCAGGAGACTATAAGACCAACGGCTCAGCCCAGGGTGGAAATGCCGACAATCAGGGCAACCAACGGGGCGAACTGCGCGAGGACTGCTACGAGAAGTTCTTCCCCTGGCTGAACACGTTCCTGGAATACATGCAGAAGAATGGTGTCGACGTTGACGCCGTCTCCATTCAGAACGAGCCTGACTGGTGGGTCGACTACTCGGGCTGCCTCTACACGCCTCAGCAGCAGTACAATCTTGTTAAGAACTATGCCCACATGCTTGACAGGGAAAAGTTCAAGGGAGTACGCCTGATTAGTGCCGAGCCTCTGGGCTTCGACCCCAAATACTCCGACATGCTGTTGCGGAACGAAACGACGCGCGAGCAGATTGACATCATCGCAGGGCATCTCTACGGCCATCCGCCATTGGGGAACATGAAGAGTGCTGCCGTCCTGGCGGAAAAGTACGGCAAGGAGGTGTGGATGACTGAGCACTCCGTGACAGACAATATCAACCGTCTGCCGAACTGGCATGAACAACTGCTTTTCGCCGAAGAGCTGAACGAGTGTATGCAGGCTGGCTGCACGGGCTACATCTATTGGTACATGCGTGCTCATTGGGCCTTCGTCGGCACGGGCGAGTCGAAGTACAATCCAGGCAACACAAAGAACAAGCTGCTGCCGCGTGCCTACGTCATGTCACACTTCTCGAAGCACGTCACAGGCTCCACTCGTCTGGGCACCCAATGCAACATCTCAGCTACCACAAATGGATACTTCGAGAATTCGGCCTATATCAAGGGCGACTCGCTCATCGTGATGGCTATTGATACCACCAAAACTGGAAACGACCTGAAAATCAAGTTCCCCTTCAAAGTGAAGAGTGGCACCCTCCTGCAATCAACGGGCAACGATGCCCTCTGTAAGGAAATACCCTTAGACATCAGCGAGCCCATAGAGGAATATCTAACCACCATGCCCCCACGCAGCCTCAACACCTTTATCTTCATGATTGATAACGACGATACACTCATCGACAATCCGAAGGTAGATAAAAGTAAAAAGCCAGGGAGTATATTCTTTGACCTTCACGGACGAAGGATGGAAAGCCCTAAGGGACTTTGCATAGAGAGGCAATCCGACGGCACGACAAGGAAAGTGTTTGTTGGAAATTAAAACATTTTAAAAACAATAGCGGCTTTGCGAAGTGCAGCTGCCGTGTGCTTGAAAACCACGTAAAAAACAAGATATGCAAGAAAACAGTAAAAAAACCGTTAGTGTATCCTTCATGATTATGGGGATACTGTTCTGCGTCTGCCTCATTGCTGCCAATCTGTTCGAGACGAAAATCGTGCAAGTAGGCTCATTCTCCATGACGGCAGGCTTCATCGTATTCCCCATTTCGTACATCCTCAACGACTGCATCGCCGAGGTGTGGGGCTTCCGCAAGGCGAGGCTCATCATCTGGATGGGGTTCCTGATGAATTTCTTCGTTGTCACGATGGGGGGTATCGCCGTTGCACTTCCTGCTGCCCCGTTCTGGGAGGGCGACGAGGCGTTCCGCTTTGTCTTCGGCCTCGCTCCGCGCATCGCCGTAGCCAGCCTGACGGCATTCCTCATCGGCTCGTTCCTCAATGCCTGGGTGATGAGCCGCCTGAAGCTGCGCGACAAGGAACGCCGATTTGCCTGGCGCGCTATCCTCAGTACGCTGGTGGGCGAAGGCGCCGACTCGCTCATCTTCTTCCCCATGGCCTTCGGAGGATTGATGCCCATCCACGAATTGGGGAAGCTGATGCTGCTGCAGGTAACGGCAAAGACGCTTTACGAGGTTATTGCCCTGCCGTTGACTACGCGCGTTGTCCGCTACATGAAGCGCCGCGAAGGCGTGGATGCCTACGACACGAACGTCTCCTACAACATTTTCAAAATTAAAGAACTCTGAAAAATGGTTTAACGGAGAACGTTTAAGGTTTAACGAAGCTGGCGCTGGTGAAAGGAAATAATAGGACATGTTCGTTAAACATTAAACGTTAAACATTAAACAATCAAACCAATATGTTAGACAGAAATAAAGCCCTCGTGGTCTTTTCGGGCGGACAGGATAGCACCACGTGCCTCTATTGGGCCAAGACACAATGGCCTGACGTGCATGCCATCACCTTCCGCTACGGCCAACGCCACGTCTGCGAAGTGGACATCGCCCGTGAGCTCGCAGCCGAAGCAGGTGTCCCCATTACCATCATGGACATCCCCTTCGTCAGCCAGCTCAGCACGGGGTGTTCGCTTACCGACGATTCCATAAAGATGGATTCTGAAAAGCCTGCCGACACACCTCCCAACACCTTCGTGCCGGGCAGGAATCTGTTCTTCCTCTCTATCGCAGCCGTCCATGCCCGCGAAAAGGGCATCATGAACATCGTCACAGGCGTCTCGCAAACCGATTTTTCCGGCTACCCTGACTGCCGCGACTCTTTCATCCGCTCGCTAAACGTCACGCTCAACCTTGCTATGGAGGAACAGTTCGTCCTCCACACCCCTCTGATGTGGAAGGACAAGTGCGAGACGTGGGCATTGGCCGACAGCCTTGGCGTCTTCGACATCGTCCGCCAGCGCACCCTCACATGCTACAACGGCATCCCCGGCGACGGCTGCGGCAACTGCCCCGCCTGCCACCTCCGCCGCAAAGGACTGGAAGAGTATTTGAAAATGAAGAATGAAAATGAATAATAAGATATGAACCGCGAACAAGACCATCTGCAAGCGTTAGGGCGCAAAACCGAGTACCGTCAGGACTATGCCCCCGAAGTGCTCGAAACCTTCGAGAACCGCCACACAGACAACGACTACTGGGTGCGCTTCAACTGCCCCGAATTCACTACTCTTTGCCCCATTACAGGCCAACCCGATTTTGCCGAAATCCGCATCGCCTACGTCCCCGACCGCCGCATGGTAGAGAGCAAGAGCCTCAAACTCTACCTCTTCTCCTTCCGTAGTCACGGCGACTTCCACGAGGACTGCGTCAACATCATCATGAAAGACCTCATCCGTCTCATGGATCCGAAGTATATCGAGGTTACCGGCTTTTTCACTCCCCGTGGCGGCATCTCCATCTGGCCTTATGCCAACTACGGCCGTCCCGGTACGCCGTGGGAGGAGGTTGCCCGCAAGCGACTCATGGAACACGAATAAGATTTTTATGTAAAAAAAGGACAAAAAAAGTGATAGAAAAACGAAATAAATGCCTATATTTGCGCATCAGTTTTTCATTACCATGAGAAAAGTCCTTTTTTATATCTGCTGTCTGCTCACAGTAATAGGCACATTCTGTGCATGTAACGCACGACATTCCGACTCCGGAAAGGGCGAAGGCGCCACGTACAAGACATTTACTGTAGGTACATCCACACAAACCCTGAAGACGGACTATACCGCCAAGCTGCAGGGACGCCAGCTGGTGGAGGTGCGTCCGCAGGTGAGCGGCATAATCACCGCCATCCGCATTCGTGAAGGAGACCGGGTGCGAAAAGGGCAGACGTTATTCATCATTGACCAAGTACCCTACAAGGCTGCCTTGGAGGTGGCTCGTGCCAATGTGAAAAGCGCAGAAACCGCTGTTGCCGCCAAACGACTGACTGCCGACAGCAAAACCAAGCTCTACGAGAAACAGGTTGTCTCGGAATACGACTTGCAGATGGCCCTCAGCGACCTTGCCTCGGCCGAAGCCACGCTAGCCCAAGCCAAAGCCCAGCTCACCAACGCTGCCAACAACCTCTCCTACACGGAAGTCAAGAGTCCTGTGGATGGATTGGCGGGTATGATTCCCTACCGCGTTGGAGCCTTAGTAAGCAGCAACATCGCCGAGCCTCTCGTTACCGTCAGCGACGACAGCGAGGTCTATGCCTACTTCTCCATGAACGAAAACCGCGTATTGGACATGCAGCAGCAATACGGCTCGGCCGAAGAGTTCCTGAAAGGCCTCACCGACGTGGAGCTTATCATGAGCAATGGTCAGCCCTACCCTCAAAAGGGGCACCTGGGTGCTGTCAGCGGAATTGTGGACACGAAAACGGGAGCTGTACAACTTCGGGCCGACTTCCCCAATCCCGACCACCTGCTGCTAAGCGGCGCCAACGCTTCCGTCGTCATCCCCACGGTACTGACGGATTGTCTCGTCATTCCCCAAGCCGCCACCTACGAAATACAGGAGAAGAAATTCGTCTTCAAGGTCGTTGACGGCATAGCCCGCAGCACCGAGGTCAAGGTTTTCCGACTCAACAACGGAACGGATTTCGTGGTAGAGTGCGGCATACAGGCGGGCGACGTGCTTATTGCCGAAGGAGCCGGTCTGTTGAAAGACGGTACGAAAGTGAAACCAGCTGACTGACCCTTCGAGCCATGAATATCAAGACCTTCATAGACAGGCCTATTCTCTCGGCTGTCATCTCCATTGCCATTCTCCTCATAGGCATCATTGCCCTGCTTCAGCTGCCCATTGAGCAGTATCCCGACATCGCTCCTCCCACCGTACGCGTCAATGCCAACTACACGGGCGCCAGCGCCGAGACGGTACAGAAAAGCGTTATCGTACCCTTGGAGGAGTCGCTGAACGGCGTAGAGAACATGATGTACATGACCTCTACGGCCAGCAACTCCGGCTCAGCCAGCATCGCCATTTTCTTCCGCCAGGGTACCGACCCCGATATGGCTATGGTAAACGTGCAGAACCGCGTGGCCTCAGCACAGGGACTCCTGCCGAGCGAGGTGACCCGCGCCGGCGTCACCGTCCGCAAACGCCAGACCAGTACGCTGATGCAGATATCGCTCTACAGTCCCAACGACAAGTACCCGCAGAACTTCCTGACGAACTATCTTAAGATCAATCTTGAACCTCGTCTTTCGCGTATTCCTGGTGTAGGCGAGGTGAACATATTCGGCGCAGCCTACTCCATGCGCATCTGGCTCGACCCCAATAAAATGGCGTCCTATAATCTGGTGCCCTCGGATATCACGACCGTATTGGACGAGCAGAACATCGAATCCCCGACTGGCACGCTGGGCGCCGAGTCGGAGAACGCCTTCCAATATACGCTCAAATACCGCGGACGTTATGAGGAGGAGGTCGATTACGAGAAGATGGTCATCAAGTCGCTGCCTGACGGCCGCGTGCTGCGTCTGGGCGACGTAGCTACCGTCGAGCTTGGCGCACTCAACTACACCTTCCGGGGTGAAGTCAACGGACATCCCTCCTCCAACTGTCAGATTGTGCAGACAGCTGGCTCCAACGCTGTTGCTGTCATCAACCAGATAGAGAAAGTCGTTGCCGACTTCGAAAAAGAACTTCCCGACGGCATGAAGATGGCCACCATCATGAACATCAAGGACTTCCTCGATGCTTCCATCCGCAATGTCCTCATCACCCTGCTCATTGCCCTGGTTCTCGTCATTCTGGTGGTCTATCTTTTCCTTCAGGATTTCCGTGCTACGCTCATCCCTGCGCTGTCTATTGTCATATCATTGGTGGGAACGTTTGCCTGTATCTATGCGGCGGGATTCAGCCTTAACCTCTTGACACTCTTTGCCTTGGTTCTTGTCATCGGCACGGTAGTGGATAACTCCATCGTGGTGGTGGAGGCTGTGCAGGCCAAGTTCGAGGAAGGGCATACATCACCCTACCAGGCCACCATCAACGCCATGCATGGGCTGACAGGAGCCATCTTCACCTGCACGTTGGT
Source organism: uncultured Bacteroidales bacterium (assembly GCA_947303715.1). Taxonomy (GTDB): domain Bacteria; phylum Bacteroidota; class Bacteroidia; order Bacteroidales; family Bacteroidaceae; genus UBA1189. The sequence continues at coordinate 15,949 of CAMYYY010000005.1, read as the reverse complement.
GTTTATGGCCGTGTTCATTCCCGTCTGCTTCATGGGGGGCACATCGGGCATCTTCTACACCCAGTTCGGCATCACCATGGCCGTCGCCGTGGCCCTATCCTGCCTCAACTCGCTCACCCTATGCCCTGCCTTATGTGCCCTGCTGATGCGACCCCGAACGAGCGAGGAAGAGAAGAAGAGTTTCTCCGACCGCTTTCACGACACGTTCCAAATAGGATTCCAGCGTGTGCTCGACCGCTACAAACACGGCGTCCTCTTCCTTTTTAAAAGAAGGTGGCTCACGGGAGCGCTAGTCGTAGCTTCCATTGCCGGTCTCGTCATACTCATGATGACGACTAAGACGGGTCTTGTACCGCAGGAGGACCTAGGGTCCATCAGCATCAACGTACAGGCATCGCCAGGCACCAGCATGGCCGAGATGACCAAGATTTCAGACGAAGTGAAGGAAGCCATTGAGGATATCCCTCAAATCGAGCTCTACTCCTCTATCGTTGGCGCAAATGCCCGTTTCGAGAACACCTCGTCAGCTGGCAGTTTCAACATTCGTCTAAAGAACTGGAATGAACGTAAGGGCAAGAACGACGACTACCAATCCGTCATGGCAGAGATCTACCGCCGTACGGCTCCCATCACCGCCGCCCAGATACGCCTCTCCACACGCCCCATGATCAGCGGTTATGGCGTAGGCAGCGGCTTTGAACTCTATGTGCAGGACAAGAAAGGCGGCTCCACCGAGGACTTGCTCCGTGTCACACGCCAGTTCATCGATGCCCTGAACGAAGCTCCCGAAGTGTCCCGCGCCTACACCAATTTCGACACCAAGTATCCGCAATACATCGTCGATGTCGATGCCGCCCTCTGCAAGCGCAACGGCGTCTCGCCTCGGGACGTACTCAGCACCCTCTCAGGTTACTTCGGCGGCAGCTACTCGTCCAACTTCAACCGCTTCACCAAGCTCTACCGTGTCATGGTGCAGGCCGCTCCCGAGTTCCGCACCGACACCGAGTCATTCAACAACGTTTTCGTCCGTACCTCATCCGGCGAGATGTCCCCCATCGGGCAATACATCACCCTCACCAAGACGTATGGCTCGGAGACGCTCTCGCGCTTCAACCTCTTCCCCAACATCGCCGTCTATGGCGAGAATGCCCACGGCTACAGCTCTGGCCAGACCTTGAAGGCTGTGCAGCGCGTTGCCCGCGAGGCGTTACCCGAGGGATATGGATTCGAGTTCGGCGGCATGTCGCGCGAGGAAGCCAGCACGGGCAATACTACCGCCATCGTCTTCGCGCTCTGCATTGTGTTCATCTTCCTTATTCTCTGTGCACTTTATGAAAGCGTTCTCATTCCGTTGGCCGTCATCCTCTCCGTACCGTTCGGCCTTGCCGGCAGTTTCCTTTTTGCCAAGATCTGGGGACTGGAGAATAACATCTACTTGCAGACGGGTCTCATCATGCTCATCGGCCTGCTGGCAAAGACGGCTATCCTTATTACCGAGTATGCCTCGCAGCGTCGCAAGGCCGGCATGAGCATCACGGCAGCAGCCATGTCGTCGGCCAAGGCACGTCTTCGCCCCGTCCTGATGACCTCGCTCACCATGATTATCGGCATGCTGCCGCTCATCTTCTCCAACGGTGTGGGAGCAAACGGCAACATCTCCGTCGGCGTGGGAGCCGCAGGTGGCATGCTCGTCGGCACCATCGCCCTGCTATTCGTCACTCCGGCACTCTTCATCGTGTTCCAGTTCCTGCAGGAACGTTTCCTTCGTCATTCGCGCCATGAAAAATAACACCACTCCTATAAAACATCTATTGAAGAACATCCTTCTCCTCCTTCTGATGTTGATGTTCTTCGCAGGATGCGGACTCTACAAGCCCTATAGTCGTCCTGCCGAAGTGGCCGAACAGCTGAACGACGAGGACACGCTCACCCTCCGCTGGCAAGAGCTGTTTACCGACCCTGCCTTGCAGGCACTTGTCGACAGCGTGCTGACGCACAATACCGACCTGCAGGTTGCCTCGCTACGCGTCTATGAATCGGCACAGTCGCTCCGTACAGCCCGCTTGACACTTCTGCCCGCGCTGAACGCCTCTGCCGAAGTCTCTACGCCTGACTTCTCCACTTTTGCACAGGGGCTGAGCGCTACGCTCTCCTGGCAGCCCGACCTCTTCTTTGGCCAAACCAACGCCGCCCGAAAAGCCCGCGCGGCATGGGCCGAGAGCGACTACAACCGCCAGGCCGTACGCACCCGCCTCATTGCCAACGTCATCGGACTCTATTACTCCCAGGCCCTGCTTCTTGCACAGCGCGACGTGGCTGCCGAATCGGCACAACTCTGGGAACAAACCATCGAGAAGACCCGCGCCCTGAAAGAGGCCGGCATGGTTACCGATGTCGCCCTGGCTCAGTACGAAGCTACGTACTGGGCTACCCTCAGCAGCCTGAAGGACTACGACTACAACCTTCACCTCACGGAAAACAGCCTTCGTAGCCTCCTCGGAGAAACTGACATCATGGTTACCCTGCCGTCTGATCTGACTAATCAGTCCGACGCTGCCGCCTCGCTCAACCAGCACCTTGAGTCCTTCCCTCTCCTGCGCCTTGCGGCACGACCCGATGTCCACATAGCCGAGGAGCAGCTCAAGCAGGCCTACTACACCACCTCCATGGCGCGGGCAGCTTTCTATCCCGCCCTCCGTCTGACAGGCAGCGCCATGTCCGACTTCTCCCTCTCAGCCATCGCCACCCACGTAGCTGCCTCACTCACCCAGCCCGTCTTCAACGCTGCCACCAACCTGGCCAAGTACCGCATCGCCAAGGCTCAGCAGGAGGAGGCGCTGCTCCGCTTCAGCCAAACGCTCTGCGACGCAGCCCTTGAAACAGACAATATCCTCCAACGTCTCCACACAGCACAAGCCCAATCCGAGCATCTCACCAAGCAGGTGACATCCCTTGAACGTGCCGCTGAGAGTACCGCGTGGCTCATGGAATACGGCTCCACCTCCACCACCTATCTCGATGTCCTTACCGCTCGCCGCTCCCTGCTCACGGCTCAGCTCGCCCAGCTGGCCAACCGGTATGAGCAGTTGGCCGCACTCATCAGCCTCTATCAGGCCTTGGGCGGACAATGAGGGCGCGAATCAAAAAAATGCCACAGGACTACATAGAACGGCTTAATAAAAAAACCGGCCTTTCGCTTGCATTTTCTCCTGGTATGCCGTACCTTCGCACGGAAAATGTCGCGAGCATGAAGCGTGTGCGCCCATACATCCCCATCGTCGCCCTGCTGCTGTTGCTGTCATCCGTCATCAGCTCCTGCCGCAGGGATACAGCCGTGCGCGATGCCCTCGCCCGTGCCGAAGCCCTCATGGAGACAGACCCCCACGCCGCCCGCGCAGTACTGGACAGCCTGTCTGATCACTGTTCACTAATCACTGATCACTTTTCCCAAAGGGATGCCGCCCTCTATGCTTTGTTGAAGACCCAGGCTGACCACAAATGTGACGTCCCATTAACGTCCGACTCCCTCATCCTTCTTGCTACGGACTACTATGGCACCAAGCGCAAGAGCCAACGTGCCGCCCTCGCCCAGCACTACCTTGGCTGCACCTATATTGAGATGCATCGCGATTTGGATGCCATTGAAGCACAGCTTCGCGCCACTACACTCTTTCCTGACACCACAAACAAATACTTTGCCAACAGCTTGTTTCATTTGGGGTTACTTTATTCCAAACACTATATGACAGATAGCGCCTGGGTGGCTTTGGGACGCTACCGCCGGACGGAATCCTGCAATTCCGATTCTGTTAACATCTGTTATGCCGACTATTACATGGGGGCAACTGCCTTTTTTTATGATGATGACGAGTTGACAGACAGTTTGTTTCAATGTGTCTTGAATAATACGAAAACTATAGTCGGTGTTCGTTTCAATACTTATTTTCAGTTAGCGAAACTTCGATTTTATCATCAGCATGACGTAGAGGGTGCCTTAGCCTATTTAGAAAAAACAGGTAATTATTTTGGGGAAGGAAATGGGGCTTTGCTGACATTGAGAGCCGACATTCTCGCCCAACAGCAGCAGCCCGCGAGGGCTTACGATTTCTACAAGAAAGCCCTACGAAACAGTTCCGATATCTATGTCCAATGCATGTCGTATGAAGGGCTGGCCAGCGTGGCCCCACTCGTGAACAAGCCCGATTCCACGCGGTTCTTCATCGAACAGTATAAGAGCCTATTGGATTCCATCTATACGATGAACAGGCAGCGGGAAATCGCCGAGATAAAGGATAAGCATATCGTGGAGATTCACGACCAGCAGATGAGAGCCCGCAATATGCGATGGCGGTTCGTGGGGGTTGTCCTGCTGTCGGCATTCATTATCACTCTGCTGCTCCTTGAGCGCAAACGCAAGAATGAGAAGTTGCGCTTTGAGCAGGAACAGAATGCCCTCAAGCAACGGCAGATCGATCAGAAAGTGAACGACGAGGAACAAAACGGGGTGGAAAGCAACCCGGCAGAAGAATCCCCATTCCTACAGCAATTTGCCATTGAGCAGGAGCGGGTGAAACTCTATTACGAACAATTTGCCGCAAGCCGTTGGAAAAAATATCTGTCAGAGCACAGGCTCGACATACTATCCAAAGAGAAGGTTATGCCGGCAAAGGAAATGAGCGAATTCAATGCCTATCTACATAGTCTGTTCGCCGACGTGTTCCTGGATTTATTGAATAATAATGCCAAGGTTTCCCATTTGGCGCTGGAATACATTGCCATGAAGTTGTTGGGATTCGATACGGAGCACATCGCCTACTGTTCCCAATCAAACGTTCACGCCGTCCACAACCGCCGCTATTATCTAAAGGAGAAACTCACCCCCGAATGGTATTCGTTCGTAATGGGCGAATACGGCAAATAGTCCCCATTGATTAAAGGGGCGATAAGTCCATATCCAATTATAAGCCGAGAATCCCCTCCGAAAGACCTCCTAAACTGATTTTGGAGGTTTTTTCGGAGGTGTTTTTCTTGGTCACTATTTATGCACGCCCTATCTTTGCCCTCAAAAAAGAAAAAGTAAGTATAAACCTTCAAAAATCAAAAGAGATGAAAAAGCTGACTCTATTTCTTATTATTTTGCAGGCATTGAGTTTGTACGCCCAACAAGAAACGGAAGACTACCATCCCTTCATCGAGGACGGGAAAGTTTGGACTGTGGGTAAGTTTGAGAAGGGCGTTACTGAACCCATAGAGATAAGAGAATACCGTTTTGATGGGGATACAATCATACAGGATAAAGTCTGCAGGAAATGGATGTGCAGGAAGACGGTAAACGGCAGTATGCAGGAAGAGGCGATGGTTGCCCCCCTGTATGAAGAAGACCGGAAAGTGTATTTCTATCGTCGGGGTGAGCGCTTTTGCCTCTACGATTTCAGCCTGGAGGAGAATGGTGTTCTCTCGCTTTGCCGTGCAGGAGATGATTACGAATCCTCCGTCGTCGGGCATAATGACTATGAAACCCCATGTAACCTTTGTTTTTCCGAATCCTATCCGATACAGGGGACGCGCCGCCGCATTTTCTGTTTCCAGGATGATTGGCTGGAGCATGCTGCCCGATATGATTTCTATATGGAGGGAGTCGGAAGTATCTATGCCCCTGATATCTGTTTCCATACCAATCACCCGGGCTTCAGCTACGTGCTCATAGAGTGTAAGGTCAACGATGAAATAATCTATACGCGCGATGACAGTCCTGCAGCCTTTGTCGATTCGGCCGCGACGGCGGATACGCATGTAAATGACATCGAATACAGGCCATTTATTGAAGAAAACAAGCAATGGATTGTGACGCTTTCGACTGGTCATGGGTATATGCCCGTCTATGGCGTGAACACCTACTTTTTTGATGGAGACAGCATCGTTCATGGGCAGACCTGCAAGAAAATGATGTGCAGGGCAGAGCGGTTTAATGAGGGTAAGGTGTCAACGAATCTTGTTTTCCCTGTATATGAGAAGGAACGCAAGGTTTACTATTTCAGACCCGATTCTGACGAGCCGATTATGTTGTATGATTTTAATGCCTGCTACGGCGATACGGTCCGAATGAGTCTCAGGATACGGGAAAGCTCCCCTGACGTCCACTCTTTTTTGATTTGGGACGCGCTGTCATTCAAGGCCGGAGAACAACTCTATCTGAAATACAGACCTATCGGAACCTTTCTGATACCCCTCAAGGGTTATCAGGCATCATCCCTGCCCAATCATGAGATTATCGAGGGGGCTGAATTTGTCTGCATCGAAGGCATTGGCTCGTTCTATAATCCCATTGAAAAGACCGACCTCTGCTATGGAAGTGGTCCGGCTTGGTTGCTCAGGGAATGTAAAGTGGGCGAAAAGGTGTTATATGCAAACTATATTGATGGAGATTTAAGTGTCCGTTTCCCCTCTGCCGGCTTAAGTACATCCACCATTCCTTACGACCTGCAAGGGCGTCCCGTCAGCGGAACGCAGAAGGGCATCCTCATTCGCAGCGGAAAGAAGGTTTTGGTGAAGTAACCACGCAGAACTACTATTTCTATGAAAAATGCTACATTGCTACATAGAACGGTTCAATGAAATAATATACAAGTATTTATCCTATGCAGGAATGCAAAAAAGCTACATAATACTACATAATGCTACATAAAAACCGTCCATTTTGGGGCAAAAACGAGGAAAAGTGTGGCAAAGATGAAAAGAAGTCCATGTAGCATCATGTAGCATTATGTAGCAATTCTGGCTATCTACATAGGACAACTCGTTGTTATATATGCAGTTAGTCGAACCATGTAGCAATGTAGCATTTTTTCATCATTTTAGTTGTTTTGTAGTGTACTGATTTTGGTTGACAGTTTTGCTTTTGCCAGCGTTTGATGTTTTTTATAAACGCCGCCCCTGTTTATATAAACGGGGTCCGTGTTTATAAACCGTTGCTTGGAATGAGGATTCCATCCCCCTGAAAGATCACCTTTCCTCACCTGTCCTCCCCTTTTTTTCAGAAAAAAACAACTCAAAAGGTAGGAGGGTAGAAAAAAATGCGTATATTTGCGCATGTTTTAAGGTCGCATATATCATGTCTAACATTTAATATTCTCGTTTTATGAAAAAAACAGCATTATTCACCCTTGCCCTCACGCTTTTCGTGCTGGGTATGCAGGCTCAGACCCCTGCCGTCAAGAAGGCTAAATTCCACCTCGGCGACAACACCGAGTGGGCACAGCCCGCATTCAACGATGCCGCATGGCAGACGTTCGACATCACTCAGACTTGGACCGACCAAGGCATCGACATCGACGGCGCCGCCTGGGCCTGGTATCGTGCCCACGTCACCATTCCCAAGTCGCTCCTCAACGAAGCCGAGTCGAAGGAAGTTATCATCTTCGATGTCCCCAAGGCCGACGATGCCGTAGAAGTCTTCCTCAACGGCACCCTCATCGGCAAGTCGGGCCGCTTCCCCTCCGACCAGGGCGGTTACTCCTCCGCCTGGAGCCGTCCCCTCAGCTTCAGCGTCAAGGCTAACAGTCCTGCCATCAAGTGGGATGCCGACAACCTCCTCGCCTTCCGCGTCTATAGCGGCAACGAGCCTGGCGGCCTCTTCGACAATCCCATCGTGGTGCGCGTCCCTGCCCGTACCGACGGCCTCACCTTCGCCTTCAAGGAGAGCAAGGATAAGAAGGGCAACGACCTCGTCGGCGTTACCCTTTCCAACACCTATCCCCTCGTCCAAAAGGGCCAGGCCGTGCTGGAAGTCAGCAACCCCGAGACGGGCGAAGTGGTGAAGACCCTCAAGAAGAACGTTTCCCTCAAAGAGAAGAAAGACCTCACCCTCACCGTACCCTACAACCGCTCGGAAATCTCCTCCGTCAAGGTCACCTATACCGATGCCGGCACGGGTAAGAGCGTCGTCCGCTCGTACATCCCCAAGTACCTGCTCACGCCCCCTGCTCCTGCCGCTCCGCGCTTCAATACCACAGCCGTCTATGGCGTCCGTCCGGGCAGCCCCGTCATCTTCAAGTTCGGCGTCAGCGGCGAACGTCCTATGAAAATCACGGCTGACCGTCTTCCCGAAGGCCTCGCCCTTAACCCCGACAACGGCTCCCTCAGCGGCAGCATCGACCATCCTGCCACCATCCGCTTCACCGTCAAGGCTGAGAATGCCCACGGCACCGCCACGCAGGAGTTCACCCTCAAGGTCGGCAACCAGATTGCCCTCACCCCCCCGATGGGCTGGAACAGCTGGAACTGCTGGGGCCTGAGCGTCTCGCAGGAGAAAGTCATGTCATCCGCACAGGCCATCGTCGATAAGGGCCTCGCCGACTACGGCTATCAGTACATCAACGTCGACGATGCCTGGGAGTCCGCCAAGCGTAACCCCGACGGCACCATCGGCACCAACGACAAGTTCCCCGACATGAAGGGCCTCGGCGACTGGCTCCATGCTAACGGACTGAAGTTCGGCATCTACTCCTCGCCCGGCGACCTCACCTGCGGCGGCTATCTGGGTTCCATCGACCACGAGCAGCAAGATGCCGAGACCTACAATGCCTGGGGTGTCGACTACCTCAAGTACGACTGGTGCGGCTACGGACGCGAATATAATAAGGAGCGCTACCACAGCACCGCCTCCTACGTCCGTCCCTACCTGCTTATGCAGAAGTTCCTCCGCGACCAGCCCCGCGACATCTTCTACAGTCTCTGCCAGTACGGTATGGGCAACGTCTGGGAGTGGGGCGAGTTCGTCGATGCCAACAGCTGGCGCACCACCGGCGACATCACCGACACGTGGCGCTCCATGTACGACATCGGCTTCATCCGTCAGGCCAAGCTGCAGCCCTATGCCAAGCCCGGCCGCTGGAACGACCCCGACATGCTCATCGTAGGCAAAGTAGGCTGGAGCAACAACCTCCGCGACAGCCGCCTCACCCCCGACGAGCAGTACACCCACATCAGCCTCTGGACCCTCCTCGCTGCCAACATGCTCATCGGCTGCGATGTCTCGCAGATTGACGACTTCACCATCAATCTCCTCTGCAACAACGAGGTCAATGCCATCAATCAGGACGTCCTCGGCATCCAGGCCAAGCCCGAGGTCATCGACGGCGACATTCAGATCTGGGCACGCCCCCTCGCTGACGGCACCCATGCCATCGGCATCTTCAACGTCGGCCCGGACAACCTCAAGGTCGATTTCCGCCACTACTTCAAGGCCCTCGGCATCAACAGCCTCAAGAGCGTCCGCGACCTCTGGCGCCAGCAGGACCTCTCCACCTCCGACACCAACTACTTCATCCCCAGCCACGGCGTCAAATACATCAAAGTCAACTATTAATATCCTTATTTATAATCTTCAAACAACATTTTTTCAATTATGAAAAAGATCATCCTTTCCATCCTGTTCCTGCTCCCCCTTGCCATGATGGCACAGGAGAACGAAGTTACCGTGAAAATCACTGGTGAAGAGTACAAACAACTTGAGCGCCACTTCAACGGCAAGAACCGCAACGCACAGCGCAACCGCGACTGGGCCAGTTTCTGGCGCTACGAAAAGGCTAACGCCGAGCTCAGCACCGCCCCCTCTGTCGTTTTCATGGGTAACAGCATCACCGACAACTGGGCACGCATGCACAAGGAATTCTTCGAGGAGAACAACTTCGCTGGCCGCGGCATCGGCGGCCAGACCTCTGCCGAGATGCTCGTCCGCTTCCAGGCCGACGTCATCAACCTCAAGCCGAAACTCGTCCTCATCATGGCAGGCACTAACGACGTCGCAGGCAACAACGGTGCCATCACCCTCGAGCACGTCGTGCAGAATATCCAGTCCATGTGCGAGCTCGCCAAGGCACACGGCATCCGTCCCCTCATCTGCTCCGTTCCGCCCTGCGCAGGCTTCAACTGGGCACCCGAGGTTAAGGATGCCGCCGGCACCATCCGCACCCTCAACACCCTGCTCAAGGACTACGCCAAGAAGAACAAAATCGACTATGTCGATTACTGGACAGCTCTTGCCAAGCCCAACGGCGCTATGAAGGACGGCATCTCCGACGACGGCTGCCACCCCACCCTCGACGGCTATGCCATCATGGAACCCATCGCCCTCAAGGCCATCCGCAAATACGTCAAGAAATAAAAATAAATGAAACATCCCCTTCTACTCCTTGCCGCGCTGCTCTCCTGTAGCGCGGCAATCTTCGCACAAGACATCGACACTCCCTTCGAGGGACAAAGCTGCACCAGTATCCTCGTCGGTCGCCTCGCCAGTACCGATGGCTCCGTCGTCACCTCCCACACCTGCGACGGCCGTTACCGCACCTGGGCCTACATCGAGCCCGCCGCCGACCACCCTAAAGGCACCCTACACGACGTCCGCCACGGCACCATGAACACCGCTTTCCGCGACGACACCACCGGCGTCCGCCTCGTCGGACAGATTCCCGAGGCCGCCCACACCTATGCCTACCTCAACACCGGCTACCCCTGCCTTAACGAAAAACAACTGGCCATCGGCGAGACCACCTTCGAAGGCCCCGACACACTCCGCAATCCCCGCGGCATGTTCACCATCGAGGAGCTTGAGCGCGTCGCCCTTCAGCGCTGCGACAACGCCCGTGACGCCATCCGCCTCATCGGACGACTCATCAAGACCTACGGCTATGGCGACAGCGGCGAGTGCATCACCATTGCCGACAAGCGCGAAGTCTGGCAGATGGAAATCCTCGGCGAAGGCCCTGACCGCATCGGAGGCATCTGGGCCGCACAACGCATCCCTGACGACCACGTTGGCGTCTCAGCCAACATCCCCCGCATCGGCAAGATCAACCGCAAGGACAAGGACTTCTTCATGGCCTCCGATAATGTGGAGAAGGTCGCCCTCAAGTACGGTCTCTGGGACGGCAAGGGCGACTTCTCGTTCTGGCGGGCCTTCCACTCCGACTATGGCGACGGCCACAACTACTCCGACCGCGAGTACTTCATCCTCAATGCCCTCGCCCCCTCCCTCGGCCTCACACGCGACATGGACGAACTACCATTCTCCGTCAAGCCCGACTCGCTGGTTGATATCCGCCGCGTCATGGAGCTCTTCCGCAGCACCTTCGAGGGCACCTTCATGGACATGTGCCAGAACGTCCGTGTTCCCGTCTCGCGTCGCAATGCTGACGGCACCACCCGCACCGACACCGTCGTCAGCCCCATTGCCAATCCCTGGCTGAGCGGCACCCTGCAGCGTACCCTCAACTTCCTCGCCCCCGGCGCCATTGAGTTCCGCCGCACCGTCTCCGTCGCCTGGTGTTCCTACTCCCACATCACCCAGCTCCGCAGCTGGCTGCCCGACGACGTGGGCGGCATCTGCTGGCTCTCCCTCGACAATCCCGGCCAGAGCCCCCGCATACCCGTCTTCAGCGGCACCACGCGCCTACCCGAAGCCTACGACCGCTGCGGACAGAAGGCCTACGACCCCTCCTGCGCCCTCTGGCAGTTCCGCAAGGCCAACAAGCTCGCCACCGTCTCGTGGCAAAGCACCAAGGGTGAGCTCCTCGGTGAAGTCCTTGCCATCGAGCAGACAGCCCTCTCCGGCCTCACCGCCCTCGAAGCCGACCTCGCGTCAGCCCCGACGGACGAGCCCGGAGAATCCGGAGAGTCACGCCGCGCCGCACTCCTCAACGCCTACACCCGCCGCATCTACGACGATGCCGTAGCCCGTTGGGCCACCCTCGAGGCCCACTTTTGGAACCGCTTTGGCTTGGGCTTCTGACGAAGACAAACTCAACGGATTCTTAATTTATCTTAAAAAACGACCAGCTGGGGTATTTGATTTTCCCTTTCGAGGGTATTATATATAGAGGAAAGGAACGCTCATGAAACGATTTGCCCTGATTGCCCTACTGCTCCTGGCCCTCCTGCCCCAGCTGGCAGAGGGTGGAAAGGTGTACGTGGTTCACTACGACGTACGCCTGACCAGCGTCAGCCGCAACGGGGTTTTGGACTCTGCTCATCCCATCACCAGCGAGCCATTCAGCGACCTTGAGGGAACAAAAAGCACACGCTTTCACTTTGCTGACGAAGTGCTGAACATGACGTGGTATGTCTCTGACACCGCTTTCAACTATACGCTGAAAAACGACTTCGCCCTGCCGACTTACCTCCCGACCAAAGACGTTTCATTCTCGGACACCAAAAAGCGGCGTGACCGTATGGGCTTTGACCTGGACGGAAGCAAGGACAGGCCCGTCTTCACCATCAACGCGGGCACGTTCATCAGCGGCTTCTTCATCCCTTGGAAAAACTATCCCAAAGGAAAGAAAGAGACAGACTTCAGCCCCATCCTGCCAAACTCGTTCTCCACAAAGGAGGAGGCGCAGGAAGCTGTCATTAACCTGAAGGGGAAGACCATGAGGCTCACGCTCCCCATTACGCAGGGCGGCGTGCGCTACAGCTATGTGCTCACCTTTGAGATTGCAGGCATCACGGGCTTCACAGAGAAGATAGTCCCCGACAAGCCGTCGCCCCGCCTGACGAAGAAAGCAAGGACGGAGTACGTGGTGCGCTACAAGGTGAGGCTCGACGAGGTGTCATGCGACAGGAACGTGGGGTACCGGCAAGGCATTACGAGCGAGACGTTCACCGACCTCAACGGCAAGGAGGACGTGCGCTGGCGCTATGCCGACGATATCATCGGCGCCGTGTGGTATGTATCGGACATTGCGCTGAACTTCTCGATGGTGAACAAACGTCAGGAAGCAATGATGATTCCCTGGAAGAGCGTGAACTACCGCGACGTGGACAGGCTGCAAAGCGGCGTGGGCTATACGTTGGAGCGGACCGACGAGCTGATGCCATCGTTCGTGCCCGGAGGAACAGGTCTGAGCGGATTCCTCATCCCCGACATCAAATATCCGACGGAAGGAGACGTCGAGCAGGAGATCACCCCGCTGCTACCTACGCACTTCCGCACCCGTGTCGCTGCCTTAACGACATCACGGAGCCTTGTGGGACGTACCATGCGGGTGCATGTGCCGATGCTTATCGGTCGTACGCAGCTGAACTATTACTTCACTTTTGTCGTCGATAAGGTCGCCTCCATCACGAAGCAGACGACCTCCGAGCCGGTAGCGCTGGAGACTTCGACAGCCGGCATCGACTTCTCGGCCGATGATGAAACGCTCCTCACCCTCCCGGAAACTTTGGTGGATGATATGCCCGCCGTCGTGCCCAAATGGGACGACATTGACAAGAGCAAGAAAGATGCGTTGGTTAAACTGCGCTACCTGGCCTCATACTATAATTATTTCCTGCGCGTCTGCCCGCAGGAGCGTGTCTATCTCCACCTCGACAACACGGCCTACTTCCAGGGCGAGACCATCTGGTACGCCGCCTACGTCACCGACGACATGGGCTACCCCAATCCCTCCAGTAAGATTCTCTACGTCGAATTGCTGTCGCCCACAGGAGTCATCATCAAGCAGCAGAAACTGAAAATCGAGCATGGCCGCTGTCATGGTTCGTTCCCCCTCGTCGATACCTCCGTCCTAAAAGCCATCGACCGCCGCGGCGCCACTAACTTGCCCAGCGGTTACTACCAAATCCGCGCCTACACCCACTCGATGCTCAATTTCGACGATGCATCCATTTTCAGCCGCGTTATCCCCGTCTATCAGTTCCCCAAGCAGGAGGGACGCTACGACGACCCCGTCGTGGGCGAATACCCCTATCACGAGATTTACCGTCCCGAACCGAAAAAGGAGAAGCCGAAGGAACTGACCGTCAACTTCTTCCCCGAGGGCGGGCACCTCATCAGCGGCGTAGCGTGCGCCATCGCTTTCAAGGCCACCGATGACAACGGCCTAGGCGTTAATATCGACGAGATGCGTACGGCGGACGGACAGGCCATTCCCCTTAGCCCGCAGCATCGCGGCATGGGACGCTTCGACTGGCTCACGCAGAAGGGAGGCGAGCAGGTCATCGTCACCGCTGGTGAGAAGGAATACAAATGTACGCTGCCGAAGGCTGAGCCACAGGGTATTGCCCTCCACCTTTCACGCGAGGGGGACGACCTAATCGCCCACATCGATGCCGTCGGACTGACCAAGGACACATTGCTGGCCTACACCCTCACGGGACGGGGACAACTCTGCGGCTTCGATACGCTCAGCGTCAATGCCAAGAATGACACCATCTATAAATACTTGGACAATGGCAAGCTTTCGCTCCAGGTCAACACCCAGGTCATCTCTTACGACCTCTCCGTCCCCGTGCGCCGCTGTCCGACGGGAGTCTATCAATTCACTATTTATAACCCTGCAGGCAACATCCTCGCCCAGCGTATGCTCTTCATCGACAACGGCATCCCCACCCAGCCCATCACCTTCACCGCCACCAAACCCGAGTACCGCCCCTTCGAGCGCATACAGATGACGTTCCAGACAGAAGGCCATCCCCTCCAGACCTTCTCCCTTGCTGTGCGCGACGCTGCCGACTATGGCACCATGTACCACGACGACATCCGCACCTATATGCTCCTCTCCTCTGAACTGAAAGGACTTATCGAAGACCCAGGGTGGTATTTTGAAAGTGATCACTCACACGCGTTAGACTTGTTGATGCTCGTGCAGGGCTGGACACGCTACGACTGGCAGCGCATGGCAGGCGTCACCCCCTTCAAGGTAACCCACTACACCGAGCAGCAGCTCATCCTCGAGGGCTGGGCTTTCAGCCGCATCTTCGAGACACCCCTACAGAACACCAAGGTCGATGTCACCCTCGTCTCACCCGACCGCGAATTCGAGCAGCGCGCCACCGTCACCACCGATGCCGAGGGCTACTGGAGCGTGGGATTACAAGATTTCGAGGGAAAGTGGCACCTCTATTACCATACCGAGCAGGACAAGAAGGTTATGAAGAAGGCCACGACCCGCATGAGGCTTGAGCGCTCCTATAAGCCCCCGCTCCATCCCTACGCCCCCATCGAGACCTATTTGCCCGACCCGAAGACGGCTAACGCCCTGCTGCCCTCGTGGCGCGAGGACATCGACGACTTCGTCATGCCTCACGATGCCATTCCTCTCCAAGAGGTAGAGGTTAGCGCCAGCACACTCTACGTCGATTACGGCACCTTCCACGCCTACGACGCCGCAGCCGACTGCGAGGAGATTTTTGATAACGGCGACTACACGTACAGACTCCGGGATTATCTCTACCACATCGGTTTCTTTGTAGATCGGTATGACGCTGCCGTCTATGACCACACCGTACACCGCTACGTTATCCCCATGATCAGTGACGAAGTTATGGAAGGTCACAATTGGCGACTGATCGTTGAACCTGAACTTGATTTTGAGATGGGTGATGACGAAAAAATACTCCCCCGCGAGGAAGACGAAATAAGCCCCGTTGACCCGAGGGTTATGGGAGCCGACATGGAATATATCAAATCCGTGATGGTTTACGACACCATTTCAGCTGACCCACGATTCCTCCCAAGCTTCAAGCAGTTTGCGAACAGGCGCATGGGCGAACAAGATTATCAAGAATTCCTTCGTAGACTGAATCGAGGTGACAAGTTCCTTATCGCCGAGGTTGATTACGGCGATGCCGCCTTCAGCGAACGCCGCCAGAAGAACGAACGCCTCACGACCTTCGATGGCTACTCGCGTGTCGCCGAGTTCTACGCCCCCACCTACCCCGACGGCCCCGTACAGGGCGACAAGGACTATCGCCGTACCATCTACTGGAATCCTGCCGTCACCACCGATGCCAACGGCAGAGTCACCCTCTCCTTCTACAACAATGGCTACTCCCGTTCCTTCGCCGTTTCCGCCCAAGGCATCACCCCTGATGGCACCCCCATCATCAACGAATAAAAAAAGGAGCCTCAGACTTTCGTCTGAAGCTCCCTCATGAAAAACGGCGGCTACCT
>CAMYYY010000004.1 GCA_947303715.1 uncultured Bacteroidales bacterium | reverse complement strand
CTATATTTCAGTCATTTCAAAGAACACTTAGCGATTTTTAGTGGACAGCAATGATTTGAATTTACAGTTTATCGTGAGATACAGAAATGTGCACCATTATGTCATTTCCGTTTATAATACAATCCACACTCCATCATTATCTTTTCCATCACGTTTCAAAAGACCCATTTTCTTCAAAATAGAGAGGTCGCGTTCGATGGTGCGTAGGCTCACCGACAAAGTCTCCGACATTCTGTGTGTCGACAATGGCATATATGCTGGCATGAAATTGGGGCGGGGAAGACTTGAACACAGGTTTCACTTCTTCCTTATATCCTTCCAAAGCTTTGATCTCATTGCAGATGCGAGAAAGACCACAGCCTCGCTTCTCCATATAATCCAATTGCGCCATTACGCTTGCAAAGATAGGAAATAATCTTCTTAAAAATACAAAAAAGGAAGGTGTTTTTTCACTTTCATAATGATATTTGATGCAAATAACATCGTTTCGCGAGGAATTTGAGCAAATTTTGTCTAAAACAAGGCTGTGGTATAACAAGAAGAAACACTTTTTGCTAAAAAGACCATCTTTGCACTTACAAATCAAAAGCCCTCATGACCTATTGCCCCAAGAAGCAGAGGCGCGGCATTTGCCGCGTCTCAAAGAAAAATAGTAATCTTATTATTCCGCTTAGCGGCTTTCTTCTTTATCGTGTGTAACGTCACCACACTAATTACCTTCCGGATAGCGGACTTTCCAGTCCATGTATCCTATAAAAAGCTGGGGCGGGTTTACCGCCACCAATCGGACTAGTACAAACTCTGCGCGCGAAGCAGCCCGGCGGGACTCTGGCGTGGAAATCTTTGGTTTGAATACCTTTGTTTCTGCTATTATACAATTCTCGTCTATGTAAAGTATCTTGCAAAGATGCCGTCCATCTGTGTTCGTTATCGGGAGCATCATTGACTTGTCCTCCTCATGATAAGAAAAACTATACCTGTCATCAAAAAAGTATTGGTCATTATAGAAATGTAGTACGGATTCCTCAAACTGGATATATATGTCTCCCAAATCGGTGCCATACATATCGTTCTGCCCTTCAAGGCCATAGTAGTCTTTTCCGGTTTGAAGATATACAAGCGTTCCGCCTTTCCATTGGCAATAGGATTCCGAAGCCCTATAGTATTTCCCATTTGTTATCTTCAGAAACGTCTCTGCCGAAATGGTCGTATTTCTCCTTAACTCCGAAACAGGAATATCAGTCCCTCGTACGGTTTCAAAGTCCTCGCCTGTGACGCAGGAGAGAAAAAGCAAAGCTGCGACAAACAGCAGGCTTTTGATGGTTTCTGCTTGATTTTTCATATTGCTGACTAAAGTAAAATAACATCTATTTATAAATATTGGAAATCATCTTGAGATCCAGATTATAATATCTGTGGGTATAATGGCTGCATCCGGCGTCATACGAACCATTGTAAGTTGCAAAAACACCATTAACAAAATAGCCATTGCAATCTCCCGCCCACCCCCAATTGACATGAATAAATTCGGATGTGCTGGTAAAGCTACCTACATATTGCCAGGAAAGCATATTTTGAGGCTTAATGTATTCATAAAATGTATATATAAATTTCCGGTATCCATCTATCACCCAACTATGTCCTACAGTATTGCCTTCGTCATCTATTACTCGTTTTCCCGTGACGAGAACCATTCGTCCGTTATGGATGCTTGCCAATGCACCAGAAGATGAATACGACTGTACATTATCCGTACTATATCCCATGTTGCTCAGAGCGGTTCTTACTTTTTGTGGTGTTGTCACGGAACCATCTGCATGATATATCATGGACATTTTCTTTCCTGTCTGTCTGATAATCTGTGCAATGGGCGTATGCAATGAACAAAAAGATGTATTTGTACATGATGTACACGATGCCTGATTTTTCAAAACACTCCAGTTAACATTAATCGTAGGATTTCCGCTTGCATAAGTCAGCGTCCAACTAGTAGGATATTCATAAACGCTGAGTATTTGACCAACGGCAATGGCCATACAACCTGCAGGACATTGCGTCGCGTTATCGTATGGACAAAAAGCATTATACGGGCCTAGCTGCTCCCATCGAACAGTGATTCGCGGTGGATAGGTAATAATTGTGGTATCAATGACAACCGAATCTAAAATGATAATCTCCGGACCTGTCTGTCCGCCTCCTCTTGTAGCATCCTTTTCTGCCCATCGCAAGCTGTCTGTATAAATGGTTGCCGCCTCCATGAAAATGCGGAAGCCTTCGTTCTCTATTTCCTCCATTGAGTTGAAATGTCCCTGCTCAGTGACGGCCAGCATCTCGCCCGACTCCCCAACAGCTGAGACTACGGCAAAACCGGCATTATCCATGTAGTTGAACACGTACATCAGCGTATCGGGTTCACTCTCTGACCGCGTGGCGTTGTCCGCAACGATATATTTCACTTCGCTCTCGTCAATCTGCCTCCCCTGTTCCGAACGCGTAGCAGGCTCGGAATCCAACAGGCCGGCAGCATCTCGTGCTGTCTGCATGGCTTTGATGAAACGGGCACTCGCTTGAGGTTTCATTGCCGCATCGTCGCCTTGTAACGCGAACGTTTCCATTTCCGTTCTACTACATGATACCATTGCCAATAGAATCAGCATTGTTGCTGCAAAGATAGAGTTTTTTTTCATAATTCCAACAATTTGGTTCGTTTTTCTTTTTCATTATACACTCCCTTTGTATCGCCAACGACAATCAACTACAAAGGATTGTCAAACTTAACTGTCACCGAACCTTTTAGCACACGGTTTTCGTTGCGCAGGACACGATGCTCGTAAGTGTAATAACTTTCAGGATAGTCCTCTCCATTGAACATGATTTGGAAGTACTCGCCTTCGATGGGAATCTCAATGGTAAAAGTGATTTCATCATATATTTCCTCAGGGTATTCTTGAAAAGAGAACACAAATCCATCGTTAATATAGGAAAAGATAGCTGTGCCCACTTTATACACCTCGTCGAAGTCAGTTGGCAATTCTTCTTCATACCCATTTGCCAAAATGTTAAACTCAGGATAAGATACCCTTATCCATGTAAGCTGAGAGTATGAGGTGACTGCAAACTTGTCATTCAGCGGTTCGCCTGCTTCACGTCCGAATAATGGGACATCGGCATAGATGCATGCTCTTTCACGAATGCCTGCATAAGTATATCTTGGATAACCAGCTTGTTTTCCTTGTTCAAGATAGGAAGAGATTTTTTCCGTTATATGTTGACCTTTTTCATACTGAAACTGCTTATACCGTTTATACCCTTCTTCTTCAACATTAATTCCAAATGCATCATGGAAACGCGTCGGAACAGCCCTGAAACGCATAGACTCATAGGAATCCGGCTTTTCCATTTCTTTTCCGTCCATTAGGAATTCTTCTTTGACCGATCCCCATGTCGGAAAAATAATGGTCAGAACATCAGTAAGGTCGTCAAGCGGAAAGATGGAAACGTGGCCAGAAGGACTTGTAAAACTCACCCATTGGAGGGAATCACTTGTATTCTCTGAAGTGCCATCTGTCGTCTCCCGCCGTAAGGAATCATTTGCCTCAATATTGGAATGGTTTTCTTCTGGAATGGCTTGACTCTTCTGTTCATAATCTGTGATTTCCGTTTCTGTAGAATTCACATTATTCGTGCAAGAAAACATTATCCATCCAGCACATAAAACTAATATTACTTTTGTTTCTTTCATTTTTACTCCAATTTTAGTTGAACCATTCATCCTCTTGAAAAACATACATATAACGGTTGTAATTTCCTGGAAACACCATGTCATTGGCTTCCCATATCCCTGATTTTGAAAACCAACTATCATTGTAAGTCCCATCTAAACACCAATTCATTCCATACTGCGTTATGGTAGGATTTACGTATTCTATTACCGTTCTGGTCAATAGTGGACGGGGAGTTCCATTGTCCGGTGTATCGTAAACCCAATCATATTCGTATGTATATTTGGTTGAAATTGCTTGAAATCTATCTACAATCAGGTCATAGTAGAAATCATCCCATCCCTCAATGCCTTCTATTTCTGCAATAACAGGCATACCTTTTACCAAGCTCGAATCAATGACGGATGTGTTGTACGATTGAAAGCTACAAGTGATGTTTTCGTCATCAAAATAAAGGTATTTCAGGCCGCCTGCAGGAGCGTAGGACTGGTTGTTTGTTCCATAATAAATTTGTATTTTAACAACTATTCCTGCTATCAGTTTGGCAGCCGCCGTTGACGGGGAAGAAAGACTCATGCTAGACCATAGACTGGATGTCGTACCATCTATATAAAAATTTGTTCCATAAGCAATGTTTCCAACTGTAGCTGTACAATAAATGGATGAAGGGCTATTAACTGGTTTCCCTATCCCTATTTTGTTATGAAGGAAATAAGCCATCTGTGCTCCAGATACAGCCATACTTGTGGGAGAAACTTTTTCAGGAGAATTTTGCTTTTGAGGACAATACATATTATAATCTATTAGGAGGCTTTCCCCTAAGCCCCACGTCGTGGTTATTAAATGGTCAATACTATACAATACATTATATTCACACGTGGTGCTAACCAATTCCCAATGGCCATCTCCAGGAGGAAAGTCAGGATTACCACCAGGGACATACCTGGTTCCGCCCAAATTAAGGCTGATAAATTCTTCATCTGCATTAATGGCCTTCCAAAAATCCATACTTCCCAACATGTTATTCCATGTATCATCATCTATTCCTTCTGGCCGATTGCTGAAAGTGCGGAGATAAAGAACATCTGTTTCCAATCCTTCTATCCACCCCATCACATTTTCGGGAAATTCTTCAACTGAAAGACTCCCCGTTTCATCGGACGCTAACACCGTAGGTGCACGTTTGTCGGCGGCGATTATTTCCCATCCTTCATTATAGTTCAACAGATAGGCAAGCGTAGCTTTGTCATTCAGACCCATTGGGACGACTTCAAGCACTTCAAAATCTTTCCCCTGCCCTTCTGCAAGCAGTTGTTTAAAATGGATATAGGCTTCTATATCCTTGTCGCTGACGAAATTCACCGTATCTAACGCCGAAAAGTCAATCTCATCCAACAGATTCTTCTCTGCACGGGTATTTTCGTTTACTACTGAAAACAGCTCAGCTGGATTCTGTATTTCCTGATTGCAGGAAGCCATAACTAACAGCAAAGAAATTGCTGTAAAGATAACACGCATTCTCATAAGATTCAAGTTTTTAGATGTCTTTACGGTTTTATTCTAATTCAAACTCCCCTTCCCACCATGTGCCAAAGGCATAGATGGATAGTTCGTACTCACCTGCGGGAAGAGACGACAAGGATATGACCTGTGTTGACGCTACGCCGAAGGCAGCAGAATAAACAACTACTCCTGTCAAGCTGTCCGTGATGATTACCTGCGAGGATGCAGACGGGGTAAAGAAGAGAGTTAGAGAGTCAGCCTCTAATGAAGCAACAACTAATCCAGAAGGACTCTTTCCTCCACCATCTCCAATGTTTCCTTGACCCAGTTTTTCTTGGAGTATGATTTCATCTCCAAAACAATTCATCCAAGTGAGGCACGCAACAAATAAAAACAAAAATACCTTTTTCATAGTGATAAATTTTAAGATTTCGCTGCAAAAATAACGCCTACGCATATTACGTTAGCGTTTCAAAATCGTTTCAAAACGAAAAAACACGAAGCCAAGTCATCCCAGCCTGCTTAAATACAACCATAAGCGTGTATTTTTAAAAAAGCGGACGGAAACCCTCTCCCTAAAAGTCAAATGAATCTCTGCAATCACACAAGCACAAAGACAACAAAGAAGGATAACTTTATTGCCAACCTTCTTGAATTATAAAAAGCACAGCGCTCACGTGCCCCAAAGTGTACACTACACTCGGAGGTCACCTTCTACCCCACTATCCACCTTTTGTTATATGTCAATTACACTTCTATCAAAAACGAAAAAGAAATGCTTTTCTAGCTTCAAAGGAGACTATGTTTCATGTCCCCCAATATTATATGCACTATTATTTTCACTCATGCTTATTACTGTTGAAGTTATCATTTCGTTCTCAAATGCCTGATAAAATATGTCGTTAACATCTGTTTCTTGACATTCTATTTTTGGCGTCTTTTTAATCGCTTCAATCAGCCCTTCAGAGAACCCGATAGCACCTAATATTTCTTGTAACTCTTTCATAACTATATGTTTTTAGGCATTGGCATCTGTCTATTTATAACTGTATTTCTAATAATGCAATAGTGTTGTGACAAGAAAATCTTAACCATAGGGGTGTTTTCAAACAGCCAATAGAACAAAGCCCACATCCGCCTCATGGCGCAGTCTAAACCATCAATGGATTCCGAATGCGTTATTTTTAATCTGCATTTATTCCATGCCACGTCTCTGTTAATAGCATGTCCATGGCTTTTCCATTCACTATGCTTACAAAGCAAACTAGCTATTTCATCGGCACGTTTCTTCTTGTCCTCATCCGTTACTTCCACACCAGTTAAAGAATGCTTTGTCCATGTCTTAAACTTATAATTAACAAGGTAATCCTTGACCATATCTGTTGAATATTTGCTGGCACTCTGAGCCATTCCTATATCCCGGAGGTCAATATTTCGCAACAATTGAACATCCGTCCAATCGGGTTGCATGTGTTGTTTTATCTTTTCTTCCCCTCGTTTTTGAATGTCCTCTAATGCCAACAATATGGATTGAGCTGGAACAAATCTACCTTCTCGGTTAGGTATCTGCGGGTCAATGGGACCGAACTTTGATTGCTTTGACATGATTATCTCATCACCTGACATAATAAAGATGGTCCCTGCACTCATAGCCAAATTTAACAAGATAAAGTTCACCTTCTCGAAACGAGGACGTAGGGCCGTTACAAAGTTGTTTACTTGATTAGCTAGTCCACCAGGTGTCACAAGAACGACATCCACCTCTTTTACATGAGTAGGCACAGAGTTCACCATTTCATTAAATGGTAAATCATCAGAATTATCAATGGCATTGTTTATATCACCTCTAACGACATTGGCAACGTAACAGAGTACATATTTTTTTCTTGTTGCCTCCACCTCTGCAATACTACGTCTGAGTTCTCCAACAACATTTAGGTTGGGGGCGAATTGATGTCCCACGAGACATTCAAATTCCTGACCATCCTTCATTACGTCCAACGGGGTGGGATATTTTTTTGTATCATTCATATTTAAAAATTTTTAATGGTTAATAAAATGGTAACTCAATCTCTATTCGTTTAACGTTGCAAAGGTAATGCAAATGTATATCACGTTGGCGTTTCAAATTCGTTTCAAAATGATAAAGGACATGATTAGAAGGTTTCAATCATCTTATCTTCAAAACGTTCATCGTCTTATCAGAAAGAGGAAGAAAAAACGATTTGGTATAGGTCTTGAGGGAGTTTTTCTTTCAAACGGTGCTTTTGCACGCGTACAGTGCTGTCGGAAAGCCCCAATATCTCTTCGGTTTCCTCGGTCTTGAAGCCGAGGATGTAGCAGGCCGATACCATTTTCTGCGTCTGATTTACTTTCTTTCCTTCCGTTTGAAGTATCTCGTAGAAATCGGTAAAGCAGACATTGAGGTCGTGACGAATGGCAGCGCGTTCCTCTTTTTTAAGGCAATGTTCGCTGCCGTGTAGGTACTTTATTACAAGCTGCCACGACAAACCTTTCCGGAACTGATTGACACAAATTCGAATGCGGCTCTCGTAGTCTGTAGGGGAAATGGTCTCCAACTCGTTGATGTGTTGAAGAGCCCCCTGATAGGCGGTTTTCAGCCTTTCGGCTTCCTCCTTTGCTTTGGCCAGTTCGGTTTTCTGTCTTTCCTCTTGCATCTGGGCTTTCTTCAACTGGTCGGAGATGTGGATATATTGTTTTTTCTTGCGGTTCGCCAAATTCAATGACCAAGCAAGGACTGCTAAGACAACGGTAACTAAGGCTAGCGCACAAAGGATCAATGTCCCAATTAGGCGACGATGCTCATTCTCCATTCGTTGCTGCTCCATCTCCACCCGATGGTCATTCATCACCTGACGAATGGCTTGTTGGTTGCTGATGGCGTAGAGGGAATCGATGTAATGGTCATGTTGTTGAATAAAATATTGAATGGAATCTGTTTTTTCCACTTGAGGTGCGAGGGAAGCCATTTGCAGATAGTCGTAGGCAAAGGAAGCAAGGTCTGGCAGGCAGGAAAGGGAACGGTGGTAGTAATGCCAGGCGGAATCAAGCTGGCCTTTCTCTTGAAAAATGACGGCTTTTAGACTATAAGCTCCAGAGAATCTCCTCTTTTGAGGTGTATGCCGTATGCTGCAATCAAGATAATCAAGTGCTTTGGCATAGTCCTGAAAGTCGTAGGTTTCCACCTTTGCTAATTCGAAATAAGCGTCACTGATAACAATGCTTCCAGAATGGGGATTGCGCAGTACTTGTTCAAGCATTCTGTGCGCTGCAAGATGATCATGTTGGTTCAATTTGCATTGTGCCATTTTTAAGTCCAAAAAAGCAACTACTATACTATCTCCCTGTCGGATAAAGTTTTCTTTGGCGCATTGGAGTTCCTGAAAGGCTTCCGAGTTCATAGAACGCATTATGTAATGAATCCCGAGATTCTGTTCAGCCAATGCGTAATAGCGTATAAGTGTGTCGGGGAAAAGACTTTTTGCTTTTAAGAAGGCTTCTGTGCCGTTAACATCGTCACCCATATCCTTATAGACGCAACCCAGCGTGTACCAGGCCATGGCGGCGTGATAGTCGGGGCGGCGCGGCGTGCCGTAGTAGTCCGTAGCGATGCGGGCGAGAGAGTCGGACGTGAGCGGGACGTCACATTTGTAGTCGGCCTGCGTGCGAAGCCAAGCGTAATCGGCAGCAGCCTTTTTGGATTGAAGATTGAAAATTGAAAATTGAAGATTTTTTCCCGTCTTCTGGCCTGCCTCTTCCGCAGGATAATTTCTAATCTTCAATATTGAATCTTCAATCTCAGCTAGCAGGGCGCGGGCGGCGTGGGGGTCGGTCTCCATGAGGGCTTCGGCACGGAGCAGGGCATCGTGGACGCCGGCATGGCGGCACGACATGATACTGCTCAGCATCAGCAGCAGAACAAGAAGGGGAAGACATCGATGCAGGCTTTTCATACCACTTGATTTTTCGCTGCGAAGATACAACACATCAGGCAAAAATGCAAGAAAAAGGGGACATTTGTTGGGTCACCCGTAAAACCCTGTGTTTAGTGTTACAAAAGCACCGGCTTTTCAAGCCTAAAAAAACGAATAGTGCCACATAAAAATCAACTAGTGGATGTTAACAAAAACCTCAAAAACCCCTCTGTTGCTGTCTGCGGCCTACGGCCTTCATTGCTGCCCCGCTCATTTGTGTCTTAAAGCAAGCTCTCGCACAAAGACCGTGCCATCAATGGTTTCGCCAGGCGAAACGCAGATAGCAGCAGAGGAAAAAACATTAAAAACAATTTTCTGCCGTTCACATAAGAACAGGTTACCAGAGGTCTTTTTTTATGTTTTTGCTTTTTGATGTCTGAAACCACGAAAGTGGGTGTGATAAGTGGTATGGGTTTGGCGTAAGAGCTTGCTCTTAAAGACAAAGAAATGGCACTTAGCAAAAGAGCTCCAAGGAGATACAAACATCAAAAAGGTTTTTTCCTGTTTTTTTCTTTACCCCATTAGCAAGTCTAACACAGGCCTTTGCATGTGATGCCTTTTGTTGAGGGGATTTTAATCCCCCTGAACGAAATGCGCAAAGGGAAACTTTTCACTCCCACTGCGTGGCGGCAAGGGCGTAGCACAGGTACGCTCAGTCTATTCGCTTTTAGGGAGCGAAGTGAAGAGCTTGTCAAGCCATCCTGCCAGAGGTGAAGGGCTGCTAATTAGCCCTCCATTGAACTGAAGATTCAGCATGGAGAAGCGGATGCGATACTGAGGATGGTACTTCTTGTTATACTCCGAAAGGCTGTTGCCGCTGATGTTGTCTTCAGCCTTTACTTCAATAGGAATGACCTGTTCTCCCCACTGAATGACAAACTCTACCTCGGCCTTAGCCCCGGATGTCCAATAGCATGGCACCTGGTCGTCCATTAAAGGCATGATGGATTGAAGGACTGCATTTTCGGCCATCGCGCCCTTGAACTCCGTGTAATTTGCTATAGGGTTGGTAACGACCGTGGCTGGCAGGTGAGCAAGTCGGCGCAGGAGGCCACAGTCACAGGCATAGACCTTGAAGGCATCGGTTTCCTGATAGGCTGAGAGCGGCAGCCCTGGCTTACTGATGTCGTACGTCCTATATATCATGCCAGCATCCTCCAGCCACATCAGGGCGTCCTCGTAGTCCTTGCTGCGGGCACCACTTTTGACGACACGATATATAAACTTCCGATTCTCTTTTGAGAGCTGTGCAGGCAACGAGTGCCAAATGGCGTGGATGCGTGGTATCTCACGCGGTTCTGCATACTTGGCAAAGTCAAGCTCATAGAGGTCAAGGATGCCCTGAAGTGTGGACTCCACCACCCCAACACCCTTGTCCTCAAGCAAGGCCACGATGGGTTCAGGCATTCCGCCAGACACTTGATAACGACGGTATTCTACACGTAGCTTATTAAGGATGATTTCGGGTAAGTGACGTATCTCGTCTAAATTCTCAATGTATTCAAACGTCTTTGGGTCACTGACGCGAAGAAACTCCTTGAATGTAACGGGAAACATCTTCATCACCTGTACTTTGCCTACAGGCACTGTCATCTTCCGTTTTTTGACCGCAACGCCAAGCAATGATCCAGCGGAAATGATATGGTACTGCGGAGCGTCTTCACAGAAATACTTCAAGCTGTTGAGTGCTTCCTCACATTCCTGTATTTCATCAAATATCATCAGTGTCTTGCCGGCGACGATAGGATGCTCGCAGTAAAGGGTCAATTCCTTGATCAAGCGGTCGGGAGATTTTGTTGTCTGAAATACTGACTTTAATTCTGGCTGCCGGTCAAAGTCAAACTTTACGCAGTAGTCGAAGCATTGACGGCCAAATTCCTCCATTACCCACGTCTTGCCTATCTGACGTGCGCCTTTCAGCAGTATTGGTTTCCTGTCAGGAGAGTTTTTCCACTGCTTGAGGGTTTTGATTATATCTCTTTCAATTGTCATACTACTCAAAATAGTTCGGTTTTGTGTATTATTTTTACACTTTTCTGAACTTTCGAGCGCAAAGATACTGCATTCTCTTGAATTAGCCAAAAGATTTCAACCCAAATTTAGTAACAGGTCATGTTTTTAGGTGACTCAAGTTTCGGAAGTAAAAATGGGAGTTAAAATGGAAGTTATGCGCTTTGCGCAGGACGATTGTTTCCTTTTTGGTATTCCAATGCATTCGTCCTCTTTTACTTCCTGCCAGCGCAGCTGGCATAACTTCCACTTTATCCCTAACCCCCTACCCCTTAACCGCTAACCCTTAACCATTAACCCTTAACCGTTAACCTTTAACCCTTAACACTCGGGGCTTCGCGTAGGGTGCGGGCGACTAGGGCTATAAGCTCGTTGCTCTCGGGCTTAGAGTCGCCGACGACATCGATGACGGCCTTGAGGAAACGCCACGCCGCACCGTCGGACGGACGGTAGCCGGCATTGAGCAAGGCTATGTCGCGCGGATGGATGATGTAGCCATACCTGAGACTTTTTCTACGAAGACCGGAGTAGGTCTGCTTCAGTTGACGTACCAGCTCGCGCAGCGCCGAGCGCGAGGGTGCAATCGTCACGGGATGGGGAAAGGATTTGACTTTCATGGAGTTTTTCCTTGATAATTACGGAAGCAAAATAAGCGCGATTTTTGCAGGACAGCGTTCCATGGTGGAACTCTGCCGAGAAAAACAACTGTTATCTTTGTCGGAGAAAATCAGAGGATATGAGAGAGAAAAACGCAGTCTGTTTGCGGTCAGAACGCAGTGCATTCGCTCGCGAACGCAGTGCGTCTGCGCATAAACGCACTACGTCCACGCGCAGACGTAGTGCGCGCGCAGGAGAACGCAGTGCGAACCGGTCTGAAAAGGTCGTCCGACGGGCACGTACCCTGCACCAACCGTGCACTTACCCTGCACTTACCGTACACTTGGAGGACACCAAAAAATCACTTAACCCATTGATAAACGATAAACTATGAAGAAAAACGTTGACATTTTACAGGAACTGGGGCGTGACCTTCCGCGCGGGGGCGCTCGCGCGAGAGGCAGCCGAGGGAAGCCCCACGTGAAGGCTTACTATGGCATGGGCCTCAAGACCTACACCGATGCACTTGGCAACGAGGTACCGCTGCCGCTGAGCTATGGCATCATCCAGCGGGCACCAAAGCTGCTGCGGGACGTGGCGGAGCTGTGGCGCGCACAGGGGATGAACGTCGTGGCACAGCAGTTCACCGCCGCCCACGCCGTCATCGGCGCCGTGCTGGACGGCTGCTTCGTGCGCCAGCAGGAGAACCTCTACATGCTGAACCTGCAGGTGATGATTGTGGGCGGTGCGGGGTCGGGCAAGAGCCGCGTGGCGCTGCTGGACCGGCTGGTGGAGCCCATAGACCGTGAGCTGCGCCTCGGTTACCGCCGGCGCATGGACGACTACCACCGCGACCTGCTGCGTCATGCCGCTGCCCTTCAGGAGTGGAAGAAGAACAGCGGGTGCGGCGACCCTCCCCTGCCGCCGGACGAACCGCTGCCGCGCAGCCTGATGCTGGCCGATGCCACCACACAGGCGGCACTGGTACGCTGGCTGGCAGGCAACGACGGCCACCTGTCGCTGATGCGCCACGACGAGCTGTCCACGCTGAAGAACGCGCTCGAAGACCGCTGCGGAGGCTTCGGCGACGTGCTGAAGAAAGCTTTCGACAACGGCAAGCACGAGAAGCAGCTACGCACGGCCGACGAGGGGTACTACATTCGTCGCGTGGGGCTGGCCACGGTGTTCAGCACCACCCCCGGGGTGTTGAAGGATTTCATCGGGTCGTACGAGGATGGTCTGGCAAGCCGCATCATCGGCCACTTCACGGCCTCGGAGCCTACCTTCGACCCCGACCCGTCGCACGAGGCGATAGCAGCCTTTGAAGCACGCATGGAAGGCCTGAAGGAGCGGGTGGAGGAGCTGTGGAGAGCAGTAGCCTCTCCCCAACCCTCCCCTGAAGGGAAGGGAGCGTCAATCAAGGGTAATCCCGTCTCCCCTCCTTCAGGAGGGGCCGGGGGAGGCTTACTTTTGGTCCTTTCCCCTGACCAGCAGGCACGCTTCACCCGTCACTTCAGATCGCTGATGGAGTTCTACGTGGCTCTTGACGACCTGGGCGAGGAGGCTGTGCCCATCATCCGCCGCCGCGCCGTGGATGCCCGCCGCATTCTGATGATCTGGAGCCTCTGCCGCCGCACGGAGGATCTCTACCGCGACAGTGCGGGACGCATCGCCCTGCCCGCCGACGGGCTGATTCGTCCTACCGACGACGACCTCCGCACCGTGCTCGAATATGCCGACTATCTGGTCTGCCAGAGCGTCTTCATGCATCGCCTCGTGGCGGGCACCGCACAGGCCGAGGATGCCAAGACCGACGAGCCTGCCCCGCGCCGCAACCCGCTGGAACACCTGCGTCTGCTGCCCGACGTCTTCAACCGCGACGATGCCAACACCGCCGGAAAGCTCTGCGGCGTACAGAACCGCTCCACAGGGCGGCGGATCGTCAAGTGGATCGGCCAGGGATTCATCCGCGAGACGACCGACGGCGAGTACGAGAAGACGGCGAAGGGTCGCGCGTGCGGGCGCAGGAAGAACGACACGTTGCAAAAAACAATCATTTAAGGAGGCCGAAACAGCTATGTATCAGCATAGAATAACAAAAAAAGATGTCACGGAAGTGCACGCCAAGTGCACGGAAAGTGCAGGGGAAGTGTCGTATCTATGTCACATGGAGCAGCGAATGATACGGCTCGTAGGTGAGCCTAACACCCTATCGCGATGGATGGAGAGGCTTTTCCCGCCCGCGCAGGTACAGTTCGTGCATGCACAGTATGGCGTGGGAGCGCTGCCCGACGGTCGCACCGTCTTCCCCTATACCGACCGCGCCGGTCGTGTGATTGACGGCAAGGTGATGGCATACGGGACGGACGGACATAGATTGAAGATTGAAGATTCAAGATTGAAGATTCAAGATTCAGGGGATGTTACCCAATGCGCCCAAAGGACTGGAAATAATCTTCAATTTTCAATCTTCAATCTTCAATCTCCTCCCGTCACCTGGCTACATGCCCTTGACCGGCTGGAGCGGCCGCTGCCGTTGCCGCTCTTCGGCGAGGATTTGCTGGGGACACTTCCCTTTGCTCCCATCTGCCTCGTGGAGAGCGAGAAGACGGCTCTCATAGCCAGGCTGTGGCGGCCGGACTGCACATGGCTCGCCACCGGTGGCAAGAGCATGTTCACCGCCGACCGCCTGCGCGTGCTGGCCGGACGGACAATTTTCGTCTGGCCGGACGCCGATGCCATCAGCGAATGGATGGAGACCGCGGCCACCCTCGGCCAGAAGCTCGACATCCGTTTCCAGTTCCCCACCACCTACCTCACCCGCATCCGCGAAGGCCCACCCAAAGGCGACCTCGCCGACTTGATACAAAACCTATTAACATAACAACCACCATAATGAAAACAAGTTCTACAACGAAGAAAAAGAAGAATCCCCTTTCGACCCGCGCCGCACGGCGGGGCATGACACTCGCCGATTGGCACCGTCAGAACCAATGGCCGGACATCTCAGACTGGCAAACTTCGGATCCGTTTGGAAAAATCATGGGTTTGCACCGTGAGGATGCGGCGCTGATTGCACAGCTGTGGGATGCCAGCGGACACCGCGGCATACACATCCGCACGCTGGCGGCGATGTACTTCCCGGAGGCCGTCAACATCCACTGTGCCGTGGCTCAGCTCTCCTACGAGCTACGCTGCTGCCACGGCCTCACGGAAGCACTGGAACGGCTGCATCATCCGAAGCAGTCACACCGTTTCACCTGCGCCCAGGTACGGCAGATCTTCCTGCTCTACGGGAGTCCAGGCGCTTAGCGGCTACGCTTCTGGTTTAGTTCCTGCTACGCAGGAGGTTTATTTCGGCTACGCCAAGGTTTAGACAACAACACCTCCCACGCAGTGGGAACTAAACCTTTTTTTTGTTTTCCGCAAAAAAACTCTTCCCACCGTGTAACTGTCAATCTGACGTCGGAAAGTCGTCGTACCTTTGCAGAGAAAATGAAAAATGAATAATGAAAAATGAAAAATAAATAGCTTTGCTATGGAGCGCTACATACCAGGACATTTTATTCTTCATTCTTAATTCTTCATTCTTCATTAAAATTCTAATTTCTAATTCCTAATTTCTAATTCTTTAATTTTAATCATGCCTATCACTTATCAAGTCATCAAGTGCACCAATCCCAAGGGTGCCCAGGGCGTCGAGTATGCCACCAACCATGCCGTCAAGACCGGCGACTACGACTTCAAGAGCCTCACCGAGGACATCCAGTTCGCCACCACCGCCACCAAGGCCGACATCGTGGCCGTGCTCACCGCCGCCAAGGAGTTCATCAAGACGCACCTGTTGCAGGGCCAGCGCATTGTGCTGAGCGAGATCGGTGCCCTTCAGGCGAACATCTCCAGCAAGTGTTTCGCCCAGAGCGTCATCTCCACCGATGCGTTCGAGCCCAGCTCGTACATCAAGAAGGTGAACATCCGCTTCCGCCCCGAGGCCGACCTTCTCAAGTACGTCCGCATGAACCGCCAGCTGAAGCGCGTGCCCAGCGAACTCTTGGCCTAAGACCCACCCCCGAACCCCTCCCGTAAGGGAGGGGAGCGGGGAAAAGGGGCAGTCTTTCGGCAAAGCCGGAACTAAACCAATTTTCAATCTTCAATTTTCAATTTTCAATCTTATGAAAGCTCTCCCATGGAAAAAGATCCTCGAAGTCCTTGTGGCCATATTGACGGCCATCATCGGAGCCTTGACGTTCCACAGCTGCCGCTGAGCCGCGCCGTGCCTCCCCTAAGGACACTTGTCCTTGCCCTCATCGCCCTCGCCCTCCTGGGGTGAGGGCGTTTTTCGCATCACTTGCAAAAGCCGGTTTTTTTGAAAAAAACTAAACACTGGGTTCTACTGGTGAGCCATAAAAACAACTCATCTTTACTTCCGAAGCTTAAGTCATAATCGTTGTGTTGGCAATGATTTGCCAATTTTTTTGTATTTTATCTTTGCATTTACAATTTTTATTTGTACCTTTGCAACCGAAATACATAAGACATTTGACAATATGTGGACAGAACTCAGTGATACAGCCATATTGAAGAAGCTCGGAACCAGGGTGAAAGCCTATCGTATAGCAAAAGGAATGAAGCAGCAGGAACTGGCTGACGAGTCAGGTGTTGGTGTCAGTACCATCGCCAAGATTGAAAATGGGCAATCCGTTGCCCTCTCGCTACTTGTCACCGTCATGAGGACGCTTGGGTTACTGGAAAACTTCGACCTGCTTGTTCCTGAACAAAAGCCATCTCCCATAGAGTTGTTAAGAACGCAGGGGAAACAGGTGAAACGTGTAAGAACCAGAAAGGAATAGGCTATGGATCAGATACCTGTCATACAGATATATCTGTGGGGCAACCTGGTGGGAGCCCTGTCGTGGGATGATGAAAGGGGCTATGCAGATTTCCAGTTTGACGACCGTTTTCGCAGGTCTGGATTAGACATTGCACCCCTGATGATGCCATTGGCAGGAACCCGTGGCGTTGTCTCGTTTCCCACAAATGCAAGAACGAAGTGTTTCAGCGGCCTTCCTGGTTTGATAGCCGACGCCCTTCCCGATAAGTTTGGTAGCCAACTCATCACGGAATGGTTCGCCCAGCAAGGCAAGACAGAGGACATGATTACTCCGCTCGACCGTCTATGCTATGTTGGCAAACGAGCAATGGGCGCCTTGGAGTTTGTACCCGCCGCCCATGTGAAGGGCGTAAACGAATCGACAGAAATCTTCATTCGGGAACTGATGGCATTATCTGAGTCCATCTTCAAGGAACGGAGCAAGTTTCAGGAACTGATTCGGCAGAACGACAAGTCGATTCTCGACATCCTTAAAGTCGGGACGTCTGCTGGCGGTGCGAAGCCAAAGGCAATTATTGCATTCAATGAAGAAACAGGAGAAGTGCGCTCAGGCCAGGTGCCTGCACCTGAGGGTTTTTCATATTGGCTGTTGAAGTTCGATGGAGGCTCTTATAGTGAGCACAATGAGATAACCGATAATCCACAAGGCATCGGAAACATAGAATATGCCTACTACAAGATGGCTACTGCCTGCGGCATCACCATGTCGGAATGTCGTTTGTTACAGGAAGGCGACTGCAACCATTTCATGACCCGTCGTTTTGACAGAACACCCTCAGGAGAGAAAATTCACATGCAGACGGCTGCCGGCATCGCCCATTTAGACAGGGACGTGCGCCATTCGTACGAAGAGTTGTTTGGCGTATTGCGACGACTGGAGTTGAACTATAAGGACTTCGAGCAACTGTACCGCCGAATGGTGTTCAATGTCATAGCACGTAACCACGATGACCACACCAAGAATTTTTCTTTCCTCATGGATAAGACTGGTCATTGGTCGTTTGCTCCTGCATACGACATCTGCTACTCGTACAACCCTGCTGGACGATGGACAAGCCGTCACCAGCTTTCACTCAACAGCAAGACCGATGATTTCACACGGAAGGATTTGTTGGCTGTAGCACAGAACATCGGCATACGCGATGCCAACCACATCATTGAGAAGGTTCGTTCATCTGTCGCTTCTTGGCCTGACACAGCAAAAGATTGTGGAGTAAGACCAGAGCACATAGAGGCTATCGGAAAAACTCTGCTGCTGAATATCTAAGTATTTCAGCTTCCAGAAAATAAGAAAAACTGTTGTGCAGCAATCATCTTAACAAGGATGATAAGCTGTTGTTATTGTGGCACTATTCGTTTTTTAGACTTGAAAAGCCAGGGTTTTTGCTCACGAAGTATGTGATGTCTCTGCAAGAGACAAAGATGTGAGGTAGTTGTTTTACCTAAATATTGCATTTAAGGGAAAAGGGCTACCTCGCATCTGGCAAGGACTAAAAGTCCGGCACATACTGCGTGAGGGTTTTTATGGTTTTTGTAAAAACCAATCACAGAGGTTTACGGGTGAGGGCGTTTTTCAAGCCTGCAGGAAAAAGAATAAGGTTGCAGCATTGACAGAGGAAGCAGGCTTTTTATATAGTTCGGTTTATAAAAAATGGCTCATTTTGTAAATCAAACTTTATAAGATGGTTTTTCTAAATGGATGGCCGTGTCCGTTGCAAATCCGCCTGAACGGGACAATAAACAAAACATTTTTTGCACGTAATTGGAACATTTTTTTCTAAAACAAGGCTGTGGTATAACAAGAAGAAACACTTTGTGCTAAAAAAGCCATCCTTACACCCACAAATTTAATGACCTTATGACCTATCGTCCCAGAAGCAGAAGCGCGGCAAATGCCGCACTACAAAGAAAAAAGTAAGCAAATGAAAAAAGGGAGAGGATATTATTGGTTAATAATCGGTACACCATCGGGAGTTAGGCCTTCGGCGGAGATGGTAAGGGCACGGGAGTAGCCGTTGTTGTAGAAGGAGACCGTTGCCCGGCCCTCGGCATCGGTAGTAACTTCGGGATTCCAGTAGATGGTGCGGCGATAGTCCTTATCGCCCTGAATAGGACCATTCGGATAGGTGGGGGCGTAGAACTCCACGACGGGAGTGTAGCCGCTGAAGGAGGTGGAACGGGCATTCTTATCTACGTATGTACGGCGTTTGCGAGAGGGGTTCAGTTCGATGTCGACAATGTACATAGGCCCTAGTTTCATAATATAATCTGGACTCAGTACTTCGTTAAGCCCATAGAAAGATTCGTATATCCAACGGCTATCATAGACAATGATACTTTTTACCTCTTCGAGATCAAGGGCATAGCCAGCGAAATAGGAAGGACCTGTTCGATTCTTTTTGCCCTCGTGGATGTACCAAAAAGTGCGAAGGCCATTGATAGGAGCGGCTGCTGTCAAATTTTTTACGTATTCAAATCGATCGTCTTGAATGTTACGTGGGTTATAATCTATGTAGCTTCTAATGTCGCCGACATCCCCGTCAGATAATTGGACATCATACCCCTTTTCGCGAAGATAGTCCTCGACCTTGTAGGTGTAGCCTCCTTCATCCAACATCAGTTCGGCATCCTTCGCGGCATCAAAGGCCTTGAAAGTATAGTAGTCGATGTATTTGCGCCGCCCCGTGACTTCCACCTCCTGCAGCAGGTGCGAGTCCGTGGGCAGCTGGTATTCCGAATCTTCCGCTTCCTCTACGGTGAGCATTTTGTCAGGATCCCATGCATAGGTCGGAAGCCATTTTTCAATAGGCGTGTAGGCATAGAGAGCGGGCTTTGACGAGCGCTCCAGACGGACACGTGTGGTTTTATCGCCTTTTTGATCTCCCTGCTGACGGGTTTCCATATAGAGGTCCCATTCGCCTTCGAAGTCCTCCACGCCGACGCTCCAGTAGCCGAGGCTGTCCGTCGTGACTGTCGTCTCCTGCCTGTGTTGGCGGTCTTGCGAGGTCAGACGGACGGCAATCTTCACCTCCTCGAGGGGTGTCTCCTTAATGCGGCTGAATGCCCAACCGTCAACCACAAGCTGTTCCTCGGTATAATGGCGGATGTTGAACGGCTCCACGCCTGCCATCTGACGCCAGTTGTAGCGCGTCCATCCCTGCACCATCATCAGGAGGTCTAACTCTTTGGAGTGTGTTGACTCGTTGAGCTTCGCTCTTCGTCCGTCGACTTGTTGACCTCCCTCAAAATACCACCCTGGCTCTTCGATTAAGCCTTTCAGTTCTGACGAGAGCAGCATGTAGGTGCGGATGTCGTCGCGGTAGGCGGTACCATAGTCAGCCGCATCGCGCACGGCGAGGGAGAAAGAGAGAGGCTTGTTGACTCGTCGACTCGCCCGATTGTTGACATTTAAATTCAGGCGGATTTCATCGAAGGGACGGTGGTCTGCCCTGTCTGCGGTAATGGAAACGGTTTCGGTGGGGATACCATTGTCAACGAAGAAGAGGCGCTGGGCATAGACGGCTCCCTCGGCATCGAAGAGCGTCAGCTGATAGACACCCGTGGGTAGGGATGCGGTAGCGATAGAGCGGGTACAGCCTTGCGTGCCGATGGTGAGGGTATCCACAACGAGGCACCGTCCTTGCGAAGTAAGGGTATAGCCCAGCAGCTTGGTCGAGGGACTCCCCGCGGCAGCAAAGTGGACGATAAGACTATCCCCACTTGTTGAGCTTCGCTCTTCGTCCGTTGACCTCAAAACCTGTAGCGTGCATCCTTCCGGCTCGGGCTCAGGCAGGGTGAAGGTATAGGGCTTTCCTTCATAGAGCACCCGTACCTTCTGTGCTTTCTCCCCTGGAGTGAAGGTGAAGCTGCCCATACCGTTGTGCTGGAGGGGGATGGATAGGGCATTTCCGTCGGCATCCGTCAAGGTTTCGATGCTGACGCCATGCCCCTGCTTGTCGGTAGCCTTGAAGGCGATACGGCAGGGAAGGCCGCTGATGAGGTGTCCGCCCTCGGGGTAGAAGGCCATGTTGAACTTGTCGAGTTTCTCCAAGCGCTTCGGCTCGGGACGGTTGGTCTCCTTGCCGTTGTATTGGCGCATGACGGGGTCGTCGTATTCGCCCTCCTTCTCGGGAGCCTTATAGACGGGGATGACGCGCGAGAAGACGCCGGCATCGTCGAAGTTAAGCATGGCGCGGGTGTAGGCGCGGATCTGGTAGTAGCCGCTGGGATAGCCGATGGCGCCGCGCAGGGCGATAGCTTCATCCACGGAGGTATCAATAAGAGAAAAGGAGCCATGGCAACGCCCGTCAACCACCTTCAGCTTCTGCTGTTTCAGCACTACACCTGTCGGCGAGAGCAACTCCACATAGAGCACCTTACTGGCAGCTTCGCCTCCCGTAGTAGCATCGACCACGTTGGCGGCATACCAAATGGTCTCACCCTGGAAGTACGCCGTGTTATCGAGATGAAGATAGACTTTCTCCTGCGGACAGAGGCGGTTGAAGTAGTTGATGCGCGCAGCATACGTCACCAGCTGGTTAACATCATCTTCTGCTTTTGCTGAATGGACCAAGCATAGCAGTATCACAAAAAAGGGTAAACAAAATCTATTACAATTATCGCCCATAAAAATTCAAAGACTTCCCACACGATCTCCCGGAGTCGGGTAAGGTTCTGCAAATGGGTGTATTTCCCATGTGTCTTCCTCTCCACTTACCCCATAAAAGCCATAAGCAGGCCATGACGTCATGTTATTTGAAGGATGAGAAATTATGCTATCAACAATAACTGAAAAATGACCGCTTAAGGTGACAAAGTCTGGCGACACTTCCATTCTAATATTTCTAGCATTAATTGTATAACCTATCATAGAAACCGATGGACCGTGATTACTCCAACCAATAGTGACATCTTCCAATAAAAAAGGGTATATAATCTTTTCAAACGTATAAGACCCTGTCGTAACGTACTCGTTGCTGTCTGGGTTAACACTCCTATGTCCTGACAAGGAATCTTTCACTATCTCATCATCAGTAATCAAAACAAAACAATTTCCGACTTCTCTTTCAGATATGCTCCTCATCGCATTGGCTGTCAACTTCAGTACAGATTGGTATTCAATATCAGGAACACCATATACCAAGATATCACGTCCATAAAGGAGGCCCAGCGAATCCAAGTCGTTTGCCAACCGTCCGTAGTCTATCGGGAATCGCCTCGGGAGTACTTTCGTGTCGATTCCTTCATCACTATACAATCCCATCGTATCACTACAGGACATCATACCAAATGCAAAGGTAAATAATACCAAATAACAATTAAACAGTTTTTTCATTTTTTCTCTTTTTTAATGGTTAATAATATCATTATAAATAAACTTTTGTTCTTCACCGTCAACGACAAACGGCATTTCTTCTTTTCCCCGGTCAAGGTTACGGAGCCAGTAGAGCTTACCTTTAGGGATGTTGTGAAAAGTGACATACTCGTGGCTTGCACGGACAAGTCCTATACTCTTCCAATCCCCATCCCAATAGAGGAGTTGGAATCGGTCGCCGCCCTGTATGCCGTTGTCAGCATTCTTGGGCGCCATGCGAACCCACGTCACCACCTGCGGCTCCTTCAGCCAGAGTGTGATGTTCGGATAAGCCCCGGGAGCCGTCTGCATATTGCCGTCGTACTCGGCTTTCCAGTTCATCTTCTCCCACGACTCATCGTCCAGCAGCTTTACCAGTCGCGCGTCTTCTTTCAACTTCAAGGTATCAGAAGGAACAAGGATATGCGGACGTGATGGAGGAAGCACGTTCTTATAGCCGTATTTCGATTCCGTAATCCATTCCAGCATGGAGATATTGGCATGAGGATGCTCTTCGGATGCCTGGAAACGGTAATACCTGTAGAGTCCCGTTCTTTCCAATGGATAATCCACGAAATTGGGTGGGAGGGGATGTTTCAACGTGAGCAGTGTGACGGCATCACTGAAGTCGCGTTTGTTCGCACCGAGGATGCGGCTGCCAATCAGTTCTTCCGAAAGCCGTATCATGTTCGGCTTGCGTGGGAACTTGCGCGTGAGTGTTAGTGTGGACAAGGTATCGCAATCCTGACCATCGTAATCCGTAAAGGGAACAGGAGAGATGACGGGGTTTTCATCAGACGTGTCGGGAAGCGATACACAGAACGGAGCACCGAACGGGACGAGACCTTGGCCTTCGTAATACACCGGAAAGTAGATGGCATCGGGAACAACGTTTTCAAAGGTCACCGTCTGAGCCGCCGGGTCGATGACTCCCCATGTAACGGGCAATGTCCCCCCGAACTCACGGCTGAACGTGGCCAGATAAGCCAGTCGGTTGTCTGTCTTTACAGTCATGGGCAATGTGATGGAGGTCGTTGTGCGGAGGCGCGAAGTGACATCCACGATGCAGGGATTATCCAGCAGCGGAGGAATCGGCTCCCCATCGTTCCGAAGGAAATAGGGCGTGTTCCGCTGTGCACCGTAGAGCTGACGATAGACATTCATTGTTTCAGAGAAAGCCCAGTCTCCATCTCCAGGCAAGGAACTCTCTGCATTGAATCTTTCCCATTGGCCTTTGTCCCTGTTCCATACACAGCAGTGGTAATGTCTTCCGCTAAGGTTGCGGTAACATATATTATATTCCACCACTACGGGAAGGCCGCAAGCCCGCAGGATGTTACAGCCGTATGACGCGACATCCACGCAATCGTGTTTGCCATGCGTATAGAGGTCATAGATGCCGCCCTTCCCTTCGCGCTTCGTGTTACCGTTCATACCACGCAGCCAGTAGATAGCCTGATTGTACGCCTGGATAGCATTACGGACTGTACATGCTGTATCGCTACGGACGTACTTGTCGAACAGCTCCCAGTACTTTCGCCCCGTCATATTGAAGCCATACCCTTCAATGGCACGATAAGGAAGGATATACTCCTTGAACTCGTTGAACGACAACTCCCGTGCAAAAGGCGATGAGCGCCACACCTTAAAGGCATGGTCAATATGTCGGACGAGGAAACGAGGCGTGATGATATCCGCATCCTGGCATGGCTTCATGTCGCACATCACCTCGGGTAGCGAGTCTTTTTCCATTTCCTCCCGATGCACCTTTTGCATCCTTTCAAGTGAATCCTTCGGAAAGTCGCTCAATGAATGCCCATCTATTACGAAGCTGTACAAAGCATCCGACTCTGCCCTCCATGTCTCAACCCTTGAATCCACTGAAACCACCACACCCGTCGAGGTATGGTACTTCATGTTTTCTATCAGGAACTTTGCCGCCTCAGCTTTCTGGGGATTGAAACGGATGTACTTGTAGTAAAATACAACAGACTGAAATTTCGCTGTTTCCTCTTTTCCTTCATTCACGTGACATCCATTTAAGAAGAAAGAGAGACAAGCTAAAGAAACGAAAGGGAGCAGGTTATGCTTTTTCATTATCTTCATTATTAATTATTTGTTGATAATCGGCACGCCGTCGGAGGTCAGGCCCTCGGCGCTGATGGTAAGAGCACGGGAATAGCCGTTGTTGTAGAAGGAGACCGTCGCCCGGCCCTCGGCATCGGTGGTGACTTCGGGATTCCAGTAGATGGTGCGGCGGTAGTCCTTATCTCCCTGCACGGGGCCGTTCGGATAGGAGGGGGCATAAAACTCAATCACTGGCGAGTAGCCCTGGAAGGTAGTGAGTCGCTCGTTCTTTTGGCGACGCTCACTGAAAGAAGCGTCTCCGTAATCAACCTCGGCTATCAAGAACTTATCACCTCTTTTCAGCCACCTTAAAAAATCTTGATAGGCATCATTATTCACATTTCTATCTAAATATCTCTTGAAACTGGGAATGACACGCGGGTCAATAGATAGAGTGTCGTAAACCATCACAGACTTAATGTATTCCATGTCTGCCTTCAACATTCGCGGGTCTAGAAGGTCTTTTTTCCCCAAGTCCTCTGGAGCGCGCGGTTCCTCGGCGTTGGCTCCCATGGCCGGTCCATATTGTGTCAGCCGCCAATTGTGGTTGTCAAGTACTTCTCCACCGGCCATAGGGATAAGATAGCGGTGTACAGTGTGATTATAAACGGCAACGTCATATCTGTCCTCTAGAAAACCAATACGATAGAGATATTCACGAAGCAGGTGGGTATAGTCACCTTCATCGAAAGTGTCTTCGCAGTCGGCCGCTGCATCGTAGGCGCGGAAGGTGCCGTAATCAACATAAAGCGTTCCGGCTGTGACCTCCACCTCTTGGAGCGGGATGGCATCGTGGGGCATGACGAAATCGTCGATGTCCTCGCGCCACGAGGGCAACAAGGCGTTAGCCGTCTTCGGGTCGGGCAAATAAGTCTCGATAGGGGCGTAAGGGTGGAGCGGGGGCTTATAGGAGCGCTCGAGTCTCATACGCGTAGTGGCTTTCTTCATGATTTGTTTGTCCTGCTCGGTATGGTAATAGAGGTGCCACTTTCCCTCGAAGTCTTGCAATCCCACGCTCCAGTAGCCCTCAGCGTCAGTAGTAACTGTGGCATGCTGCTCACTATCACGGTCGGGAGAGATGAGGGTGACATCGACCTTTGTATTCTGCAGGGGTTTTTCAAGGATGCGGCTGAAAGCCCAGCCTTCAAGGATGAGTTGCCGCTCGGTATAATGGGTTATCTTTAAGGGCTTTATTCCTGCCATTATCTGCCAGTCGTACCGCGTCCAGCCCTGTACCATCATCAGGAGGTCTAACTCTTTGGAGTGTGTTGACATGTTGACTCGTTGACCTGTTGACTCGTTGAGCTTCGCTCTTCGTCCGTCGCGACTCGGCAGAGATTGTGCAAGCACATCTTTGCTCTCGCTGCTCCGTCCGTTGACTTGTTGGCCTCCCTCAAAATACCACCCAGGTTCCTCTATCAATCCCTTCAATTCAGAGGAAAGCAGCATATAGGTGCGGATGTCGTCGCGATAGGCGGTACCATAGTCAGCCGCATCGCGCACAGCAAGAGAGAATGCTTGATAAGGGTACCCTCCTGTCTGGAAGGTCATCTGAATACGCTCGAATGGACGGTATTCTGGCTTGGTAGCTGTAAAGGACACGGGTATAGTCCTTATGCCATTATCGATAAATAACATGCGTTGAACGAGGATGTCTCCCAAAGGATTATAGAGTGTGAATTGGCTGACACCTGTCGGAATACGTTGAGTGGGTATGCAAATATCATAGGAAATGACTTGTATGCGAATCTGTTGAGTCATAGTAGGGACGTTCCCTTCCATTGCTTTTATTTTATAGGTAGTGTCGTTTCTTGCTGCTACGTGGATGGTGTCGAAAGCAAACAGCTTTCCACGGCTAGTGAGGGTGTAAGCAAGCAGCGTATCGTTGGAGAGGCCAACGGCATCAATGTGGACAAGCAGCTGATGATTCTTCTGTGTGAGATGTAGGGCACAACCCTGCTTTTCGGCCTTAGGGAGCGTACATTCGTACTCTTTGCCGCCCAGCATGGCGATTAGTTCCTCTCCTCCCGTACTTGTTTGCCACTCAAAACGGCCCATGCCCCGATGCTGCGTACTCAGGGTGATTTCCTTTCCGTCCTTTGTCCGCAGACCGTCGATGTTTACTCCCATTCCTTTGTTGTCCATTGCCTTGAAAGCAATGTTGCAGGGAATGTTTGCAATGAGGTGTCCGCCTTCGGGGAAAAAGGAAATTGTCAACCCCTGCGTTTTTTGCTCAGGTGGTTTGGGGCGGAATATCTCATGATAGGGATAATCGACTATTTTCGGGTTTTCAAAATGTCCCTCCGGCTCGGGGAACTGATAGACGGGAATGACGCGGGAGAAGATGGCAGCATCGTCGAAGTTAAGCATTGAGTGGGTGTAAGCGCGTATCTGATAGAAACCGCTGGGCAGATTGGTGACTCCACGCCGATCGATAGCCTCCTTAACGGACGCATCGACAAGCGGGAATGAACCGTGACAGCGACCAGACTCAATCTTCAATTTCTGCTGTCCCACAATGACTCCTGTGGGGGAGAGTAGCTCAACGTAGAGAATGCGACTGGAAGGATCGGGAATGCCCCCATCGTCGGTGACATAGGCTGCGTAATAGATAGTTTCGCCTTGAAAATAGGACGTGTTATCGAAATGGAGATAGACGCGCTCTCGTGGGCAGGCACGTAAAAAAGTGTTATAAAACGAAGCAAGGTAACGCAAATTCGTCACTTCATCCTTCTCTTTTTCAAGGGAGTCATCCCCTGAATCCAGCAGGAGAGCAGATATATTTTCTGCCTCTAATAACTTAGGCAAAGAATATAGGCTATCAGATGCAAGCGCTTTTTCAGGCAACCTCGCTAACGAAGTATCTAAAGCAGGAGTGTCTAGAAGAGAAACGGCCTGTTTTTTTATGGAATCTACCTTTTCTACAAC
The DNA here is from genome assembly GCA_947303715.1 of uncultured Bacteroidales bacterium. Lineage (GTDB taxonomy): Bacteria > Bacteroidota > Bacteroidia > Bacteroidales > Bacteroidaceae > UBA1189. The sequence continues at coordinate 78,916 of CAMYYY010000004.1, read as the reverse complement.
AAATGTAAAGATATAATTAAACTGAACGCCACCTATGAAAACGGGTAACAGAATCCTCATTTGTTTGCCTACATATTTTTTGGAAGTAAGCAAGGCAGACAGTCGCAAATTAAACGATGAGGGAAGTATGGGTTGAATCTCCTTCCTTGTTCTTGTCGGATAGTTATCAAAGGGAATAAAAAAACCGCTTTGAAAAGTATAAGCAGGGATTTCCATAGTCTCATTGGTATAAGGTCTTTCCAAAGAATACCCGAACCGTGAAGGATGCCCATCCCAGTCGCGACCATAAACCAGATTTGTTTGTAAGGTGATGACCCTGTCTGTTTTGTTGATAAGTGTATAATTGAAAGCATCAACAGAGGTGCTCCAAGTTATGTTTATGAAATCGTCGCTGTACCGATAGCGAACATAGGGGTGTCCCTCCATATCCGTAAAAGTATCAGCTTTAATACTTCTTTGATATCCGACATGCTTGTCGCAATTCACTTTATCCAATTTAATTCGGTAGCGAACAAGATATTCTGTCTTGGCTTTTTTCTGTTGTACAGATGTTGCTTCCCTCGCAGCGAGGGGAGAAAAGAAACAACATATAAACGAAAAGAACAGAATCTGACTTTGCATCACAAATGTACTTCTTTCAAAACTATACTACCGAACTCTTTTTATTAAAAGACTATGAGGGGAATACAGAAACAGTAAATGAGCCATCTTTATTATTTTCATCATATGTACCACGGACATAAAATAAAAATTCAAGGCCATTTGGAGCAAGATAAACTAAATCCGCCGAAAAAGTAATCAAATAACCAGTATGTAAACAGTAGGAATCATCTACAATCGTCGACCCGCCCACATATTCATTGCTCTCAATTTCTGTTCCTATAGAATAATTCCCACTAGACAATGTTCGGTACAAATAAACGCTAATAGAAAAAAAAGAATATGTTTCTGTCCCAGACCAAATCGTTTCTTTGTTCGGATTATCTATAGGAACACTTCGCAGGTCTTCTTTTTTTATGGTTGCAAACCTGATTATTTCGTTCTTCTCTTCTCCTATTATTTCATATTCGCCCAACAATCCACACATTTTTTCCATTTGTTTTGCGATGACTTTTTTGTTGTATTTTTTGCCAAAGTAGTTGTCAACGATAGCAACATTAAGTCCAAATTCCTTGGCGAGACTCTCTATTTCTGTCTTTTCTTGAGGCGAATAACTACCAAAGCATTCTTCTTCGAATTCAGAAGAACAAGAAGTTATGATTGCCGCTGCAATGAAGGCAATCGAAACCAAAACAAAACTAACGATTCTTTTCTTTTTCATACTTTTACATTTTTATTGGTTGATAGAAATATATAAATTGCATTTTTTCTTGATAAATACTACTTGTGGAGATGAAACCTTTATCGGCTTTGCTACGATTTCTTTAGCCAATTGTAAGGCATTGTGTTTGTCATCTTCTTCCACGGCTAATTCGAATAACCGATAAAGAGGGATAAAACGATTAGGACACATCAAAGACATGGTTCGGTAGGCAGCTTGTGCATCGCTATGCTTTTTCATGCTCTTGTAGATGTCTGCCAAAAGATGCTCCGTTTCATAATCGTCTCGCAGGGACTGACTTTGATAAGCCACATCCAAGGCTTCTGAATAACAGCCATGGAAATAAAGCTCAGCAGCGTAATTATACATAAACTGCGATTGCCGTTCCATAGCGGGACGTAGCTTCTCATATCGCTGCTGCAAGTCGCTCATCGGTACAGATGGACGATGATGGATGACTTTATACCATTCCGTGTAAGCTCGGTATTGCCAAACAGATAATGCTAGCAATAGCACAGAGAAAGCCGTTTGCAGAAACCGGAGCGGTATGGAGAATCTTATTTCCTGAATCGGGCGTGTTCTCCCTCCAAAATAAGCCATACACAAAGTAAGTACAACCCAACCGAACGAATAACTCAGCGGGTAAGAGAAAAACGCGAAGATGCCCAATGACAGTAAGGCCACCATGAGCGTATCGGACTCGTTATTGCGATTTTTCCGCCAGGCTTTCAGCAGGAAAAACAGCAAGGTGCCGATAAGGAGGAATCCTATCCCCCCCCACTGGACGAATACGGAGAGATATTCATTAAATGGGTGGCAGATGTTGTCAGCCAACATTGTAAACCGACTGTCGGGATGGATGTTAAAGTAGTGAGCCTGCTCGGGCATATAGTGAGCAGCGAATGCGCCTGTTCCCTCACCGAACAACGGCCTGCGGGCTATGAGCCGAAACGTTACCAACCAAATCAATAGCCGGCCATCAGCAGAGTCCTTCTTCAAAAAATACAAGCCTGCAATGCCTGCGATGAGGAACACCATCAGAAGCATGGCCTTCCCTTTTGCTCCTATTCTCTTCATCCTTTCCGTCCCTATCCAAAGAAGAGTGAAAACAACGGCAAGCAGTCCTGCCCTGGACTTAGACAGGAGAACTGCCCCAAAAACTAAAACTACAGCAATGTAGGAAATAATGCGGCAGGTCTTTCTTTGGGTTGTTCTAAAATAGAGAATAAACGGAAAGCCTAAAGCTAAAGCCGAGGCATAGCCAGCCGGGTTATCGAAATTGCCAATAACAAGAAACGCGCCTCCTCGGCTAGGCAGTAAATGAAGCCATTGCCCGATGCCCCAAAGAGAAAGGACAACGGTCAGAATGGCGATGACGAAGAACAAACTTTTGTTATAGGCCTGCTCCGTTTCTCGAAAAAATGCATACAAGGCAATAATAGCCGTCAGCTGTAATCCATATTCTATAGAGCCACGCGACAAACTGCGCAAGGCCACATAAACTAATAGCACAATAAAGGCTATGTCAGCGGAACGGACAGTAACGTTTTTTTTCCTTATAAAAAAAGGCTGCACCATGCCCCATGCAAATGTAGCAAAAAGCAAACCAAACCATTTGCTTTTGATGGGGGCATCATTCAAAGGCAAACCATCAGTAAACAGGCAGACACTACATAGCACGGCAAAGGTTGACAAGAAAAAGAGCTTCCTCTTGTCAATCTCAGAAAGTGCTATGGTTATCTGTCTTTTCACACTTTTTGTTATTATTATTCTAATTCAAACACTCCTTCCCACCACTGACCGAAGGCATAGATGGAAAGGTCGTACTCGCCAGCAGGGAGCGTTGACAAGGGGATTACTTGCCCCGTCGCTACTCCGAAAGTGTTGGAATAGACAACCGTGTTCGTCTGACTATCGGTAATAGTAACCTCCGAAGAAGAGGATGGAGCAAAGGAGAGATAAAGTACATTATCCTCCAACACCGCCAAGATTTGCGTGGTTGGGCTTTTCGGTTGACCTTGTCCATTGCCACTACTTCCATCTTTCGGTTCCAAAACAATGTCTTCTCCAAAACAATTCATGCAAGTAATGCACGCAACAAATAAAAACAAAAATACCTTTTTCATAGTGATAAATTTTAAGATTTCGCTGCAAAAATAACGCCTACGCATATTACGTTAGCGTTTCAAAATCGTTTCAAAAAGAAAAAAACGGAGCCAAATCATCTCAGCCTGCTAAAATTCAACCATTAGCATATACTAAAAAAACAGACTTCACCCTAAGATTCAAATGATTCCCTGCAATTATACGTCACAAAAACAACAAAGAAGGCTGGCATTGTTGCCAACCTTCTTGAATTATAAAAGCACAGCGCTCACGCGTCCAAAAGTACACTCGAAGGATTCCGCTACAATGAATGGTACTCAGCTTTTCGTTTAAGCGCGTGATACTCTTTGGAAATTATTCTTAACTCGCCATTTTTATTCTATATCTGATTTACGATTATATCGCAAATGCGAATCAAAGCGCATACAGAAATGTAGGGACAAGAAGCTTCCAACAACTCTACTACGTTATGAAGTTCTTGTTTCCATAAACTTTTTTTCGTCCAATTTCTTTAAAACGAACCAATTCGCCCCTATGCTACTATTATAGTATTCTCTTGCCCAATTATTTATTCTTCATTGTGTTCAATATGTTCATCAGAAGCTAACGCATATTCTAATTTCAATTCTTCCTTAAAATCTGCTTCTCCTTCCAAAAATGAATGAATCATTTTTTGTAGAAGATCTTTTTCTATTCTACCTGCAGCCAAGTGATAACTAATATTCTCCATCTCTGTCATAAAGCGTTTTACACAGAACATATATCCATTTAGTAAAAGGAATTGCGCCCCTAATGTGATAGACAGTCTCTTATTCCCATCAATAAAAGGATGATTTTTATTAACAGACCATATCAGATGAGTCAATTTCTCCTCAAATGTTGGATAATAGTCATCATTTTTAATGTGGTCAAGCACACTACTGAGAAAACCATCATTAATAATACCATCATCACCTCCACCGCTAAGCTTAATTGTCTCACGATGGATATGAAAAGCCAAATCTAATGGTATATATATCATACTATTTTCTATCTTTTAATCTTTTGAGCGCTTCTATATAAGTTTCAAGCCTTTCGCTCAATTCCATGCTCTTTTCTCCTATAAACCTGTCAAAATCTTCAGAACTAACAGCCCCAATATAATCGCTGAGTTTTTCGTGTAAGGCATCTCTGAAACATAGGTCCCGGCTTACCATTTTCTGTCGCGCCTTGTTGATGAGTGGCACCCATAATCTTTGTTTTTCAAAATTGACGTAAAGATCATCTGCTTCTTGTTGTGACAACTGCCTTCCCTTTTTTTCGTATTCTTTCCTTAAAACATCTGCAAACCCTGTTTCGATACTCGCTATAATGTCTAACACCTCACTATACATCGTATTGCGTTCATCATCTTCGCTGCCAAGTCTTAATATTTTCCTATATTCATCGGCATCCTCTCTAAATACGGTTTTATATATTTTATCATTATATATAATAAACTTTATTTTCCCAAGATTCACGCAATCCCTCAATGCGATGACCAGTTCTCTATGATAATCTTTGTTTTGCAATAAGTTAAAAATAAAATCTTCATCTCGTTGATTGATATATTTAGTATTTCCACCTGTACGTTTGTTAATGGTGTCTAAAACAATATCAAGAATGATACTACGAACCTCTCTCGCTCTGTCACTTTTGCTAAGAAGCATAGCCAAGTTAATAAAGGAACGATAGTTAAAAACACCAAGTTGTGGAGTTTTGTTTAGGAAGTTAACTTCCCAAACATCAGCCTTTGCAGCCGACAACTTAAACATCTTCAGCCGATTACCCTTCAAAACATCGTAACCGTTTTTGCGAAGTTCATTTTCATTTGATTTAAGACAGTTACTTATAGCTCTATCTGTCACATCAAAAAAAGATGCAACCTGATGCTTGGTGAATTTATATTCTTTTTCAAATATTATCCCTTTAAGTCCAATGACTCTTTGAACTTCTTCAAGTGCAAACCTATTGTTTAGAACATTTTGTCTGTCAATCTCTGATGTGGTCAAGTCTTTTTTCATATTTCAGCCATGTTCAATGTTATTAACTATGCTACATTCATAGTATTTTTTCTATGTTCATACTTAGGTTTCTGTCCGTGCTTTGGGCTCTCTGCCTTCGTGCTTTCGGCAATGACCAGCATCCTGTTTTTCTTTTGACTGCCGGTTCCTGCTTTTATTTTCTCTTCTTTCTTGGAGTCGGGAACTTCGTTGGAGAAGAAACCTTCATCCTGCTCAATGTTGCCTTTCAGGATGTATTTGTCGTCGCGTTTACCCATGATCAAGCGCAATATGCACATCATTTCCCCAAAGGACTGATAACGCATGTGTTCCAACCGACGCTGCAACTCCGTCGCTGAATTGTTTGTTTGGAAAAAACTTTTGATATCAAACAACTCCATAAAAGTACTATTTTGTATTTGCCTACAAAAGTAGATAATTTGATTATGTCCTCCAAGTACCTTGTCGTTTTTTTTCCTAAAAAACTCGGCGTTGTTCTTGGGACAGCATCGAATTTTAGGGGTAACGCATTTGCGAAAAATCACTCCGTTGCCTTAAGTTCGTTTTCTATATCAATTTGTTCTTTATTATATCGATATAAATCGTTTTGTAGCATCGTGTATTTTACATTTTCATCTTTTTCATCCCACTTTTTAAGTGCTATCTTTTTTCTTTTTTCAATAGACCCATTTGAGTTGAAATGTATGCCTAAGGCTACAAAGATACCAATAAGAGTTAATCCAGCGGAGACAAATGCTATGTTTTCTTCTAAGAACTCCTTTGTGAAAGAGGACTTCCCCCATATTATTAGAAACGCGATGGCAATAACTATGCACGGTAAGAAAAACGCCCAAGGCAACCAATTACAAAAAGAATTTTGGCGTGCTTTCTCATACGGAATAATATCAACTTTTGTACGTTCAATCATATTCTTTATTATTTCCTTTCTCTCATATAAAGAATTTTTCTTTTCTGCTCTTTCTCTTGCAGAAATCTCCTTTTGCTTTTCTTCTTCAAGACGCTTGCGTTCCATTTCTAAAACTTCTAATTCTGCAGAAAGATTTTCTCTATTCTTTATTATGCTGTCTATTTCTTCTTGTTTTTTAACATTGTCACTCGTAAGTCTCTCAACTTCATCTTTCCTAGTTCTTATTTCTTCTTCTATTAAGGTAATGTTCTCTTTTAAATGTGTATTCTCATCACGAACCCTGGCAGCCTCTTTGTTGTATGTGAGATTATCTGCTGCTACAGCCTCTTCTATTAATCTGCCAAAATCTTTTTCTTCTAGTCTATCTGGGTCAACCTCAACCGTAAGAATAACATGTTTTGCACGGCTATATAGTTTCTTAATAAAATCTTTATATACTTCAGGATTGAAATCACTCTTCGTCTTATTGTAGAGACGTGAAACTTCTGCTATTTTGTTGCGAACTCTTATGCTATGTAAATCTAGGCATCGAGCCATCGTCTCTGTTAACAAACAACCAGAAATATCTACAGGTTTTGTATTATGCATCCATAACTCAAGAATAACTTTTCCCGTTGATTTCATATAATTGACTTTAGGATGCATTTTCTTGCAGAAAACTATTAAGTCTCTATTTGACGTTAGAAAGAAAACATGCTTGTCATTGCCTTTCTTTTCTCTTCTTTCTTTGATAAAATCATCCATGAAAACATCATGAATCTCTCTATAATTATCGTTACTATATGACGCAGGTCTCTTGTTTCTTGTTTCAGCCAAAAGTTTAGTTATTTTTTTCCCCTGATAAAACTGGACATTCTTTAGTTTTTCCGTCGGATTCATTTGCGGAAACACATTGATACCCTTCTTTTCTATTTCTGTTACCAAATTAAGACGAATCTGTGCCAACTCATTCGCTTCAAGCTTCCTTCTTGTACATGCAGATGCGATATCGGTTAATGGGTTGGGACCATTCTGCTCAACAGATTGTAAAATATATGATATTTCATCAACTGTCATCGGATTCACGCGTAGGATACCACCTGCAGCTTGAATGATTTCGCATACTTCTTGCGAATATGTTTCACGTTGCGGAGTTGACAATTCTAATGCTCCCATCACGATTGATGTATCAAGAAAATATTCAGTCTTTATTCCATCCTCACTTTCTTCCACATGAGGTTTATCGCTTCTTAAGAAACCTGCTATTACAGATCCCCAAAACAATTGGTTGGCAACTTGATATAAATCCTTTTCGTGGTCACTCAAGAATTGCAAAAAGAATACCATTGTGGCATACCTTTCATCCACTTTTGATATATCTTGCTCTTCAAAATACCCAAGGATATCATCCGTATTATCAGAAATAAACTGAATAAAAGAAAGACCATCATTTATTGAACCTTCTTGTTCAATAAATTCTTGATATTTTTTTTCAATAATCTCGATCTTTTCTGTGAAAAGTTTTTCACGCTCAGAAATATAAACATCGTCACTATCAAATGATGCACTTTGTATTTGAAATGTGTCACCATTTTCGAATACATTCAATTCAATATTTCCACACTTTTGGGCATTTATTTTTAATATTGATTTTGAAATAACAATATGGGGAATGGATACTCCAAACTTATCAATAATAAAATCATGGATCTCATCCGCACTACAATATGGATGACTCTCTCTTCGATTGACGAAAAGTTCAACCAATGCATATTTTATTATTGGGAAATATATATCAGAATACAACCCATGCTTATTGTTTGAATAAAGTGCCGAGATTAAAGCATAATTTGACTTTTCCATTGTTATATGATATTTCGTGGTTTCACTTTTTGTTTAGCATGTACTTCATTTTATTTGCAAAGATAGCTCCAAAACTAATCAGGTTAGCGTTTCAAATTCGTTTCAAAAAGAAAAAAGAAGGGAGGAAAAATACTACTATCGGCTTATTCTCAGTTATTAATCCTTCTTTTTGAAAGAGAAAGAAAAAATGATGTTGTAAAGGTCTTGTGGCAGTTTTTCTTTCAAACGGTGCTTTTGCACGCGAACAGTGCTGTCGGAAAGCCCCAAAATCTCTTCGGTTTCCTCGGTCTTGAAGCCGAGAATGTAGCAGGCCGATACTATTTTCTGCGTCTGATTTACTTTCTTTCCTTCCGTTTGAAGTATCTCGTAGAAATCGGTAAAGCAGACATTGAGGTCGTGACGAATGGCAGCGCGTTCCTCTTTTTTAAGGCAATGTTCGCTGCCGTGTAGGTACTTTTGTACAAGCTGCCACGACAAACCTTTCCGGAACTGATTGACACAAATTCGGATGCGGCTCTCGTAGTCTGTAGGGGAAATGGTCTCCGACTCGTTGATGTGTTGAAGAGCCTCCTGATAGGCGGTTTTCAACCTGTCGGCTTCCTCCCTTGCTTTGGCCAGTTCAGTTTTCTGCCTATCCTCCTGCATCTGGGCTAACTTCAGCTGATCGGTGATCTGAATGTACTGTTGTTTTTTTCGGTTGGCCAAGTTTAACGACCATACAAAGACTGCCAAAACAGCGGCTACTAAAGCCAGCGCACTAAGGCTCAGCGTCCAAAGCAGATGTCGATGCTCATTCTCCATTCGTTGCTGCTCCATCTCTACACGGTGGTCGTTCGTCACTTGGCGGATGGTCTGCTGGTTACTTACGATATAAAGAGAATCGATGTAAGTGTGATAGCGGCGGACGTAGTCGGCAATAGAGTCAGTTTTGCCGAGCCGTGGAGCAAGGATAGCCATTTGGCGATAACAATGAGCAAAAGAGGATAAATCCGTTGGGAAAGTAAGGGCATGATGAAAGTTGCACCAAGCAGAATCTATCTTCCCTTGTTCTTGGAAATTCACAGCCTTCATGGTGTAAGCACTGGATAAGAATACACTTTTTCTCTCCAAATGGTTGATGGTATAATCAAGGTATTCGTTTGCTTTTGCATAGTCATGGGTGTAGTAAGACTCCACTTTTGCCATTTCGAAATGAGCAATTGTGAAAACGAAATCGCTGGCATGAAGATTATTAATTACGCGTTCAAGCCATTCCTTAGCTGAGGCATACTCCTCCCTATATAAACAGCAACGAGCCAGACTGAGGTCGAGGAAAGCGACTGCCGTACTATCACCCAGACGGATGAGGTTCTGCTTAGAGGAATGTAACTCCTGCGTCGCCTCATGTGTCATGTGTCGATTCAGGTGGTGTGTGCCAAGCTTCTGCTCTGCGAGGGCGTAATAACGGATAAGCGTATCGGGGAAAAGGCTTTTGGCTTTTAGGAAGGCACCCGTGCCGTTTACATCATCGTTCATGTCGCCATAGGCACAGCCCAGTGTGTACCAGGCCATGGCGGCGTGATAGTCGGGGCGGAGCGGCGTACCATAATAGTCCGTACCGATGCGGGCGAGGGAGTCGGTAGTGAGGGGAACGTCACACTTATAGTCAGTCTGCACCTTCAGCCAAGCGTAATCGGCAATATCCGATTTAGAAAAGTGATCAGTGATTAGTGAACAGTGATCAGACAAGCTGTCCAAGATTGCGCGGGCGGCGTGGGGGTCCGTCTCCATGAGGGCTTCGGCACGGAGCAGGGCGTCGTGGAACGCGGTACGACGGCACGACGAAAGACCGACTGCCACCATCACCAGCAGGGCCATCTTCAGGAGGAAACTGCGCTTACTTCTTTTCATATCCTGACTTTTTCCGTGCGAAGGTACGGCGTACTGCGGAAAAATGCAAGCATACAGCCGATTTTTTCTCACTATAAAAGAATCCGCACTTCTTCTTGAAATGCTATTCAAAATACAAGAAAACAACATTTTTCAGCAAAGAAAACTTAATTTTGTTGTATAAAGCTTTGTCAATTGGAAGAAAAGAAATATCTTTGCGGTCGGAAATATTTGCAATCATTCCGACCATAATTCATGTAAATATTAAATGGAGGATGCAGTAGTACAAAAGATTAGGAAGAAGATTACTCGCAGCAAGTTCGGTGAGATATTCTTTGTTTCTTCTTTCCCTCAGTATGATGTCGAGTATGTCACAAAGCTTTTGGCAATCTTTGAGAGGGAAGGTATTATCAGCCGTATAGCAAAGGGTGTATATGTCAAGGCACGTAAGACACGCTTTGGCATCCTATACCCTTCCGCCTTTGAATTGGCAACAGAGATTGCCAAAAGAGATAAAGCAGTAATCATCCCTACGGGAGCCACTGCCGCCAACCGTCTCGGATTCTCTACCCAGGTTCCCATGAACACAAGTTTCCTGACCACAGGTTCAGGCAGGAAGCTGACTCTTGGAAATAGGACTATCACCTTGAAACATGGAGCACCAAGGAATTTTGCCTTTCGAGGGAAGTTGATGCAAGAACTTGTTCAGGCTTTGCGTAGCATCGGCGAAAACAATATCACACAAGAAGATGAATGGCAGATTGCGAAGTTGCTGGCTGAAACGCCCGAAAAGGACACCATTGAACATGATTTGCTTTTGGCTCCTGTTTGGATGAGGCAAATTATCAAAAGAAACTCTGAAGCAGCGAGAACCATCAAACCTGTTTGAATGGTTGAGTCGTGACAGAGGAAGACAAAGTCAAACATAAAAAAACAAGACGATGAGTAAATGGATAGACTTCTCAATAGATGAGCGTAGGGCAATGATACAAACCGTCAGTCAGACAAAGCCGATAGATGAAGCCGCTGCCGAAAAGGACTGGTGGGTAACCGCTGTTCTCTATGCCATATTTCATACCAGCATCAGCGAGTACCTATTATTCAAAGGTGGTACAAGCCTTAGTAAAGGGTGGAACATCATCAACCGATTCAGCGAGGACATAGACTTGGCTCTGAGCCGTGACTATTTCTTGAATGTGAAGAAACTATCATGTGCCAATTGTACCTCTAACACACAGATACGTAACCTTCGTAAAAAAGGACAGGACTTCCTTCTTGGAGAGTTCAAGTTGGAGTTAGATAGTAAGCTAAAGGCATTAGGGCTTAATGTGACCGTACTTGGCGAAAATGAAGTATTGGACGAAAATGGAGAACCGAAAAAAATACCCCATGACAAGGACCCTTCTGTTCTTTATGTTCATTACCCATCGCTTTATAACAGCCAAGCCCCATATGCTGTACCTTCTATTAAAATAGAGATAAGCGTATTGTCCATGTCGGAGCCATTTGAAATGAGACGTATATCTTCGTTGGTGGAACAAATCTTCGATGGGGAAGATGTGGACTCAGATTTCGTTCAAACCATCCGTACCGTCAGTCCTGCAAGGACTTTTCTTGAAAAGGCGTTCCTGTTGTGCGAGGAATATCAAAAGGATAAGCCGAGGACGCGCCGAATGACTCGCCATTTTTATGACTTGGAGAAACTCATGCACACTCCCTACGCAGAAATGGCTCTCAAGGATGCGGTCCTCTATTATGAAATAGTGAAGCACAGACGCAAGTTCTATCATGTAAGGCATGTTGATTACGACAAGGAACTACCAGCAAACATTCAAATTGTACCCAATGAAGAACTAATGCCAGCATTTGAGACAGACTACAACGAAATGAAAGAGAGTTTCATATTTAGGCAGCCACTAAATTTTGGAGAATTAATAGAAAAGATGAAAATTCTTCAAGAACGATTTAGGGCTATAAATAATTAATAATAAAACAGAAAACAATTGGAATTGTCCTGCTTTTTTTAGAAGATTGTAGTTCTTCTAAAAACTCGGGAAGAAGTGTTTTTTAATGGTGCGATGATAACAGAAGTCATGTTATTGACGCAAAAAACAAGACAAAACTTAATCGGATTGGGACTTAGGAATTATATAATGAAGAATGAAAAATGAAGAATGAAAAATGAAGAATGAAAAATGAAAAATGAAAAATAAATAGCATTGCAATCGGAACGCTGCATACGGGACATTTTATTTTTCATTTTTCATTCTTCATTTTTCATTAAAAAAAGTTCTTCAATCTGCTCCACGGTCAGCGAAAAAGGGATTTTTTCCCTTATGCCTTTGCTCAATCACATTTTTTCCCTATCTTCGCGGCCAATATGAAAAAGAGTATCCTTTTGATGATGCTGTCGGCCCTCGTGGGGACGGCAGCAGTGTGGGGACAGAAGTCCTTTACGGTGAGCGGCTATGTGACGGACGGCGTGAGCGAGGAGACACTCATCAGCGCCACGGTGCTCGACCTGCGCAGCGGCCTGGGAGCGGTGACGAACGCCTACGGCTTCTACTCGCTGACGCTGCCCGAGGGCGACGTGGAGCTGGTGACACGCTACATTGGCTACCGCACCCGCACGGACGCCTTCCGCCTGGAGGGCGACACGGTGCTGGCGCTGCCCCTGACGGCCATGGCCGAACTGGACGAGGTGGAGATCATCGGCAACCGCCTGGACCTGGGCGTCACCGGCTCGCAGATGAGCGCCATCGACATCCCCGTGGAACAAATCAAGGCTGTGCCGGCCATGTTCGGCGAGACGGACGTGCTGAAGGCCCTGCAGCTGCTGCCTGGCGTGCAGAACGGCAGCGAGGGCTCGGCAGGGCTCTACGTACGCGGCGGAGCACCCGACGAGAACCTGCTGCTGCTCGACGGCGTGCCAGTGTATAACGTCAACCACATGTTCGGCCTCTTCAGCGTCTTCAACCCCGACGCCATCAAGAACGTCACCCTCTACAAGGGCAGCTTCCCTGCCCACTACTGCGGGCGCCTGAGCAGCGTGGTGGACATCCGCATGAAGGACGGCGACATGTACAAGTGGCACGGCGACGTGGCGCTGGGCTTCGTCTCTTCGAAGGTGAACGTCGAGGGCCCCATCGTGAAGGGAAAGACATCCGTCAACATCAGTGCCCGCCGCACCTACAGCGACATCTTCCTCAACGCCGCCCTCTGGGGTGCCGACCTCATCGACAGGGAGATTGACCTGCACGGCGCCACGATGGGCTACTACTTCGACGACCTGAACGTGAAGCTCAACCATAAGTTCAGCGACCGAGACCGCCTCTACGTCAGCTGGTACAGCGGAGTGGACAACATCTATTTCCGTCTGCGCGAGCGCGAGGGACGCGACTACACGCAGAAGACGCGCTTCGGCTGGAACTGGGGCAACATGGTGGGTGCCGTCCGCTGGAACCACGTCATCAGCCCGCGCCTGTTCATGGACGTCAGCGCCAACTACACCCAGTACCGCCATCACATGGGCATCAAGCTCGATGAGCAGGACAAGGAGAGCAAGCTGACGCAGCACATGGAGATCAACATGCGCTCGGGCATCTTCGACGAGACGGCCCGTGCCGACTTCCACTGGAGCCCCACCCCGCAGCACGAGGTGCGCTTCGGCACCTTCTACACCCATCACCTCTTCCGCCCCGACGTAGCCACGGTGGCCTTCCGCTACAAGCAGGAGCAGACAGCCGATGCCGATGCCCACGAGGAGAACGTGAACGAGCGCTCAGGGCAGAAGGACATCGATGCCCACGAGGCGCAAGCCTATTTCGAGGACAACATCACGCTGTGGGACGTGGTGAAGGTGAATGCCGGCCTGAGCACCTCGTTCTTCTACGTAGGCGGACGCAGCTACTTCTCGCCCGAGCCCCGACTGAGCGGGCGCGTGCTGCTGGCTGACGACCTCTCGCTGAAGGCGGGCTATGCCTACATGAGCCAGTACGTCCATCTGCTCTCGAACAACAGCCTCTCGCTGCCCACCGACCTCTGGGTGCCCGTCACCGAGCGCATCCTACCCGAGAAGGCTCACCAGTGGGCACTCGGACTGTTCTATAACCTCAAGGACTACTGCGACCTCAGCCTCGAGGGGTACTACAAGCGCTCGAACAACCTGCTGGAGTACCGCGAGGGCGTGAGCTTCATGTCCGGCAGCACCGACTGGCAGGACAAGGTGGCCATGGGACGCGGCTGGAGCTACGGCGTGGAACTGATGGCGCAGCGCTCCGTCGGACGGCTCAACGGCTGGGTGGCCTACACGTGGAGCCACACGCGCCGACTCTTCGACCGCCCCGATATGGTGCTCAACAACGGACGCCCCTTCAACGCCAAGTACGACCGCCGGCACGAGGTGGACATCACGGGCAACTACAAGTTCTCCGACCGCTTCGACCTCAGCGCCACGTGGATCTATGCCACCGGCAACTGCGGCACCGTCTATACGCAGTATTTCCTCTCGCCCACCAACGAGAACGGCTGGGCCACCACCCTCGGCTATTCGCCCGAGCGCAACAACTTCCGCCTCAACCCCTACCACCGCCTCGACCTCGGACTGAACTTCCACCGCGTGCTGGCCAAGCGCGTGCTGCGCACGCTGAACATCAGCGTCTATAACGCCTACAACCACAACAACCCCTTCCTCATCTACACCGACGAGGAGTATAACGCCGACAACAACACGTGGCGCACCTCACTCAAACAGGTCGCCCTCTTCCCCATCATACCCACCATCAGCTACGGACTGAAGTTTTAGTGCACAATTCATAGTTAAGAGTTAAGAATTAAGAATTAAGAGTTAAGAATTCATAGTTCAAAGTTAAGAGAAATGCAAAAGAAAAATATAGAAGTTCGAACGACAGGTCACCCCTCCTTTAGGAGGGGATGGGGGAGGCTTTTACTCACTCTGGCCATCATCTTTACCTCTTGCGAGAAGGAAATCACCTATCATGGCCCCGACGAGCAGCCCATGCTGGTGGTGAACATCGTTGGCGAAGCGGGTGCGCCCCTCGTCGTAGAGGTTTCACGCAGTGTCTTCTTCCTCAAAGTCAGCGAGGAGGACACCGACGACCTCAACTTGAAGGATGCCGTCGTCAACCTCTCCATCAACGGCACAAGCGCTGCCCTTGCCTACGACCCCGACTATCAGGCCTACATCGACTCACGCCCCATCCACGAGGGCGATGCCGTCTCCGTCACCGTCACCCACCCCACCTACGGCAAGGCTACGGCATCGATGACCGTCCCCATAGCCGCCCGCGCCCACTTCGACAGCCGCACGACAACCTACATCCCCAAGGACTCCACGGAAAGTGCCTATGGCTCAGGCTATCATTTCGTCCTTGGCTCGCGTACCGACTCTGTCTGGCATGCCAGCCTGGTTATTGACGACGTAGAGGGCACGACGGGCTACTACCGTCTTACCATCGACCCCACCTATACGTTCCGCCTCTCCGACGGCCCCGGCATCTATTTCATCGGCTACAACAGCTACGATGGCGAATACGAGGAGAACGACGACGGCTCCTACACCATTGAGGCGAATCTCTCCTACAGCCTGCCCTCCTCGACGAAATACGTGCTCGATGCCAACGACACCGACCCGCTGGAGGAATTCATCGGCATGATTCCCGGAATGAGCGATGACGATGGTGATCGCTACTATGCCGAGCCGACGTCCTACCTCTTTACCGGCGACTACTTCAACGCCGAGGGCAGCACGGCTATCACCTTCGACCTCTATTTGCACACTCCCTCGTGGGGTGGCGGCAGGGATTATTTCTACCACCCCGACTGGCACTATACCAGTAGTGTCTTTTACGGCGACTACTGGGATCCTTCAGAGGAACAGGACTATGGCAATCCGTGGGACTACATCGGACGCGACTTCGTCTATACCGTCAATGCCACGCTGGAAACGCTGACGCCTGAATACTACTACTACCTGAAGTCCGTCGAGAAATACGACGGTGCCACATGGTCGCCCTTCTCCGAGCCCGTCCAGATTACCTGCAACATCGATGGCGGTATCGGCATCATGGCTTCTACCTCGGCTCGCAGCTTCTCCGTCTCACGACCCTACACGTTTAAAATTGAGAATTAAAAATAATAAACAGAAAACCGATGAAAAAGCTCCTTCTTCTCCTTCTCGCAGGGCTGAGCCTGGGCATCAGCGCTCAGGGCACTCTCGACGACTACAACCGTGCCTACGGAATGCGCAGCCGCTTCGGCAACGACAAAGTATTGAACTCCAGCATCGAGCCTCACTGGCTGGGCAAAAGCCACTCCTTCTGGTACACCCACCGCAATGCCGAAAAAGGCACTAACGACTACCTTCTCGTCAATGCCGACAAGGGCACATCGAAACCTCTCTTCGATGCCACTAAACTGGCAAAACTGCTCTCCAAAGAGACCAAGCAGCAGGTGAAGGCAGATAAGCTGGACCTGCAGCGCCTCCGCGTAAGCGAGAAGGGCGACACCCTCTGGTTCGCTTCTTCCGGCAAGAATTGGATATACCTCATCAACAAAGGCAAGCTTACGGCTGAAGCGGCTCAGCTCTCTCCCTTCGGACGTGGCAATTTCCGCGGCAGTCAGCAGCCTCAGCGCCACTGGATGGAGGTCGATGACGAGAAGGGCGGGAACGAAGTTCCCTCGCCTGACGGCAAGTGGGTGGCCTTCATCCGCGACGCCAACGTCTGGGTGCGCCCTGCCCGAGGCGGCAATGCCCGTGCCCTCAGCATCGACGGCACGCTGGCAAACTACTACTCCTCATGGCTGCGCTGGTCGCCCGACAGCCGTTATGTGGCTGCCAACAAAATCCGCCCCGTAGCCGAGAAGCGCTACGTCTATTATGTGGAATCGTCGCCTGCTGACCAGAGCCAGCCCAAGCTGCACAAGCAGGAGTATGCCAAACCCGGCGACGACCTCATGCAGAAGACGCCCTGTATCTTCGAGGTGAAGACAGGACGTGCCATCATCCCCTCAACGGAACTGTTTACCAATCAATATGACCTGAACGGCCCCACATGGAATGAGGACAGCCGCGCCGTGCGCTTCGAATTCAACGCCCGCGGACATCAGGTGTACCGTCTGCTGGAGCTTTCTGCCGAGACGGGCAAGGTGCGCACGCTGGCTGAGGAGACAAGCGACAAGTACGTCAACTATCCCCGCCTCTGGAACCGCTTCCTGAAGGACGGCAAGCGCTTCATCTGGAGCAGCGAGCGTGACGGCTGGCAGCATCTCTACCTCTACGACCGTGCTACAGGGAAGCCTATCAACCAAATCACAAAAGGAGAGTGGTACGTCCGGCAGGTGCTCCACGTGGACGAGGAGAACGAGGTTATCTACTTTACGGCAAACGGAGTCCATGCAGCTCCCTACGGTGCTGCCTCAGGCGAAGATCCCTATTTCATCCACTACTACCGCATCCGCTTCGACGGCTCGGACATGATCGACCTCACCCCCTCCGTAGGCAATCATCGCGCTGTGTTCTCAGACGACTACAACTATCTCGTCGATACGTGGTCAACGGTGGCTGAGGCTCCGCAGACGGTGCTGCGTAGCGCCAAGGACGGCAGCGTGGTGAAGGAACTGGAGAAAGCCGACATCAGCAAGCTCTTGGAGGCTGGCTGGAAGGCTCCCGAAGTATTCGTGGCACCAGGACGTGACGGCAAGACAAACATGTGGGGCCTCATCGCCCGCCCCACGAACTTCGACCCCACGAAGAAATACCCCATCGTAGAATACATCTATCAGGGCCCGGGCGACCAATACGTGCCCAAATCGTTCCAAGCCTTCAACTACTACATGACACCGCTGGCGGAGCTGGGATTCATCGTCGTCATGGTGGACGGCATGGGCACCTCGTTCCGCTCGCGTGAGTTTGAGAACATCTGCTGCCGCAACCTCAAGGACGCCGGCATCCCTGACCATATTGCCTGGATAAAGGCTGCTGCCGAAAAATATCCCTACATGGACATCGACCGTGTGGGCATCTACGGCTGCTCGGCTGGCGGGCAGGAGTCGCTCACGGCTACGCTGTTCTATCCCGAGTTCTACAAGTGCTGCTACAGCGCCTGCGGATGCCACGATAACCGCATGGACAAGATCTGGTGGAACGAACTCTGGCTGGGCTATCCTATCGGGGAGCAGTACAAGGAGGGCTCGAACGTGGAGAACGCCCATCTGCTGCAACGCCCGCTGATGCTCGTGGTGGGTGAGCTGGACGATAACGTCGATCCTGCCTCGACGATGCAGGTGGCGAATGCCCTCATCAAAGCAAACAAGGACTTTGAGCTTGTCGTCATCCCAGGTGCTCACCATACGGTAGGTGAGGCTTTCGGCGAGCACAAGCGCTACGACTTCTTCGTACGCCATCTGCTCGGCGTCACCCCTCCCGCTTGGACGGAGGTGAAGAATTAAGAATAAATAATTAAAAATTAAGAATTAAGAATTAAAAATAAATGAGAAACATTAAAACCCTTTTCATTGCATTACTTATTGCGCTGCCTGCTGTCGGTCAAGTGGGCTATGTTCCTACGGAGGCTAACAAGGCTGCCCGTGCTGAATTCGAGGATGCCCGTTTCGGCATCTTCATCCATTGGGGCATCTACTCCATGCTGGGCGATGGCGAATGGGCCATGCAGGTGCAGAACATGCCATACGCCGAATACAGCCGTATGGCGGCAGCCTTTTACCCCTCAAAGTTCAATGCTGCCGAGTGGGTGAACGCCTTCAAGGCCAGCGGTGCCAAGTACATCACCATCACCAGCCGCCATCACGACGGCTTCTCGATGTTCGGCACAAAGGCCAGCCCGTACAACATTGTGGATGCCACACCTTTCAAGCGCGACGTCATCGGCGAGCTTGCGAAGGAGTGCCAAAAGCAGGGAATCAAGCTCCACTTCTACTACAGCCACCTCGACTGGGGGCGCGAGGACTACTACCCCCTCGGCCGTACAGGATGGGGCACAGGACGTAAGATTGCCGAAGAAGGGAAGAAAGACCATCCTGCGACAACGCTCAAGCGCAGCTATCTGGACTTCATGAACACCCAGCTCACGGAGTTGCTCACGAACTACGGCCCGATTGGTGCCATCTGGTTCGACGGTGTGTGGGATCAGGATGCATTTTCGCGCGAGGAGCAGCCCCGCATCTGGAATCTCTACGAACAGTATGCCCTGATTCATCGCCTGCAGCCTTCGTGCCTCATCGGAAACAACCATCACCTACTGCCTTTCGAGGGCGAGGATATCCAGATTTTCGAGCAAGATATCCCCGGGCAGAACGAAGCGGGACTGTCCGGACAGGAGATTTCCCGCCTGCCGCTCGAAACTTGCAAGACGATGAACAACAGCTGGGGCTATAACATGAAGGACAAGGGGTATAAATCCCCTGACTTCCTCATCCAATATCTCGTCCGCACGGCCGGCAAGGGCGCCAACCTGCTGCTCAACGTCGGTCCTCGTCCTGACGGCACTCTACCCGAAGAGGCTTTGGAGCGCCTGAAGGCTATCGGCGCTTGGCTGGAGGTAAACGGCGAAACCATCTACGGCACAGACGGCGGCTGCATCGATACGCAGGAGTGGGGCGTCACCACGCAACGCGGCAAGACGCTTTACGTCCACCTTCTGCCGCAGGCGGACATGGCTCTGCCTGAAACGCTTCAACTCGACATCCCCAAAGCGCAGAACAAGCTGAAGGCGGCAAAGTTGTTTGCCGGAGGAGAGAAAATCTCCTTCAAGCAGGACAAGCAGGGCGTCACCCTCAATTTGCCAGCCTTGGACAAGAACACCCCCGACACCATCCTTGAACTCACTTTTGCAAAAGAATTATAGAAAACCCGTGGTTTGCCCTTAGAAATGAAATTCTCCTCCCATCTCCTTATTCTGCTGTTTCCTCTGTTCCTGCTGACGGGCTGTAACGTGCATCAGGAATCCCTTCCTCTCGCCGAGCGTCGGGCTGCCCTACCCGAGTTTGAACAGAGTGTCTGGCAGCCGCTTGAGACAACGGCATTCACCCCCGATGAACGCCGCTACATGGAGTTCCTCTACAGCTACCTCCCCCTGCCCGACATGGCGATGCAGCCCTTCACGTATTGGGTAGAACAGGTGAAATCGGCTCTCAAAGTGCGCAGCGAGATGAATTGGAACGTCCCCGAGAAGGAGTTCCGCCATTTCGTCCTCCCTCCACGTGTTAATAACGAGGATTTGGATGATTTCCGCACCCTCTGGGCGGACTCCCTCTGCCGACGTGTGAAGGGCATGAGCATGTATGATGCCGTACTGGAAATCAACCATTGGTGTCACGAACAAGCTACCTATAAGCCTTCCGATGCCCGCACTTCCAGCCCATTGGCAACAATGGCAACGGGTACGGGACGTTGTGGCGAGGAGAGCGTGCTGGGTGTTGCTGCCCTGCGTGCCGTCGGCATCCCTGCCCGCCAAGTCTATACCCCCCGCTGGGCGCATACCGACGACAACCATGCCTGGGTGGAGGCCTGGGTGGATGGCAAGTGGTATTTCCTGGGTGCCTGCGAGCCCGAGCCGCGCCTCAACATGGCATGGTTCAACGCCCCCGTCAGCCGTGCCATGCTGCTGCATACCCGCGTCTTTGGCAATTATCAAATTGACGAGAATGAGGACGTCATCGACAGCAGCCCCCTCCATACCGAAATCAACGTCATCTCGGGCTATGTCCCCACGCGCCGCAACGTGGTTACCGTACTTGACAAGGAAGGCAAGCCCGTGAAGGATGCCACGGTGGAATTCAAGATTTACAACTATGCCGAGTTCTACACCGTTGCCACCTATCACTCCGATGTTCGCGGGCAGGCAAGCCTCATCACAGGTTGTGGCGATCTGCTCGTGTGGGCCAGCAAAGACGGCATGTTCGGCTTTGCCAAGGCGCAGTCGGACAAAACTGACGTTACCCTCCAATACCCTTTGGGGAAGCGTTTCTCCGTGGATATTGACATCGTTCCTCCTGTGGAGAATCCAATCCCATCCGATGCCACAGCCGAAGAGCGCGCAATTTGTGCGAAGCGCTTCGCCTACGAAGACTCCCTTCGACTGGCTGCCCATACGGTTCCAGCAGGAAAAGCCGTGTTGGACGCTTTCCGCAGTCATCATGCTGACAATCATAATGTCGAGCCGCTGATTGCCTCGCTTACGGAGAAGGACCGCCGCGACGTTACCCTCGATGCGCTGGAGGATGCGCTTCTAAAGTCCTTCCCTTCAGGGGAGGATTTAGGAGAGGCTTCTTGGTCATCCTATCGGGATTGTCCTCGCGTGGAACGGGAGCAGCTACGCCCCTTCCGCTCGAAGATTGACGTCTCCGCGTTGCCTCACTTCCAATCCCCTGCTGAAGTGTGGACTTGGACGTGCGATAACATCCGCGTGGTGGAGGAGCAGAATCCGCAGAACCTCCGCATGGCGCCCATAACGGTGTGGAACTATCGCGTCTGCGACGAATTGAACCGAAATATCTTCTTCGTCGCCCTTTGCCGTGCCCTCGGCTTCGAAGCCCGCATCGACGAAGTAACAGGACAGACGCAGTATCGTTGGCAAGGAGAGTGGCAGAGACCCACCCCTCCCCAGAGACCCACCCCCGACCCCTCCCGTGAGGGAGGGGAGGGCTGGCTCGCTGCTCAATACACTCCGCAACCCTTCTTGCCCAATCCCGTCTATTACACCCATTTCACGCTCTCGTCGTTCAACGACGGCGTGGCTCATCTCTACAACTTCGAGGAGGGCGAGGCTACGGAGGCGGGTACTTTGGCCTCGTGGGAGACGCTCCTGCGCCAGCCGTACAAAGTCGATAAGGGATATTATCTGATAACCTCGGGCTCTCGTCTGGCTTCAGGCGCTGTGCTGGCACACATGGAATTCGTGGAGGTTCCCTCCTCCGAAGGAGGAAGTGAATCTCCCGTTGTCGTGCCCCTTGTCATGCGCGAAGCAAAGAAAGAGATTGCCGTCATCGGCCATTTCGATGCCGATCCGCTGCTGCCCTACACGGGGCGCGGCTATTTCGCGCTGGCTATAATGGGCGAGAAGGACGAGCCTTCCGTCCATGCGCGTGGATTAATTGACGGAATGAAGGAGGACATCGCCGTCTGGGGACGTCCCTTTGTGGAACTCCATCCCCATTCGCCTGATGCTTTGGTCAGCATGGCTGGCGAGACCGGGCGCATGGCACTTTCGGAGCGTGTCGTGCCCGAGGCATTGGCACGCGAGCTCAGCGCAGGTTGCAGCACGACGTTCGACCGCCTTCCCGTTATTGTTATCGCCGATTCGTTCGGACGTATCGTCTATTTCTCGCAAGGCTACAACACCTCGCTTGCCACCAACCTGCGTCAGGTAATCAGCGGGCTGTAACCAGTTCCACAAGGCGTCGAGTTAGTGCCGCTACTTGTTCGTCATTGGCGATAAGGTAGCGGTGCTTTGTATTCCTTTTCGAATGCGTTTTGAATTTCAGCTTCAATAGCATAAAACGCAAGGTAACCTCACCATGATGGGGAGGCATGAAGCGTGTGATACCCGCCTCGTCCACCCAGATGGTTCCGGCTGGGGATAGTGTGTAGTAGTTCGGATTCTCCCCCTCTACGGCATAGATGAGTGCCGTCGGGTCCCAGCTGCAGGCGTTATACTCCGAACCCTGATAGAAACGATACCCTTCCGCGACGGGGTTGGGCTGACGCTCGCCGATGTCCTTGACTCTCTCGTGGGGGAAGCAGACACGCACGCCCAGTTCGAAGGGCGAGGTGACGATGGGCGTGGGCCATTCGTCAAAGACTTTGCGTGCCGCCGTAATGTCCTCCGTGACGTTGAATTCTCCTTGCTCCTTTGCCATATTTCCAGCCATCATGACGAGCGTTTTGACCTTTTTGGCAACCAGTTCCTTCCCGCTGAGGGGTGAAATATCATCTGCCTGTGTCTCCAGCAGCGAAGCCATATTCGTCGAAAAGCCGACGGTAACGAACGTGACGGAATGGTCTTTCTGCTTCGCCAATACGCGACGGTAGAGTTCATCCGTCAGAGGCGGCGTCTGCCCAGTTCCATTTGTCCGCGCAAACAACGGGGCGCCCGTCTCATCCTTGAGCGCACAAGTCTTGTGCGTGTAGTGCTCCCCTGTGGTCTTGGGGCCCGTGCTGCCCGACACGCGCCCGATAGGGATGTCCCCATGCCCATACCATGTCTGCACGATGTCTGTGTATTCGGCAGCCTCAGCACCCTCCTTGCTCATACCGATGGCGAGTACCTTGACGCGCCCCATATCGATATAACGATTCATCGCCGCCAACGCCAGAGCATCGTCGATGTCGTTGCCCATATCCGTGTCCAGGATGATGCTGGGCGCATCCATGCTGCCCTCATTACACCCTGCAAGCACCACAGCAAAAGCCATAAAAAGTAGTTTAATGTGTCTCATCGTTCTGATTATTTTCAATCTTTATTCCTGTGCAAAGATAGGGTTTTTCGCAAAAGAAAGCAATAGAACAAAAGAAGATTGTTTGAAAACTTTTTTCTATTCGCCTTCTCTTTTTATAAAAAGGGACGGCGTTTATATAAACACGGGCGCTGTTTATAAACGAAATCAAACGTTGGAAAGACGTTTCCAACAAATAATCTTTGTAAAAATGCTACATTGCTACATAAAACGTTTTATAACGCTGATTATGTCCGTTTTACCCTATGTAGATAGCCCTGAATGCTACATAATCCTACATAATGCTACATTTTTTATTTTGTCACACTTTTTCATCCGAAATCCAGCCTAGAAGCCCCTTTTCTATGTAGCATTATGTAGGATTATGTAGCATTTTCACCTTTATACATAGAATATAAAACAGAATACCAACACTTTATTTGTATTATGTAGCAATGTAGCATTTTATCATATAATAGAATTAATACGGATTCTTATTTTGTCCTTTTGCTGCACCATTTTTTCTGCGAATTCGAAAAAAACGTCCCTTTTGTTTGAAGTCTCTGAAATAACACCTACATTTGCATCGTGTTCTTGGATACAAGAAGGATATAATAATATTGGACAAAAAATAAGATAAATGAGAAGATTGTCATTTGTGGTGTTGCTATTCGTTGTTGCTACAACTATGTCTGCACAGAGTTTGTCTCTGTCGGGTTTTCGATTGTTGGAAACTGATCTCACAGCTATCACTAATGGTACGCAGGAAATTGATCAGAACGGCGAAGTGGCTGCGCTAATCAAGGTAGTAACGTCGGAGACAGGTTTCACCTTCGACATTGGAATGCTTGGAGTTGTCAACGTCAAGCAAGCCGTGGGAGAGATATGGGTTTATGTCCCCCGTCATGCCCAAAAGATTTCCATCTTTCATCAGCAGTATGGCGTTATACGCAATTTCTATTTTCCCGTTCCAATAGAAGGCGGCCGAACGTATGAGCTCAAGTTAAATGTGGAGAAAGAGCAGCCAAAAATAGAGATGGCTGATACGGTTTCCAATGATTACGAGACGGCTTATCGTATTTATAAAGCAACAGCGGCATTGGGTGATGCTACAGCGCAATTTTATGTGGGTTATTTCACCTATAATGGAATGGGGGTTGCCCAAGATTACAACGAGGCTGTAGAATGGTACACAAAAGCAGCAAATCAGGGTGATGCCCGTGCACAATGTTATCTCGGCATTTGTTACGAAAATGGAAATGGTGTTGAAAAAGATCTTTCCAAGGCTTTCTATTGGTACACCCAGTCGGCAAAGCAGAATAATGCAACGGCACAATATAACCTTGGGGATTGCTACTATTTTGGAAAAGGAACCAAAAAGAATCAAAAAGAAGCCTTCAATTGGTTCACAAAAGCTGCTGAGCAGAATCACATGGAAGCTCAATATATGGTTGGGAACATATATCTGTTTTATTACGAAAGTGAAAAGGCTTATAAAAAAGCTATCGAATGGCTTCGTAAAGCTGCTGAACAAGGGCATTTCTTGGCTCAAATTAATTTAGGTAATTGTTATAGATTGGGGAATAGTGTTAAAAATATAGAATCCGCTCAACCAATAATATCAGCGAGGCCTAGGTCTCGATACATGGAACGCGGAAAAGAAACAGAAACAGCCTTAAAATGGTATGGAAAGGCTGTTGAAGCTGATGACACCCGAGTTTGGGGAGCCTTGGGCGTGTCGCTTGACATCAGTAATGAAATGTTGAAGAAAATACACGATTCTTTTCTCTCGGCTATGCAGGGAAATGCCGCCGATCAGTATTACATGGGTGAGCTGTTCTGTAAAGGCGAATATGTTGTGCCAGATTACAATTTCTCTTTTTATTGGTTTACAAAAGCAGCGGAACAGGGACATGTAGGCGCACAGAAAAGGTTGGGAGAGTGCTATGAAAAAGGGTGGGGCACTCCAAAAAATGCCCGCAAAGCAAAGGCTTGGTATAACAAAGTTTCCGAAAATTCTATTTAGGTGTTATTCTCTATTAATCAAAAATGAAGGTGGCATTGGCAATGCAATAAGATTTATTTATTGTATAGGATTTTTGGGGTTCATCCGAAATCCTACCCGTAAGCCCTATTTCTATGTAGCATTATGTAGGATTATGTAGCATTTTACCTTTATACATGTGATATCAAACAGAAATACAATACTTTATTTGTCTTATGTAGCAATGTAGCATTTTTTCTTTTTTTCGTCACATTCTTGCAATGCCTTGTTTCGTCAAGCAAAGCCTCGAAGCGTCGTCTTACTAGCCCTTCGGGCTTCTTTGGGGTCTTTTGCTATATTATTGCCCATGCTTTTTTGAATTTTTATCCCGAACAGAGATATAAGCAATAATCGTAACTAACACTATAAGAAAGGAGTAAAATAAACTGGCAAACAGGTGATAACGCTGTCCCTTTGATAGTCTTTTGTATAAAGCAGGATACGCTCTCCTATACGTGATGAGAATCTCTCGCAGAAAACATCCAATGAGCGATGGGTTCGATAGCCAGAGGACTTCACTTCGATGGGCATAATCTTTGACCCGCGAGAGAGCAGGAAGTCTACCTCGTAGTTCTTATTGCCATTGTCTGTAGGGAAAGTGTAATAATACAGCTCATTTCCCGCTGCTCGCAACATTTGGGCGACAAGATTTTCATATATGTATCCTAAATTGGCTTCAAGCTTGTCGCTCAAGAGTTTCTGGTATATAACGTTCTCTGTGTAATCCTTATCCCAGAAAGCCAAGGTCACAAACAATCCCGTGTCAGACAGAAACATCTTGTATGCGTAAAGGCTTTTGTTCAATCCTAATCCCACATGTGGGTCATCGGCTTGGTGAGCAAGGTTTATCACCATGCTTTCCTGCATTTCGGAAACAATGATTTCGATGTTTTCCGTACGTTTTTCATTCAAGGCTTTCTCCGTCATGTAGCGCGAAGCGTTGCCTGTCAACTGCGATGGTATATCTCTGAATAACTTTGATGCACGTCCCGAAGGATCTACCTTATTGAAATCCGCGTAATATAATTCGATAATCTGACGCTTTACCCGATCGACCTCTTGGAGATTGTTGCTCGACAAGTATGCATCGATAGCCTGTGGCATACCTCCAACGAGCATGTACAAGCGCAAGTCGCGCATCCAGCGACGATGTACTGCATCTCCCATAGGCTTATGCCTATCAAAGGCTTGTCGCAACAGCACGGGAGTGGTGTCATCGCCTATTGCCCAATAGAACTCTTCCCAATCCATCGGAAACAGCGTCAAACTCATCTCCTCGCTGGGAATGAGGATGTGCTCCACATTCTTTCGAATGGATATCAGCGAACCCGTTTCTATATAATCATATCTGCCATCTGCTACTAAATGTTTAATGGCTTGCCGTGCACGTGGGTTGAACTGCACTTCGTCGAACACGATTACCGATTCGCGGGGGTAAAGCGTAACGTTGAAGATGGCCTGCAAACGAAGGAAAAAAAAGTTGAGGTCCATCATGTCGTCGAACGCCTCTTCTACTTGCTTCGAGGCTTGCGAGAAGTCTATTAGGATATAGGATTTGTATTCGTTTTTTGCAAATGTTTCTACAATCGTTGATTTTCCTACGCGGCGGGCACCTTTTATCAAAAGTGCACACTTTCCTCCCCACTGCGCTTTCCATTCCAGCATCCTATCGTATAATTTGCGTCTGAATATCATAGTGGTTCTATTTGATAATGCGCTGCAAAAGTACCATCTTTTTTCTTATCCACAAATTTTTTCTACTAAAAAATGGAGTAATCCACAAATTTTTTCTACTGAAAACTGGAGTAATCCACAAAATCTCGAGGTATGGCGGCGTGAAAGCCGAGAAAGTTTCTCCAAATATTTTTTGCCATTTTACGAAAAAGCCGTACCTTCGCAGCCGCGAAAGCGAACAGCGGGTCCCGTAGCTTAGCTGAATAGAGCGTCAGATTCCGGTTCTGAAGGTCTTGGGTTTGAATCCCAACGGGATCACGAAGGAAAAGGAGGATTGGCAATGAAAGCTTGTTTTCAAATTGTCAAGACTCCTTTTTCTTTGTAGGATGGCTGGCGCCAGCCTATGGGATAGACAACGTCAATCCCTACGGAAAAGAAGGAAAGGCAGACAGTCTGCCTTTTTCTGTTCTGTAGTGGAATGTAGGATGCACCATTTTTATTCAAGTGGAATTATTTTTTAACGCCCTATTCTAATTTCTCATTCCCCTCGAATAAAAAATTAGAATAGGGGAATAATTCAGCGGAAGGGGGCAATAAGAGATAATTACACGACAAGTTCTAAATGCTCACTCTCGGAAAAAACGCAAATAAATTTGCTTTTTCGCTCGCTTAATCGTACCTTTGCAGAAGAATAATAATCACCTTGATATGAAAAAAATCTTTTCTCTTACCCTCCTTCTGCTCTTTGTCACTTCGATGGAAGCGCAAGACAGGCTCTATGCCGACGAGTTTCCCCTGGGCGATGTGACACTTCTTGACGGACCTCTGAAGAGGGCGCAGGACTTGAATGTCGAAACCCTATTGAAATATGATTGCGACCGGCTTCTTGCCCCCTATCGGAAGGAGGCTGGGCTGACACCCAAGGCTAAGACCTATCCCAACTGGGACGGGCTCGACGGGCATGTGGGGGGACACTACCTGACGGCTATGGCCATGAATGCAGCTACGGGCAACGAGGAGTGCCGCCGGCGTATGGAGTATATCATCAGCGAATTGCAGGAGTGTGCCGAGGCTAATGCCAGAAACCATCCCGAATGGGGCAAGGGCTATGTGGGAGGCATGCCTAACAGCGAAGGGATATGGTCCACTTTCAAGAAAGGTGACTTTGGGGTTTACTTCGGTTCATGGGCTCCCTTCTATAACCTTCATAAGATGTTTGCAGGGCTGCGCGACGCATGGGTCTATTGTGGTAATGAACAGGCTAAGAACCTTTTCCTCGGTTTTTGCGACTGGGCAATTGACCTGACGGCAGGACTTTCCGACGAACAGATGGAGCGCATGCTGGGCAATGAGCACGGAGGTATGAACGAAGTACTGGTGGATGCATACGCCATCATAGGAGATAAGAAGTATCTGGATGTGGCGCGTCGTTTCTCACACCGCAGGCTGCTCATCCCCATGCTACAGCGTCAGGACTGCCTCGACAACATGCATGCCAATACGCAGGTGCCGAAGGTTGTAGGCTTTGAGCGTATCTCTGAACTGAGTGGCGATGAGACCTATCATCTTGCAAGTGCCTATTTCTGGGATGTCGTGACAGGTGACCGTTCGCTGGCGTTCGGAGGCAACAGCCGGCGTGAACATTTCCCCAGCAAAGAGGCCTGCATAGACTTCATCAACGATATCGACGGCCCAGAGAGTTGTAACACCAACAACATGCTCAAACTGACTGAATTCCTGCACCGTCGTAACCCAGAGGCTCGCTTTGCCGACTTCTATGAACTAGCTATGTTCAACCATATCCTCTCCACCCAGCATCCGGAACACGGGGGCTATGTCTATTTCACCCCAGCCCGTCCGCGTCACTACCGCAACTACTCCGCCCCCAACGAGGCGATGTGGTGCTGTGTCGGCACAGGTATGGAGAATCACGGCAAATACGGACAATTCATCTATACGAAGAGGGCTGAGAGCCTGTTTGTGAACCTCTTTGTCGCCTCGGAATTGAATTGGAAGGAAAAAGGCATCTGCCTTGTGCAGGAAACGGAGTTCCCCTATAGCGAAACAAGCAAAATCAAGATTGCGCAGGGCAAAGGACAGTTTGAGCTGCTTGTGCGCTATCCGGGATGGGTGAAGCCTGGCGATTTCTCTGTGAAAGTCAACGGAATACCCGTTGCTTTGGCTACAGGACCGTCATCCTACGTCTCCATCAACCGCAAGTGGAAGAAGGGGGATGTGGTGGATATCAGCTTCCCCATGCACAATAGCATCAAGTACCTGCCTAATGTGCCTAAATATATCGCCCTCATGCACGGCCCTATCCTCCTTGGCATGAAAACCGGCACGGAGGATTTGGCACATCTTATTGCCGACGACAGCCGCTTCGGACAGTATGCCAGCGGCAGGAAGCTGCCTGTCAACGAGGCGCCTATCCTTATTAACGACAACATCGAATCTATCGCAGACCAGCTGCAGCCCATACCTGGCAAACCGCTCCACTTTACCCTTACCACCAAGATGGAGA
The DNA here is from genome assembly GCA_947303715.1 of uncultured Bacteroidales bacterium. Classification (GTDB taxonomy): domain Bacteria; phylum Bacteroidota; class Bacteroidia; order Bacteroidales; family Bacteroidaceae; genus UBA1189. The sequence continues at coordinate 49,114 of CAMYYY010000004.1, read as the reverse complement.
ATGCCATACGGAACGAACTGCAGCCCTTCTTTGAGATTCACGATTCACGCTACATGATGTATTGGCTGGCACTCTCGGAATCCAATTATCAGGAGTATTTGGATGGTCTGGCAAAGGCAGAGCAGGAACGTCAGGCATTAGAGGCAAAGACCATCGATAAAGTACAGCCTGGAGAGCAGCAGCCTGAGACTGACCATCAGATGGAAACAGACCGTTCCAACACGGGCAGTTCAAACGATGTGCATTTCCGCGATGCCAACGATGGGCATTTCTTCAGCTACCTGATGCAGACGAAAGGCCTGACGGAACTCGGTTTGCGGCTTAAGTACTGGGGTGTGGGCGAATGGAAGACGCACGAGTTTGACATCTTTGTGGATGATACGCTCATACAATCCGTCAACAATACAGGCAAATACCGTATCTCAGAGTTCAAGTATGAGACCTATCCCATCCCTGCCGAGCTGCTCAAAGGGAAGACAGAAGTGCGTGTGAAGTTTGTAGCCAAGCCGCGTAAGCAGATAGGAGAGATTTATGAGGTAAGGCTCATGAAGAATGAATAAGGAAAAGGGGGCTATCAAATAGTCCCCTTTCTTTTCGCAGCTATAAGGCCAACTTAATTGTGTACGAGGGTGCCGATAGGCTCGCCGTCGATGACCTTGCGCAGGTTGCCCACGACGTCCATGTTGAAGACGTAGATGGGCAGGTTGTTGTCCTGACACATGCAAATAGCCGAGAGATCCATCACCTTCAGCCCGCGCGACAGCACTTCCTTATAGGATATATCCGTGAACTTCGTGGCGGTGGGGTCTTTCTCGGGGTCGGCGGTATAGACGCCATCGACGCGAGTACCCTTGAACATGACGTCGGCCTCAATCTCGATAGCGCGAAGCGATGAGCCTGTGTCGGTAGTGAAATAAGGATTGCCCGTACCGGCGCTAAAGATGGCAACTTCGCCACGTTCGAGAGCATCGATAGCCTTCCACTTCGTGTAGAATTCACCGATGGGTTCCATGCGAATAGCGGTGAGAACGCGTGTGGGAACGCCTACGGCTGTGAGGGCGCTGCTGAGGGCAAGGCTGTTAATAACAGTAGCCAGCATACCCATCTGATCGCCTTTGACGCGGTCAAAGCCTTTTCCGGCACCTGTAAGGCCGCGGAAAATGTTGCCTCCGCCTATGACGATGCCAATTTGCACGCCAAAGTCGTGGATTTCCTTGATTTGTTGGGCATACTCAGCCAAGCGCTTCTCGTCGATGCCGTAACGTTGTTCACCCATCAGGCTTTCGCCGCTGAGTTTGAGGAGGATTCTGTGGAATTGCATGATTAGAAAAAAATAAAATTTTTTGTTAAGAGTTAAGAATTAAAAGAAATAGCATTGTTTTTGAAAACAGCACATACAGGACATTTTTTCCTTAACTTTTTAATTACCATTGTATCGGGGTTTGGCCGTGCTGTATAAGATAGGCATTAGCCGTGCTGAAGTGATGATTGCCAAAGAAGCCTGCGTGAGCGCTCAAGGGGGAGGGGTGTACGCTGGTAAGAACAAGATGGCGCGTACGGTCGATTATGGCACCCTTGCGCTGGGCGTAAGAACCCCAGAGGATGAAGACGAGGTGGTCACGCCGTACGTTCAGCTCACGAATGACGGCATCGGTAAATTCCTCCCAACCCTGCCGCTGGTGCGAGGCTGCAGCATGAGCACGAACAGTAAGGGTGGCATTGAGCAACAGCACACCTTGATCGGCCCAGCGGGTAAGGTCGCCGTTAGGAGGTGGAGGGGTACCGAGGTCGTTCTGAATCTCCTTGAAAATGTTAACCAACGAGGGAGGCATGGGGGTCGTAGGACTAACGGAAAAGCACATGCCGTTGGCTTGCCCAGGCTCATGATAGGGGTCTTGCCCAATGATGACGACTTTCACCTTGTCGAAGGGGCAATGGTCGAAAGCATTGAAGATGAGCTTTGCGGGTGGATAGCAGGTGCCACGAGCATACTCCTGACGAACAAACGACGTCAGCCGCTCGAACTCCGGTTTGTCAAACTCGGGCTGCAGGACTGCCTTCCAACTCTCGTCTATACGAACGTTCATATCAATGGTATTCCTGCGGCTGTGCAACGGTTGACCATCTCCTGCGGCCATATAGAGGCCTGGATTTCGCCAATGTGGGCTTTCTTGAGCAGCAGCATGCAGAGACGGCTCTGCCCAATACCGCCACCCACGCTTAAGGGAAGCTCATCAGCCAGCAGACGGCGATGGAAATAGAGCTCTTTACGCTCCTCCGCATGGCAGAGGGCAAGTTGGCGCAGCATCGATTCTTTATCAACACGGATACCCATCGACGAAAGCTCAAACGAACGGCCGAGAATGTTGTTCCACACGATGATATCGCCATTCAATCCGCAGTAGCCGTCGCTATTCGGCGTACTCCAGTCGTCGTAGTCGGGGGCACGGAGGTCGTGAGGCTGCCCATCCGAGAGCTGACCACCGATGCCAATAATGAACACGGCGCCATACTCGCGTGCAATAGCGTGCTCGCGTTCCTTCGCGGACAGATTGGGATAGCGCTGCAATAGCTCCTCGCTGTGAATGAAATGAATTTCCTCGGGCAGCGATGGGGTGAGCTGAGGATAGACTTCGCTGATCATATATTCTGTGCGCAACATGGCAGCATAGATGCGGCGAACTATGCGCTTCAGGTAGTCCAACGAGCGGTCCTCAGGACGGATAACGCGCTCCCAGTCCCATTGATCGACGTAGAGGCTATGGAGGTTGCCCAGTTCCTCGTCGGCGCGGATGGCGTTCATGTCGGTATAGATACCGTAGCCTGGCTGGACAGCATATTCAGCCAGCGTCAGTCGTTTCCACTTAGCTAACGAATGAACCACCTCGGCACGGGCATCGTCCATGTCTTTAATGGGGAACGATACGGCACGTTCCACGCCGTTCAGGTCATCGTTGATTCCAAGGCCCTTAAGTACGAACAACGGAGCCGTCACGCGACGCAGGCGAAGTTCGGTACTCAGGTTCTGTTGGAAGAAGTCTTTTATTTGTTTTATGCCCTGTTCGGTCTGCTTCGGGTTGAGCAGCGGGCGGTAATTGGGGGGAGTAATCAGGTAGCTCACGTAAATGTAGAATTATATCGGGCTCAAAGGTACACCTTTATTCTGTAACGGCAAAAGCTTTCCCCCAAAAAGACACAAAAAAGCATTTTTTGCCTACTACCACAAGTTATTAAAGACACAACGCAGCGCCATATTGTATGACGCTGCGTTGAAGGGGGAATAGTTGGCTTACTGATACATGAAGCGTTTGATGCTACGCTTAGGAGTCTTTTCGAAAGGCTCGTTGCGAAGCTCAATTTTGTTGATGTGGCTGTAAGCAGGCAGCTGGGCATTGACCTGAGCCAGATAATCGGTCATCACAGACTCGATGGTACGTCCCTGCTCGGCCAGCGGCTTGAAACCATCCATATCGGGTACCACGAGAGCTACAATCTTATTGTTGCGGCTAACAACAAGGCACTCCGACACTAAGGGAAGAGCATTTAGTTTGTCCTCCAATTCCTCGGGATAGACGTTCTGTCCGTTACCGCTGAGAATCATGTTCTTGCTGCGGCCTTTGATGAAGATATTGCCATTCTTGTCCATAAGGCCAAGGTCGCCAGTACGAAGCCAGCCGTCCTCGGTAAAGGTCGCCTTTGTGGCTTCGGGGTTCTTGTAGTAGCCCATCATCACGTTGTCGCCGTGTACCTGAATCTCGCCCACCTCGGTCTCGGGATTGGCAGAGGTAATGCGTACCTTCATGCCGTCAACAGGCTTACCACATGAGCGGGGAACAAACTTCGAATAGTGCTCGTAACCGATGAGGGGACCGCACTCGGTCATACCATAACCTACGGTGTAGGGGAAATGCATACGATGCATGTATTTCTCCGTTGTCTCACCAAGAGCAGCACCTCCCATCACCAGACCTGAGCGCAGATAGCCGCCGAAGGTGCTAATGAGTTTCTTCTTCACCTTGCCAAGGATGATATTATTGATGCCGGGGATGGCAAGCAACACCTTCATGACAGGCTTCTGGAGCGTGGGGATAACCTTGCCCTTGAAAATCTTTTCCACCACCAGAGGCACGGTGACGATGAGATGAGGCTTCACGTCGGACAGGGCCTTGATGAGCACGCTTGGCGTGGGGGTTTTACCAAGGAAGGTGATATGGACACCCTGCGAGAGAGGATAGACAAACTCAAAAGCCATGCCGTAAAGGTGAGCCATAGGAAGCATGGAGAGCATGGTCTCGCCTTCGTAGGCAGGGATGCGGTTACGACCAAACTCAATGTTTGAGCTGAAGTTACGAGCCGAAAGCATGACGCCTTTTGGAGCACTGGTTGTACCACTAGTATAATTGATAATCTCAAGTTCGTCAAGTGACCCCGTGGGATAACTGACGTTTTCAGGCTTCATACCATTCGGGAAACGTTTCTTGAACTCTTCTTCGACCTTCGCCTTAATGGCTTCAGCCGTAAGCTCTGAGTCACGCAGCATCAGCGACTTGCCAGAGAGCATATTGAAAGCCGCCTTCAGGTTTGGCATAGCCTCTGCATCCATCTTCTCCCAAATACCGGGTTCGGTGAAAATAACCGTAGCGTCGGAATGAGCTGTAAGCTTCTGCACGCTTTCAGGCGGGAAATCATTTAATACAGGAACAACAACGGCGTCATAAGAGGTTACGCTCATAAAAGCCATCGCCCATTGGGCAGAGTTGCGAGCACAAAGCACAACCTTATCTCCCCGCTGTGCTCCAGCAAGCTCGAGCAGGATGTGATTACGTTCAATTTGTTCGGCAACCTGGCCGAAAGTGAAATCTTCTTTTCCGTAGTTTGAGAGAGCCAGATTATTCCAGAAAGTCTTAACGGCTGTCTCGAAATAAGTCAAATAATGTGTCATTCTTACAACTGTTTTTTGAATTTCGGCTGCAAAGGTCGCACTTTATTTTTATACTTTTGGTTTTTGATGGCCAAAAAGTCGGGGAAAGGGACAAAAATTGAGAATACGGGGCGAAATTATGGACTCAGGGACGAAACCATGAAAGGGAAAGGGCGAAAAACGCCTAAATTCCCCAATTCATCTTCTTCTGAAGCGTGCGAAACCACGTGTTGCCCGTCTGCTTGACGACGTTGATGCGATAGGGCGCTTTGCGGAGGACAAGGCGTGTTCCGGTATCGAAATTGGCACTTTGTCCATCGGCCGCAACCAGGAAATGTCCGCTACGACTATCGACGACAAGCTCAATCTCCTTGTCATCAGAAATAATAATGGGGCGCATATTCAGACTATGGGGTGCAACAGCAGTAAGCAGCATGACATCCGACTGAGGATGGATGATGGGGCCGCCTGCACTAAGGGAGTAAGCCGTAGAGCCAGTAGGCGTACAGACCAAAAGGCCGTCAGAGCGATAAGTTGTCAGCAGTTCCCCATTGACAAAAGCCTTAATGCTAATCATGGAAGCACTATCGTGTTTGGTAACGGCCACCTCATTAAGAGCATGAAGAACTATCGGGCTTGCGGCAGAGGCTTTCGGCAGAAAAACCTCCGTATGAAGGACGCTGCGACTGCGCACCTCATACTGTCCCTTGTGGATACAATCCAGAAAAACGCCCATTTCATCGGTACTTACGTCGGCAAGGAAGCCCAAATGACCCGTGTTAATGCCAACAATGGGTATGCCAGTTGCTCCCACCATCTCGGCAGCCTTCAAAAACGTGCCATCGCCACCCAAGCTGATGACCATATCCACATCGGACGTCAATTCATCCGTTACCACATCCCCCCGAGCCTTCAAAAGCGACAGCAAATTATCAGCCGTAAGAGACTTAGAAGGGTTAATCGTGTGTCCGAAGAGTACGAATTTCATAGGGTACATTCTTAAAAACGTGGGCAAAAATATAAATTATTCCTAAAAGAACAGCACAAAATGCCATTAAAAAGAGGTAAAAAACATTTTTACGCTTAACTTTGCACCGAAAAAGAGGATTTATACCTTAAAATATATGACCCGACTCAGTGTCAACATCAACAAAGTTGCCACGTTGCGCAACGCTCGCGGCGGAAATCGGCCCGATGTACTGAAGTTTGCCTTGGATTGCGAATCCTTCGGCGCTGACGGCATCACCGTTCATCCACGTCCTGACGAACGGCACATCCGCCGTAGTGACGTATTGGATCTCCGCCCACAGCTTCACACGGAACTGAACATCGAAGGCTTCCCATCGAAAGACTTTATGGAACTGGTGTTGAGCGTGCGCCCTGATCAGGTGACTCTGGTGCCAGATTCCCCCGTCCAACTAACATCCAATCATGGATGGGATGTCAAAGCCAACCTCGATTTCCTTTCCCGTATCGTCGATAGATTGCAGATTGCCGGCATACGCTCATCAATTTTTATCAATGCAGACTGCGAGCAAGTAGATGCCGCTGCAAAGACCGGCACCGACCGCATTGAGCTTTATACAGAACCCTATGCGACGAGCTACACCTTAAATCGCGAGGCAGCCATTGTCCCCTTCGTAAAAGCAGCCCAGCGAGCGCGAACCTGTGGATTGGGGCTTAATGCAGGGCACGACCTCAGCCTGCAAAATCTGGGTTACTTCCATGAGCAGATTCCCTGGGTGGAAGAAGTTTCCATCGGGCATCAGCTCATCTGCGACGCGCTTTACCTCGGTATCGCCGAAACCATTAAGCAATACAAACAATGCTTAGTTTAATCATTCATATACTACCCCTCCATCCGCTAAATGTTAAATCGTAAATCATAAAAGAAATGTTATTCCTCCAAGCAGAAACCATGCAGGCTGCGGCCGCAGAATTGACAGAGAATCCTGTCCTGACAGAAATCGTTGAAACAGGCAATAAAATGAATCTATGGGAGATGACCATGAAAGGAGGCTGGATAATGCTTATCCTGGCAATCCTCTCCGTCATTTGCTTCTACATCTTCTTCGAGCGACTGGCAGCCCTAAAGAAAGCCCGCCGCGTCGACGCCTCTTTCATGGATCGCATTCGTGACTATGTGCAGCACGGAGACACCAAATCCGCCATCAACTTCTGTCGTGTAACAGGCAGCCCCATTGCCAATATGATTGAAAAGGGTTTGGAGCGTCTGGGACGTCCTACTGCCGACGTCCGTGCCTCCATTGACAATGCTGGAAACCTCGAAGTAGCTAAGCTTGAAAAAGGCCTTTCCATCATGGCAACCATTTCCAGCGGAGCCCCGATGATTGGATTCCTCGGCACCGTGCTCGGTATGGTACGCGCCTTCTGGGAAATGGCTAACGCTGGCAACAACATCGACATCACCCTTCTCTCCAGCGGCATCTATCAGGCTATGATTACCACCGTCGGCGGACTTATCGTCGGCATCATCGCCATGTTTGCCTACAACTACCTCGTCTCGCGTGTGGACAGCATCACCAACTGGCTCGAAGCCCAGACGCTCTCATTCATGGACATGATAAAAGACTGACGCCATGGCACTGAAGCGTAAGAACAAAATCAATCCGGCATTCAGCATGGCATCCATGACGGATATCATCTTTCTCTTGCTGATATTCTTCATGATAACCTCCACTATGGTGTCGCCCAATGCCATCAAGGTGCTGTTGCCCCAAGGTAAACAGCAAACATCTGCCAAGCCGCTCACCCGTGTCATCATCGACAAAGACCTGAACTACTATGCCGCTTTCGGCAACAAGGATGAGATGCCCATTACCCTCGACGAACTACCAGCTTTTCTGGCTGAGCGGGCTGCCGAAGAGCCTGAGATGTTTGTAGCTCTCTATGCCGACGAGCGTGTTCCCTATCGCGAGATTGTCAATGTCTTGAACATTGCCAACGATAATAATTACAAGATGGTGCTTGCCACCCGTAAACCAGACCGAAAGAGAAAGTGAAAGCAGACTCATCAAAAATAACAGGCATTGTAGGTACGCTGGCCATCCACGCCCTGCTGCTGGTATTGTTGCTGACTGTCTTCATGCGAGTTCCTGAGCATCTGTCTGAGAGCGGCATGGAGGTGACACTTGGCGACGTCAGCCTGGCAAAGGGAGCGCAGGAAGACTACCGTCTGACAGAGGTGAAAACCATCCAGCCCGAGGTGACACCCGTACCTGAACAAGCCATTGAGAATACCGCTCCACCCGTTCCCGAGGAGCCCATCATTGCCCAGGAAACGGAAGAGACGGTTGTCATTGAGACAGCTGAACAAATTGAAGCCCGCAAGCGAGCTGAAGCAGAAAAGAAAGCCGCTGAAGCTGCCGCTGCTGCTATGGCCAACGCCTTCGGCAAAAGCAACGAGATGACAGCACGAGGAACCGCCGAGCAGACAGCACAGGCTGGCACTCAAGGCTCAGTAACCGGAAGAGCAGAAGCTGCCAGCACCAGCGGAAGCGGACAATACGGTACTTACGACTTGGGCAATCGTACCCTTGAGGGTCCTCTGCCCAAGCCTTCGGAAAATGTACAAGACGAGGGTACTGTCGTGGTAGCCATCTACGTCAATCGCGAAGGAAAGGTCATAAAGGCTGACATTAGTTTGCGAACTAAAACCAGCAATAATCAATTACGCGAAGCGGCAAGAAAAGCTGCGCTGAAAGCTCAATTCAATACTGACGAAAATGCCCCGGAAGTCCAAACCGGCTCAATAACCTACTATTTCAAACTGCAATAACCCCTGTTCCATGAAGAAAGTATATGTTTTTCTTGCTGAAGGCTTTGAAGAGATTGAAGCCTTTGCTCCCGTTGATATCATGCGCCGTGCCGAGCTCGACGTAGTCACCGTTTCTATTTACGAGGACCTTACTGTCATCGGCGCTCATGGCATCCCCGTGATGGCTGACACCATCTTTGGCCTCTGCGACTACGACGACGCTGCTCTACTCTTCCTCCCTGGAGGAATGCCTGGCGCTGCCAATCTGCTGAACTGCGAACCGCTCTGCGAACTGCTGGAGAAGAAGCATCGCGAGGGAACACCTTTGGCTGCCATTTGCGCCGCTCCCGCCGTGCTGGGCGAGCTGGGTTTGTTGGATGGACGCCGAGCCACTTGCTACCCGGGCTTTGAAGAGCACCTAAAAGGGGCTGATGTTGACAGCAACGCCCTCATCGTCAAGGATGATGAGACGCTGTTTACCGGCTGTGGCCCGGCTGCTGCTCCCGCTCTTGGCTTTGCTCTTGTGGAATTGCTTTGCGGCAAGGAGAAAGCCGGCGAAGTCCGTTCCGGCATGATGTTCGGAAGAATAAAATATTAAAACACCAAAAAGATTCGCGTTGGCTGTGGAGGGAACAACGAGATACGCCATCATTGTAGCCGGAGGCAAAGGGCTGCGCATGGGAAGCGATATTCCCAAGCAGTTCCTCACCGTACAGGGGCGCCCCCTGCTCATGCTGACGCTGGAGAATTTCTACTCCTTCGACCCCTCGATGCCGCTGATACTTGTCCTGCCCGAGGCGCAGCAAAAGTATTGGGAACGTCTTTGCAGGGAATATGTGTTTCGTGTGCCGCACACCGTAGTCAGCGGAGGCGAAACGCGCTTCCACTCCGTTCGAAATGGACTGCATAAAATTATAAATGAGGAATTAGGAATGAGGAATTATTTAGACAATGCAAGCCAAGCGCAGCCAATTTCTAATTCCTCATTCCTAATTTCTAATTCTCTTGTCGCTATCCACGATGGCGTACGTCCATTCGTCTCCCACCAAGTCATTGCGGCGTGTTTCGAGGCTGCAGGACGTGACGGCGCAGCCATTCCCGTCATTCCTGTGGTAGAAACCCTGCGTGAAGTATATCTTCCCCACCCTTCACAGCGGGGAATAAGCCGCACCGTCAATCGCAACCGCTATCGTCTCGTCCAAACCCCTCAGACTTTCCGTCTCAGCTTGTTGCTGGATGCCTACGCCCAGCCCTATTCCGATGACTTCACCGACGATGCCTCCGTCGTCGAAGCCTTGGGCCACTCCATTACCCTTGTCGAGGGCAACCGCGAGAATATCAAGATTACCACCCCCTACGACCTCGCCGTAGCTGAGATTCTATGAGCACCCTTGCCCATACTGACATCCAGTATCTTTCCGGCGTCGGCCCGCAGCGTGCCGAAGTACTGCGTAAAGAGCTGAATATCTCCACGCTCAACGACCTGCTCTATTACTTTCCTTACAAGCATATCGACCGCAGCCGCCTCTATTACATCCACGAGATTGACGGCAACATGCCCTACATCCAACTCCGCGGAAAGATTCTCAGCTACGAGACTGCCGGCGGCGGACGCAAAGAGCGCACCATCGCCCATTTCACCGACGGCACAGGCATCATCGACCTCGTCTGGTTCCAATACGGAAAGTTTATCCAGAAACGCTACCCTCTCAACAAGGAGTTCATCGTCTTCGGTAAGCCCACCGTCTTCGGCGGACGCATCAACATCGCTCACCCCGACATTGACCCCGCCGACGGCCTCGACATCTCAGGCATGGGCCTCCGCCCCTACTACAACACGACGGAGCGTATGAAGCGCATGAACCTCAGCTCCGGCGGCATGGAGAAACTGATGCGAAACCTCTTCGGCATGCTGACGGAGCCCATCCCCGAGACCCTTCCCGAATACTTTGTGGAGGAACACCACCTCATGCCGCTCGACGAAGCCCTCCGCTGCATGCACTTCCCCGAGAACCCCGAGCAGCTGCGGCGTGCCGAGTACCGGCTGAAATTCGAGGAGCTGTTTTATATTCAGCTTGACATCCTGCGCTATGCCCGCATGCGGCAGCAGAAGAGCCAAGGCCTCTGCTTTACCGTCGTCGGCCATCTGTTCAACACCTTCTACAACGAGAAACTCCCCTTCCCTCTGACGAATGCCCAGAAGCGCGTCATCCGCGAGATGCGGGCCGACATGAACAGCGGGCGCCAGATGAACCGCCTCCTGCAGGGCGATGTGGGCAGCGGCAAGACGCTCGTCGCCCTCATGGTCATGCTTATTGCCATCGACAACGGTTATCAAGCCTGCATCATGGCTCCCACCGAAATCCTTGCCGAGCAGCACTATGCCACCATCCGCACCTTGCTCGAAGGGCTTCCCGTCCGTGTAGAGCTGCTCACGGGCAGCGTCAAGGGGCGTCGCCGTGCTCCCATTCTCAGCGGCTTGCAGGACGGCAGCGTCCACCTGCTCATCGCCACCCACGCCGTGCTGGAGGATACCGTCAGCTTCGCCGCCCTCGGCCTCGTCGTCGTTGACGAGCAGCACCGCTTCGGCGTTGCCCAGCGCGCCAAACTCTGGAGCAAGAACGATTTCCTCCCCCACGTATTGGTGATGACGGCCACCCCCATTCCCCGCACCCTTGCCATGACGCTCTATGGCGACCTTGACGTCTCCGTCATCGACGAGCTGCCCCCGGGTCGCAAGCCTGTCTTCACCGAACATCGCTACGACACCCAGAAAGCCTCGCTCTACCAATTCATGTGCAGCCAGATTGATGCCGGACGCCAAGTCTATGTCGTCTACCCCCTCATCAAGGAGAGCGAGAAGATGGACCTTAAGAACCTCGAGGACGGCTACCGCACCATCTGCGAAGTCTTCCCCGACTATGCCGTCAGCATGGTGCATGGCCGCCTGAAGCCTGCCGAGAAGGAGGCCGAGATGCAGCGCTTCGTCAGCGGCGAGACGAAGATCATGGTAGCCACCACCGTCATCGAGGTGGGCGTCAACGTGCCCAATGCCAGCATCATGGTCATCCAGAACGCCGAGCGCTTCGGCCTCTCGCAGCTCCACCAGCTGCGCGGACGTGTGGGACGCGGCGCCGACCAGAGCTATTGCATCCTCGTCACCTCCTTCAAGCTCACCGACGACAGCCGCAAGCGCATCGACATCATGACGCGCACCACCGACGGCTTTGAGATAGCCGAGGCCGACCTCCGTCTGCGCGGCCCGGGCGACCTCGAGGGCACCCAGCAGAGCGGCATCGCCTTCGACCTCCACATCGCCAACCTCGCCCGCGACGGCATCCTCCTCCAGCATGTCCGCGACATCGCCCTCCGCCTTCTCGACGACGACCCCGACGAGTCCCGCCCCGAAAACCGCATCCTCTGGCAGCAGCTTCGCGAACGCCGCCGCACCAACGTCAACTGGAGCGCCATTTCCTGACGCCCCCTATTTCGTCTGCTTATTCCCCTATTCTGTCCGCTCAGTCCCCTATTCTGTGCGTTCAGCCCCCTATTCTGTGCGTTCAGCCCCCTATTCTGTGCCGCCAGAAGGGGGGACTGGAGGCGCTATCAGGCGGAGCGGGGGGGGAGGCAGGTGTTCTCCTTTTCTCCCTTTCTCCTTTTCTCCCAAGGCCTCCTGCGTGTGCGCGCGTTATATTATATATATATAGGGAGTAAGTATTATAGTATTTAAATAGTAATATAATTTAATATTTCCATATATATAGATAAATACCACGCGCGTGTGTGAAAGCAAAAGGAGAACGGGAGAAGAGGAGAAAAGGAGAACAGGAGAAGGGTTTTTCCATCCCGTCTGGGCATACAAAAAAAATACGATTTTTCTGAAAAAAAGTTGCATAAAATTTTGCACATTCAAATTTTCTGGCTATCTTTGCAGCAAGAAAGTTAAACCATTTAGAACGCCCTTTTATGAAAACTGAATCCATTTTTGCGAAGTGTTGGCTGCTGCTATTGCTGGCAATCTTGCCCTTATGCAGCATGGCCCAGGCGGAGAAGAAGCCCTATCTCTGCATTGAAAAGACGGATGGAAATGTCATCAAGGTGCCCATCACCGAGACATCTCCTGACTTATGGTACAGCAACGAGACCGATTCACAAGGCCAAATGGTACGCTGTCTGTTGGTAGTGACAGAGGATGAAGAGGGCATGATAATTCCCTGCATCGAAGTGAAACAGCTTACCACCACGTTTGAGGAAGAAAGTGGCGTTGAAGCCATCACAGCCGAAGCCCTGTCGGACGTCTATACGACAAGCGGCATTCGCGTGGGCAGCTCCGACAATCTGAAGGATATGCCGAAAGGCATTTATATGCTGAAAAAAGGAAGTCGAACAACTAAATACCTCGTCCGATGAAGCGCTTTATCTTTCTGCTCGCGCTGGCTGTAGCAGCCTCCGTCAGCACTAGGGCACAAGATCCTTACGATGGGCAGGCCGTTGTTTTCCACCTTGCCTCGGGCGACAGCCTTACTGATGCATTGGGGCATTATCAACCCCGTGTAAAGGATGGGAAGATTGTCTGGCAATCTGAAAGAGCCAGGGTATACGAAGTAAAGGACGTTGAGTCTATAGAATTCCTTACCCCAGAGCAAAGCCTGGCCTCGGCTCGCGAAGCGCTTATCAAGCTTTACAAGGCTTTGGACGGTGACCACTGGGCTAACAACACCAACTGGTGCACAGACAAGCCCTTGGACGAATGGCATGGGGTAATGACGAATAGGCGTCCCTACGTCTGGAGCCTAAATCTGGAAGGCAATAACCTGAAAGGCGAAATACCTGACATGTTTGTCCAATTGGGACCTACAGAGATATTTAACCTGTCGGGCAACAAGATTTCCGGCCGCTTCCCTAATCTCATGAAGAATCTGAATTTCGGGAGTCTATGGGCATTCAACAATGAAATGACGGGCGAACTGCCAGAAGAACTCTTCAACTATCCCGGAGCCTGGATTTTGCAGTTAAGTGAAAATAAGCTGACAGGCAAGATTCCAGCCAGCCTTGTCAACCTGATGGATGATAAGAATCATCTGGATATATCAGGCAACGATTTTAGCGGAGAGGTGCCTGAAGCCATCTTGAATCATCCCCGCTTCAACTTGATGTGGAATTTAATTGTCCCCCAGTCTGGCCATCTCGTCGTCCCCACCATCCCTGGCTATCGTCTGGAAGTAACCGACCTGAACGGCAATAAGTTTAATACCACCGACATCTACAAGGAAAACCAGTATACGCTCATTTTCGACTATGAGTCGGCAAGAGGCGATTTTACCAGCAAACTGATGAAAGCCTACGAGACCTACAAGAAAAAAGGCTTCGAGGTAATCGGCTTGGCACCCGCTGACGTGGAAGAATTGAATGAGTTTCTGCACACCAATAACATTTCATGGCTCAACCTCGAACCGGCATCTTTCAAGGAAACAATAGGCAGGTATTATGCCTTCACTAACTTCGTCAACCTGGTTGACCGCAATGGGAATGTGGTATTTTCCAGCATTATGGACGAGAACGGCAAGATGGAAGATACGTGGGGCAGCAGCACACGCGACCAGATGGTCTTTGATGTGCTGGCAGAGAAGTTTGGTAATATCGATTATACACCCTATACCTCTGCAGATTATTCGCACGACGGCGAGGTGATGACTTTGCAGAAAGCGACTGTGGGCAAGGGGGTGGACATCGTGTTCGTCGGCAACTGTTTTGTGGACAAGGACATAGAATCGGGTCTCTACGAGCAAAGGATGAAGGAGGCCATGGAGCAGTTCTTTGTCTATGAGCCCTACACCTCGTTGCGCAACCGCTTCAATGTGTATGCGGTTATAGCCGTATCACCCAATAAAGAGTTGTATGAAGGCACGAAACAGGCCATCATGTCCGATGCCGATGCGTTCGATTACGCACAGAAAATTGCCACGCTCATTCCGAATCGTCCGATGCGTGTGAACGTCATTCACAATTCCTATAATGCAGGGCGATGCTATACCACGATGTACAACGACCATTCCTATGTAGCGTTCATGTTCGATGGCGTCAACCGCGTGCTCAATCACGAGGGCGGTGGCCATGGCGTCGGACGGTTGTATGATGAATATATAGAACAAGCAGGCTCGACTGCTACGCAAGAGGTGAAAGACTATTACGAGCAGATGTGGAAGGACTATGGCCGTGGAGCCAACATCGATATGCATGCCGATGTGACTCAGACACGCTGGGCACGTCTCGCTGCCGACAGCCGGTATGCCGGCGAGGGATTGGGCGCATACGAGGGTAGCGGCACGATTGCATTCGGCGTCTATCGCCCCACCAGGAACAGTATGATGCGTTACAATGATATCCCCTTCAACGCCCCATCGCGTGAAGCCATCTATAAATATGTCATGCAGGAGAGCGAAGGCCCCGGCTGGACATACGACTACGAGACATTCGTCAAGTTCGATGAAAAAGGCCGTGCCGAGTTTGCCGCAAGCCAGAGCATCAATGCGCCACAGATGAGAACGGAGGACGCCGATAGCCATCAGACGAGCATAAACGTCACGGAGGGCACGGAGATGAGGCAACGGTCGCTGCCTCCCGTCGCCGTGCAGGGCACTTGGCAAGACGCCTTGAAGCATCCGCGGAAGATCAGCTATTCGAAGTAAGAGAAGTGTGGCGCTTAACGCGGAAGGTATAACGTTAAACGCCACAAATTCAGTCTTGAAATCCTCTCACCCCATGGTGGGAGGATTTTTTCTTAACAGACTTCGCTGCCGGGCTTCAACTCATGCTCGAGGGTGGTGACGGAGAGATTGCCATCGACGTCAACGGCGCTGAGTATCATGCCCTGGCTCTCGATGCCACGAATCTTGCGGGGGGCGAGGTTGGCAATGAACAATACCTGCTTGCCCACAAGATCCTCGGGCTTATAGAACTGGGCAATGCCGCTGAGGATGGTGCGGTTGTCGAGGCCGTCGGCAATAGTGAACTGCAGTAGTTTGTCAGCCTTGGGCACTTTCTGGCAATCCAACACGGTGCCCACGCGGATGTCCATTTTGGCAAGATCCTCGATGGAAACGACGTTTTTCACAGGATTGGCGCGATATGCCTGCTCCTTGTTCGCCCTTTTCGTATCGAGTAGCTTTTGCACTTGGGCATCGATGGCAGCATCCTCGATTTTCTCAAACAGCAACTCCGCCTTGCCCAGTTGATGACCTTCGGGAAGAAGCGTCGTGCTTCCAAGGTCTTCCCAACGGAAGCTCACCATACCCAGCATGTCGCGCAGTTTCTTGCTGCTGAAGGGTAGGAACGGCTCAAAAGCAATAGCGAGGTTAGCGGCCAGCTGCAGGGCGAGGTTGAGGATGGTACCCACGCGAGCCATATCCGTCTTCGCCAGCTTCCAGGGCTCGGTATCGGCAAGATACTTGTTGCCAATTCGGGCGAGGTTCATAGCCTCCTTCTGCGCCTCGCGGAACTTGAAGCCGTCGAGCAGCTTCTCCACCTCGGCCTTCACTTGAGCAAACTCTTCCACCGTCTGACGGTCGTAGTCCGTCCACTCGCCACGCACAGGCACACGGCCTTCGAAATACTTCTGCGTCAGCACCAAGGCACGATTGACAAAGTTGCCATAGATGGCAACAAGCTCGTTGTTATTGCGTGCCTGAAAGTCCTTCCATGTAAAGTTATTGTCTTTCGTCTCGGGCGCATTGGCAGTAAGTACATAGCGCAGCACATCCTGCTTACCGGGGAAATCGACGAGGTATTCGTTCAGCCACACCGCCCAATTACGCGAGGTGCTGATTTTATCGTCTTCGAGGTTCAAGAATTCGTTCGAGGGAACATTGTCGGGCAGGATGTAGCTGCCCTCAGCCTTCAGCATGGAGGGGAAGACGATGCAATGGAACACGATGTTGTCCTTGCCAATGAAATGGATAAGGCGCGTCTCGGGGTCTTTCCACCAAGTCTCCCAGCTGCCCAATTCGGGATGAGCATCACAGAGCTCCTTCGTATTGGAGATGTAGCCGATAGGGGCATCGAACCAGACGTAGAGCACCTTGCCCTCGGCACCTTCAACGGGCACAGGGATACCCCAGTCAAGGTCACGTGTGACGGCACGGGGATGGAGGCCGCCGTCGAGCCAGCTCTTGCATTGCCCATAGACATTCGGACGCCACTCCTTGTGCTCCTCCAGAATCCACTTCTCCAGCCAAGTCTGGTATTGGTCAAGCGGCAGATACCAGTGAGAGGTCTTGCGTTTGACGAGCGGGTTACCCGTGAGGGCGTTACGGGGATTGATGAGTTCCTCGGGCGAGAGGGTGCTTCCGCACTTCTCGCATTGGTCGCCATACGCTCCTTCGGAGTGACAACGGGGACATTCGCCCACGATGTTACGGTCGGTAAGAAACTGGTGTGCCTCCTCATCGTAGAACTGCTCGCTCTCCATCTCAACGAACTTGCCGTCGTCGTAGAGCTTGCGGAAAAAGTCACTCGCCAACTTATGATGCGTGGGGCTGGTGGTGCGGCTATAGACGTCGAACGAGATGCCGAAGCCCTCAAACGACTCCTTTATGAGCTTATGATAACGGTCAACCACGTCCTGCGGCGTGCAGCCTTCCTTCTTTGCACGAATGGTGACGGGAACGCCATGCTCGTCACTTCCCCCGATGAAAAGGACATTTTCGCCCTTCAAACGAAGGTAACGGACATAGATGTCGGCAGGAACATACACCCCAGCCAGATGACCGATGTGAACGGGGCCGTTGGCATAAGGCAGAGCCGACGTCACCAAAGTTCTCTTGAATTTCTTTTCTTCCATATTCGTTTATTCTCGTTTTTATGAGTATTCTACATTTTTCTCCGATGAAATGGGGATTTTTTGATTTCAGCTTACCCAATTCTCTCTGTCAAGGCTGCGGTAGCCAATCGCCTCGCCTATATGGTCGGAATTTATCTGCTCACATCCCTCCAAGTCTGCAATAGTGCGCGAAACCTTGAGGATACGGTCGTAAGCACGGGCAGAGAGGTTCAGGCGCTCCATAGCCAAACGCAGAATGCGAATGCCCTCTTCATCAGGCACAGCATACTTCTCTAGCAGCTGCCTCGTCATCTGAGCATTGCAATGAACGCCCTTCTCGCCGTGGAATCGTTCACTCTGTATCTCGCGAGCGCGGATTACCCGTTCACGGATAACGGCACTTGATTCTGCCCGTCCCCTATCGGAGAGTTTCTCAAACGGCACAGGCGTTATCTCCACCTGCAAATCAAATCTATCGAGCAAAGGTCCGCTTATCTTCCCCAGATAGCGCTGCACTTGCGTAGGAGAGCAGATGCATGGCCGTGTGGGATGGGTATAATAGCCGCAGGGACAGGGGTTCATGGAGGCAACCATCATGAAGTTAGCCGGATAGTCAATAGTGTATTTGGCACGACTGACGGTAATGTGACGATCCTCCAAAGGCTGCCGTAACAGCTCTAGGATATGGCGCGGGAACTCAGGAAATTCATCACAAAAAAGTACGCCATTATGGGCAAGGCTAATCTCTCCGGGTTGAGGATTTGATCCTCCTCCGACAAGGGCAACGGAAGAGATGGTGTGATGAGGCGAACGAAAGGGACGTATGGCTATAAGCGATGCGTTACTCCCCAGCTTGCCGGCAACGGAATGTATCTTCGTCGTTTCCAGACTTTCTGCCAGTGAAAGAGGCGGAAGAATGGAGGGAAGGCGCTTAGCCATCATGGATTTTCCAGAGCCTGGAGGGCCGATGAGGATGATGTTGTGTGAGCCGCTGGCAGCTACCTCAAAGGCGCGCTTGGCGCGCTGCTGCCCTTTCACATCTGCAAAATCATAGGGAAAATCAGACTGATGGGCATAGAACTCCGCCCGCGTATCCACCACGGTTTCTTCCAGTTCCTCCTCGCCATTGAAGAAGCGAATAACCTGCATCATATTGTCCACGCCATAGACTTTCAGTTTGTTGACTACGGCGGCCTCCCGTGCATTCTGACGGGGAAGGATAAAGCCATCATAGCCCAACTCACGGGCTTTAATAGCAATGGGAAGAGAGCCTTTGATGGGCATCAGCGCTCCGTCAAGCCCCATCTCGCCCATGATGACATATCGTTCAAGGCGCTGTGTATTCACCTGCCCATCAGCAGCCAGAATACCGATAGCGAGGGGAAGGTCGTAGGCCGAGCCCTCTTTGCGGATGTCAGCAGGAGCCATATTGACCACCACCTGCGAATGGGGAAAACGCAAGCCGTTGTGCTGCACCGCGGAAACAATACGCTCGTGGCTCTCTTTGACGGCGCTGTCAGGCAACCCAACCAAAAAGAACTGCACGCCACGCGTAATGTTCACCTCAATAGTGACCATTGTAGCATCAACACCCTGCAAGGCAGCTCCAAAGACCTTAACTAACACCCCGAGTTATTAATGATTTGACAATAATTCTATTCACATTACAGCAACGAACCATCTTTTTCATTCAACGCCAGCATCTCTTCAATGTACTGACGGGAATTACTAAGACGTGGAACCTTGTGCTGTCCACCCAGCTTACCCTTTGCCTTCAACCAATCGTGGAAAAGGTTTGGACGAGCAGGGATAACCTCCAGATGCTGCAAGGTGATATCCTTATAGCGCTTGGCTTCATAGTCCGAGTTGCATTCCTGCAAAGCCTTATCGAGGATTTCTTCAAATTTGCCCATTTCATCGGGCATTTTATTGAACTCGATAAGCCATTGATGGCGGCACTTGGCATCGCCATCCATAAAGACAGGAGCTGCCGAATATTCCTTTACCTGAGCACCCGTTGCCTCGCAGGCCTTCAGCAATCCCTTCTCGGCATTATCCACCACCAACTCTTCACCAAAGGCATTAATGAAGTGCTTGGTGCGTCCTGTAATGACAAATTTATATGGATCCTTCTGCGTGAACCTCACCGTATCGCCGATAATATAGCGCCAAAGTCCGCACGACGTGCTGATGACCATCGCATAGTTCTTCCCCACTTCCACATCCCAAAGGGGAACGATGGTGGGGTTGTCAGAGCCAAACTCACTCATCGGGATGAATTCGTAGAAGACGCCATAGTCAATCATCAGCAGCATGGCTGGGTCGCCGGGCTCACTCTGAATGCCAAAGAAGCCTTCGCTGGCATTATACGTCTCCATATAATGCATATTGGGGCTGGGGATAAGCTGCCTGTACTGATTATAATACGGCGTAAAGGCCACGCCTCCGTGGAAGAACACTTCAAGGTTAGGCCATACCTCGCTGATGTTTTTCTTTCCCGTTATCTCAAGAATGTGCTTCAGCACAGCCATCATCCACGAAGGTACGCCTGAAAGGTTTGTTACGTTCACGTCCTTAACGGCCTGGGCGATACGCTCCATCTTCTCCTCGAAGTCACTCAACAGAGCGATTTCCTTGTTAGGTACACGCAGCAGATTGACAAAAGGATTGACATTCTCAATCAGAATGGCACTTAAATCACCCACCAGGCTATGAGGCAGGTTGTAGTTTGGGGCATGGCTGCCTCCGAGGATGAGAGCCTTGCCATCCATCATGTTGCTGTTGGGATTGTTGTGCAGATACAGGGCAACTACGTCTGTGCCACCCCGATAATGGGTATCAGTAAGTCCGTCGCTGGAAACAGGAATGAATTTGCTCTTATCGTTTGTCGTACCAGAAGACTTAGCATACCATTTCACTTGTCCAGGCCAAAGGATGTCCTTCTCGCCATGACGCATACGCTCAATATACTCCTTCAATCCCTCATAGTCATTGACAGGAACCTCACGGGCAAAGTCCTCGTAGCGCTCGATACGCTGGAAGTGATTCTTCCTGCCCCACTCCGTTCTCTCAGCCTTGCCGACAAGCGACATCAAAACCTTATGCTGGATAGCCTCAGCATTATCATATTCATTGATTTTCTGAACTCTGGGAGATAGTACAAGTCGAACTATTGCTGTCTGCATCGTGAAAAATCTGAAATTAGCTGTCAAAGGTACGGCAAACTGAGCGAAAAGCCAAGCATTCAAACGTTTTTTTGCAAAAGGCAGGGCGAAAAGGGATCAAAAAAGGGGAGCAGCTGTGGCTGCGCCCCTTTGGATTATTCGATAGAAACGGGTTATTACTTCACCAGAATCTTTTTGCCATTGACGATGTTGATACCCTTCTGGAGAGTGGTGAGACGCTGGCCTGCGAGGTTATAGATAATGACCTCGGCACGCTCCGTTTCAACCACATCCAGCTTGCTGGGCAGCAATCCGCTGTTCTTGCCGTGGAAGCTGAGCGTCCAGTTGTCAGCAGCAATCCAGTTGGCGTTGGTGTCCGTAGCACGGATACCAATCTTCACATCCGTGCCTGCCTTCTTCTTGAAGACCAAGTCGAAGTGCTCGGGAGTACCGTTGCCGGTAAAGAGATCCACAGCATCGAAGGCGCCATCCTCCTCCTCACAGAAGAGCTGCACACCCGTGACCTCGGCTGATGCATCCATCTGATTGCTGGAGATAGCATCGACACCAAGCACATAGGTTCCTTCAGGCAAGAAGCTGATAACCTGGAAGACATCACCATTGCCGAGAGCCTCGCCGTTGCGCCATACCTCGATGAACTGGCTGATGTCAGTTCCGCCAGAATAGCTGGCGCCCTGATATCCGGCATTGGTTCTATCCACAACAGAAATGCTCCAGCCATCGGCATTCTCCTCGTCGAAGGTGGGATTGACAATCCAATCCGTGAAGTCAACAGGCTGCTCATCCGTCGGGTCAACGGCAGGCACGCGCAAAGCAGCAATAGCTGCGTTGATAGCATACACCTTCGCATCAATCTCATCGTCGTCGTACGCACCCTTGTTCATGCCATCTGACAGTTCCTCATAGAGAGAGACAGCGGCATTGCTGGCCTCCTCAGAAGCAGAATAGCCATACTGGTCGGCAGCGTTGAGCAACGAATAGAGGGCATCGTTCAGCTTGCTATAAGCCAAGATGGATGAATTAGCCTTGGCAATGGCAGCATTCAAGCCTGTAAGAGCGGCAAACATGGCATCAGCATCGCCTGCCGTACCAGCAGCATCGATAGCACTCTCAAGACCATTGTGAGCCTCAGCACTCATGGGCTGATCAGCATCGAGGAGAGCCTGAGCCTTATCCGCATAGACGGGCAGAATCTCCGACAGAGCCTCTTCGTCCTTACCGGCATAGATAAGCTTGAAGTTCGTCCAGAGACACCATGAACGCATGACGCTAGTAGCAACGGTCTTACGGATACCAATACGCATCTGACCTCCCTCAACAAGACCATAAACGGTTTGCTTATAACGGTCTGACTCAAACGCGGTGGAAGCACCATTCATAGAGTTGGGCACGTAGCCTGTAGCACCCTGCCAGTTGGTAATCTGGGCATCGCCCTCACCAACAGCAGAATCCGTAAAGTTGGCAGCATCGCCACCGATATTCTGCACAGGCGTGGTGAAGTCGTTCATGTAAAGCTCGGCATAGACTTCCTCGGAACCATCATACTGGCCGTTGTCACCAACGCGATAGAAGGCGTTGAGTTCGAGTTTGTAGATACCATCGGGAGCGATGACGGTCTGCCAAACATCCCAAGTGAAGTCACCGACGGCGGAACCCCAGCCGGCATAGACCTCAGCGCAGGGGAACGACTTGAGACCACCCGTCACAGCGTGAGTGGCAACAGTAACATTGTCCTGCAGATCCCATGTCCAGCCCTTGCCGTCAGCCTCTGTGAAGCCAGGATTGATGAGGAGGTTCGTGCAGTCGTCACCAGGCTTGAGGCTGTTGGCGATAGCAGCCTGATGAAGAGCTTCCAACCACTCCAGCTCAGCCTGAATACCCTCAGTATCAAGTGCGCAGTTATTGATGATGTAGTCGTAGGAACCATTCGGCATTTCCTCGTAGGGTTCCATCTCGTTGCCGTCCATCACATAGTCCATAAGGGTGTAGCCCTCTTCGCAGACGTATTCGTTTTCGTCCAGCTCAGCACGGAGTTCAGCCACCTTATCCATATAAGCCTTATAGGCAGCTACGTTGGCAGCAATAGCCTCGGCAGCAGGAGTAATCTGTGCAAGAGCCTCCATGATTTCATCGCGTGATGAAGCATTCTTGGCAGCCTCGAGGACAGCCTGATACTGCTCCTTCACATCGTTCGAGCAAATGAGTGTCTCAAAGTCGTACTGCGGGGCTGTGGCAATGATACCCTCCATCCACATCTTGTAGGCTTCGATGGAGTTGCCATAGTACTCAAGGCTGAAGTTATCGAAGAGGCTCCAGTCAGTACTAATGTGTGTACTCTTCCTAACGCCGATGCGGAGGGTACCGCTCTCCGTCACCTCGCAGAAGAGGTAGTTGTGATACTTGTCAAGCGTATTGAAGTGATAGTCGCCCGCCTGCATCGTATTGCAGACCAACATTCCATCGCCGCAATCGACTTCATCGGCACCACTCATGTTCTCAGTCTCAGCACCTGAAGCGAGGTGGACTATACCTACAACTACTTCTGCGCTATCACCATTAAGGGCATAAAGTTTGGCATGACGAGTGCCAAAGTCATCAGCAAGGAAGTTGTTGTAGTCGGTTCCTGCAGCACCAGCACGATAATAAGCCTGAACACCGACACGATAGATACCTGGGAAGAGGCCCTTGATATCCTGCCAAGTGTTGTAGTCCTTGTCGTAGTGCTCAGCACCGTCAGCAACCGTTCCTCCGCGTGCGAAAGCATCGCCGCTCCAACCTGTGGTGCAGTCGCCGTTCGAGAAGTCGTGGTTGACGATAAGGTCGCTCATGTCAACGGGATTCTCGGGAGTAGCCTTGCCGGCCTCAGCCTCCATGATGGCCACGATGAGGGCGTCGAGAGCTTCCTTCAGCTGCTCAGCGGTAGAGTTCTCGTTGTTATAGACAGCCTCAGCATCAGCGGTGGAAACACCTGCTTCCTTACCCTCGGCAATCTTGGCGGCAAGAGCTTCAGCAGCATTGTAGGCACGAATCTTAGCCACATACACATCATAGTCTTCGCGCGAGACGGTTGTCCAATCGCAATGGAACTCGCCGCTCTTTGCCAGACCCTCGCCATAGCTGGCAGGGATGTCGAAGATAACGCCCGTGCCCGTCACTTCGTTCGTCTGCGTGTTCATGTACTCCGTAGCGTGGCCTACATAACCGCCTGTGAAGAATTCATAAGCATGGTTCCAGTTGGGGTTCATGTCAGCGCCGAAGAAGCGGAACATCTTGTCGTTTACCGTTTCGAACTCCCAGAAGTAGTTGGCCTGCGAGCCGAGGTCCACGTAGATGTCGCCCATATCGTTGTCGATGAACATGGGCATCCATTTG
This sequence comes from uncultured Bacteroidales bacterium, assembly GCA_947303715.1. Lineage (GTDB taxonomy): Bacteria > Bacteroidota > Bacteroidia > Bacteroidales > Bacteroidaceae > UBA1189. Next base: position 25,040 of record CAMYYY010000004.1, on the reverse strand, counting down.
CCCTTCGCAATCGTGAAGTCCTTGATAAGATAGGTCTTGTTGTCCCATTCACCGCCTTCGGGGATGTACTTTTCGACGGTAAACATCAAGCCCTCTTCGCCTACGGAAGCGTGAGTACCCCACTCGTTACCTTCGGTGAGGAAGAGCTGCGACTGGGTATTGTAGAAGTACACCGTGTCGCCAACGACCATTTGCCGCCATTGGCCTGCCGTGATGGCCGGCTTCTGCCATGCAAACATTGCCACAGCACACAGCACCATGGCCAGAGAAGTAAAGATTCTTTTCATGTTGTTTGGATTTTTTGAGTTATACATTGGGTTACTTAAAATGATTTCTTTTTATGGTTTAACGTTTAACGTTTAATGTTTAACGAACACGTCCTTCGATGCCATCGCGCCAACCTCGTTAAACGTTACACCTTAAACGTTAAACGAATTTTCAGTTCCTCCTTCCCATGAAGATGAGGATGTAATAGACCAGCGTAGCCAGCGAGCTGAGGGCAGCCACGACGTAGGTATAAGCAGCGGCGCGAAGGGCGTCCTCAGCCATACGGTGGTTGGACGGACTGGTGATGCCGGCATGTTGCAGCCACGCCAGAGCGCGACGGCTGGCATCAATCTCCACAGGCAGCGTGATGAAACTGAACAGCGTCGTCAACGCAAACAGCACAATGCCTGCACCCAATATGGCAGGGAAAATGTTGACCAGCAGGATGCCTGCCAACAACACCCACGTTACAATGCGCGACGAGAACGACACCACGGGAACCAGCGCCGAGCGCATCTTCAGCGGGGCATAGCCCTTGACATGCTGAAGCACGTGCCCACACTCATGGGCAGCTACAGCTGCCGCAGCCACGTTACTCTCGCCATAGACGGCCTCGCTCAGCCTCACCACCTCCTTCGTGGGGTCGTAGTGGTCGGTAAGGGTGCCTTTCACAAGGTTCACATCGACGTGCGTGATGCCGTTGTCGCTCATCATCCGCAGCGCCACGTCACGCCCCGTCATACCACTCGGAAGCGCCTCCTTCGAGTACTTCTTGAACTTGCTTTGAAGCGATGCCTGAACAATATAGCTCAGGATGGTAATCGCAATGAAAATAATGTATATGACCATAAATCAAATATTTCGTTTAAGGTTTAATGTTTAAGGTTTAACGAACACGTCCTTTGGCTTTCGTTAAACGTTAAACGTTCTCCGTTAACCCATCTTCCACGTAGCGTTCTATCGTCTGCTCACGGTCGGGGCCGACAGAAACGATGCGAATAGGCACCTCAAGTTCCTCCTCGAGGAACGAGAGGTAGTTGTTGAACTCCTCTGGGAACTCGTCCTCGCTTGTCATCTGGCTGAGCGGGCATTGCCAGCCCGGCAACTCCGTGTAGATGGGCTTCACGTTCGGAGCAGTCTGTCCGTCTGCGCCTGCGATGCTGTAGGGGAAGTCCTCTACCACCTTGCCGTCAATCTCATAAGCCACACAGGCCTTGATGGTCTCGAAAGTATCGAGCACATCGCTCTTCATCATGATGAGGTCGGTAACGCCATTGAGCATGATGGCATAGCGCAACGCCACGAGGTCAATCCAGCCGCAGCGACGACGACGGCCTGTGACGGCACCGAACTCATGCCCGATGGAGCAAAGCTTGTCGCCCGTCTCGTCCATCAGCTCTGTGGGGAAGGGGCCGCTGCCCACACGGGTACAGTAAGCCTTGATGATGCCATAGACGCGACCTATCCGTCCAGGGGCTACACCGAGGCCCGTGCAGGCTCCGGCACAGATGGTGTTCGACGAGGTCACGAAGGGATACGAGCCATAATCGACATCGAGCATCGTGCCCTGAGCGCCTTCGCACAGCACGCTCTTTCCCGCCTTCAATAGTTTATTGATTTCGTGCTCGCTGTCCGTCAGCGTGAAGCTGCGCAGGTAATCCACGCCAGCCATCCACTCCGGCTCGGTCTGCTCCAGCTTCGCCAGCGCAGCCGTATAGTCCTCTGCCGTCATCAGTCCGCGCAGCATAGCCAGATGGCGCTCCTTGGCCTGACGATAGAGGGCATCGAAGTCCTCACGCTCCACATCGCCTACGCGAAGGCCGTTGCGGCTGATCTTGTCGGTATAGGTAGGGCCGATGCCCTTGCCCGTCGTACCCACTTTCGACTTTCCCTTGGCAGCCTCCCCCGCAGCATCCAGCAGACGATGGGTGGGCAGTATCAGGTGCGCCTTGCGCGAGATGTGGAGTCTCTCCTTCAGCGGATGTCCGCTGGCCTCCAGCGCCTCAGCCTCAGCCTTGAAGAGCGCTGGATCCAACACCACGCCTCCGCCAATCACGTTCAGCTTATCACCTTGGAAGATGCCCGACGGGATGGAACGGAGCACATACTTCTGCCCCCCGAACTCCAGCGTATGCCCCGCGTTCGGACCGCCCTGAAAGCGGGCTATCACGTCGTAGCGCGGCGTCAGCACATCCACTACCTTACCTTTTCCTTCATCGCCCCATTGGAGCCCAAGCAAAACATCAACTTTCATTTACTATTTGACAATTTTACGATTTAAGGTTTTTGTTTTTTCCAGTTTATTCTTCTTCCTCCGTCTGGCAGCTCCGCATTTCGTGCAGAGGCCATAGAGATAGATGTAGGCATAGTCGGCCTTGAAGCCCCTGATGCGGGTTTCGGCGAGGCGCGACGTCAAGCGCTCGTTCGTCAGGTTCATCACCAGCCCGCAGTCGCGACAGATGCAATGGTAGTGCGGCGCCACGCCCACGCTGGCCTCGTAGAGCGTTGCCGCCCCGAAGTAATGGCGCCAGATGAGCCCTGCTTCCATCAGCATCTCCATATTATTATAGAGCGTCGCCTGCGCCACGCGGAAGTGCATCGCTTCCAGACGGGCATTCAGCTGCTCGATGGTGAAGTGCGGCTCGTCCATTCCGTAGATGGCATCCACGATAGCCTTGCGCTCAGGTGTCACCCTAAGCCCACGCCTATGCAGATACTCCTCCAGCAGCCGGTGTACCTGCTCCATGGTTTGGTTTGTCCGTTCGTTTGCCATCACTTTTCTGTCTGATACATACTAACGCATTATCGGACACAAAGGTAAAGCTTTTTCTCCACCTCCCCAAAAAAAAGCAGAACTTTTCACTTATTTTATGTCCAGTACGCTTTTATGCGTTTTTTCTGTGTTTCTACTTTCCGTCCACAAAAACCTGCTTAACTGCCTCCAGATAGCCATAACCGTTCACATTATCGGGCTGCAGATAGCTGGTTTCTGTCCATTCATTCCAGCTATTCACGGTGATGAGCGGAGCGCGGTCGGGATGTCGGTCGACGAAGTCGCGTGCCGCACGCAGGGCGTCGGCGAAGTTCGACGGGGTGTTGTCGCGCGTCACGGCACTTTCGCGGAAACGAGGGCTGTTGTCCCAGCCGATGGAGACGTGGACATAGTAGGGAATCGTGAACTCCCTGTCGATACGTTCCCACTCCTGTTGGACGTTCTGCATGATTTTCGTGTAATCTTCGTTGACGTTCGTGAAATGGCAGAACTGGTAGTGCGACGTGCTGGTAAAGCCTAGGTCGTTCACGAAGTCGTTGCCAATCTTGTCCGACTTGTTGCTGTCTACGCCGCTATAATTCAGGTTGATGTTCCACATGGTGAATTGCAGGTCCAGTCCGGGAAAGCCTGCCTTTTTCACCTCGCGCTTGAACCAGGCAATGGCCTCCTTTGCCTCTTTCACCCCGCCAAGGCCGTCGATGAAGTTTTTCACGTCATAAATCATGAACACGGGCTTTCCGTCTATCTTGTAGTAGTTGGGCTGGGTAAAGAAGAGTTCGATGTTACGTTGGCATATCCGCTCAAATTCTTGTCGGCTGATGGCACCTTTCCAGATGACGTTGTTCTCTGGCAGACGGCTGATGCGAGTGTCCCAGGCGTTGGTCACGTCGTGATTGGCCCACATCAGGTAGAACTGCATCTTGTCCCTGTTCGCTGCTTTCAGGAAGCCGTCGGTCAAGGTGGTTTCCATAAACGGACGGCCGTCGTACCAGTACCAGTCGAAGATGAAGACGTTTATTCCATGACGCGTAGCCTGCTCTATCTCCATTTCCATAACAGCAGGGTCGGCCTCATTGATGGGTCCCCAGAGGGGTTGCCTATTCCAGTAATGGCCAGGATTGCGTTGTTGCATAGTCAATACCGTCTCCCATTCTCCCATTCCCGAGGGCCAGAAAGGCCTCAGGCGAGGGTCGCCATAGGCGTAGGCCGGATAGAGGTAGGCAGCCACGTCGTACTTCTGCTTGTGCTCTGTTTTAGCGACTGTCTTTTGCTTGTTCGCATCGGCGGCAGATGCCTGATTTACAGCCATTGGCGCCTGTGTTCCGGCAATCAGCATCAAAGCGAGCACGGCAGCCCGCCCTTTACGCCTCAGGCATTTTAGTTGTTCCTTTCCATAGCTGGCATTCGCCCCGCCATGCAATTTATGCTCTATTAGATTTTTCATATTCCTTTGACGTTATACCGTTTTTTTATTACGTATTTTTATATTCAAACTTCCTCGTTCTATTCTATTTCTCGTAGCTTGAAAACGCGTGGGTAATCGACGTGTTTTTTCATTCTACAACCAGTATCAGTCCTGGTGCAGACTCATCGAACGGGTGCTTTGCCTGAGTGCCGATGCGCTCTAAGAGTGAGCCGGGAAGAGTGAGAGTGTTACCCTTCATCTCCACCTCAGATGTGATATCTACAGGTTTCTTTCCTATCAAGTCCTGTGCCCATATACGGACACTTGGGGGCAACGGCTTGTCGTAACATAACTTCAGGGAACGATAGAAACCAAAGATGCCTACGGGACCTTTGGCGTCGGTTATTTGAAGGGTGATATCAGCACGTGGTGTTGTCCATGTGTGCTCCTCCAATAACAGTCGTTCCACGGTGGCCACACAAACAGCTCCATTGGGGTATCGAGAAGCCAAGACGAATGGCGAAAGCCCCCCTTCCGTATGTACCTCAGGTAAGGGCATACATCGGCTGATGACGGCATGTGCCGACTCCCGTAACGTATCACCTGCATGATGATGAGGAACCCATGTCTCTCGCTCGCCCAAACACCACTCATCCGTAAGTAGCTGCTCAGAGAACTGTGCATCATCATTGACTGCAAAAGGCGCGGCCAGCCGATGCCACTTCAAAGCACGGTTCACTTCATCGAGTCGAGCCTTTAGATTACGACCGGCCTTTGGGAATACATGGTCGGAGAGTCCGTTGGGCAAAGGTTTGTTAATGGGGTGGCGCATCACGCCAATAACGCATCCCAACCCGACAGCTATCAGCGGTTCGTCCTCACAATTGATGAGTCCTAGGTTACCCGGTTGGGTCTTGTATTTCAGCAGACGTGCCACACGTTGGAGGGTAACGGGTACAGCGGTTACAACCTCTACATCGTATGTGCGGAATACATCGCTCTTCTCAATTACGGGGTAGTTGTAGGCGTGCTCAATCGGCATCCCAGGGGCGTACTTCCGTCCTAACAGTGTCAATTGCTCGCGCCACACTTGGTTCCTCTCCTGACGACCATAATCCACCTTCCAATAAGCCATACCGGCCTTGTGGTTCTCTTTCAGACGCGTTGTCCAATAAGCTTCAGGATTTGAGGCATCGGATGCGGCACTTGCCTCCTGCGCACAGAGCCATCCTCCAAGACCCTTCCAGCCAGATCGCTTTGTCATCTGTACAAGTTTCTTCAGGCTGCCCTTGCAACTGGGGAAGCGTTCAGTGTCCAACCTTGCTTCGCCCATATATTCAGCACGATGTTCATTGACGGGAATGTCCCATGAGTCGTCCATCAGAAAGATAAGATCCTCGCGGAAGTCAGGGAAAAAGCGTGTCCAGCCCTCCAACTCCCCGTCGCCGAACATATATTGTTCCGTCATTACACGAGCGGTAGCAGATCCGTCATAACTCACTACATATCCCTGGATGTTCCAGGTGGAGAAATAGTCGGGGACAGCAGAGGGTTTGCTGGGCACCAGCGATTTGTGTGTCTGCGTCATGACACAGCCATTTAATGCAAGTGTTACGATGAACAGATATATTGTTTTTCTCATTTTAATAGACCTGATATTCATCTTTTCTATTGTTGTTTCACTTCTAACCATAACGTATATTGCGTATATCAGGGATATGGAGTCGAGGAGTTTTTCCGTCTGCAAAGATAATGGAGATAAATGGCATTTCCAACACAAAAATAATAAAACGTCTTAATAGACCTGATATTCATCTTTTCTATTGTTGTTTCACTTCTAACCATAACGTATATTGCGTATATCAGGGATATGGAGTCGAGGAGTTTTTCCGTCTGCAAAGATAATGGAGATAAATGGCATTTCCAACACAAAAATAATAAAACGTCTCACTACTGTCCGGAGAAAAACTCCGTTTGATTGGTTAAGGGAGGCTTCACGTGAAGTCTTTCTATGGGACGACACAGAACGCCGTGTACACGCAAATATGGATTGCTGTATGTACGTACTTGCTTCTGGTTATTGCCAAGAAAGAATTCCATATTGATTGTGAACTTTACATTTTGGCTCAATCAATAGGACTTGTCCTGTTTGAAAGAGAGCCTATCCAAGAGATTTTCAAACGTAATTCTAACTTAAATAGAGTCCAAGATTTGGGTCAACTTTGCCTATGGCCAAATTTCTCCGGACAGTAGTGAAAACGTCTATTTTCTAAAATAAATCGCGCAGGAGTGCTCCTCCTGCCCAGCGGAATAAATCTGTAGCGTAACGCAAAATCCACTACTTTAGATATGTGAGTTCGATATAATATGTAGTTTTTTCCAAGGGGTATCGGGGGTGTCGGTGGGAAGGGAGAAGCCGTTGGCTTCCAGCCAATAATCCACCGATACCCCTTCTCTGAGGTGTCGGTGGCTTTTCGTTTGAAAATCACATCTGTACGCGTACCCACCGACACCCCCGATACCTGTTGGAAAAAACTCTTTTTTTCTAGCCAATTAGAAAGGCCTTTCGCCAAATCAGAAGGCCCTTCTGCCAGAACAGAAGGGCCTTCTGCGAGATTAGCCGGCCCTTTGTACGGCTGACAACCTCTGTACCCTCCATCCCACTATAGAAATGCCCGTTCTTGCGTAGTTTGCTTTTTGGGTTGTCAGTAAGACTTCCTCCTCGTCGCAAGGCATAGCTCAAACAAGTTTGGCTCTACTCTTGCTTCGTTCGTCGGTTGTCATTCGGTCGGGAGGGTTTTTGTCAGATGCTTGGACTGTGACGCCAGCCCCTTGGTCTGAGCGCGTGACGCACTACGTCGTACTAGCGACGTAGTGCGTCTATGTGCGGACGTAGTGCGTTCTGACGCAGACGTAGTGCGTTTTCGGAGTAGCGGAAGTCTTACTGACAACCCAAAAAGGAAACCGCTCGGCAAACGCCACTTTTATATAGGAATGAGGGGTTTGGGGCCCGTCACGCATCAATTATTATACTTTGTCGAGGACGTCGCGGGCGACTTGACAAAGGAGGGGGCTGTCGGAGGAGGCTGCTGCTTCAGCTTGGTCGAGGAGCTCGTCCTTGTCCTGTGGGGAGAGGGGGGCGTCTTGGCCGCGGAGCAGGTGTGCCATCAGGCGGAAGCCGGCATACTGCGTCAGGATGGCCTCCGACGCCATCCACTGGAACGCCTTGTCCTTGGCGTAGGGCAGGCGACGGAAGAGGTTCATGCAGGTGTAGTCGATGATTTCGGTGTCGTGCATAGCCTCAAGCCAGATGTCGGCAATCTCAGGGAGGAACGTGTCGGCAGGCTGGAGGTAGCCGGCAAGGATGCGGCATTCGCGGATGTCCTCTTTCCAAAGGGCTTGCGCCAGGGCGTGGTCTTTCTCGTACTTCGAGGCAATCTCCTTCAGCCGAGGCAGCTCCACGCCGAAGATGAGGTGGTACTTCAGCCCCCGCTCGCGGAGGCTCTGCGCCAGCGGACCGTTCATGTAGAGCCGCAGCTCGGACTTTATCTCATTCAGGGAGGACATTTTTTGTTAAGAATTAAGAGTTAAGAAAAATAGTACCGTAAACGGGGTGAAGATGAAAGGCTGAATACAAGACATTTTTTCTTAACTCTTAATTCTTATTTTAAACCTGAAAGAGAAAAAAAAGAAAGAAAAAATATAATCTATTACTTTATTTATAATTTTGCACCGAGAATAGTTTTTCTATTCTAAGTTCTTAGGGAACGTTGGGCCTTATAGGTTCAGATACCTTCGAGCGAATACCTGCTTAGCTCAGGGAAACTTAGCACCACGGTGACTGTAGTTTGATAGGGGAGTTTTCTCCCCTATATTTATTTACCCTTTTCCCATATTTTTCTATAATTAGTTCTCTGATTTTTTTAGTTAGTATATCTTTAGGCACTACATTAATTGACGACTGGAAGTGTTGCGTAGTCGCGGCTGTACCGGAGGTTCTGAGCTGCAAACGTTTCGGTGTAGTCGATGGTGACGTTGGTGATGTTGCCGTCCTTGTCCGTGACGGGGGTATAGACGGGGTTGATGAAGCCTTTGTAGGGGGCGAGATTGAGCGCTTTGTAGCGAGCCAGCACCTCGGCATGGAGCGTTGGGTCAACCTTCACGGCGTAGGTCTCCACCAGGTCACGGGCAGCCTCGAAGTCACCTTCGCTCTTGATGCGCTGGATTTCAGCCAGCAGCTCGCCGAAGAGGTTGCGTAGTTTACGGTAGTCGTTGATGCGGACGTAGGTCTTGCCGTCCTGTTTCACCATCTCCACCACGCGATCTTTTTGTCCTTTCTCGAAGCACCAGTGAGCCACGAGGGAGCGATTGCGCATGTGGGCTTCTTCAATGTCGTTGCCGGGCTCGATGCGCACGAGCTGCGTCATTAGGCCGTTCATCATGTAGGTGTAGTACTGCGCCTTGTAGGCATCCTTCGAGGGGAGCAGGCCGAGGTCGAGCAGCTTCTTGTCGCCCACGTAGTAGAGGCCGAAGAGGTCGGCGCGGGCTTCCTCGATGGTGCTGCCGTAGGCTTTGAGGGCTTCGGAGCTGGTGCCAGGCAGCAGCTTGCCCGAGCCGTGCCCGAGGCACTCGTGGAGGTCAGTATGGAGATCGTCGGTGATGGCGTCGTACTTGTCGATGAGGGCACGTTCCTTGTCGCTATAGACGAACTCCTCGTTGAAGCCATTGCCGTGTGCGGCCTTGGCGTAGGCCTCGGTGAGGTTGCCGATGGTAACGGACTTCGAGCCGTGAGCGGCGCGCACCCAGTCGCTGTTGGGCAGGTTGATGCCGATGGCGGTGGAGGGGTAGAGGTCGCCCGCGAGGATGGCTGCGGTGATGACCTTGGCGCTGATGCCCTTGCACTCCTCTTTCTTGAAGCGGGGGTCAACGGGCGAGTGGTCCTCGAACCACTGGGCGTTGGCGCTGATGGTTTCGGTACGGCGCGTAGCCTCGAGGTCCTTGAAGTTGACGATGCTCTCCCAGCTGGCTTTCATGCCGAGCGGGTCGCCGTAGCTCTCCGTAAAACCGTTGACAAAATCGATGCGGCTGTCGAGGTCCTTGACCCAGGCGATGCAGTAGTCGTCGAAGGTCTTGAGGTCGCCGTCGGTATAGAATTGGATGAGCTTGTTGATGACTGCACGCTGGGTGTCGTTCTCGGCCACTTCAGCAGCCTTGCGAAGCCAGAAAACGATGCGCTCGATGGCCTGTCCGTAGAGGCCGTCCACCTTCCAGACCTTCTCCACGAGGCGGCCGTCCTCCTTGACGAGGCGGCTGTTCATGCCGTACATCACGGGCTCGGGGTTGAGTGTGTCCTTCTGCGCCTCGTAGAAGGCCTCGGCCTCGGCCTGCGTCACACCATCGCCGTAATAGTTGCCTGCGGAGGTGAGGATAAGGTCCTCGCCGTCAGCCTGATTGACTTTCTTGGGCAGCACGTTCGGGTCGAATATGACGGGGCAGATTTCATCGAGGAACTGCTCAACCGTCTGTCCCTCGTAGGAGGCGGGGAAATGGTTGGGGTTGGCCATTACCGTCTGGCGGAACCATTGCTCCGAGAAGTCGGGCAGGAACTTCAGTTCGCCGTAGTGGTGGTGAATGCCGTTGGAGAACCACACACGCTTCAGATAGATCTCGAGAGCCTTCATCTCGGAGGTGTTGTGGTCGATTGCGTCGTTGGTGTAGATGGATTCGAGGATATTGCGTATGCGGAGGTTGTACTTCCCGTTCTGGTCGAAAAGAATGTCACGCCCGCTCAACGCCGCTTCCGTCAGATAATAGACCAGCTTTTTCTGTTCGAGCGAGAGCCCGTCCCAGCCCTTCACCTCATAGCGAAGCATTTGCAGGTCGGCAAACTTCTCATTGGCATACTCAAACTCCGTGGCAGCTTTCTCTCCGCCGCCACACGATGCAAACATCATCATTGTCATAGCGATAATTCCAAAAGACTTTTTCATATAATTATAGTTTATTGTATAAGTCGGCAAGGTCGGCGCGTGAGAGGCCGAGTTGCATGGCGCGGTCGAGGTCGGCACGTGCCTGCCGTTTGTGACGCCCCATGCGGAGGTAGATGGCTGCACGGGTGACGTAGGCATAGGGGTCTTGGGGTGTGAGCTTCAGGGCCGATTCCATGTCAAGTAGCGCCAGGTCGTAGAGCTCGCGGTCGGCAAGGACGTTGGCGCGTGCTACGAGGTAGTCAGGCTCCTTCGGGTATTCGGCAATGAGGGCCGAGAGCTGTTCCGTCGATTCCACCAGACGGCCCTGCTTCTGGTTCAACAGCGCCAGCCCGAAGCGAGAGTTGGCATCGTTGGGGTCAAGCGTCAGCAGACGTCCGTAGTCGGCCCGTGCCACGTCAAACAAACGTTGGTGGACTGCAATATAGGCACGGAAGGTCAGCGCCTCGCGGTTCTCGATGTCTTGGTCGAGCACATTGCAATAATCAACGTAGGCCTTGTCCTCGTTGCCCAACTCCATGTAGGTGGCAGCCCGCGCAAGCAGGATGGGCATAGCCGTCGGCTTGTAGTTCAGCGCCAGCGAGTAGCTCTCAGCAGCCTCCTTCAGCAGCCCCTGACGTTTCTGTATGGAGCCCAGATTGGCAAAGAGCAGCACGTTGTGCTCGTTGGTAGGGTCGTGCTCAATAGCTTTCTTCACAAAGTCAGCCGCGCGGCCGAGGTCGTCGCGCTCCAGCGCGGCATACGCACTATCAACGTTCTCGGCATACGTCTGTGCCCCTGCAGGCACACCAGCCCACAGACACAACGCTGCAATGAGCCACAAAAACAGTTTCTTTTTCATGCGTGGGCAAAAGTACGCCATTTCTGCCGTATGCCCAAAAAAACCAACAACTATTTCAAAAAATCAAGGATTTTTTACTCAAAGTCGCAGACATATCCCTGCCGGTCCATCTCCAGCTTCATCACTTCCCAGCCATCGAGGCAGTCGTGCATCGCCTCCTTCAAGCGCACCACGCCCATGAGGTCGTCGGCACGAATGACTGCCATCAACGTCGGGCCTGCTCCGCTCAGGTAGCAGCCAAGCACCTGCTCGTCCTGCTCCAAATGGTGCATAATCTCGTCGTATCCTTTGATGAGGCTGCCGCGATAGGGCTGATGGAGATGGTCGTGGAAGCCGATGCGCAAGCCCTCGTCGTGTCCGTTGATGAGCGAGGCTACCAGCAGGCTCAGGTGCGAGATGTTTCCGATGGCATCCTTTCGCGACACCACGTCGGGCAACACCGAGCGCGACAACTGCGTGGAGAGCGTGAAAGGTGGAATAAAGGCCACGAACCGATAGTCGTTCTTCACGGGGATGTTGAGCGTGGTGACAGTATCGGCATTGACCGAAACGGTGAGCCCGCCGAAAATAGCTGGAGCAACATTGTCGGGGTGTCCCTCGATGCGTGTGGCCAGGTTGAGGATGTCCTGACGGTCGTTGTAACGTCCCTTGAAGGCAAAAGCTCCTACCAGTCCGGCCACGATGCAGGTAGATGACGATCCAAGGCCGCGTGTGTAGGGCACCTCGTCCTTGCACTCGATGCGCAGGCCTGTGAACTCGAGCCCCACCTCCTTGGCTCCCTCGCAGAAGGCTTCGTAGGTCAGGTTATCTTCGCCTGCAAACTGTTCGGGACAGCCTGTAATCTCCAGCCCTTCGTCAATAAGTTCAAAGGTAAACGTGTTATATAGTGATACGGCCACGCCGGCCACATCGAAGCCCGGGCCCAGATTGGCACTCGTGGCGGGAACTCTTACTTTTACTTTCATCCTATGCTTTCGGCTATGTGTGAAACAATCTGGTTTCGGTCAATGACCTTGTTGTGCAGTACGGGGCGGTCCATGATGTCCTGAAGTGCCTCGGGGACGGGTTGCCCAGTAGTACGCCATAGTACCTCTGTGGCCAGTTCCTCGGGGACTTCCCTGCCCGTGACAGCTTTGCATACGCTGGCAGGAAACTTATAGGGCGAGGCTGTGGCCATTACCACCGTAGGTGTGTTGTCGGCTGTTTGCTGACGGTAGCGGTCGTAAACCCCCAATGCCACAGCGGTATGGGTGTCGGCCAGATAGCCCGTCGTGTGATAGTAGGTGTGGATAGTGTTAATAATCTCCTCGTCCGTCAGCCAGCCCGTTGCAAACGACTCATGCAGACGCTCCAACATCTCGCCATCGACCCAGTAGCGTCCTGTGTCGCGCAGATTGTTCATGCAATCTGCCACCTTTGAGGTATCGCCACAGAGCAGGCTGAGCAGCCGTTCAAGATTGCTACTGACGAGGATGTCCATAGCAGGAGCGATGGTCTTATGGAAGGGTCGCCGGACATCGTAGCAGCCGGTGGAGAAGAAACCCGTCAGCACGTTGTTGCGGTTCGATGCCACGATGAAACGACGGATGGGCACTCCCATTTGCTGCGCCATCACGCCAGCCAGACAGTTGCCGAAGTTGCCCGATGGAACGGCCACGTTGATGCCTTCGCCCAAGGCGATGACACCCTTTGCCACCAGCTGCAGGTAGGCATGGACGTAATAGACTATCTGAGGCACCAGCCGCCCCACGTTGATAGAGTTGGCCGAGGTGAGGAAGATGTTTTTTTCTTCACAATTCTGCTGCAGACTGGGCGAGGTGAACGCCTCCTTGACGGCACGCTGGGCATCGTCGAAGTTGCCCCGAATGGCAACGACCTCGACATTTTTCCCCTGCTGGGTGACCATCTGCTGACGCTGCACGGGCGCAACGCCCTCGTCGGGGTAGAACACCTTGATCATCGTGCCCTCCACGTCGGCAAAACCTTCGAGGGCAGCCTTCCCCGTATCACCGGATGTGGCAGCCAGTATCAGCGCCTGACGATTTTCGCCCCTCTGCTTGAGCGAAAGAGTCAGCAGATGTGGCAACAGCTGAAGGGCCATATCCTTGAACGCTGCTGTAGGCCCATGGAACAGCTCGGCAACGTGGACATCACCCGCTTGGACGACGGGAACCACCTCCTTGGGAAACGACTTGCGAGCGTAAGCCTTGGCGCAGGCTGCCGCAATCAGCGGTTCCGTCCCTTCGGGTGCAAACGTTGCGATAATACGTGTGGCAAGGGCTTCATACGAGAGTCCTTGTAGCGAAGTCAAATCAAGCTGAGGCAGGTCGAACGCAGGCATCAACAGTCCTCCGTCGTCTCCGATGCCCTGTAGCACCGACTGAAAAAAATCCATTCGTAGGGCACTACCTCTAGTGCTCACAAAACCGTTATCCATAACAAAACAATACTTTTCGGGCGGCAAAATTACAAAAAATAAAGAAAACGGGAAATAATTTGACGAATTATTTACCGTTTTCCTAAAGATATCCGTCCGAATACCCTTGAAATTGCCAAAAGTATTATGTTTTGACTTATTCCTTCAATGGACGTTGGGCTATGCCTATCACTTGCAGGCGGTCAACATGCTTCAGCAGACGGGGCAGGAAATCGTCCCACTGCTGCTGGTTGCCCGATGTCCAGGCCTTTTCAGCAAGCGCTAAGGCGCGCGGAAACACCATGTATTGCATTTGTGCCTCAGTGGGGATTCGCTCGCCCCAGATGTTTCCCTGCATGCCTTTAATCAGCTGCAGCTGCTTCTCCGTCAGATCGGTGGGGACGATGTCGCCCGTGTAGAGGGCTTTCAGGGTGTTGTTATCCTGGTCGTAGTCGAAGTAGCAGAAGGTGGTGGGGCAGAGGATGACCTCGTTGCCGCCGTTAGTAGAGCGCTGTACGACGTCGGTATGGTCGCCACGCCACCAGTTGATGGTTGCCGACTTGCTGACACCACCCTCCAGGATTTCGTCCCAGCCGATGAGCTTCTTGCCATTCTCATTGAAGTACTTCTCCATGGTGCAGGTGAACCACGACTGTAGTTCTGCCTCGTCCTTCAGCTCGAGGTCTTTGATGCGTTGCTGACAACGGGGACACGTCTTCCATGCCGAGCGATTCACCTCGTCGCCGCCAATCTCCACATATTCGTAGGGGAAGAGGTCGAAAATCTCCTTATAGACGTTGCGGCAGAACTCCAGCGAGGTCTCCTTACCCACGCAGATGGGGTCGCGTCCGTCGTCGTTGCACGAGAGCCAAGGGTAGCATTGTGTCTCGGCGTAGCTATGGCCCGGCACATCGAATTCAGGCACAATGTCAATGCCCCTCACGGCAGCGTAGGAGACCAGTTCCCTTACCTCGTCCTGGGTGTAGTAGCCGCCGTATTCCAGCACTCCATCATGCAGGCGGGTGCGGTCACCTGATAGGGGAACAGCCAGACGGGGGTTGTCGGTCTCCTCCGCGAGTTTGTTGCAGCGCACGTCCCAGTATTCCTTCTCAGGGTCACGCCATGCTCCCTTGTCTGTCAGCAGCGGGTATTGCTTGATTTCCAGACGCCATGCCTGCGAGTCGATGAGGTGCCAGTGGAACTTGCTGAACTTATAGAGCGCCATCACATCCAGCAGACGCTTTGTCTCCTCAACCGTAAAGAAGTGGCGCACGGGGTCGAGCATGATGCCGCGCCATTCGAAGTTGGGTGCATCCTCAATCTCCACAGCCGGAATCCTCCATGTGACGTAGGGCTGCAGGGTAGAGGCTTCCACCTGATAGGGCAGCAGTTGGCGCAAGGTGGCAATGCCGTGTACGATACCTCTATAGGCAGCGGCTTCTATTACCACACCATCGGCTGTGGCGGTTAGCTTGTAGCCTTCGGCACCAGCCTCGCAGCGGGGGTTGAGGCTGAGCACGATGTCGGCCTTCTTGCCCTTGCGAAGGGGCAGGTCGTAGCCAGTAGCAGGGCGCAACTTTTCCCTAAGGTACTCAGCCGCAGGCAACAGGCTCTTGTGGGTGTAGGCTATGGTGGCATTGGGGGAGAGGACAAATGAGCCCTCCATCTCCACAGCACGGGTAGGCAGGGGAATAATGTTTATTTCTGCCAAGGCAGACATCGGAAGCAGCATGAGCAGCAAGGTGAGTGCGCTAATGATTTTTAAACCGCTGGTGATGTTAAGGAATTTGGGTTTCATTGTTTTCATGGGTATGGTTGACTTAACTGAAGTTCAATAAAACTGTCTAAAAAGCGCAGCCTAAACAGGCTGCGCTTTTGCTTGATAGTCAGGGAAAATCCCTGCGAGGGGAGAGAATTATTCGGCTGCTTTGTGTGAGAAATAGTAGCCGACACCTTCGGTGAGGCCCTTGTAGGAAGTCTTGTAGGCAACAATGGTGAGCTCATCGCCTTCCTTCACGCCGAGAGGACCAAACTCACCCTTCTTGCCGCCCCAACCGACATAGACACCGTAGATATATACAGAGCCGGTTTCGTCAGTAAGGTCGAAATTGCCGTACTTTTCAAGATCCCACTTTGTGTTGTCTTCTGTAGGCTGAGTGACCGTGCCAGTCAGCATATAGAAGGCTTCCGTGTTATCGGGAAGATTGCGGAAATCAGCCACAGAGATGGGAGAAACTGCATACTTCAGTTCTTCGAATGTGCCGCTGACCATCTGAGGGCTATCCTTGTAAGCACCACGTTGACCTACAACCGTGACAATATCACCCACCTTGGCACCAGCTTCAATGAAGCCTTCAGCACGATAAACGAGGGTCTTGCCCGAGAAATCCTGAATATAGAAGCTCTTGCCTTGCTTGTCGCTGGCATAGAGATCGGTGATGATACCTGTGAGGCGATACTGAACGGTGCCGACCTCGGCAGCGAGGAAGTCGGCCACAGTCACTTCGAGGATGGCACCCTTTTGAGCGAGGGTGGTCTGGGCGCTGTAGCTCTTCTTACCATCGGTGGTGTTGAACGTGAGGGTAGTACCACGGTCGCCGCCCTGGTTGGCAGCAGCCTTGAAGATAACCGTAGCTGCCGAAGCGCTGCTTTCGATGGAGGCGATGGAAAGCCATTCTTTGGCATCGTCGGGGATAGAAACGGTCACGCCGTTACCTTTGCAGGTGAGCTCGACAGCGAACTCGCCGCCTTCGATAGGCAGGATGGCATCCTCAGGAGTGACGCTGGCCACCTTGATGAGGGATTTGCTGACCTTGACAACGCTGGCGTCAACGAGCTCGACGGTGCCGTTGTAGGTGGTCTTCGGACCTTCGACGGTGACCTCGTCACCGACCTCAATGCCGAAGCTGGCCCAGTTGTACTTGCCCGTAGCATCGACCGTACCGTAGATGTAGATTTCGCCCGTAGCATCCTGGAGGTACCAGTTGCCATAGTTGGTGTTGGCGATACGGGTGCAGACACCGGTGACGCGATAAGTCTTGCTGTCGGGGCCGGCGATAACCTCGGCGCAGGTAGCGGGTGAAACACCGGCTACGCCCTGGATGACGTTGATGTACTGGGTGGTACCTGCACAAACGATGTGGAGCTCGGTGTTGCGTCCGTCAAGGGTCTCAGGAGCGGTGAAGATGACAGTTGTCTCGCCAGCACCACCAGAGGTTTTGTCGGCATTCAGCCACGTGGGAAGCGGCTGGTTGACATAAATGTCCTTGCCGTCGGCGTCTTTCTCGCCTGTCTTAACAGAGAAAATCTTCTCGAACTCCCAAGCCTCGGCAGCCTTGACGACCAGTTCGGCCTTACCACCACTCATAGGCAAGGAAATGTAGGAAGTGGAAACCTGAATTTCATCAAGCTGAGTAGGAATGTTTTCCTCCTGGCAGCTGGTGGCAAACAGCAGCAGCGATGCAATGGCTGCAATAGAATATCTGAGTTTCATAGTCTGTTTCTACTTTTTATGAATTAATTAAAGATGTACTTAAGACCGACAGAGGCATACCAGCACTGGCCAAGAGCGTGGTTGGGGACGAAGGTCTGGGTGTCGCCGCTGATGGCAGCAGGCGTGGAGAATACAGCATAGCCGTCTTTGTCAACACCTTCGTACTTGAGGATGCGGGCATCGCTGCCGATGGCAGGATTGAGGTACTTGCTGACACCCCAGCTGGAGTTGAAGAGGTTCGCGATGTTCTTGATGTCGCACGAGAGCTGGAGGATGTTGGTGTTCTTGCCCACGCGAGCCCTGAAGTCGTGCTTGTAGCTAACGTCAAAGCGGTGTACCCACGGGCTGTAGACGGTGTACCCTTCGGCATACTCGCCCTGATGCTTGCTGAGGTAGCTGTCGTTGTGAACGAAAGCCATGAAGCGCTGAGCATCATCGTCGGAAACGAAGCGGAAGTCGCCATTGTCAACCTGACGTTGGGTGGGGATGAAGATGGCATCATAGTTGTAGCCGTCGCCATTCATGTCGTTGGTGGTCATGTAGGAGTAGTTGTAGCCGCCACGCCATGCCTCGTAGATGAGGCTGTAGTGGTTGCCGCTCTTGTCGTGGTGGGTAGCGCTGGCTACGACACGGTCAGGAGTGACATACTGTGAGTTGTGGAGACGGATGTTGTTGGGGCCTTCATAAGTGGGAACATAGGTGAAAGCACTCTCAGCAGCCGAACCGGGCATGCCGGTAATCTCCTTGGAGACGGTGTGGGTGTAGGCCGCCATCAAGCTGAGGCTCTCGATGGGACGAGCATTGAGTTGAACATTGGCACTCCAGCCGTAGCCCTGGTTGGTGTTCTCGAGGACGAAGGCCTTGGTGGTGGTGCGGAAGTCAGCGGGATAGAGAGGACGGTTGTCGGCACCGTTCAGACGGGCGAAACCAGCCACAGGCTTCACGCTCCAGTCAGAGATGCAGACAGCGTTGACAGTCTTGTTGAAGATACCTTCAGCTGATACGCTGAGGGGGAAGTCGGTCGGGAACGAGTAGTCGAAAGCAAGAGAGGACTTCCAGACTTGCGGCATCTTGAAGTTGGGGTCAACAGCCGAGATGGAAGAGGGAGCGGCACCGTCCTCAGGAGTAATGGTGCTGGGGAAGCCCATGCTGACAAGCTTGTTGTAAAGGGCATCCACAGTAGCCTTGCCGTTCTCGGTCACGAGACCGCCAGCAAACTGATCCATGGTATAACCCAGCTTCTGACCGTTCTTAGCATTGAGCTGTGCCTGATACTGCACCATACCACCGTTGGTAGGCATGTTGGTGAAGAACACGAGGGGCAGACGGCCCAGGAAGAGACCGGAACCACCACGAACCACAAAACTCTTGTCGCCAACCACGTCCCAAGTGAAGCCAAGACGCGGGGAAACAGAGACGTTTGAGTTGGGCCAGCGGCCGGTGTCGATGCGACGGAGGTTGTTGTCGCGGTCGTAATACTCAAGGTCGTAGATGGCCTTGTTGGTCATCAGGTCGCCATTGTCGAAGAAGAGGCCGTCAAGACGCAGACCAGCGGTGAGCTTGAACTGACGCGTTACATCCCAGTCGTCCTGGACATAGAGGCCAGCCTTGTGGAATTGCACACGGGCTGCGGGGGATTTTTCACCGTCGTAGCCGTAGGTGAGGCAGACAATTTCGGGAGCCTGGGTGAAAAGCTGGTCAACGGTCATGCCGTCTTCCCAGTTGTAGCGGTAGTAACCTGTACCGTTACGCATGTACTGGTTGTCAGCCATCTGATACTCGTAACTCAGACCAGCCATGATTTTGTGACTGCCCATGTTATAAGTGATGTCGTCGCGGATGTTGCCGACGGTGTTGTGGACAGCGTTATTCCAAGTAAAGAGCTCGTAGCCGAGGGCAATGTAGTTATTGCCATCCTTCGTGATATCGATGAAGGGGAACTCGTCAGAGGTGGAGCCACGGACGTCGTCCAGTTTCGAATAGGTAGCCAGGAACTGGTTGGAAAGCTTTTCGCTGATACGGCTGTTGAGGTCGAGAGAAACAGAGTGAACGAGGTTGTTCATGGAGTACATCGAGTTGGCATACGACATGGAGTACTGCGATGTACGGGCACCGGACATACGGGTACCACCGTCCATGGAGCTGGCGTTGGGCGCGTTCCAAGCCTTATTCAGCGTGTAGTTGTAGCGGAGGGCGAGGTGGTGCTTGTCGGTGATGTTCCAGTCCAAGCGGGCCAGCGCCTTCATATTGCTTTCGTCAGCGGGGAAGTCGGTGTAGGAGCCCGTCTGATAGCCATACTTGTTAGCCATGTATTCGGAAACAGCCTTCAGGTCGGCATTCTTGGTGCGTGAGATGTAGTCGTTGGGCACAGCCACGCCATTGTCAGAACCTCTCCAACGGTTGGCGATGGTGGGAATCTTCGAGTATTCGAAGTTGCCGAAGAAGAACAACTTGTTCTTGATAATGGGGGCACCGAGGGTCACACCGTAGGTAGTGCTGCGGTCAATGGCACGTGCACCAGTAATCTGGTCGCCGTCAACGGCATCGCCGCGCATGTTCTCGTTGCGGTGATAGACGTAGGCTGTTCCCTTCACGGTGTTCGTACCAGACTTGGTGATAGCATTCACGCCACCACCGATGAAATTGGTCTGACGGACATCATACGGGCTGATGACGACTTGCAGTTCCTCGATAGCGTCGATGGAGATAGGACTGCCGCCACCGGGGAGCTTGTCGCTCAAACCGAAGTTGTTGTTGAAGTTAGCACCGTCGACGGTGAAGTTGGCGTTACGACCGTCGGTACCGGCGAAGCTCATACCATTGCCACCGTAGGGCGAGAGGCGCGTGACATCGGTGATGTTACGGCTGACCGTAGGCAGCGCAGCAATCTGCTGGTTGTTGATGTTCGTCACAGCACCCGTCTTGGCTGTGTTGAACTTGGTGGCCGTAGCCGAGATGACAACTTCGTCAAGCAGCTCGGCTGTCTCTTTCATCTTGTGGTTGAGCACGTAGGTCTCACCGAGAACGAGCGTGACATCCTGATAGCTGGCTGTCTGATAGCCAACGTAGGAGATGGTCACCCTGTAAGGTCCACCGGCGCGCATACCCTGAATAGAGTAGCGACCGTCGATGTTAGTGATGGCACCGTACTGCGTACCGGAGGGCGTGTGAACGGCCAGAATGGTAGCACCGATAACGGCTTCATCGGAACTGTCGACAACCTTACCGGCCAGAGCCGATGTGGTAATCTGAGCACTTGCGGCTGCGGAGATAAACATCAATGCAGCTGCCAAAAAGAAACGCAGGTTTTTGAACATAATGATTTGATTAATAAAAAAATTATAAACTCTCTTCGTATAAAGCATCTTTTCACGCCGCGAAGGTACAAATTTTTTATGAGACAAGCGAAAAAAAAGTGGAAAGAAAAATAAATTTTTTCTTCATTTTTTCTTATTCTCTTTTCTACTTCCGGACCTCCTTATTTCCCAGCATTTCGCGTGCCTTCATCGGCTCATCCGTCGTCAGCTGGTCGATGCCTGTTTCCACAACCTTCTGCATATCCTCGACATTGTTTACCGTCCAGACATTGATGCTCATACCCCGCTCGCGGGCCTCGTCGTGGAACCGCTTTGCCCCCATGTAGGAGCTGATGTTCAGGTCGATGCCGTTCAAACCATTGTCGAACACCTCTGCAGGCCATAGGTTTGCTCCAAGATATTGTACCGTAATGCCCGGGCAGAGCCGCGCAAACTCACGGCACACATGCAGGCTGAACGAAATGAACATCACACGCTCAGGGTCCAGCAATCCGTACGTCTTCAGCAGAGCCACGGACCGCCGTACTGCCTCGTCCTCAAATGCCGGCGTCGAGTGCTGCTTCATTTCAAAAACCAGCTTTGTCTTGTCGCTACTCTGTGCATGTGCCAGAAACTGCTCCAGCAAGGGGATAGGCTCACCGTTCTCCAGACGGAAATCCTCAAAGGCTGAGAAGGGATTGCTCTCTATGCGCTTGCCGTTTATCGAACTGTCGTGAAACACAATCAGCACGCTGTCAGCCGTCATGTTCACGTCGAACTCGCTGCCCCAGAAGCCTGCCTTCTGCGCAGCCTTCAGCGCCGCGACAGAGTTCCGCGCAAAGCCGCCTTCCTCGCAGTTCCAATACCCGCGATGAGCCACAATGCCCACTCCGTCGAAGGGCTTTTGCCCTGCACTCTTCTTGTCACTTGTGCTGCAGGAAGTCATTAGCATTCCCGCCAGCACCATTACCCAAAAGCTCCATGTAATTTTCTTTTCCATAAGGCTATATCATTATAATTCCTTCGTATTATCACCTGCCATCCGACAAATCCTGCGCGTTTCCCTGCGGGCTTCGCGCCAACGGGGGAAGTACCTATCCATCAGCGAATGGAAACGGGCGTTGTGGCTGGGCTCCAGCAGATGGCAGAGCTCATGTACCACCACGTGCTCCACGCACCACTCAGGCAACAACAGCACGTATGCTGAGATGCAAATCGAACGCTTCCTCACGTTGCATTGGCCCCATCGGGAGATAGTCGGTTTGTAATAAACGGCAGAAGGCTTGACGCCCACCTCCCTCGCGTGCCGTTCCACCATCGGCTCCACCAACGCCTTCAATCGCGCGAGCGCCTCGTCAGCCTGAGCCTGCGTTGTTAACGGCAGCTGACTGAAAAAAGCTGCCCGCTGTTGCTGTCTCTCGCTGGTTTTCTTTCTGGACTTTTCAATCCATCCCCTATTCTTCTCAATAAATGCCTCCACCTCCGCCCTCGGTGTACCGAAAGGAGCCGATACGTGCACATCGCCACTTTTCACGACGCGCATCGAAAGTCGGCTGGTTCTTCGGTAGGTGACCTGAATGGACATGACGCTTATTGTTTCACGGCCTCGGGTGTCCAGCTCTTGAAGAAACGCAGCACTTTCTCGTGATTATAACCGTTGCCCTCCTCCAGGAAGCTTGAGTCCTGAATATGGAGGACCTTGCCCCGCCCATCAAGCACCACGAACACGGGAAATCCGAAGCGAGCGGGATTGTTCAGCCGCTTTAGCATGGCCTTGGCCGAGCGGGCCTTTCCCTCCCCGTCCGACTTGCGCGGGTCGTAGTTCACGTGAATGTAAACATAGTTGTCGGCAATCACCTTGCTGATGGTTGCATCGCTTGTGATGAAGTCAGCAAAGCGCAGGCACCACGGGCACCAATTGCCCCCTACCTGACAGATGACAAACTTTCCCTCTTTGCGAGCCGTTGTAACAGCACGGTCAATCTGCTCCATGGGATTGATATCCTCGTCATAGACCTTCGGCAAAGCCGTCTGGGCATCCGTTATTAACGAGAAGAGCACGGCAAACGCAATTAACAGAACACGCTTTTTACACATCGTATCAATCAGCATAAAGGGTTATATATTATGCAACAAAGGGGGCTCTGCGCCCCCTTTGCAAGCATCAGACTCTTTTACTTAACAATAGTCTTTTTGCCCTCCTGAACGCGAATGCCCTTGGCATCCTTGGAAATCTTCTGGCCCTGAAGATTGTAGTAGTCACCTTCTGTAGCGTCATCCGGGTTAATGCCTAAGATGGCCGTCGCCTCACCCATGCTGCCAATATGCCGGATTTTCAGCTCGCTGGCTGATGCGGCTTGCTTGTCCCAATTGACGCCACAGCGTGTGGGCAGGAAAATCTTCTCAGCATCGGTCTTCAGAAGAACACTTTCTAGGGGCGTCACATCCTGCTTTGCGGGAATGCCATAGCGCCCTTCCTTCTGAATGCTCTCCCAGCTGCTGCCGAAGGTTACGGCATTGCCCTTGCCGTCTTCCATGCGGACAGCCTTGAGCTCAGCATCGAAACCAAGGACTTCTGTGTTCTTCACCCTCATATACTGAGATGTAGGTGAATAAACCAGATAGGGTACACCAGCCTGGATGCCGTCGGCTGTACAATCCACGAAATAGAGGTTCAGCGTTGCGCCCTCCTGCTGGATGCCAACCAAGCGCTCCACCTTCAGGTCTTTGACAGCAACGGCTACTTGTTCAGCCGTCAAGGAGAAAGGCAGGCAGAGCGTATTGTAACCCTCCAGGAAATAGCGGTTCAGCTGAACGGTCTGCTGGCTGTTCTGCAACTTCTCTATAGCCAGTTTATCGGAACTAGCATAGATGTTCGTCACTCTGTTTTGTGCGAAGGCCGTGGTACTTAAGGCCATAGTCGCCACCATTACAAGTACAAAATGTTTCATGCGTTATCAGTTTTTAAATGTTCGATCTGGGTGCAAAGATACAATAATGTTTTTTAAACCACCAAATTTTTGATGATATTTTTGTTCCAATTTATCCGTTCTCAAAAAACCTCATAAACTCACTCTCAAAATTCGGCGTCAGCACATTTCTTCCCATAGCCTCGCGGATTTCCTCCCTTGTCCAGAAACGTCCGGCGTCCAATTCCTCTGCAGAGGGACGAATCAGGCCGTTGTATATGCAGCGATATACGTACACCAACTCGCGTTCGATATGACTTTCAAACACATATTTTTCTACAAATTCAGGTTTGAACTCCGTAATGCCCAGTTCCTCACGCACCTCACGAAGCAAGGCCTCTTCTAGGGTTTCACCATAGTCGATATGTCCTCCCACAGCAGTATCCCATCTTCCTGGTTGGACATCTTTCCATTCCGGACGCTTTTGCAGATATACATCACCCGACGGGTTGAGGACATGCAGATGAACCACAGGGTGCAGCAACCCTGTGCCGCTGTGGCACTCGCGTCGCGTGGCGGAGCCTATCACTCGGCCCTCTTCGTCTACAATCGGGAACTTTTCTTTTTGATTATCCATATTATGATATGACATCTTTAGAAACAATCTTTTTATTTTTAACCCTTTGAAACTAAGAATCGACCGAGCATTTAGATTCCACCGTATTCCGTCTCTTCTTCGGCAGCCCTCGGCATCCTCATCTCCTCGTCGTCCGACGAAGGATAGGAGATTACCTTCGCGCCATGATCCTCCAGCCAGATGTGATTCAATGTATATGCCAACGAGGTTAGCGTCTGCTCCCTAATACTGGGTTTCAACGAGCACTCCCATATCGTGATACAATGCCACCCCAGCCGTGCCAGCCGATGCTGCTGCTCTATGTCCCGTTCCTGATTCCGTTGTATCTTCCTGACCCAGAACTCCCTGTTCGTTCTCGGAATCTTGCAGCATGCTGAATTTTCAATCCCGTCAATCAAGGTCTTGATTTCATCATTTTTCATCTCAGGAAAAGTCACGTTGTGTCCATGCCAGAAACACCCGTTTACGAAGATACACGTTCTGTATTTCCGCAGCACCAGATCCGGATGTCCCGGCAACCTCGGCGCATTCAACCGATAGCGGAACCCTCTCTTCCACAGCCCACGACGCACAATCCATTCCGGCTTCGTGTCCTTCGACCGTATCGCCGCCATATTCTTATGCCGCTGCTGGGGAGAGAGCTTATCCATAACAATCCTAGTATTGTTTTTGCAAAAGTACACACATTTCTCGAAAAAGCTATCTTTCCTTATTTCTTTTTTCATTTTACATTCCGTTTGGGGACTTCCGCTACAAAGATACAACATTACGTTTTCCATTTTCTCCAATTGCATCAAGAAGCACCTCTCGCAGCATTTTTGGATATAATTGCCCCCTATCCCCTTTTTCTGCCAATTGTTTAAGAACAATCCTTTCCACAACGCAGGCAAATAAATTCTTAACGCAGGCAAATAAAATTTCAACGCAGGCAAATTATTTTCCAGAGGAGGCAAATAAAATGAAAAGGAGCCTCAGACTTTCGTCTGAAGCTCCCTCATGAAAAACGGCGGCTACCT
>CAMYYY010000003.1 GCA_947303715.1 uncultured Bacteroidales bacterium | reverse complement strand
GAAGGGGCCGCTCTTGTACTACTTCGTCTGTATGGAAAACTAACTCAAAGATCGTAGGCTTTTTCGAAGAGCGCAGAAAAAAATCACCCTCGTTTATGAGGGGGTTCCTCTGCTCTTCCTCCGAAAAGCGGGTACAAAGGTACGGCAAGTTTTTATACCCACCAAACTTTTTAGCAACTTTTTTCAAAAAAAGAGGAAAAAAGTGGGATTTTGGGGCAAAAAGCCCCTCCCCGGGACTGGGAAAGGGGCTTTCAGGTGTCAAAAAGACGTTCTACAGTCGTGGGCTATCTGACCAAGATTTTGCGTCCATCCATGATGACGATGCCACCATGAAGTTCAGACAACTGATGTCCTTCCAAATCATAGCAAGAAGAAGCCTGAGGCGCAGCATTTGCGGATTCCAAGGGGCGAGCGGCTGTAGCATCGCCAAACCAGATAGCACGAAAGGCCACCTTTCCCGACCTCTGCACAACCCAATATACGGTATGCGTACCCGTCGTGGGTGGGATGGGCAGCGTAGTCGTATTCCATCCTTCAGGCAATGCATCGCTCTCTGCCACTTTACACTCAAGAGCAAGGCCGTCCAAATAGACTGTCACACGAGATGTGGCGTTTGCCGCGTTAGCCCGGAAAGCCACGAGTGTGGCCTCACGCTCGGCAAACTGCACATTCTTGAAGCAGACATAGGCATCCTCTTTCGTGGCAAACGTCGTCACGAGGTCGTCGGTTTCCGTAGCGTCGGCTGTCAGCTGCATATAGCGGATGTCGTTGAAATCTCTCACGCTGATAGGGCTGAAGGCATCTTTATAATATAAGGTACCCACGTGCGCGTTAGCCGCTGCCGATACCGCTGTGGAAGCGCCAAAAGCATCGTTGGTAATGTTCTTGTCGCCATCACGAAGATTCTCGGCCGTCTTCGTCAGCCATTTCGACCAAATCACCCCTTTTGAATTACGGTTCTGATAGGCGAAGAAGGCATTCTTGGCAATCCATTCGAGCACATCGGGACGATCATCCTCCTCCGCAAAAAGCCGGGCATAGCGCATGAAGATGCCCTTGAAGCCGCAGAGGTCGCCGTTAACCGTCTGGCAGACATTGATGACGCGCGTCGTTTTGTCCGTCAGGTTCTGGATACTCCATTGGTAGACGTTGCGGGCATCCTTCAGATACTGTTCATCGCCCGTCAAACGCCACAGCTTTATTGCCGCACCAAGCATCGTGCCCTGATTGTAGGTAGAGCTCCACTCGTTGCCGACACGGAAGGTATTGCCCGACCACACCCCGCTATCATAGACACGCCCCGAAGAGGGAACAAAAAGGTACTTGCGCTGCCCAGCATAGGTAGCCTTGGCCTTTTCGAAGTACGAGGAATCGCCCAACGCCTCGAAGAGGTAGCAGGCAGCCACGATGGCAGGGCCGTTGATGCAGGAGTTCGTGCCGTCCTTGCCTTCGCACCAGCGGAGCATTCCTGCCGGATAACATTGGGCGCGCTTGTACATCTTGTCGAAATTCGCCTTAGCATAGGCACGATAGTTGCCGGTGCCGAAGAAGCGGTAAGCCCTGATGCAGGCCAAGACCATCCAGGTGATATCGTCGTTGTAGGAATTGCCGCTCCAGTCCGTGCCGTTGCGCGAGACGAAGTTCTTGTAGAGCTCGTCGAAATAGGTCTTGTATTTGGTGTCTCCTGTAGTCTCGAAAGCATCGAGGAGCGTCTCGAACATCTCGGCATCGCCCCACCATCCGCCGCCCCCAAGGACATGCCCAGTGCTGGCGTTGTGGTAATACTGCTTCATGAAACCGTCCACGATGTCATCCCTCATCTGTTCGCTAAATGCCGTCTCGACGTCATTCATCTCCTCCACTTTCCAATGCGTGAGCGAAGGATCGGCATCAGCCTCATCCACCAGTTCCAGTCTCGCGCCTTGCTCCGTGCCGGTAGCGCTCATCAGCACCATGCCATATGCGGTAGTGAACATGCCAATTGTGTAGGTGCCCTCCTCCCCTTCTACGGGCGTGAGCGTCCATTGTCTTTGCGAGGACGAGGCGCTACGTTGCGAAACGCGCGTGCCTGCCTTGCGGACGCCATAGGGGGCGAGGTACTTGGCAGAATGGGCGTTGAGGATGGAGTATCCTTCGTCGGAAACCTCCAGCATCCAACGTTGTGCAGCCACCTTCGTGTCGGGCCAGAGCAGCACGTTTGAGCCGTCGGCCAGGCTGCCGTTCTCGACGAACAAGGATCTGCTGCCAAGCGAAATTCGATATTGGCTGCCCTCGTTCAAGGCATACAGGCCACGCACAGCCATCAGGAGAATGAGTATAGCAGAAACACGTTTCAACATAGCCTTCAATCTTATAGGTTTGACGGTGCGAAGATAGACATTTTTTTCTTTACGGCAAAATATTCCACATTTTTCTCTTTCAAAGTAATGGCGAAATCATGCCTTATTGAACATACTATAAAATGATTTTGA
This sequence comes from uncultured Bacteroidales bacterium, assembly GCA_947303715.1. Classification (GTDB taxonomy): domain Bacteria; phylum Bacteroidota; class Bacteroidia; order Bacteroidales; family Bacteroidaceae; genus UBA1189. The sequence goes on along the minus strand of CAMYYY010000003.1, from coordinate 120,222 downwards.
TAATTCAAGTGGGATTGTTTATTTTTCAGCGTATTGAGCTTCGTCTGTAATAAAGGAATAGGAGTTTATGATATTTTCATCGCAATGAAAAGAAGTTTTCATTGCAGTGAAAGAATGTTTTCATCGCAGTGAAAGAATGTTTTCATCGCAGTGAAAGAAAGTTTTCATCGCAATGAAAGAAAGTTTTCATCGCAATGGTTAATTGTTTTCATCGCGGTGAAAAACTTTTATTCCCTTACTCTGTACGAATGACGTCCTATTTCTGAGCTTTTTTATAACTCGTTTTCTCCGCAAGAAAAAAAGTAGTGATTGGAGATTAGGTAATACCTTCAGATATCAGAATCTCAAAGATAACAGCGGATATCAGCAAGCGAGCGGATTTCGTAAGTGGGAGTGAATGGGAGGTCGGTGAGGGAGCGGGGGTTGTAGTACATCTGATCCCACCCAGCAGCATGGGCGCCGACGATATCAACGGCGAAGTCGTCGCCTATCATCAGGGCCTCGGCGACGGGGATGCCGGCGACGCGCAGGGCATGGTCGAAGAGACGGCGGTCAGGCTTGTTGATGCCCACGTCCTCCGAAAGCACCACGCCATCAAAGAACTCCGCGATGCCTGCCGACTGCATCTTGCGCGTCTGCAACTCGGTGAAGCCGTTGCTGAGGATGTAGAGGCGATAGCGGGGACGGAGGTAACGGAGGGCATCGAGGGCGTGGGGGACAAGGATGCCCTTCGTGGGAAGTACCTCCATAGCGCGACGGAAGAACTCCTGGGAAATCTGCTCTGCACCTTCCACGCCCGCCATGCGCAGGGGATGGAGGTAGCGCTCGGCATTCAGCTGTTCCTTGGTAATGCGGCCTGCGTTGTAGAGCGTCCAGAGCTCGGCGTTGCGCGGTTCGTAGAGGGCGAAGTAAGCGTCGAAGGAGGGGAAGAAGCGGTCGTAGTCCATTGCCCGATAGACCTCGCTGTAAGCCTCGCGGCTGCTGGCCGAGAAGTCGTAAACCGTGTTGTCGAGGTCAAGGAAGAGGGCGGAGTACTTCATAGAGCCTCCCCCATCCCCTCCTGAAGGAGGGGTGACTTGAAGTCCTTCCCTTTAGGGGAGGATTTAGGTGAGGCCTCTTCCTTTCCTCCCACAACGATAACGATTTCTCCTTTTGGTTCGGTAGCGGTAAAATGGGCAAGCACTTCGGCAAGGGTGCCGCGGACGGACTCCTCGTGAAGTTTGGAGATTTCGCGGCAGACGCAGACGGGGCGCTCGGAGCCGAAGAACTCGACAAACTGCGTGAGGGTGCGGACGACGCGATAGGGGCTTTCGTAGAAGATGAGGGTGCGCGGCTCGTCGGCAAGGGCGGCAAGGCGCGTCTGACGCCCTTTCTTCTGCGGCAGGAAGCCCTCGAAGCAGAAACGGTCGCAGGGTAGCCCCGAGGCAACCAGCGCAGGCACGAAGGCGGTAGCACCAGGGAGGCATTGCACGTCGATGCCCGCCCGTGCACACTCGCGGACAAGCAGAAAGCCTGGGTCGCTGATGCCAGGCGTGCCGGCATCGGTAATGAGGGCGACGGTCTCGCCGCCACGCAGACGCTCGATGAGGGGAGCGACGGTCTGATGCTCGTTGAACTTATGGTGGCTCATCAGCCGGCCCTGAATGTCGAAGTGCTTGAGCAGGATGCCGCTCGTGCGGGTGTCCTCGCAGAGTATCAGGTCAGCCTCCTTCAGGATGCGGATAGCACGGAGAGTCATATCCTCCAGATTGCCGACGGGGGTAGGTACAAGGTATAACATGCGGCGAAGGTACGACAAAAAAACGAAGAATGAAAAATGAAGAATGAAAAATAGAGTGTGAGCCACGAAAATTGTGGATAAGGAATTGCGAATTGCAAAACATTTCGTATTTTTGCGGAAAAATAAGGATATCATGATCAGCTTTTCAGAAGACAGAATGGACGAGACGCGCCGCAGGGGGCGGATTGAGGTGATTTGCGGCTCGATGTTCTCCGGCAAGACGGAGGAGCTCATCCGCCGCATGAAGCGCGCACAGTTTGCGCGGCAGAAGGTGGAGATCTTCAAGCCTGCCATCGACACGCGTTACTCGGAGGAGGACGTCGTGAGCCACGAGGGCAACGCCATCGCCTCTACCCCACTCGACAATGCCGCCAGCATTCTGCTGCTCTCGTCGGACATCGAGGTGGTGGGCATCGACGAAGCACAGTTCTTCGACAAGGGGCTGGTGGATGTCTGCAACGAACTGGCCAGCCGCGGCATACGTGTCATCGTAGCTGGGCTTGACATGGACTTCCGCGGCGTGCCCTTCGGCCCCATGCCTGACCTCTGCGCTATTGCCGACGAGGTGACAAAAGTTCATGCCATCTGCGTGCGTTGCGGCAACCTTGCCTATCTCTCCCATCGTCTGGTGGCAGGCGAAAAGCGCGTCCTGCTGGGCGAGAAGATGGAATACGAGCCCCTCTGCCGCGTCTGCTATCAGCAGGCTATCGAAGAGGCTGCAAAGGTATGAAAACTGAAAAAAACAAAAAAACGGGAGAAAAGTTTTGAAGGTAACGAAAATTGGCGTAATTTTGCACCCGCTTTCCGCGAGGAACGTACAGAAGAGTTTTTTGTTACATAAGGTCGACTCGTTAGCTCAGTAGGTAGAGCACATCCCTTTTAAGGATGGGGTCTTGGGTTCGAGCCCCAAACGGGTCACCTAATATGGAAAAGAAAAAGGTCACCGAGATGGTGACCTTTTCTCTTCTTCTCCCCTTCAACCTTACGGCACAATCACCTTCTGAAGAGCCTGAATAAGAACATTGGCCATGCGCTGATAGCCCACGTCGTTGGGATGAAGGGCTACGTCGATGGACTGCATGGAGAGGTCGTTCTGCCCGCCGCACTCAGCAAACCAGTCGGCAACGGGGAATCCCTCGTACTCGGCAATCTGACGAATGAGGTCGGCATATTCCTTCAAATAGATTTTCGTACCATCAGATGCCACCATAGGGTCATAACAATGAGCAGGCAGGTAGTCGCCGAAGCCGTAGGCCTTGCGCGGCGTGCAAAGCACCACTTTAGCACTCTTGTTGACCTTGAAAATGCGGTCGATGATGCGGCGATACTGGTAGGCAAACGTGGTGTTGTCCTTCTGGCCGATGTAGTCGTCCTCGAAACTGCCTACTTTGACGCAATGCCCCCAGTCGTTGATGCCGTGCTCGATGGTGTAGTAATCGGCACGGACGATGGCATCGTAGGCCGAGCTAAGCGTGCCGGCGTTGACGCCGCGGTTGAAGAGCTTCTGGAAGTGGAGCTTGTCCATCACGCGATCCTGATAGCCGCGCGTAAAAGCGCCTCCAGCAAAGGAGACATTGTCGTTGTACCACGTGATGGAAGTACCGAGACTGCACCAGCGGCCGTTCACCTCCACCGTAGTGGAACTGACGCTACCTTCGGGAAGGAGGGAGGTGTCGCTGAACGTCACGCTATCCACCGCAGAGACGTTGTAAACCGTTGTCTCGTTGGTGCTCTCATGGACTATCATGCTCTGTGCCAGCGAGCACAGGGCGAAACCCATTGTAGCAATCAATAACAGGAAAAGGCGTTTCATGATATACAAATTATTGGGGAGTTCAGGAGTTCGGAAATATAGGAGTTCAGACGATTAGTTGATATGATTTTTACAAATCTATTGTCTGTGACTCCTGAACTTCTGAACTCCTGCACTCCTATTTATTACAAGTTGGCAGCCTGCTCCCATTGGGCACGAAGGAGCTCTACGGCAGCGGGAACGGTTTCCTCGCGTTTGCCAGCAGTACCGCACTCGAAGCTGACATACTTGTCGTAGCCCAACTGCTGGAGAGCACGGAAGCCATCGACATAGTTGTCCTTGTCGCCGTCCTCGCCAGGCATGATGCGGCGTCCACGTGAAGCCATGTGGACATGCTGCAAGTACTTTGTACCCGCCGACATGAAGGCTCCGTAGTCGGATGTCTCCTCCATCATATGCCAGAAGTCGCCCATGCATTTCACGCCGTCGCTTTTGGAGTCGCGGCAGATAGCAGCAGCATCGGCAACAAGACGGAGATAGAAGCATTCGCCACGATTGAGGGGCTCAAGGATAACGGTCGTGCCACACTTGAGAGCGTACTCACCCAGCTCGTGAAGTTGTTCGCAAAGGTAGTCGCGCGTCTCGCGGTTGTGGGGCAGACAGGGCTTTTGGCCATTGAAGGCAGGCACCATAATGACACCCGTAGAGTCGAGTTGACCAGCTGCGGCGACGATGTCGCGCATAGTGGAGTCAAACTGCGCTTTGACAGCGGGGTCTTCAGCAAGAATGAAACCCGAGAAACCTGCGCAGATGGCCGACACTTTGATGTTGCGGCCATTCAATGCCTGGCTGATTTCGTTCACACGTTTGGCCAGATTACCTCCGCCGGGCTCAAAGCCGACGATGCCGAGGTTTTCCATGTAGTCGAGCTTTTCAGCAAGCGACTTGCCGGGAGCTATACCCTCCTGGAAGGAAAGCTTGAGAGGAACGCTTGGGGTCTTAACCTTGGGTGCTGAAGTGCACGAGGTTAGCGCAGCAAGGGGCGACGTCATGCTGGCGACAGCAGCACCAGCAAGGGATGTCTTGAAGAATTTGCGACAATTCATCTCTAAAAGTTTTTCAAGTTAGAAATAAGAAATTATCTGCCCTTACCTGGAACCTGAACGGTATATTGCGACATATCCATCGGGCCTATCTCAAGTTTGGCGGGCAAGTAGTCCAGCGGAGAGGCAGACATCTGCTCCCACGTCACGGTCTGGCCCGTGTAGGCCGACTCGCGTCCCATAACACCAGCCAACGAGGACTCAGCCGTCTCGGTAGCCTCTTCATGGCCTTCGTTCTTACGGATGTGGTTCACCCAGTCGACGTGTTCGAGGACGTAGGGGTTGTGCTGCTTGTACTTTTCGCCAGCTGCCTTGTCGTCGTACTTCCAAAGGAGGTTGCCCTGCAGGTCGCGGATTTCGTTGTTTTCGCTGTTCCACGAGCCCTTGGCGCCCTGGACGAACTCGCTGACACGGTTGGAGCAGCCGTCAATCTGGCGGCACATGCTGTGCAGATGGATGCCGTTGGGGAAGGTGAAATCGACGCTGAAGTTGTCGTACTGGTCGCCCGTGATGCGGCGCTGGCGACTACCGAAGCCTGTAGCGCTGACGGGTTTCATACCGGTCATCCACATGAAGACATCGATATTGTGGACGTGCTGTTCAACGATATGGTCGCCTGAAAGCCACTTCCAGTTCACCCAGTCGCGAATCATCCATTCCATATCACTCCAGCCCTGTTCGCGTTCGCGATACCAAAGCATGCCGCCGTTCCAATAGACGTTACCGCCGGTGATTTCGCCGATGATACCCTGCTGAATCAGCTTGAAAGCTTCCACATAGCAGCGCTGATGGTGACGCTGCGTACCGGTGACGACGCAGAGATTCTTGGCCTTAGCCTGACGGGCTGCTGCGATGACGGTGCGGTAGCCCTTGGGGTCAACGGCAATAGGTTTCTCAAGGAACGAGTGGACACCCTTCTCCGTAGCGTAGCGGAAATGCTCGGGACGGAAGACGGGAGGCGTGGTGAGAATAACCATATCGACACCCGAGTCGATGACCTTCTTGTAGGCGTCAAAGCCAATGAAGACGCCCTCGTCGGGGACGTTCTGGCCGCGCTTTGCAAGCTGGGCACGGACGCCGTTGAGACGGTCGATGAAGACATCGCCCAATGCCGTTACCTTGATGCCGTCGGCAGCATCGAGGACATCGCCGATAGCACCCGAACCACGTCCGCCGCAGCCCACGAGGCCGACCTTCAGTTCGCGGCCATCAATGGCCTTGTCGGGGAGTTCAGGAACATAGTACTCGCCCTCGGCACGCAGAGGAACCATCTTGGGCTCCTTGGAGGTGCAGGAGGTGAGGAACGCGGGAGTGACTGCACTCGCCAGACCAAGCTTAGCGGTGGTGGCGAGGAATTTTCTTCTGTTGATATTTTCCATTGTTATTGAGTTTTGGGGGTTATGGACGATGGGATTATTGGGTGATGAGGAAAGGAGGGACTTCGCAGACAATACGGAAGCCGATGCCCTTGATGTCGGAATACCACCAGATACTCTTGGGATTCTGCGGGTCGGTGCGGAGCCAGGCATCGTGCTCGGTATGGGCACGGGTGGCGCTACGAAGGTCAACGGCATCGTCGGCATAGTTACCACCTCGTACGACATGCTCCGTACCGCTGGCAGGGCCTTGCGGGTCAACGGCGCCGTCGGGTGTCTGCGCATAGGCATCGGCGCTATACCAGTCGGAGCAATACTCCAGCACGTTACCCAGCATGTTCTTCAAGCCGAAGGGATTGGCTTGCACCCGTGTGGGCTCCTGCGTGCGGTTGCGGCTGTTGACGGTGTAGATGGCATAGCGGTTGATGCCCGTCGTGTCTGCTCCGAAGATGCGGTTCTTCAGGCTTTTGCTGGTGAAGCGCTGGGGCTTGCCGTCGAAGAAGTAGGGCGTCTCCGTACCTCCGCGTGCCGCATACTCCCACTCTGCTTCGGTAGGCAGGCGGTAGTGACGGCCCGTCTTCAGCGAAAGCCACTGGCAGAAGGTCTGAGCGGCATAGTGTGTCATCGTGATAGCGGGACGGTCGCCCATGCCCCACCCCTGGTCGGGGTTGCCGAAGGGCGGCGTGGGGCCGCTGACGGCATCCACGTCGTCGCGATTGTTGTTGGCGTAGATAACCTCGGGCGGCGTGCGGCCTTCAGACATGGTTTCGGCATAGAACGTCCAATACTGATCCCACGTGATTTCAGTCTCACTCATGAAGAACGACGAGACGCTCACCATATGCTGCGGCCACTCATCAGGCTGGCTGTAAGCGTCTTTCTTATTGCTTCCCATGAGGAACGTGCCGCCCGGTATGGCTATCATAGGGATATCGATGTCCGTTGCGGGAATCTGCTCCTTGAAGTTGGCGAAGGAGGTGACGGTAGCGGGATCCGTATAAATGTCGCCGCGCGCCTTTGGACGCGGCACGCCCACCATCTTGGCGTGGCTATAGTTGGGGTTATAATGCCCCACGTCCAGATGGCAGCTGATGCATTGGAGGCCCAGCTTCTTCTCGTTTTCCTCATAGTAGAGATGGGCCGAAATGCCGTCATCGCTGATGCCGGCGGGGAACAGGTTGACGTGGCACGTCTTGCACGAGCTGTTGTAGACAATCTTCACGGCGTGCTCCAGCTCGCCCTTGCTCTCCCAGTCGATGTTCTCGCTCTTCTTGGTAAGATAGCCCCAGATGTCCTTCATGCCTATGCGCGTCTTGGCGATAAAGTGGGCAAAGGTGTTCTTCGGAGGCAGGTGGCAGGCGGCGCAATCGGTCTTCGTGCCGCTGGAGTTGTTGTAATGCGACGAGAGTTTCCAGCTCTCCTCAGCCTTGGGGTGCACATGGCACATGGCACAGCTCTCGTTCGTCGAGCTACGTTCCCAGAAGTGCACGGCAACGAGCGTAAGCGCCATGCCTACAACGGCTCCGAAAAGTCCCACGAGCCAGCCTCTCTTCACCTTCTTTGAACGCTTCTTCATGCTAAACCTGCCTCTTCACTCAAAATTGGCCAAAATTACAAAGAATCCTTCGCGCGCGCAAACAAAAAAGGAAAAAAATAAGATATTTTAAGACAAAAAGTATTTTGGCAGATGTATTCTCCCAGCTACTGGCGCACCTCCACGAAACACCAGTATCAACTTCCCTAAAAATTCCATCAAATGGAAAAAAAGTTCCATAGGCTGGAATTTTTCCGGAATTTGACGTCCTTATTGCCTTGTTTGCTGCCTGCTGAGCAGAAGCTTCAGTTCCGTTCCCAGAACTTTATGTCGACGGAAGATTCCACGCTGTCCTCCACGCCGTCGGGCAGGGCGTGGAAGAAGTCGATACCCGTGAGGTTCTCCACCTCGTCGATGGTGCGGTAGTCGTCCATGTACTGTCCGTTGCCGGCTTTGTTGTCCATAACGAAGGCAATACCCTCGTACTTTTTCCCATTGGGCGCCAGTACCACCTTGAAGAAGGCATCGGGCACCACCACATGACGGTCGCCTATGGTCTTGGGCTCGCGCGAGGTAACGATGGGTCCCGTCACAATCCATGCCCGTCCGTAACGACGTGCCCAGCGCCGGCAGGCGTTCTCAAGGTCGTTCCAGTCGCCTTTGTTGAGGTTGTGGTTCTGGGGACAGATATTCGTCAGGTAGAAGCAGGCGTCCATCGCCTCTTTGCTCCACTTCATATCGCCCGCCGGAGCCATGTGTCCTCGGTCGTAGCCGGTATGGCTATAGTCGGCAAATCGGGCCTGACGCCCCTTCAGCGTGGGGTCAACGTCAAAATAGTCCGTACGCTCGACGTCGCCCCGTGTCTCTTCTTTCGTCAGTTCATAGGCCACCCAGTTGGGGATGAGCCAGCTCTGGTTGTAGGAGATGCGGAAGCCCTCGTGCACAAGCATACGCTCGCCGCTACGCGGCACCTCTAAGCGGGGCAGCTCCAGAAGGGCCTCCCCCGACCCCTCCTGAAGGAGGGGAGAAGGACTCTCTCCCCGCTTCCCCGTAAGGGGGAAGGCTGCAAGTCCTGTGGCGTTGGTGTCATCGGTGGGAACCCTTTCCTGCTGAGCCCCCTTCCCTTCAGGGGAGGGCTGGGGAGAGGCTGGATTGCCGCACGCCACAAGCACAAGGCAGATAAGCGGGAATAACTTTGTCTTCATGCAGGGCATCAGAATAGGTAGTTAAAGCCGATATTCGTCCAAAGCCCTATACCATCGCGGGCGCTGAAGGCTTTAGCAGCCTCGAAGGAAACGACCATGTTGTGGTTCATCACCAGTTTGACTCCGCAGCCCGCGGAGCAATGGAGATGTTCGTCCTCCCAGCTATAGGCACCCAAGAAATCAGAGCGTTTTTGGAGATCAAGCTTATGCGGCTTAATGACCTGTCCGCAGTCGAAGAACGGATTGATGGCAAAGCCCCAGTTCTGGTTGATGAAACGGAACTCCACGATGCGCCAACGCAGCTCCGCATTCAGCAAAGCAAAGCCGTCGCCGATAACGCTATTCCGAAGGATGCCGCGCACGGAGGCATTACCGCCCAGACCCTCCGTGTACATCTTGCGGAAGAACATAGTGTTCATATTGTTGCAGAAGTAGAAGGGAACATTGCCAAACAACGTGTATTGTGCCCCAAGACGGTAGGCCAGGGTGAGTTTGTCGCCCACGACGGGGACGTAATGACTGCCCATGAAGAGGATACCGCCGTTGGTGTGGTTGTAGGTATCGGTACGGTCGAGGATGTCGGGAGCGTAGTAGAAGGTGGCTTCGATGTTGACGCCCCGCGTAGGGTCGCTGTCGTGATCGCGGGTGTCGTAGGTAAGGCCTGCTTTCAGCTGGGTGACATTGCCGCCCTCGGCTTCCTCGGGGGTTATCAACCCAAACTCGTTGTAGAAATTATAAAGAGTCAGCTGATTGGCATACCATTCTTTTTTTTCGGCATCGTTGCCTGCAAGTTTGTCGCGATTGATGTCGCCCGTCTTAATGTTGTAATAAGCCAATCCGGCCGTCCAATTCAAACTTCCGGAAATCTTCTTCTGCATACTGACTACCGCGCGGAACTGGTTGCGTGACATCCAGTTGAAAGCAGTTTTCTTGCCTTCCCTAGGCAAGAAAGGTTCCAAAGAGGAGACGTTGGTGGGGCTAGTACCAAACACGGCCATATTGGGAATAGGGTACGAGGCAAAGCCGTTGAAGCCGTAGAACTCGAACTTCGGCGCGTTGAAGTAGGTGACGTCGAAGAAGAGCTTGCCGTCGGGGATGAGGGTCTTGAAGTCGCCGTATGTGCGCAGGACGCTCGAGCCCTTGGTGTAGGTGCTGGCTTCGATGTTGATTTTGTAGTCGTAGGAGGGATAGCGGGTGCCGTCGCCATAGTTGAAGATGTCGCTACAAATGCCGTACTGGAAACCGAGGTCACTGTCGTAGCCAATCACAGGCAGGATGCCGATGTTCCAGCCCGTCTTGATGATTTCCTTGTCACTGATGGAGCGCGTACTTTCCTGCGCCGCCAAAGGCATCGCTATCAGGATGGCAAATGCCAGAAGGGTCGTTGACGTTATCTTTCTCATATCGTTTATGTGTTTTACTTTCCTTATTCTATTATATGCATCAAGGACGGGTCTCGCCTTCGAGATAGCGTTGAAGAACAAGCTGTTCGCCGTCGAAAGTGGCAAATGTGAACTTGTCCACCCAATCGCCGAGTATCAGCATCCGACATTCGTCACCTAAGGGAAGGTCAAGCTCGATATGGCGATGGCCATAGAGGAAATAGTTGATTTCCGGATGGCTTTTCAGGTAATTCTTCGAATAGACCACCAGCGGCTCGTTCTCCTCGCCCTTGTACTCGGGCTGTCCTTCGCGCTCGTGCTTGCGGCGGCTATTGGCGGCCCACTTCAGGCCAAGACGCACACTCCAGTCGGGGTGTAGCAGGTAGAATGCCCGCTGGCACAGACGGCTGTGGAAAAGACGACGCAGGAAGTGGAATTTCTTGTCGCCCTCATCGCCCAGCCCGTCGCCGTGAGCCATGTAGAACACTTTGCCCTCAATCTCCACGGTGTAGGGTTTGTAGTGCATGATGACGCCGCACTCACGCTTCAAGTAGTTGTGGCACCAGATGTCGTGATTGCCAATGAAGAAATGAACTTCAACGCCTCTGTCGGTCAGCTCAGCTATCTTGCCAAGGAAACGGACATGCCCCTTGGGCACCACGTAGCGGTACTCAAACCAATAGTCGAACATATCGCCCAGCAGATAAACGGCCGAGGCCTTCGTCTTGATGCTATCGAGGAAGCGTACCAGGCGACGTTCTCTCGTGCGGTTCCAGCGGAGGGCGCGGCAGCCGAGGTGTGCATCGGAAAGAAAGTATATCATAAGCTTACATTTTTCAATCTACATCAAACCCCAAATCCAATTTGGCTTCGTCGCTCATCATGTCCTTATCCCACTCGGGCTCAAAGACGAGGTTCACAGTAGCTGACGTAACGCCGCTAACGCCCTCTACACGCAGGCGGACGTCCTCCATGATGAAGTCGGCTGCCGGACAATTGGGTGCCGTGAGGGTCATGTCAATCTCCACGCTGGAATCTTCCATAACCTCAATACGGTAGATGAGCCCCAAGTCGTATATATTGACAGGGATTTCAGGGTCATAGACGGTCTTCAGCACCTCAACGATGCGCTCCTCCAAGAGGTATTTCTCTTCTTCTGACATAGTTCTATATTCTTCCTTCGTCGGCGTAGCTGTAGTAGCCCGATGTGGTAAAAATAACATGGTCGACTAGCCGGATGTTCATCAGGCTTGCTGCTTCCCTGACTTTCTGGGTAAGCTGGTCGTCCTGACGACTGGGACGGAGGCTGCCGCCGGGATGATTGTGACAGAGGATAAAACTGGAGGCCTTGTTGATTAACGCCTCCCGAAGGACAATCCGCACATCAACAAGTGTTTCGGAAAGCCCGCCCTTGCCGATGAGCGAATTCTTGATGACGCGTGATGCCTGATTGAGCAGTAGGGCATAGCTGTACTCGGCAGCCTCGTCGCAGAGTATTGGGTAGTAATACTCATACACCTGCTGAGCCGATTTGATGACTGGCTGCTCCGTGCGGTCCATGACACGACGGTTGCCCAGCTCGCACGCAGCAAGGATGCTAATGGCCTTTGCCGGACCAATACCGGGATATTCCACCAGTTCCTCCATGGACATCCGCCCTAAACGAACAAGACTATCATCGCAGGCCTTCATCACCCGTTTCATAAGCTCCACGGCATTCTCTTCCGTGTTGCCTGAGCCAATAAGAATGGCCAGCAACTCGGCATTGGAGAGCGCAGCAGCGCCGTGGCGCATCATCTTTTCGCGCGGACGGTCATCTTCAGCCCACTGGTTAATGTTCAATTTCTCGCTCATCCTCTCAAGGGACAAATCAAGCCTTGTTTCCGAAAAAACAAGGCTCGTTTTCTTACATGACGCTATTCGGTTACGCCTTTACGCGGCCGACATAGGAGCCGTCACGAGTGTCAATCTCCACGAACTCGCCCTCGTTAATAAACAGAGGAACGCGCACCTCGGTACCGGTTTCCAATTTAGCAGGCTTCAGCGTGTTAGTAGCAGTGTCGCCCTTCAGGCCAGGCTCAGTATAAGTCACCTGAAGCACCACCTTGATGGGAAGTTCGCCAAAAAGCACGTCGCCCGTTGTCGCATTGGTAACAACCTCAATTTCCATTCCCTCTTTCAGGTACTCCACACCAGTGATGACGTCGCCGTTCAGGGTAATCTGCTCGAAGGTTTCCTGATTCATCAGCACGTAGCCCATATCATCCTTGTAGAGATACTGATAAGGACGGCGCTCAACGCGGACATCATTCAGTTTGAAACCAATTTGGAATGTACGCTCCAGCACACGGCCATTGACAACGTTTTTCAGCTTCGTGCGAACAAAAGTGTTACCCTTGCCGGGCTTCACATGCAGGAAGTCGATGCAGAAATAAAGCTGGCCCTCCAAGTCGATGCAGGTGCCGATTTTAATGTCTTGACAAAGAATCATAATTTATCGTTTTTTTATGTGAATGATAGATTCGTTTCTGAAAACGGCTACAAAAATAGGCCATTTGAAGGAAAAAACCAAAAAAAACGCGAAAAAATCGCATTGATTCTTGGCTATTCCAAAAAAAGGCTCTAATTTTGCAGCCCAAATTAAGGAATCGAGAGAAAAATCATCAAAATATAAGAATATGAAAAGGACATTTCAGCCCTCTCTGAGAAAGAGAAAGAACAAACACGGATTCCGTGAGAGAATGGCCACCGCCAATGGTCGCCGAGTACTGGCCGCACGTCGTGCCAAAGGCCGCAAGAAACTGACTATTTCCGACGAATTCAACGGAGTACGTAACAAGAAGTAAGCCGCAAGACGCCCTCCCGCAGGGTATTGGAAAGAGGAAGTAATGGTTTTTTTCGGGCCATTACTTCTTTTTTTATAAAAAAACGTGTACCTTTGCTCCCCCATTTACACATAACAACATGAAGGAAAAGGAAAAAGAAAAGGACAAGAAGCCCATGACGCGCAGCATGTTCTGGATTAACATCGCAGCTATGCTGTTGGCCGTCGTACTGGCTATTTTTCTAACTCTCCGCTGGATAGACAGCTACACGCAGCATGGCAAAGCCATTTTGGTGCCTGACGTCACCGGCATCGACGAGTCTGATGCCATTGCCGCCTTACAGGCAAAAAAGCTGAAAGGAATCTCCTACGACAAAACGTATGTCAAGGACGTCCCTGCAGGCGTAGTCGTAGCCCAGCGCCCCGAGGCTGACGCCAAGGTAAAGCGCGGGCGCGCCATCTATCTGACACTTAGCTCTGGCAACGAGCCGATGGTGGCTCTGCCCGACATTGCCGACAACAGCTCGCTGCGCCAGGCTTCATCGCAACTCCGTGCTGCCGGATTCACCCTCACGCCCAACGACACCATCCGAGGAGAAATCGACTGGGTCTATAAAGTGCGCTACAACGGACGGGAAGTACACGGCGGAGACCTCATACCCGAGGGCGCAGCCATCACCCTTGTCGTCGGCAATGGCGAGAAGGAACAGGAGAAGAAACCCGAGCCAGTAGTCGACGATGACTGGTTTTGACGATACTGATGACGAGCTGCTGGCAGCGGGGTTGCTGCCTGAAAGCCCTGAAGAACTCGTCGATGACGACAGCGACGCCCTCGACGAGGATACCGGGCTATTTGAGCATTACCGCCTGACCGTCGACAAAGGACAGGAACAAGTACGTATCGACAAATACCTCTTCACCCACATCCCCGGCACTTCGCGCAATCGCATTCAAAAGGCAGCTGAGGCAGGGCTTATCCGCGTCGACAGCAAGCCCGTCAAAAGCAACTACCGCATAAAGCCCTGCGACGTCATCACCATCATGATGGACCGTCCGCGCTACGCAGGCGACATCGAGCCGGAGGACATTCCGCTGGACATCATTTATGAGGACGATGACCTCATGGTCATCAACAAGCCTGCGGGCATGTGCGTCCATCCTGGTGTCGGAAACTGGGAAGGTACGCTCGTGAACGCCATTGCCTGGCACCTGAAGGATAACCCCGACTATGACCCCAACAGCCCCGAAGTAGGTCTTGTCCACCGCATAGACAAGGACACCAGCGGTTTGCTCGTCGTGGCGAAAACAGCCGATGCCAAGACATCACTCGGTATTCAGTTCTTCAATAAGACGACCCACCGCCAATACAACGCCCTCGTCTGGGGATTGATAGACGAAGATACAGGCACCGTCACAACTCAGATTGCCCGCGACATCCACGACCGCCAACGCTTTGCTGCTTACAGCGACCCCTCCATTGGCAAGCACGCCATCACCCACTATACAGTGCTTGAGCGCCTAGGCTACGTCACCCTCGTGCAATGCCAATTGGAGACGGGCCGGACCCATCAGATTCGTGTCCACATGAAGCATATCGGCCATCCGCTCTTCAACGACGAACGCTACGGAGGTAACGAGATTTTGAAGGGCACGCCCTCCGGAAGCTACCGTCAGTTTGTACAGGGATGCTTCGATGTCTGTCCCCGTCAGGCACTTCATGCCCGCACACTCGGTTTCGTCCACCCCCGTACTGGTGAGGAGTTGTTTTTCAATTCCGAACTCCCCTCCGACATGACAGTCCTCCTTGACCGCTGGCGCAACTACATCTCCCACAGAACGATATAACCAATCCGAACATTTCAGAACAACGATAATACTCTTACCTTCATGAAACGAACCATTGCCATTGTAGCTGGAGGCGACTCCTCCGAATATCAAGTTTCCCTCCGCTCTGCTGAAGGCCTCACCTCATTTATGGACCACGAGCGTTACGACCTCTGGACGGTTGTGCTTCACGGCACCGACTGGCACGTCAATCTCCCTGACGGAGGCACAGCCCCCATAGACCGTAACGATTTCGGCTTTGACTTCGGCGGTCGTCACATCTGCTTTGACTATGCCTACATCACCATTCACGGTACACCAGGCGAGAATGGCTTGCTTGAGAGTTACTTCGAGCTCATTCGTCTCCCCTATTCCACTTGCTCGCCCCTTATTTCGGCTATGACGTTCAACAAGTTCGTCCTCAACCAGTATCTACGTGGCTTTGGCGTCCGCGTGGCCGAGTCGCTCACACTTCGTAAAGGCAGTGCCATTACCGATGATGACATTATTGAGCGCATCGGCCTCCCCTGCTTTATCAAGCCCACGTGTGGCGGCAGCAGCTTCGGCACTACCAAGGTCAAGACGCGCGAACAGATACAGCCTGCTATTGCTGAGGCGCTTAAAGAAGCCGACGAAGTGATGGTAGAGGCCTTTATGGAGGGTACCGAAATCACCTGTGGCTGCTACAAAACCCACAAGAACAGCGTTGTTTTCCCCATCACTGAAGTAGTAAGCGAGGACGAATTCTTCGACTATGATGCCAAATACAATGGCCGTGTTGCAGAAATCACCCCCGCACGCATCCCTGAGGAAACTGCAGAACGTGTGCGCCAGCTCACCTCTGCCATCTACGACATTCTCCCCTGCCGCGGCATCATTCGCATCGACTACATCATCACCGAGGGTGGCAAACTCAATCTCCTTGAAATCAACACCACACCCGGCATGACTGCTACAAGCTTCATTCCCCAACAGGTACGCGCAGCTGGACTCGACATCAAGGACGTCCTCACAGACATCATCGAAGATTCGTTTATTTAGTTAAGAGTTAAGAAAAATAGTTTTGTCTATACTCCTGTACTCCTAAACCTCTCCCCCTATGGACTTCACCGACATGCGGCCTTTTGAGCCGGAAGAACTTCCTGCAGCCTACGAGGAGTTGCTCTCCGACGCCACCTTCCGACGCGTCGTTGCCTCCGTTTTTCCCGACATCCCCTTCGAGCATATTGCGCATACCATGCGCGGGTGCCACACCTGCATGGAGTTCCAAGCGGCTTTCTGTAAGCCCTTCCTCAAAGGGCTCGTAGCCCGCTGTTCCAATGGCCTCAGCTGCGATTTCTCTGCCGTCAACCTAACTCCGGAACGGCAGAACTACACCTACATCAGCAATCACCGCGACATTGTCCTCGACTCCGGTCTTTTAGACTTGCTGCTCATCGAAAAAGGGCTTTCCACTGTTGAAATTGCCATCGGCGACAATCTCCTTATCTACCCTTGGATAAAGACGCTGGTACGCATCAACCGCAGTTTCATCGTCACCCGCACTGGTGGTATTCACGACATCCTCCAAGCCAGCCAACGACTCTCGGCCTACATGCACTATGCCTCTGGCGTTAAACAGGTTCCCATCTGGATTGCCCAGCGCGAAGGGCGCTCGAAGGATTCCTCCGACGAAACGCAGGAGAGCCTGCTCAAGATGTTCGTCATATCAGGTACGGGCACCAATAAGCAGCGACTGAAAGACATCAACCTCACTCCTCTTTCCATCAGTTATGAATACGACCCCTGCGACTACCTGAAAGCACAGGAGTTTCAATTGAAACGAGACATTCCTGGTTTCCGAAAGTCGCAGTCCGACGATCTCATCAACATGCGTACAGGAATCTTCGGCTGGAAGGGACACATCCATTACCAAGCTGCCCCTTGTATCAACGATTTCCTCGACATGTTGCCTGACGATATGCCAAAGCCCGACTTCTTTACCGCCGTAGCACAACATATCGATGAAGCCATCTATCGTGGCTATCGCCTATACCCTGCCAACTATATTGCCCTTGACCTACTTCAGGAAGAAGGTCCACAAGTTAACAAGTCAATAAGTCATAAAGTCTATTATACGCCCACAGAGCGCGAGGCTTTTGAGACCCACATTGAAGGCCAGATTGCCAAAGTACAGATTGAGCACCCCGACGTACCCTTCCTCCATCATAAACTGTTGGAAATGTACGCCAATCCCGCTATTCACCAACTCAGCCTAAAAGGATAGGAATAAACGTCCGCCCTATTTTCTCAAGTGCTTTTGGTTTCCCTGGATGACTACGCCACGTGTATCGTCCGTAGCAGGAGTGCCATCAAGACGATAGGTCTGTTCGGTTAATTGCGTGGGCAATACAATGGGAGGCGCCCCAACGGCACCCTTTTTCGCGATGAACTCAGCACGAGCCTTCCTCATCTGTTCCAAAAATGCCTCGCTGGTATGCAGCTTAGCGTAGGCTACTGAAGCGACCAGACGGCCGGCATCAATGTCGCTTTGCCAATGGGCACCCACGATGACACGACTCTCGCCATACATGTAACCACGTGCCATGATAGTGTCGGCACGGTCAGGATTGATTTCTGAGAGCAACAATGCCGCGCTCCAACCCAAGATTGTGTGTCCTGAGGGGTAGGAACCGTTCTTTGACAGATTCTCCTCTTCGTCGGGAGTCAACGTATGCTCGTTGAAGCGCATAAAGGGACGTTTGCGCATGTAGTATTTCTTGGGGAACGTGCAGATGCTATCGCAGGTAGCGGTGCCGTCACGTAGCACACGATAAATCTCAGGAGTATCCTCCAAAGATATCTGCATACCAAAAGGCTCGCTGAACTCACGGATGATACACTCCAGCCCATATTCAGCGTCGCGAATAGCAATAGCACTGCGCTCGGGGTCGAGCCGCATGGTCTTGCCCCACATGTACTGCATGATGTCGTGGGTGAACAAAGCACCGATGGTGTCGGGAGGCGCAGGCAGGAACCGCAGCATGTCAGGCATGTCAGCAGTAGTGAAATAGGCCTGGACAGGCTCGCTTTCCTGAGCCGTAACGGTTAAAGCGCCGCAAAAAGTAAGGATGGCGACGAACATCCGTAATCTGAACTGATTTGATCTTTTCATCGTGTTATCTTTTTTTTTCAATAGAACTCTATATCGCCGTAGGCCATGCGCTCGCCACTGGATAGGCGGTCGGCATCCAGTTTGAGGATGCGAACCTTGGTAGCGGGGAAGTTGATGGTCTGCCAAATGGGGTTGTTGACAATGTTTGAAAACTCGCCCGACGCAAGTTTCGTCCAATGGTTCCAGTCAGTGGAGCCCCAAAGTGTGTAGTGAATGATGGTGCCCTCGCTGGATTCCTGAGGAGGAAGGTAACGGAATGTTGTAAAAGTCTGATCTGAATCCCAGTCGATGAGCATCTGACGAGGTCCGCTGAAAAAGATGTGGAGGGACGATGATTTCTTTTCTCCGCTGTCAGGGATGTCAGCAGTAAGGTCTGGAGCGAGATAGACGCCAAGCTTCTTGATGACAGGCTGTGCCTTCGAGTCGGTAATGGTAAAGCGGAGTTTCGATGCTGTGACAGCAGGGAAACAGATGATGCGCCGGTGTCCGATAGTCGTCAGCCCATCGCCATGTTCCACCAGTTCATCCTTGAGGAGCTGCCACTCTCCATTGACGTATGCCTCCAGAGAAAACTTCTTCACACGCTGCCCCAGAGCGATGTCCTCTTCAGCGAGAAAACGGTTGAAGGTTGTGGGATGTCTGAAAGAAATAGTTGTTACACTCCCAATCCCCGACGTCCTTCCTTTGGAGGAAGGCAATTGCTTCGTACGGATTTTAGCTTTATCGATAAGATTCTCCTTGAACACCTCGTCTATCATCTTCTTGAAGGCGATGCCACGAAGGCTGTCGTTAGGATGGATGCGCCCGTTGGGGGCAATGGGGAAGTTGAGGAGCAGCGTGGAGTTGCGTCCCACAGATTTATAATAGGTGTCCATCAGTTTCGATAGACTTTTCACATGTTCGTTTTCTGCCTCATGATAGAACCAGCCCGGACGAATGCTGGTATTTGTTTCGCCAGGACACCACACATCGCCATCCTCCACACCGTAGTGCAGCATGTTCCACGAAGTGTCGCCTTCGCGATACATCAGGCTCCAGTTGGTTTCACCCACGTTGCCAGCCTCAGTACCCACCCAGCGCAGGTCTCCTCGGTCTCCGCCATCGTTCCAAATCACGGCATTAGGTTGCAGTTCACGAATCATACGGAATGTCTCTGCCCATCCGTAGTAGGTCTTTCCATCGATGCGGCGCGTCTCATTAGCCCCACCGTACCAACCGTCGCCTCCATTTGCTCCGTCAAACCACACCTCGAAGATATCGCCATACTGCGTCAGCAGTTCACGCAACTGATTGCGGAAGTACTCGACATAGGCCTGACGGCCATACTCAGGATGATTTCTGTCCCAAGGCGAGAGATAAACAGCAAACTTCAGCCCCTCCTCGCGACAAGCATCAGCCAATTCGCGCACGACATCGCCCTTCCCGTTCTTCCACGGCGCGTTCTTCACGCTATACTCCGTGTAGGCCGAGGGCCACATGCAGAAGCCGCAGTGATGCTTGGCAGTAAAGATGATGCCCTTCATGCCCGCCTGTTTGCAGACACGTGCCCACTGCCGGCAATCGAGGTCTGAAGGGTTGAACAACTGCGGGTCTTCATTGCCAAAGCCCCACTCCTGATCCGTATAGGTATTCAGCGAGTAATGGATGAAGGCATACATCTCCATCTCCTGCCAGCGCAGCTGGTTCTCGTTAGGTAGCGGGCCGTAGGGAGCCGGCTTCGCCACTTGCGCTATCGTCGTAAGTGCGGCGCTCAACATCACTACGATTATTATCAGCCGTTTCATCTCCATTCGTTTGGTTTTAAGGATGCAAAAACAATCTTTATTGAAGACAAAAAACCCTCACCTGTTTGCGGTGAGGGTTTTGGGGAAAGCTATTTCGCTACAGCGACGGAGCGGACTTCGCGGATGACGGTAATTTTCACCTGTCCAGGATAGGTCATCTCGTCCTGAATCTTCTTGGCGATTTCACCGGAGAGGGCTTCGGTAGTAGCGTCGTCAATCTTGTCGGCACCGACGATGACGCGGAGCTCGCGTCCTGCCTGAATAGCGTAGGTCTTCGTGACGCCGGGGTAGGACATAGCGATGTCCTCAAGGTCGTTGAGACGCTTAATGTAGGCCTCGGCAATCTCGCGACGGGCACCAGGACGGGCGCCGCTGATAGCATCGCACGCCTGAACGATGGGGGCAAGCAGGGACGTCATCTCCACTTCGTCGTGGTGGGCACCGATAGCGTTGCAGATATCGGGCTTCTCCTTGTACTTCTCGGCAATCTTCATGCCGTAAAGGGCGTGTGGCAGGTCGGTATCCTCATCGGGTACCTTACCGATGTCGTGGAGCAGACCGGCGCGCTTGGCTTTCTTGGGATTGAGCCCGAGCTCGGCAGCCATAACGCCGCAGAGGTTAGCCGTTTCGCGTGCATGCTGCAAGAGGTTCTGCCCATAGCTGGAGCGATATTTCATTTTGCCTACCAAGCGGATAAGGTCGGGATGCAGACCATGTACACCGAGGTCGATGGTCGTACGCTTGCCCGTCTCGACAATCTCCTCCTCAAGCTGCTTCTGCACTTTGGCGACGACCTCCTCGATACGTGCGGGATGGATGCGTCCGTCGGCTACCAGCTGATGAAGAGCCAGACGAGCCGTCTCACGACGCAGGGGGTCGAAACCGCTGATAACGATAGCCTCAGGGGTGTCGTCGACAACGATTTCAACGCCGCAGGCAGCTTCGAGGGCGCGGATGTTACGTCCCTCACGGCCGATGATGCGTCCCTTCATCTCATCGTTCTCAATGTGGAAGACGGTGACGCTGTTCTCAATGGCCGTTTCCGTAGCGATGCGTTGAATGGTCTGGATGACAATACGCTTGGCTTCCTTGTTGGCTGAAAGCTTGGCCTCCTCAATGATTTCGTTGACGTAGGAGGCAGCATCGGACTTGGCCTCTTCCTTGAGCGACTCCACGAGGCGCTCCTTGGCCTGATCGGCAGAGAGTCCGCTTATGGATTCGAGCTTCACACGCTCCTGCTGCTGCAGGTGTTCCAGTTCCTCCTTGCGGTGTTCAACTACCTGTAATTGGTTGTCAAGGGTTTCGCGGATGGCATCGGCCTCCTTGCTTCGGCGCTGGAGTTCCTCCTGACGCTGGTTGAGCTGCTGCTCACGCTGCTTGATGCGGTTCTCGGCCTGCTGGATTTTCTGGTTGCGGATGCCCACTTCCTTCTCCAACTCGGCTTTCTTGTTGAGAAATTTCTCCTTCACTTCGAGGAGTTTGTTCTTCTTGATGACTTCGGCCTCGGCTTCCGCCTCCTTGATGACGGCCTTGTACTTCGATTTCGAGCCGGCAAGGAAGATGAAGTACACGATGAGTGCACCCACCACCAAGCCGACTACGGCTGCAATTATCACTGTTGCTGTCATGTTACTTTTTTGTTTGTCTCTGCCTGGGGCAGAGGTTTGTTGATATTTTGTTTAAGGGGTTTTATAAGTTTATGGGTTTATAGGTTTCTGATTTTCCTGCGGTTCGTCCGTGAGGTAGTCTGTCAGCAGGCTGATGGATTGTTGGAGGCGTTCGGCGAAGGGGGCCGTATCGTTGTCGTGCTGGTGCTCCATGTTCATGTAGCTGAAGTGGAGGGCTACCATAGCCAAATACTGCTCCTTGCTGAGTCCAGGGAAGGTCTCGCGATAGCGGTTCAGCATATCGTTGATATGCCGCGCAGCGTCGCGGTAGAGCTGCTCGTCAGCACGATTGATGCGCAGGGGGTAGTTCGCATCGCCTATCAGCAGTTTTATTCTCAGTTTGTCGTCCATCGTCTGCGGGTGAGGATTCTTTATACCTTATTATATATAGGGCTTTCCGCTACGCATTGAGCAGGGCAATGCAATGGTCCACTTCACGCACCAGCCGCGCAATCCTGTCGCGGGTGTCGCTGACGTCCTCCATATCGATGCCTTCGAGCACACGGCTTGTCTTCAGGTTGAGGTACGACTGTTCCAGCGCGGCATAGTCCTCGCGCGCCTTCTTCAAGTCGGCACTGACGGTATCGAGACGGGCACGCAGCTCAAGGTTCTCAGCCTTGAGGGCATCGTGCCGTCCGATGAGCTGGTGCAGCTTCTCTTCGAAGGCGTCAAACAGGATTTCGTCGTCGCGCGTCATACCTTTTTATATTTACAATTTGACGATTTACTATTTACAATTTTTTTTCAATTGGATTCTTTGGTAATTTCCATCAGGTGCATCATAAATAATCAACTACCAAAATAGTAAAATTAATCGTCAATCGCAAATCGTCAAACCGTAAATTCCTTTCATTTTTTCTTCTCGTCGGGCTGCTGAGCTGGGCGTTTCTCCTTCTTAGCAAGGCGGACGACGTTATAGACGAATTCCGTCATCCAGTCAGCCGAATAGCCCAGCTGCTGCTGCAACTGGCGCACGATGCCCACGGTCTTGTACGTCGCCTCGTCCTTCCACTTGTTCTTCGTCAGGATGTCGCTGATGGTCTGTTCCGTGAGGGCATGGAGGGCTTTCTTCATGAAGCCGGGCGTGCGGAACTTCCACTTCATCAGGTTGCCCACGAGCATCATCAGGTTCTCGTTGAACTGCTGGAAGCGGAAGAAGTAGCCGTTGACATCGTTGATGTTGCGGCAGTTCTTCTTGATGGACGCGTCGATTTCCTTGAAGAAACCGTCGCTGATACCGTAGAGCTGCATGAGCATCTTGCGGCAGTGCGACTTCTCAGCCAGGCCGAGTTTGTTATTCTGTGTGGGAATCTTCAGTGAGCGCTTGAACATGGCGAGGTCGGGCAGCATGTTGATGTTGGTAATGCCGATGTTCGACGCCATGACGGCCTGGTAGTACACTCGGATGAGCACCATGAAATCCTCCATGGTGCCCACCTTGATTTTCTCTTCGGCATTCTTCTTGCCGAACAGTCTGGTGAACAGGTTCATTTCTTATTTTCCTTCTTCTTTCGTTTTACTCCCACTCGATGGTGCCGGTGGGTTTGGGCGTCAGGTCGAAGAGGACACGGTTGACGCCTTTCACCTCGGAAACGATGCGGGCGGTGATATGTTGGAGTAAATCAAAGGGAACGGGTTCAACGGTTGCAGTCATCGCATCGCGGGTGTTCACCGCACGGATGATGACGGGCCACTCCCACGAGCGCATGTCGTTCTTGACGCCTGTGGAGCGGAAGTCGGGGACAATGGTGAAATACTGCCATACCTTGCCCTCGAGGCCGTTCTTGGCAAACTCCTCGCGCAGGATGGCATCCGACTCGCGCACGGCCTCCAGTCTGTCGCGGGTGATGGCACCCGTGCAGCGCACACCCAGTCCGGGACCGGGGAAAGGCTGGCGATAGACCATATTGTCAGGCAGTCCGAGGGCCTTGCCTACGACGCGTACCTCGTCCTTGAAGAGCAGCTTGATGGGTTCGACGAGCTCGAACTTCAGGTCGTCGGGCAGTCCGCCCACGTTATGGTGGCTCTTGACGGGGCCGCTCTCCACAATGTCGGGATAGATAGTGCCCTGGGCGAGGAACTCGATGCCCTCGAGTTTGCGGGCTTCCTCCTCGAAAACGCGGATAAACTCCGAGCCGATGATCTTGCGCTTCTGCTCGGGGTCGGCAACGCCGGCAAGTTTGTCGAGGAAACGGTCCACGGCATCCACGTAGATGAGGTTGGCATTCATTTCGCCGCGGAACACGCTGATGACCTGTTCGGGCTCGCCTTTGCGCAGCAGGCCGTGGTTGACGTGTACGCACACGAGCTGCTGTCCGACAGCCTTGATGAGCAGGGCTGCCACGACGGACGAATCGACGCCTCCGCTCAGCGCCAGCAACACTTTCTTATTACCGATCTGGGCACGCAGGGCACCCAGTTGTTCCTCTATGAATTTCTCTGCCAGAGCCGGCGTGGTGATGCGCACCATGTCGGCAGGACGGACGTTACCTGATGTTGTCATGTTTCCTTTTTCTTTACCTTACTTTGATGATAATGGAGTTAAAAGGGAAGTAAAAGTGGAAGTTAATTGGCTTCGCCTTCGTCCGTCACGACTCGGCAAAATGAGCAAGCTCTTTTGCTCTCGCTGCTCCGTCCGTTCGCTTCGCTCATGGAAGTAAACTCGCTACGCTCGAGGACAATTGTTCTGTGTACGGCCGAAGCTCCAACTATCGTCCTGCGCGGAGCACATAACTCCCATTTTTACTTCCTATTTTACTCCCATTTAAACTTCTTTACTTCTCTGCCTGTTTTTTCAGCAGGTCGCGGATTTCGCCGAGCAGCACTTCCTCCTTCGTGGGTTCGGGAGCAGGTGCAGCGGCAGCAGCAGCGGCGGCAGCGGCCTCCTCGGCAGCCTTCTTCTTGGCGTTCATCTTGGCGATGGCGCGGATGACGAGGAAGATGGAGAAGGCGATGATGAGGAAGTCAACCACTGTCTGGATGAAGTTGCCATAATTGAGGGAAGCCTCAGCGATTTCCTTGCCGGCCTCGGTAGTGTAAGCCGGCTTGATGACCCAGCGCAGGGTTGTGAAGTCCAGTCCGCCCATCAGTGCACCGATGGCGGGCATGATGACATCGCTAACCAACGATGAGACGATTTTGCCAAACGCGCCGCCAATGACCACACCGACAGCCATATCTACCACATTTCCTTTCATTGCGAAGTCCTTGAACTCCTGTAAGAATTTACTTTTTGCCATGATTTTTACTCTTTTTAAATGAAATTTCGTGCAAATATAAAAAGAAATTCTTAATTTTGCGCCGTTTTTCAGAAATAAATTTCGAAAAAGTGATTTTTTTAGTTTTATAACCTCAAATTTTAAGTACAATGATTAAACTTGGTATTAATGGTTTCGGCCGCATTGGACGTATGGTTTTCCGTGCAGCAGTTGAGAATTTTGGTAAGGACATCGAGGTCGTCGGTATCAACGACCTGCTCGATCCCGACTATCTGGCCTACATGCTGAAGTACGACTCCGTACACGGCCAGTTCAACCACGACATTAAGGTCGAGGGCAACTACATGATCGTCGATGGCCATAAGATTCAGGTCTTCGCCGAGAAGGATCCCATCAACATCACTTGGGGTGCCCTGGGCGCCGACGTCGTTGTCGAGTCTACTGGTTTCTTCCTCACCGCCGAGCTCGCTGAGGCACACATCAAGGCTGGTGCCAAGAAGGTCATCATGTCCGCTCCCTCGAAGGATGCCACCCCGATGTTCGTCTATGGTGTCAACCACGAGACCTATGCCGGCCAGACCATCATCAGCAACGCCAGCTGCACCACCAACTGCCTTGCCCCCATCAGCAAGGTTCTGAACGACAAGTTCGGCATCGTCCGTGGCCTCATGACCACCGTTCACGCTGCTACTGCTACGCAGAAGACCGTTGACGGTCCCTCCAAGAAGGATTGGCGCGGCGGCCGTGGCATTCTGGAGAACATCATCCCCAGCTCCACTGGCGCAGCCAAGGCTGTCGGCAAGGTGCTCCCCGTCCTGAACGGCAAGCTCACCGGCATGTCCCTCCGCGTCCCCACCTCGGATGTCAGCTTCGTTGACCTCACCTGCGAGCTCGCAAAGCCCGCCACCTACGACGAGATTTGCGCTGCCATGAAGGAAGCTTCCGAAGGCGAGCTGAAGGGTGTCCTCGGCTACACCGACGAGGCCGTCGTCAGCACCGACTTCCGCAACGACCCGCGTACCTCCATCTTCGACGTCAAGGCCGGCATCCAGCTCGACCCGACGTTCGTCAAGGTCTGCGCTTGGTACGACAACGAATGGGGCTACAGCAACAAGGTCCTCGAGATGGCTCGCGTCATCATGAAGTAATCCTTCCCCACTCACATTGTCATCCGTAAGGCGATGCCCACTCCAGGCGTCGCCTTACTCTTTTTTAGAGGTACAAACAAAAGGATGGCTATTGGAGTCCATCCCCCACGGACACCTATTTCATTTTAAACGATGCTTTCAGCAGTAGGTTAGCGGGACGGATGGTATAGGCGGAGTAGTAGGTGTTGATGGCGTTGTGATAGGCGGTGACGTAGCTGCGGGTGTTCAGGATGTTTCCGCAGGTCAGCGTCCACGTGGTGCGCTTGTGCTTGTAGCTCAGGGCGGCGTCGGTGAGCGAGAAGTTTTTGTCGTCGCCCACGGTGGCGCTGTTGTAGTAGAGTTCGTGTGACAGCGTCATGTCGAAGCCTGCGAGCAGCGGCAGGTTCAGGGCGAAGTGGTTGGTGCAGGAGCGGATGGGCTGCAGCGATTCCCCTCCCCGTGTATGGCTGCGGCTGGTGCCGAAGGCGCCCTTCCAGTCGAACAGCAGGCGGCGCGTCAGCTGGATGGACAGCCCGCCCGTCGCCGAGAGACCGCTGCTAACTACGTCCGCCACTACGTCCTGCTGCAGATACTGCGATGTTCCCGTAGCATACTCCACACCCGCTTTCACCAATAGTTTCTTCCAGTCGAAACCCTTACTGACATCGCCTGTCATCGACACGCGTTGCGACGTGGTGGGCAGCTCTATCATCGTTGTAGTGGCCATCAGGCTGCTGCCCTCGGCGAAGTTCTGTCCGTAGAGCACCTCGCTCTGGCTGCGCGAATAGCGTACGCCCGCACCAGCGAAGAACATGCTGAAGATATCCTTATACGAGGCGTTCAGGTTGGCTGACTGCGTCGAGCTGTACGCGATGCGGCTGTCATAGCGCGTCAGCGTGCGGTAGTTGCGCAGGATGTAGCCGCCGTAGAGTGTTGAGGGCGAGCCCGTCTGATACGACTGTCCGGCGTTGGCATTGAGCGTCCAGCCCGTGCCCGGCTCGTACTGTACTGAGGCCGACGGTTGCAGCCAGACCCGTGTCAGAGCCTTATCCTCCCCGTCGTGCAAACGGTCGTGGTAGTCCAGCCAGTTGTACGACAGCGGTAATGTCAGCGATGCCTTTATCCGCTTTCGTTGATAGGACAGATCCGCCGACGCCACCCCGCGGAAATGTTGGAGGCGGCTGTTGTTGGAGGAGAGTGATGGGTCGGTGATTAGTGAATAGAGACTGGATAATTGTTCTCCCGTCAGTTCCGACGTCATCCCCTGATTTTGATAGTACATCCTGATTCTGGGGGTGAGGCGGACGTTGCCTAACGCGAAGGCCGTGAGCAGGGCCAGCGTGCTATTCACCGTCAGCGTACTCGTCTGCATCAGCTGTTGATAACGGTTGACTTGTTGAGCTTCGCTCTTCCTCTGTCGCGACTCGGGATAGCCTAAACAAGCTTGGCTCTCCACTCGCTGCTCCATCGGTTGACTTTCCACTTCCAGCGTGCTGGGTGATGTGGCGTAGCCGATGTTCGTCTGCGTCTCGAAGCCCTTGCCGCTTTCCGTGCGATGGATATAGTGGAACACGTCGCCGATGCTGATGCTGGGCTGGCTGAGCGCCTGCTCCACGCGGTCGGGAGTCAGGATGATGCCTTCGCTGCGTTGGCGTTGCCCGGCCACGCGCAGGTAGTTGTTCACGTAGCGCATCTTCTCGTTCAGGTTGTAGCGCACCTCGCCCTCCACGAGGTCTGTCCGTCGGACGGACGCCATCTGCTCGGTGATGATGCGCGTGCCCATGCCCGGCAGCAGGTACGACGTCTCGGCCATGCTCTCGCGGTCTTCCTTGTCGGTGTAGCCGATGACGTTCACGTTCAGCTGCGCCGACGTCCCCAATTTAAAAAGGTTGTTCGCTGTGGCGGCGTGCGAGTCGTTGCGCAGCCAGCGTCCCTTGTCGATACCCGGCGGTGTGGGCATCCGCAGCGACAGGTAGCTCTCTGCCGAGGGCATGGACGAGGCGTTAAACTGCGTCAGCTCGCGCGTCAGGTCGTGGCCTGCATTGTTGCTCTTCAGGGTCGTCATGTTTTGGTACGTCCGTCCGAAGAACATCCCTGCTAGCTCTATATCACGCAAGAATGAAAGCTGTGGATTGGAGTTTGAAGATTGGGGTTTAGATTGAGCGTCCTCCGTTGCCCCTGCTCCCACTCTCGCATTTACCGAGAACGTTCCCTTGGCTTCGGGCTTCAGCTTCAGGTTGATGGCAGCGCGGTCGGAGAACTGCACGTCCTCCAGCGCCCGCACGGGCTGGTGGTTCTCCAGCACTTGAACTGTTGCCACGTCCCGTGCGGCGATGTTGTTTGTGGCAATGCCGTAACGCCCTTGCAGCAGGTCGAGGTTTTCGATGTAGAATTTGTTGATGCCCTTGCCCTGATAGGTTATCTCGCCCGACTCCTTCACGTCGATGCCCGGCATCTTCTTCAGCACGTCACCGATGACCTGGTCCTTCTCCGAAGCAAAGGCCGAGACGGCGTAGTTGATGGTGTCCTTGCCGCCCCACATCTTCTGCTCGTTCACCACCACCTCGCGCAGCTCTGTCACCTTCTCGCCTACGATGAAATCCACCGTCTGCGTGCGGTTGGCAATATCTCTGCTCACCTGCTCCACGTTCAGGCCGAACACCTTCAGCGTTAGGCTGTCCGTGCCCGCCGCCGTCTCCAGGGAGAAGCGCCCGTCATCATCGGTAAACGTAAAGCCGATGACATTCTC
The DNA here is from genome assembly GCA_947303715.1 of uncultured Bacteroidales bacterium. Taxonomy (GTDB): domain Bacteria; phylum Bacteroidota; class Bacteroidia; order Bacteroidales; family Bacteroidaceae; genus UBA1189. The sequence continues at coordinate 91,742 of CAMYYY010000003.1, read as the reverse complement.
CGACCCCTTCGGCATCAGCACTACCGACACGTCCGCCAGCGCCTCGCCCTTCGTGGTGGTCACCGTGCCGCTCAGCTTCGTCTGCGCCGCAGCCCCAGTCGCCGTCGCCATCAGTAAGCAGCAAAAAACGACTTTTTTTCTTATATAATTTCGGTTTTCCAAAATTTTTTAATCATTTTGTTTTGTTATCTAAAATTTCTGTTCTATTTTTGCAGCCGAATAGAAACAAAAATGCGGATAGTATCCCATAGGAAACTGAAAGAATTCTTCGAAAGCCCAGGACGCGAGGATTCCCGCGTAGCATTGGAACGATGGTATGAGATTGCCGCGGAAGCCGAGTGGACAAATTTCTCGGATATTCGGGCAGACTTCCCTTCGGCCGACTATGTAGGCAACCAGCACTACGTTTTCAACATTCGCGGAAACAGATACCGTTTGGTGGTAGTCGTGAAGTTTGTTATGGGTTACATTTTCATCCGATGGGTAGGTACGCATGAGGAATACGACAAAATTGATTGTTCAACTATATAGACATTTACACGGCAATGAAAGACAAAGAAACACTTCAGTATGAGTACGCGTTGGAACGGATAGAGGAACTGCTCCCGTTGGTCTGCGAGGACACCCCTGCCGACGACAAGTCTGCCATTGAACTCTCTATGGCTTCGGATGTGGTCATTGCCTACGAAAAGAAGCACTTTCCCATGGGCAAACCTTCCGTATCGGAACTGCTGGCACTTTCTTTGGAGGAGCGAGGTATGACGCAGCGGGAGCTGGCAAAGGAAATCGGCATCAGCCCCTCCCGTATCAGCGACTACATGACTGGCCGTGCCGACCCGACCCTGAAGATTGCCCGTCAGCTCTGCCTGATTCTGGACATCTCCCCCTCCCTCATGCTCGGGATATAGCCATTGTTGGAAAGTAAGCTCTTTCATTTGCTGTTCTTTTCCTTGAAATACCGATTGGGCTTGAAATAGTTGATTCTTTATTCTTCATTATCTACTATTCCCGTTCGAGGGGGTTATAAGGACGGGGTTTGGGCACGTGGTCCGGGTCGGTATTCCTGTTCATGGCTTGGTTGACGAAAAGATAGAGGTCTTCGTGCATCAGCCTTATCATTTTCTGTATCCTACTATGGGAAGTCTTTACATAGTGCCAATTGTACATGACAATGGGCTCTGGCTTCTTCAACTTCTCGATACCCACGCAATTAAAGACGTAGTGTAACTGTGTATCGTAAGCCTCGAGTATCATCCCAGGCAGACCTCCCAACTTCCACGGACCATTGGAAATTGGTATCTCCGTCGTAAACCAGGCCGTATAGTCACGACCGAGAAAAGACGTGGTGGCCTTCTGGCATTTATACCCGTGTATCTGTTTGAAGTCCGACGAAAACGTCCACATCTGCACGGGTAAGTCTTCTTCATAGATATATACATCACGTGGCATCCACACACGGGTCGTTACAGACATTTTCTTCTTCTCCATGTTCTTATAAACCTCTGTCGCCCCTAATCCTCGGCTTTCATCCGTTCTTGCACGTCCCTTTTTCAATTCGGGATGAGGAGGATAGTTGTTGAAGAATTTGGAGTATTTAGGACCCGTTAGCAGTATTAGGTTATTGACGACCTTTTCTTTTGTAATGGTGTCAACGATGCATGTCAGCTTATACGAGAACTTATATTCAGCCTCATCCAAGACATCGTATTTATCTATTTCATATCCCTGACTCCCAAGCGGAGCAACTCCAGCAGGACCTTGGGCAAGGCTGCTCGCCGCAAACATCAGCACGGCAATAATTGGAAGTGTACGTTTCATAGTTGTTTATTCCCGTTCGAGGGGATTGTAAGGCTCAGGTTTAGAATGTCCACTGCCATACATTCCGTTGGATACTGTTGCCAAGTACGAAAAGAAATCTTCGTGCATACGCCTAATCATGTTGTTTACATCCTTACGCGTTTTCTTTACGTAATGCCATTTGTATTGCACAATTTCCTCTTTCTCCTTCAGCTTTTCTATTCCAATACATTCGAAAACAAAATGCCGTTGCATATCGTTGGCCTCCAGTATCATGCCAGGCAGGCCGCCTAATTTCCACGGACCGTTATGAAGAGGAATCTCGTTGGTAAACCAAGCCTCATAGTTCCTTCCCAAATAGGTTGTCGTTGCCTTCCGGCAATTGTAACCGTAAATTGTCTTCTTATCGGATAGTACTTTCCATTTCTGTGTCGGAAGTTCTTCTTCATAAGTAAAAATGTCCGTTGATGGTATCCACACTCGCGTCGTCACCACCATTTTCTTTTTCTTCAAATCCTTATACACTTCCGTTGCCCCCAGCCCACGGCTCTCTTCGGTGCTCACCCCATCTGCATGGGGATTACGTTTCACTTTGGGCTGAGGGGGATAAACGTTGAAAAACTTGGAGAACTTTGGCCCGACAAGCAATATCAGATTGTTCGTGATAGTCGTGTTTTCAACCGTATCAACGACGCACGTCAACTTGTAAGAGAACTTGTACTTTGCTTCGTCCAATACAGCATATTTGTCAATTTCTAAACCAGGGCATCCATAAGGCATAACTCCAAATGGACTCTGTGCAAAGCTGCTTGCAGCAAACATCAGCACGGCAATAAATGGAAGTGAATGTTTCATAGTTTTACAAAAGGATTATTTACTGGTTTTGTTCTTCTTTTTGAAATAGTGGTTGGGCTTGATGTAGAGGACGTCGTGACGGAAGTCGATGATCAGGTTGAAGCGTTTCATGACGGCCATTCCCATCAATCCGTCGCCTTGATTCATAGAATATTCCTTGCCCACCCCGTTGCGGTCGTAGCGCAGGGGAACGTTGTTCAAAGTGAAAGGCCCCACCGCCAATGAGTCGGCTCTCCAGCGGACGTATTCGCTCAAGCCCGATTTCTGCACTTCCGTACTGCCCAAAGGCAACTTGGCGGCAAGCTCTTTTTTGAGGATGATGCCCCAAAGGTTGCCCGTATCAAACACCACACTTGCCGACAGCTTTTGCCCCTCTGCGGGCGTGAAACCGCGGGCGTCCATCAGCCGAAGTCCCTTTTCGCCTTTCGTCAATCTAATGGCCGCATAACCCTCGTCCACAGGAATAGTGTCCAGAAAGCAGAGGGTGTTCGTTTCGAAGTCGACAGAGACAATCCGATCGTCAAAGAACGGATAGCCGATGATTCCGACGACATCAAAATCCTTCGTCAGATGCCTCGTAGGCAGTTGCGCTTCGTTAACCACCAGCACTTTCGTGTCCTTGAACATCAGAGGCGTTCCGTCGCCGACAACAATATTGACATTTCCTTTGTACTCAACACGATAGAAGGCCATTCTCATCGTCTGCGGCAGGCGAGTGAACGAGGCAGTATCCAGCCGAGCAAACGAAACGCTGTCGAGAACCAACCCATTATCCGTTGCCCCTGTGTCCAGCATGAAAACGCCTTTCAAGGAATCGCCAATCGATGCCTCCACGAAGATGCCCGGCCAATGCTCCGCCTCCCACAGCTTAGCCGTCTGGGCATTAGCGAGCAAAGCCGTCGCCAGCGGCACGAAGGATAACAGGGCTTTCCGTTTCATAAGTTTATGATGAAAACGATTATCTCCAATCTGCTCTTTTCTCCAGAACGACGTGCTTCATCTCGCCGCCCAGCCCTTTGACATCCAACACCTGTACAGACTTTTCATAAATGCGAAGTTCTTCCTCCCACGTATAACTGGCGACGTTCCGTCCGTTTACGGCTGTGATAGTGTCGCCCAGCTCCATTCCCCCACGGGCCGCATCGCCGTCGTGAATTAACGAATGAACCACCCAACCCGGACCTATATCCGTACGGTTCTTGAATGTGTAATCATACGAGTTGTTTTCAGGAGAATCAGCCTTGAAACGCTTGAGATAAAGGGCTTTGTTCTGGACATCAACTACTAGATTGTAGGACGACCAAATACGGTTTCCTATCAACCCTAAATACATTTTCTCATCGCCAAGAGAACCGACTCCGTCAGGCGTATATTGAATTGTTTTGTCCTTAATGGTGTCGCCTCCCAAAACGATGTAGTCCGACTTCATCCTGATGTTGGAAACATTCGTCTGATTGCCAAGGCCATTCCGCATGACATCACAGACAGATCTTTTGCCGGGAATCGAATCCATCTGAAATTTTTCGGCCGCTGCAGCCGTGAAGTGAACAACCCCAGGACTTCCTGTGTCCATCAGATAGGTTCCCTTAATGCTTCTTCCTCCGACCATCACCTCGGCCTCCATCAGAATTCTGTTTTGTTCGAACTGAATGGGTATTCTTTCGTAGCCCTCAAGGTTCGGATTATCCTTCTTGTAGAGTTTCATGAAAGAATGCTCATAATTGAGCTCAAAGGGATACTGGTAAATATCCTTCAGACCCGAAATGCCGTCAGCATACCGCCCGGCTATATCCCTCAGCTGATAGATGGGAATCACTTGATGGGATTCCCTATGATTCCCGAAGCTGACTTCTGTCGGTTTCTTAATGGTGAAGATAGCCTGAACGATGGTTCTGCCTGCATTACCTCCTGAACTCGCACGCCCGTTAACTTTAGGTTTCCAGTTCGACTGCGTCAGAAACACACTGTCAACCCCAAAGATATTGGCGGCACCCGTGTCGAACACCACATGACAATCTACGGAATCATTAACCGTTGCCTGTACGAACAGATGATTCCTGTGCAAGAAGGGAATGCTGTCATTCTGCAAAGCCCCTTGCGCAAAGCAGTTCTCAGCAAACGCCAGCGCTGCGATGATAAATAGCTTTCGTTTCATTATTCTTTTTTTACTTGTTGACATAAGACTTCTATTCCAATTCGATGGGATTGTAGGGACGGGGGTTATAGACAGGCTTGTGGCTTTGGGGTTGGATGATGCTGCTCAGGTAGGCATCCATATCGTCGCACATTCGCTTGATGAGCCTGTTTACCTCTTCGCGCGTTGTCCTGACATAGTGCCAATCGTATTTCACGATAGGTACTTTGTCTTTCAGTTTCTCTATCCCTATGCAGTCAAAGACGTAATGCCTCTGGACGTCGTTTGCCTCCAATATCATCCCAGGCAGGCCGCCCGGTTTCCAAGGGCCGTTGGGGATGGGAATCTCCAGCGTGTACCACGCTTCGTAATCGCGGCCCAGATAGCGCGACGTGGCCTTTTGGCAGCTGTAGCCGTATATCTGCCTTGTGTCATCCGTGATTGCCCACGACTGCCGAGGCAGTTCTTCCTCGTAGAGAAAGACATCCTTGGGCATAAACACACGTGTAGTCACCTCTATCTTCTTGCGTCTGAAATCCTTGAACACTTCCGTTCCTCCCAATCCGCGGCTCTCGTCGGGTTTGGCGACGCCCGATTCCAGTTCCGGATGGGGAGGATAGAGGTTGAACATTTTTGAGGCGTCCGCGCCTATCAAAAGGACAAGCCTGTTCTCGACTTTTTCCACCTTCTCCGTATCAACGATGCACGTCAGCCTGTACGAAAACTTGTATAGGGCACTATCAACAACGGCGTACTTGTCCGTTTCCAGTCCCCGTGCACCCAACGGAGTAACCCCAGCAGGTCCTTGTGCAAGGCTGCTCGCCGCAAACATCAGCACGGCAATGAATGGTAGTGTACGTTTCATAGTTGTTTATTCTAGTTCGATGGGGTTGTAGGGTGTTTTCCTATTACTGGCTGTGCTATCCACTTGGCCCTCCAACTGTGGTGAAAAGTATATCACATAGGTATATGCATCGTCGTGCATCCACTTGATTAGCTTGTTCAGTTCCTCGCGAGTGGTTTTTTCGTATTTTTTATAGTAATTGTATTTGACGATTGGCACCTTCTTCTTCAGTCGTTCAACGCCCGTACATTCGAACACATAGTGCTGCTCGGCATCGGAAACTTTCAGAATCATCCCAGGCAGGCCACCGAACTTCCAAGGGCCGTTCTGGACGGGTATTTCCTTCGTGAACCAAGCGGTGTAGTTGCGGCCGAGGAACGATGTGGTGGCTTTCTGACAAGTGTAACCCAATATCTTCCATTTCTCGCGGGAGACCTTCCATGTCTGTTTGGAGAGAGCTTCCTCATAGATGAACGGTTGGCTGGGCGTCGTCAGCTTGACGGTTACCATTTCCTTGCCCTCCTTCAAATTCTTGAAGACTTCCGTTCCGCCCAACCCGCGTCCTTCCGTCCATATCTTTTTGCCAGCTCTCATTTTATCCGGATCCTGCTCTGGTTCCGGCCAGATGCTCTCCGTCTTCACGAAATCTTTGCCGGCCAATACGATAAGGTCATTTTCAAACTTCTCTCCTTTTTTTACATCGCGAACAAAATGGAGTTTAAAGATGAACTTGTACTCTGCGCTGTCAAGTACCGTGAAGTCCTTTCTGGAGAATGGTATTATTTTATGAGTGCCTTGGGCATTGACCAGTGACACAGACGCTACCACCAACACAAGTAAAGAAAAAAAGAATTGTTTCATTGGAGTAATGGATTTAGTTCTACATTCCTATTTTCTGATTCTCTATTATTCCCGTTCAATGGGGTTGTAAGGCTGTTTGACTGTTGCGCCTTCCCGAATCTGTACCCTGACATTGGGGTCAGTGGATTGAATGTAAGCCATCAGGTCGTCGTGCATCCGCTTGATAACCTTGTTCAATTCCGTGCGGGTGGTCTTGATGTAGTTGAATTCGTATTTGACAATCGGTACTTTTTCTTTCAGCTGCTCGATGCCCGTACATTCGAACACGTAGTGCTGCTCGGCATCGGCCACGTTCAGAATCATGCCAGGCAGGCCGCCCAGCTTCCACGGGCCGTTGGAAATAGGTATATCCGTCGTAAACCATGCCGTATAGTCGCGTCCGAGAAAAGAAGTGGTGGCCTTCTGACAAGTATATCCCAGTATTTCTTGTGTTTCGTTGCAGACCGTCCACGCCTGCCGGGGAAGCTCTTCTTCGTAGAGGAAGGGCTCGCGAGGTGTTCCGATAAGAACGACCACGGTCTGGGTGCCCTCCTTCAGGTTCTTGAAAACCTCCGTACCGCCTAAACCACGACCTTCAATGTTCTTTATACCACCATGTTCTTTTTCAATTGAATATACATTCTCCATCTTCGAATAGTTGTCGCCAATCAGCACACGCAGCTGGTTTTCGCGCACTTTCCCTGTTTTCACATCGGAGATGAAGTGAAGCGTATAGGAAAACTTGAACTGAGCACTATCAATCACGGCATACTTTTCGCTGGTAAGAGGAAATATGCCACCTATCCCTTGGGCAAAGCTGCTCGCCGTAAACATCAGCACGGCAATGAATGGAAGTGTACGTTTCATAGTTGTTTATTCTAGTTCGATGGGGTTGTAGGGTTTTGACTTGGAGGATACACGGTTGGTACTGACTCTTCCCCATAAAACACCTGTTATATAGGCCAAAGGGTCATCGTGGAATTTTTCTATCACCTTTTGCAAATCCTTACGCGATTTCTCCACGTAGTGCCAATCGTACTTGACGATGGATTCTGGCTTTTTAAGTTTCTCTATACCCACACAATCGAAAACGAAGTGGCGTTGTATGTCGTAGGCTTCAAGTATCATTCCTGGCAACCCGCCGAACTTCCACGGGCCATTAGAAATAGGAATTTCTGATGAAAACCATGCCTCGTAATTGCGGCCTAAATACCGCGTCGTGGCCTTTTGGCAATCGTAGCCGTGGATTTTCCTGGATTCTGGTGTGAGTGTCCATGCCTGCATGGGAATGTCTTCCTCGTAGAAAAACACGTCGGCACGTGGTTCATAGATACGTGTAGTAACAGTCATTTTTTTATTACTGAAATTCTTATAGACCTCCGTTGCACCCAGTCCCCGGCTTTCGTCGGTATGGACGCCCGTTGCACCCGGCTTCACTTCAGGATGAGGGGGATAGATGTTGAAAAACTTAGAATACGCTGCCCCTACGAGAAGAACTAAATTGTTGACGATAGACTTTTTTTCGACTGTATCTATTACGCATGTCAGTTTATACGAAAACTTATATTCCGCTTCATCCAACACCGTATATTTGTCCACGCCTAAAAAGTCGCATTGTATCGGAAAAACGCCTCGCGGTCCTTGGGCAAGGCTGCTCGCCGCAAACATCAGTACGGCAATGAATGGAAGTATTTGTTTCATAATTTTTTATTCTAATTCAATGGGGTTGTATGGAATCTCAATAGGGCCGAAAAACAGCAACTCTGTACCTGGATCTTTCGTGGTTTCCAAATAACCTTTGTAGTCATTGTGAATCCGTTTTATGATGTTCTCGATGTCCGTACGTTTCTTCTTCTGGATACTCCAGTCATATCTGCAAATAGGCTCTTTTATCTTCAATGCCACGGCATCGATGCATGTAAACAAGTAATGATTGCGCGAATCACCTACTTCCATGATTAACCCGGGCAAGCCATAGAACTTCCACGGCCCTTCGGGGATAGGTATGTCCAACGTGAACCACGCTGTGTAATCGCGCCCCATATAGGAAGTTGTCGCTTTGTGGCATTCATAACCGTTGATGGTCCGGCTCTCGTTGCAGAGCACCCATTGCTGGGATGGAATGGATTCCTCATACGCCCAATGATAACTCACCCCACAACCCGCAATCATCACTTCGGCTATCTTCCTCTGATAGTCTTTATAGATAAAAGTGGCTCCCAATCCTTCCGAAGCAACAAGAGACCAGCCATCTGTCTTGGCGTTTTCCGGAAGTTCTCTCCGCTCGCCATTATGAAAGAAGGAGTACTTCTTCCCTACTTTCAATGTGAGTTTTTGAATCAAGGGGTCATCCATGTGGGCTGTGTCCACAATACAACGTAGCAAATAAATGAAACGATAGTCGGCGCTGTCAATCACTTCGGTCGGTTTATGCAGCTCTGCGTCAATTGCGATTCCTCCTGGAATTTGTGCTACGCACAGAAGGGAAAAGAAGCATTGCAGGAATAAGGAAAACACTTTTCGTTTCATTTTTGTACGGGTTTTTCTGAATGACTAATCCGATGTGAGGTCTTTCCTCATTGCAAAGGTAGCGCGAGAGCTTAAATCTATCAAAAAAACCGCGCTGCAAAAACGCTGCAATTTGCAAAGCGTTGAATTGCAGTGTTTCTATAGCGAATAAAAAGATTAGGATGGGCTACCCTTTCCCGAAGAATACGTTGTAGAGTTCCTCAGGCATTTTGGCCTTGAGGCGGGTCTTGCGTCCGCGCAGGGTGGGGAGGATAGAAGTTGAACATTTTCGAATAATTTTTCCCTATCAAAAGCACCAACCAATTCTCGGCCGTTTCCGTTCTCTCTGTATCGACAACGCAGGTCAGCTTGTACGAGAACTTGTACAGGGCGCTGTCAAGAACAGTGTATTTGTCCGTTTCAAGGCCCTGCGTCCCCAACGGAGAAACGCCATTCGGCCCTTGGGCAAAACAACTTGCTGTAAATGCAAGCACGATGACAAGAAGAAGTTTTCGTTCCATCTTTTTTATTCTATTCTCGCTCGAGGGGGTTGTAGGGGCGAGGTTGGGAATGTCCGCCATACATGCCGTTTGATACAGTTGACAAGTAAGCAAAGAAGTCCTCATGCATTCGTTCTATCATCTTGTTTATCTCCTTACGGGATGTCTTCACATAATGCCACTTGTATTGTATGATGTCCTCCTTCTTCTTTAGCTTTTCAATTCCCACGCAATTAAAGACGTAGTGCCCTTGCATATCGTTGGCCTCCAGTATCATTCCAGGCAGTCCGCCTAGCTTCCACGGGCCGTTGGAGATTGGTATCTCTAACGTGTACCATGCTTCGTAGTCGCGACCCAGATACCGTGTCGTTGCTTTCTGACATTTGTAGCCGTGTATTTGCTTGGTCTCCGTCAAGAAGGTCCATTTCTGTTTTGGCAGTTCTTCCTCATATATGAACACATCCCTGCGAGGCATCCAAATGCGGGTCGTGACGTAGAGTTGCTTTTTCTTTAAATTTTTATACACTTCCGTTGCTCCCAATCCCCGGCTTTCATCAGGATTCACATTACCGGAGCCTATCTCGGGGTGTGGCGGATAGTCATTATAGAATTTGGAGAATCTCTGTCCCACCAGCAATATCAAGTTGTTGCTGACAGTTTTGTATTCAATGGTATCAATCACACATGTCAATGTGTACGAAAACTTGTATTTCGCTTCATCCAAGACAATGTACTTATCTGTTTCCAGCCCTGCTGTTCCCAGAGGAAAAACGCCAAATATGCCTTGCGAAAAGCCTTCATAACAGATGCATAAGATAACGAAATATACTGAAATCTTTTTCATTGTTGTATGGTTTTATGGCTGATACAAGTTATTTTGCAAAATATGAATCAATGGCGATTCCTCCCGGATACTGCGCCAGGCAGACAGAGGAAACAGAAAACGCTAGGGAGGCAAAAATGAAAGCCACTTTGTACTTGTTTTTACCAGTCTTTTTCATTGTCAGATATGTTTTTGTCACAAAGGTATGGGAAGGCTGTTTCTCACACAAAAAAACAGCGCCGCAAAAGCGCTGCAAATCACAAACGGCTGTTTTTCAGAGGAAGGTCTGATTAGATTTTCCTCAGATCGTAAAGGAAGAAGACTAAGACTGAAAAATCAGGTTGAAGAGTTCCTCAGGCATCTTGGCCTTGAGGCGGGTCTTGCGTCCGCGCAGGGTGGAGCCGGTGACGTAGAGACACTTGGCCATCACGGACGTGGGGAGACGGAGGGTGGAGAAAAGGCAGTAGAGCACTTCGTCGTTATTGACCTTTGTGGATGAACTCTTGATGTCGTGCGCGATGTCGCTGAAGGCGGTACGGATATCTTTGACGATGGCGGCACCCTGCTCGGCAGTGAGCATGAAGGCATCGTCGTCCATAGCCGCTTGCAGGTACTTTGCTGACGGCATAGCCCAGAATTGCCCAGCACACGCCGCGATGCGCCGACGGTAGGCATCGGTCCAAGAAGCCTCCCCCGGAACCTCCCCCGTCCCCTCCTGAAGGAGGGGGGACTGATTACCTCCGCTCGCCGCTCCCTTCCCTTTAGGGAGGGGTTGGGGGTAGGCTTCCCCCTTTGAGGCCATCATTTCCTCTTTCAGCCGGCGGAAGTAGGCGATGCGGCGGCGGTCACGCAGGCGGAAGATAACGAGCAGCACGAGAGCGATGACCAGCACAGGCACCGCTATCCAGATGGCACGATGCAGGATAATCTGTTCGGCCGTCTGTCGCTTTAGAGGCACGTATGTGGAAGGTATTCCGAAGGGCGACATCGGGTCGGCAGAACTGTTGAATTGCTCAACGGCGATAAAGAGGCTCGGCTCGTCGAAAGCGCAGTAGCCGTAGTGGAGCGTGCCGATGGTGTCGCCGCGATGGAGCCGCGTGCCCTGCGGCAAGCCCCGTTCACGCATAAAGCCGGTGAAGCGCACCTCGCGGCTGTCGATGCTCAGCGCGACATAGCCGGAGATATACTTGGGGTCGATTTCGCCCGAGGCAACATAAGAATCAAGTTCGTGAAGGGCTTCGTCGAAGGTCAGATCCCCCCTGACCGGAACGCCTCTTACCCGCACGATGGGTCTCGACCAGGGATAGTGATAAATGAGCCCCATAATCATCACGGTGGCATCCTCGGGGCAGAGGACGGGCGTGCCCTCGGGTGCCGTGAGGAACAAGGCGTAGGGATTCTTCCACTTTCCGATTTTCTCGTTAGGCCGTCTGAGGATGCCCTCGCCCGCCTGATATCCCGCCAACGGCCACAGCCACACGCTGTCCGTCCACGCCGTCTCTATCCGCGCCTTCGGGGAGGCCTCGGGCACAGGCTGCTTCATCTGACGCTCCTTTGCCCGCTCACCAGGTGCCGGTGGCAACCCGCACGACGTGATGCTGCCTGCTAGCATCAGTAGCAGAGCCAAGAAAGGGAGATATCGGCGCAAACTTTTCATACATCTGTAGAATTCTGCTGCGAAGATACAACAAGGCAAGCAAATAAACAAAAAAACTTTTGCTTCGATTGTTACGGATGCAAAATAAGTGCATTTTTTGAAGAACAGCGTTCCATGGTGGAAGCCTGTTGAGAAAAACAACCATTATCTTTGTCGCAGAAAAACAACATGAGGATATGAAAGAGAAAAACGCAGTCCGTTTCCTGTCAGAACGCAGTGCATTCAGTTGCGAACGCAGTGCGTTTGTAGGCAGACGCAGTGCGTCCGTATGCCAACGCAGTGCGTTTATCTGCGTTTACCTGCACTTACCCTGCACTTAGTGGACACCTGGCGTGCACCTAGCGTGCACTTAGAGGACACCTATTTATTGTCCAATCCATTGATAAGCACTGAATTATGAAGAAAAAACTGACATTTTACAGGAGCCGGGGCGTAATTTCCCGCGCACGGGCGCGCGTACGAGAGGCGGCTGTTTAGTTTTTCACAAAAACCTCAAAAACCCTCACGCAGTATGTGCCAGACTTCCAGTCCTTGCCAGATGAGCGGTAGCTCTTTTCCCTTAAATGGAGCATTTAGGTAAAACAGCCACCTCTCATCTTTGTCTCTTGCAGAGACGGCGCATACTTCGTGAGCAAAAACACCGGCTTTTCAAGCCTAAAAAACGTATGGTGCCACAATAATATCTGCTGATTCTGTATTTTGTCAATAAAGAATATCTGGTTATGAATTACAATATCTCAAAACTTGCAGATAGCAACCCGAACCTTGCTGCAGAGCTGAAAAACAAATGTTACAGAGTCGTAGGTCTGTGCCAACAGGTGCATAAGGAAATGGGACCCTTCCTAAACGAATACATGTATCAAGAAGCTTTAGATATATTGTTCGAAGAAAATGATATTGCACGAGTGAAGGAATATTATTTCTCAATAACATTTCATGGTAAACAGATAAGACATAAGCATTATGTTGATTTCCTTGTTGGCGATGACATATTGATAGAATGTAAAGCCATAGAGCATTTTGGACCAGAGCAACGTCAGCAGCTATGGAATTATATGAGGTTGTCAGGTATTTGTATTGGTGTATTGTTTAACTTCGCTCCTGTCCGTGACCAATGTGAACGATATTATTTGGACAAAAACACGGGTCATATGTACGCATTCTAGGTTATCATCCATGTTACGATGATTGCTGCTTTGGGCGTTTTTTTGTTTTTGCTTTTTGATGTTTGTAAACGATAGTTATGTGATAAGCGGTATGGGTTTGGCGTAAGAACTTGCTCTTAAAGACAAAGACATACCACATAGCACAGAGCTCCGGAGGAGCTGCAAACATCAAAAAGGGTTTTTCCTGTTTTTTTCTTTAACTCAATATATATGTCAAACACAAGCTTTTGCAAGTGATGCGGATTGACAGGGATACGTCCGTGAGACAGCCGATGGCAAATAGGAGAAGACGGCAAAGGGTCTCTCGCGCACACGTACGCGCTCAAAAAAAACGATACGTTGCAAAAAAACATGCGTTTATTAATACATAAACAACTATGTATCAGAAGAAAAGCAACAAAAAAAGATATCGCGAAAGTGCACGCCAAGTGCAGGGTAAGTGCAGGGTAAGTGTCGTTTCAATGTCACATGGAGCAGCGGTTAGGGGTTTAGCGTTAGGATTTTTTTGAAAAAAATCTGTTCAACCGTGTACTTGTTAAGCCAGCGTCAGGAAGTTGTCGTACCTTTGCAACGTCTAAGAGCTCTTTTAGTGAACAGTGAACTGCTGGAGCAGTGAGAGCAGAAATGTGCTTGCACAATCTATGCCGAGTCGCGACAGCAGAAGAGCGAAGCTCAACAGATGATAGTCTTGTATGCAGTGCTCGGCAAACAATTTTGTCGATGACACTTGCCGTCGGAGAGCCTGAATAGAATCAGGGCGGAGCCGATAGCTCCGCCCTGACTGCTAACAGAGGTGTAGACGCTGTGCTTACTTCACCAGCTCTTTGAGCTTCGCTCGAGCTCGTTCACGCTGACTTTGTCTTCGTTTTTCACGACTCGGCCAACCATGCGAGCATGATGGCTCTCGCTGCTTAAAACGTTCGGAAGTGCGAGCAAGCTCTCACTTCGCTCACTTAATCACGACCTTTTTGCCGCCGATGATGTTGATGCCGCGCTGGGGAGCGGAGAGGCGCTGACCGGCGAGGTTGTAGATGGCGGTGTCGTCGCCGACGGTGAACAGACGGTCGCGCAGCACAGGCTCAATGGCGTTGGCATCACCCAGGTAGTAGAGGTGCCATGCGCCCACGACCTCGTAGTCGTTGGGCAGGATTTCCGTCTTCTCCAGGCCGATGGTGACGCTGCCGCCCTCCTCGTCAATACGGAAGGCGAGGGTGTTGAGGTAGCGGCCGTCGGCAAACCAGGCAGCCGTGGGCGTGGTGCCGTCGGGGGCATACCAGCCGTTGATGTCGCCGCTGGAGTACTGATAGCAGTTCTCGTCGGCCACCTTCGTGGGGCTGGCACCTTCGAAGAGGTTCATGACCTTTGTTTCGTAGGTCTGGCTGGCGGTCTTGGCATAGAGCGTGGTGAGGTGCGTGGCCTCGGCGCCGCTGCTCTGGAAGAGAGCGTACTCCTCGTCGTAGTAACCGGCACGGTAGTAGGTGTGGACGGTGACCTCGTAGTCGCCCTTCGGCAGGCCGTTGATGGTCTGGTGGAGCTCGATGCCAGCGCGGTTGTAGCTGACGGTGTACTGCTTGTAGCCGTTCATGGCGCTGGTGACCCAGCCCTCGATGGTGCCGGTGTCCTTGCTGCCGCGCTCGGGGTCGAAGGTCGGGTTGACGATGAGGTCGGTGACGTCGGTGCGCACAGGATCGTCGTCAGCACCATAGTAATAGAGGTTCCAGGCACCGACGACCTCGTAGTCGTTGGGCAGGATTTCTTTCTTTTCGAGGCCGATGGTGACGCTGCCGCCCTCCTCGTCGATGACGAACTCAAGCTCGTTGAGGTAGCGGCCGTCGGCGAACCAGGCTGCCGTGGGTGTGGTGCCGTCGGGGGCATACCAGCCGTTGATGTCGCCGCTGGAGTACTGGTAGCAGTTCTCGTCGGCCACCTTCGTGGGGCTGGCGCCTTCGAAGAGGTTCATCACCTTCGTCTCGTAGGTCTGCGTGGCGGTCTTGGCATAGAGCGTGGTGAGGTGCGTGGCCTCGGCGCCGCTGCTCTGGAAGAGAGCGTACTCCTCGTCGTAGTAACCGGCACGGTAGTAGGTGTGGACGGTGACCTCGTAGTCGCCCTTCGGCAGGCCGTTGATGGTCTGGTGGAGCTCGATGCCAGCGCGGTTGTAGCTGACGGTGTACTGCTTGTAGCCGTTCATGGCGCTGGTGACCCAGCCCTCGATGGTGCCGGTGTCCTTGCTGCCGCGCTCGGGGTCGAAGGTCGGGTTGACGATGAGGTCGGTGACGTCCTGCTCGCCATTGCCGCCGCCGAACTTGATGGCGACGACCATCGAACTGACCTCGACGGTCTTGTCGAGGGCGTTCTGGAGGTCATACGCGCCAGACTCCCAGCCTTCGCCGACCTCCTGGAAGAGCGCCTTAGCCTTCTGATAATTCGGGTCGGAAGCGTCGAGCGCGCCGTAGGCCTCACGCAGTTGATTCAGGGCGAGGGCGAGGTCGATGTAGGCCTGCGTGCATGTCTCGACAGCTTCCATGGCCTGCTTCATCTCCACAAAAGCGTCGTAGAGGGCGTAGCCGTCAGTCTCGCTCTTCGCCTTGGCGACGGCTTCGTGAAGGGCCGTCAGCTCTTTCACACCGCAGATATTGTACATCATCGCCTCGGCCTCGGGAAGCATCAGCTCCAGGGCACCGGCAAGCGCCGTGGCGTTCTTGGCGCGGAAGGTGAGCTTCATGTCCGACCACACAGCCCAGCAGCCTTCGTAGCGCAGGTCGTTGCGGATGCCGATCTTCAACGTGCCGTCGGTGACAAGGGCGTAGAGCGTCTGCGCATAGCGGCCGTCCTGGAAGGCCAGAGCTGCCGACTCCTCATCGTTAGGCACGAAGCCCACATCGGGAATGCTGGTCTCGCCAGAGTGGACGAGCTCGGGCACAGCGCCGCTCTCGATGGTGTTGAGGTTCTTCTGGAACTTGTTCATATAGACATAGGCACGCGGGGTCTTTTCGTAGTCGGCGCTGCCGTAGTCGGCAGGACGGAAGAGGTCGTAGAGGTTGAGCTCATAAAGACCGTTCTGCAAGCCCGTTATCTCCTGATAGACATCGAAGAGCACGGTGTAGGAGCTGGCGACGCGATAGTTCTCGGGACCAACGGGGAAGTCAGCGAAGCCCACCTTCGTCCAGCCGTCGGCGGTGGTGAAGTGGGGATTGACGATGAGGGCGGTGCAGTCGTCGCCATCGCCCATGCTGCTGGCCATAGCGTCGGCAAGCATCCTGTTCAGATAGGCTGTCTCGGCCTTGATCTGCTCAGTGTCAAGCGTGCCGGCCTCGAGGATGTAGGGTGCCGTTCCGTTGCCGTTGAAGCCCTCGCCCTCCTCGATGAAGAGGTAGTCGCTGAGCTCGAGCACGGCATCGCTCTCCGACGTCGTTCCACCCATCCAGTTCTCGGCCTCCTCGTAAAGGGCGAAGTAGGCGGCGTAGGCCTTCATGCTCTTGTCGATGGCATCGAAGGCGGCGCTGTAGGTGTCGAGGACAGCCTTGACGTCATCAGCCGTAGTGGCATTCTTCAGCTCGGCACGCACAGCCTCGTAGGCCTCGTAGACGCTGAACTGGTAGTACTCGTAGCCGTCGGTGCCCTTGAGCGCGGTATAGTCGGCATCGGTGTCGAGGATGTTCTTAGCGAGCCAAGTGAACGACTCGTCGTTGGCACCCATAAAGTAGAGGTTGACGTTGTCGATACCAATCCAGTTGGTGGTCTTGTCCTCTAGGCGGAGGCCGATTTCCATGTCGCCGTCCTCGGTAAGGTAGCTGAGCACCTCAGTGGGCAGCTCAATGTCGATTTGCGTAGCGGTGACAGCCGCGCTGCGGCTGCCGGCATAGAGGTAGAGATCGTTGCCTGACACCGTGTAAGCCAGCGCATTCAGCACATAGACACCTGCAGGCAGGTTCTTCGCCGTAGCATAGACCTTGCCAGGCGTGAAGTTCGAACCGCTCCAGTTCTCGTAGTGATTGCCCGTGAGGCTGAAGTCCTTGGCGTTGTTGCCGTTGCTGGCCTGTTTGTTCTGGGCACCCGTTGTGGAGGTCCAGCCCGTAGCCGTACCGTCGGTGAAGGTCTGCTCGATATTCTGGTACTTCAGCATCTCCAGCGAATTGATGACGGTAGCGTTGCGTACACGGGCGTCATAGATAGCCTGTTCCAGTTCCTCACGGGCGCGATTCAGCTCATCTTCCGTGCTGGAGGTGTTCTCGTAGACCTGCACGGCCTCCTCGTGGGCACGTTCATCCGTTCCGTTCACGGTGGTAGCCTCCTCGATGGCAGCAGCCAAGGCGACGGAGGCGTTGTACTGCATCAGCTTGCCGATGTAGTCCGCATACGTCGCAGGAGCCACGAAGTACCAGCTCGTCATAAACTTGCCGGCATCGTCAGGGAAGAGGACGTCAGAGCAGAGGTAGAGCTTCGTGTCGCCCTTTGAAGGGACGACGCCAAGCTTGCCGTAGAGGTCCGACATGGAATCCTCGCGTCCATCGGCGTTCTCGATCTCGTAAGTGCCGTCGGCCTGCTTCGTCAAGGCCCACACCATGCTGCGCTCGCCGCTCTCGTCAACAGGCTTGTCGTAGTCAACCCAGATGCTCTCGTAGCCGTCGTTCACGTAGGCGTAGATGTACATCCACTGGTTGTCCTTGTTCTCCACAAGATCCGTCAGGTAGTAGGTGTCGGCCTTGCCCTCGACGGGCTGCACGTTCACCACGTAGCCGTGCGTGGGGCTGACGCTGGCGCGAGTACCCCAGTCGTTGGCACCGAGGAAGAAGGCCTTCGAACCCACGTTGTACAGGTACAGTTCTTCGCCTGTCTTCAGGTCAGTCTGTTCAGGAGCGGCAGGAGCCGTCCAAGTCTGTGCCGAAGCGCCTAACGCCATCAGCAGGCAGACGATTGAAAGTAAAGTCTTTCTCATTGATTGTTTTTTAAGTGATTAGTACTGATTTTTCTTCATCTTTCCCAAAAGGACTGCAAAGGTACGAATAAGTGAGTAATTATGCAAACTTATTTGGATTATTCCACAAAAACGCGTATCTTTGCCGAGCAAAACAATGCTTTTGTCCCATGAAAAAAAGACTGGAATCACTTGATGCCCTGCGCGGATTCGACCTGTTCTGCCTCGTTGTCCTCGAAGGATTTGTCCATAAGCTGGGCGATGCCATCGACGCCCCTTGGTATCAGCCCGTAGTGGAGGTTTTCTCGCACAAATCGTGGGAGGGTTTCTCGCCCTGGGACCTGGTGATGCCGCTCTTCATGTTCATGGCGGGCGTCACGATTCCCTTCTCGATGGAAAAATACCGTCAGCACACAGCTGCCGACGCCCCCTCCCCTGCCCCTCAACAGCGGAAGGCACTCTGGGGACGCCTGATGAAGCGTTTCATAGTGCTCTGGGTACTGGGTATGGCCTGCCAAGGGAATCTGCTGGGACTTAACCCGCATCGCATCTACTTGTTCACCAACACCCTGCAGGCCATTGCCGTAGGCTATCTGTTCAGCGCCATCCTCTTCCTCCACACCCGCTGGAAGGCACAGATTGGCATTGCCGTAGCCCTGCTGCTCGCCTTCTGGGCAGCGATGGAGTTTATCACCATCGGAGGCTTCGGCGGAGGCAACTACACCCCACAGGGAAACCTTGCTGAGGGCATCGACCGTCTGGTGCTGGGGCGTTTCCGCGACGCCGCATACGTGGAGGACGGACAAGTCGTCTTTGCCGAATGGTACACCTACACCTGGATTCTCAGCAGCCTGAACTTTGTTGTTACCGTGCTGACGGGTGTGCTGACAGGCGAATTGCTGAAGAGTTCCCTGAAGGAGCGCAGGAAAGTCCTTCTACTGCTGGGCATAGGAGCCGCCTTAGTGGCTCTCGGCTGGACATGGGGATTGGTGCATCCCGTCATCAAGCATATCTGGACAGGCTCGATGGTGCTTGTCAGCAGCGGCTACAGCATGCTGCTGATGGCGCTGTTCTACTGGTGGATAGACGTCCGCGGGCATCATCGCCACCTCACCCTGCTGAAGGTCTATGGCATGAATAGCATTACCGCCTACGCCGTGTCGCACATCATCAGCTTCTCCAGCATCAGCCGCTCCTTCTTCCATGGCTTCGAACAGTACATCGGCGACTACTACCCCGTCCTCATCCACCTCTCCAACGCCGCCATCCTCTTCCTCATCCTCCTCTACATGTACCGCAAGAAAATCTTCCTCCGCGCATAAGAACAAACGACAAGTCTGCGCTCGTAACGTAGTGCGCTGTGCGCTCAGAATCAAACGCTGGCAAATTAAAATCAAACTCTAAATAGCTCAAGCGGAGCAGAGAAAAACTTCCCCAGTATTTGGAGGATTCAAGAAAACACTTTACCTTTAATTTAGTAAGCTGCGCCTCGGAAATACAAAAAAATGGAATTTTATTTTGTATTTCTCTCGGCTTGCACTACCTTTGCAGGGAAATAACAAACAACATCTCCTGTTTTTTAAGGTAACAAAATGACATTAAGCGCCAAAAGAAGATCAAGCAGCCCGCGACAAGGGATTCCACTACGGAGTTAACACTTCGCAGAACAAGGAATAACTGAACGTGGATGCAGCATCGATTCTTTTGATGTGCGCTCTTTGACATTTTGTACCCTTTCCCTAGGAGACACGAATCCTTTTCGCGACTCGGCAAAAGCGAACAAGTACCCTTTGCGTTCGTTGCTTCCAAATATTATCTCTTGAAGCTCAAAAAGGCAATCCGAATAGGATTACGCCTGTTCTTTCATGCACCCTTTTCAACAAGTGGTGTACCATTTATATTATTTAGGACTATATAAAAGACTGAAAATGACAACTAACAATAGATTGATAGACGATTTTAAGAAGAAAACCAACAGAAACATCTGGAAATTCCTTGACAGAATGGCGGGAAATTACAACGTTTATTCTGAACACGTTTCAGGCATCACCCCCCATCTGGAAAACAACGATATATACTTTTACACCTATACTACCGCCTTCGAGACTAGTTTGGTAGTGGTATGTATAGACAATTCCATCCCGAAGGACGAAATTGCCGATGAGGAGATGCTGCCCAACGAGAATCCGCGCTGGTACAGCGAGAACAGCCATCGGACAAGCCCCGTCTGGAGCCTTTTCGAAACGATGAAACAAATCGAACAAAAAGTTGCGGTATATGGCGAAGACTGGACATATTGGGGTGTGCTTCTTTCAGGAAGCAACATCAAGAACGCCAATGACATGCACGACGTATGGGAAGGCATGTGCATCACCGTCATCGACAATTTGCCCAACCTTTCCAAAAAGAAAATCAAAGTGAACAACGATCAGGAAATCTACCCTGGAGACCTGCTGATAGGAGCTTTGCAAGACCTCTTTAAGCAGCCTGCCCCCGTAGTTACGACCAACAGATCTTACTATACCGAAGAAGAATTTGAAGCGGAACAAAAGGAAGAAGAAAAGAAGGAGATTTCATTCTTTGACTGGCTGAACGCATTAGATTCAGATAATGATGACAGCAATGGAGAAGCTGAAGAAGAGAAATCAGAAGAGGCTCCAGAACTTGACCTCCCCAGCGGAATCATTGAACAAAACAACATCACGAGTGTTACCGTAAAGATCCTACCCCCGCTCGACAACCCACGAGCTGAATTGGACAAACTGGTGGGATGCAACGACATCAAGGAACGCATCGATGAGCTATTGGCTCTGACACACTACAACAAGCTTTTGCGTGAGGCATTCCCTGATGCAAAACAACATGAGGTATCGCTGCACAGCATCTTCATTGGACATCCTGGAACCGGAAAAACAACGGTCTGCAAGATCTTCGGCTCCCTGCTCCATGAGGCTGGCGCACTCTCAAAAGGGCATGTGGTTGTGGCTGATCGCGGCACTTTCATCGGCTCTCTTTGGGGTGACGAAGAACGCTCATTACGTCAGGTGCTGGAAATAGCACAAGGCGGCGTACTGATGATTGATGAGGCTTACCTACTGAACAGCAGTCAATCCAACGATCCTGGTAAACTCGTGCTACAGCTACTCATGAATCTTCTGGCAGATGAAAGCCAACGCGACATAGCCGTTGTGCTCTGTGGCTACGAAGAGCCAATGAAAAGACTTCTCGACTTAAATCCAGGACTGCCATCGCGATTTCCCAACCAATTTGTGTTCAGCGATTTTTCTGTAGATGAATTGCTCGAAATCACTCGGCGAAGAGTAGATGAATACAACTATCATTTCACCCAACCGGCTTGGCAGAAGTACAAGGACATACTAACCTCGGCCTATCAAGGATGCGACCAGCAGACGTGGGGCAACGCACGATTCGTTACAAACCAACTGGAACGAATATACATCCAACACGCCCAACGGTGCGTGAAGGAGCCTCCTCAGGAAAAATGGCAGATACGGGAACTGTTACCCGAAGACATCAAGCCTATCGAAGTCGTACGCAGTAAACCTCGCATCGGCTTCTGATGACACAGATTGCAATCGTTCCGAAAAACAATTGGATAACAAAAAAATCATCATTTTTCTTGTTTATTCTCTCGACTTGTACTAATTTAATCCACTTTTGGGGTCTTTTAATTAGGCTGCGCCTCGGAAAAAACACAAAAAATCCTCATTTTTCTTGTTTTTTCTCTCGGCTTGCACTAATTTTAATCTCCTTTTTGAGATCTTTTAATTAGGCTGCGCCTCGGAAAAAACACAAAATAATCTTCATTTTTCTTGTTTTTTCTCTCGGCTTGCACTAATTTTGCGGCGCCAATACGGGATATTGGCATGTTCAAATCATTATTAACTTAAAAAACAACAAAGTAAATGGCAACAAGAATCAGATTACAGAGAAGAGGAAAGAAGGGTTATGCTTTCTATTCCATCGTAATTGCTGACTCGAGAGCTCCACGAGATGGACGATTTATTGAAAAGATCGGTACGTACAACCCCAACACCGATCCCGCCACAGTAGATTTGAATTTCGACAGAGCATTGTATTGGGTGAACGTTGGCGCTCAGCCGACCGACACAGTGCGTAACCTCCTTTCCCGCGAAGGTGTCTATCTGATGAAGCACCTGCAGGGTGGCATCAAGAAGGGTGCCTTCGACGAGGCTGCAGCAAAGGCTAAGTTCGATGCTTGGAAGCAGAGCAAGGAAAGCGCTCTGAAGGCTATCGTCGTGAAGGGCGAGCAGGCTAAGCGCGATGCTTACAAGGCTGCTATCGAGGCAGAGAAGAAGGTCAACGAGAACATCGCTGCCAAGGTGGCCGAGAAGAAGGCTGCCGCTGCCCTGAAGGCTGCTGAGGAAGCAGCTGCCAAGGCTGCCGAAGAGGCTGCTGCTAATGCAGAGGCTGCTCCCGCCGAAGCTCCCGCTGAGGCATAAGGATGTCAAAAAGCTCAAAAGGTCTAAGAGTCAACAAGCTGTTTTTCGGCATGTTGACTCTTTTTATAAAAAAGAAGAATGAAAATGAAAGACAAAGCGTCTCGTATGCAGAACACCGAAATAAAGGGGGCTAATTCCTCATTCTTCATTTTTCATTCTTCATTCATTATTGTCCTCTACCTGCTGGCTGTCGCGTGGTACTTCTTTCCCATCGGAGCGCCAGAAGAAAAGAGTCTGTTGTTCTCCTTGCGCTTGGCGCTTCCTGCGGCTTTACTGGCATTGGGCGGCATCAGTCTGCTCCCTTGGCTGATGACAGCAGCTTTCTTTTTCTGCGCCATTGGCGATGTCCTGGGCGTGCTCGGCAGCTTCGAGGGTCAAATAGGCGGCTTTGCCGTAGCCCACATCTGCTTCATCATCTGGTTGACGAAACGAATAAAGACCGACAGACTTCAGACTAACAGTCAAAAAGGATTCTTTTCCTCTTATATATATATTACCCCGCTTTGCCTTGTGCCGCTCTTCATCGCAGCCGTACGGATTATACCCGAAATCCACAACACGCCCATTCGCGTAGGCTGCATTATCTATTCCCTGCTCCTCACGGGCACATTGTGGACAGCCTGGCTACGTATGGCGACATCTCCACTCCCGAGGAGATGGCAACTGCTGACGGCACTTGGCGCCACATTGTTTCTCGTCTCCGACTTTGTGCTTTCGTGGAACAGATTCGTGGAGTCTGTTCCCAATAGTCGAAACCTTATCATGACTACTTACTACGCCGCTTTGCTACTACTTTTCATGGGCGAAGCATACAAAAACAAGAAAAAATCACATTTTTGAACAAAAAAGTTACAAAATATTTTGTCAGTTCAAAAAACGCCCTTATCTTTGCAGCGAATTTCAAACAAAAACCAATGAAGTCCTATCTGAATAACAAGTTCTGGTGGTGGTGCCCGATGACGAATTGAGCACGGAACTTCTTATTCTAATAAATTACGTAAAAAAGAAAACAAGATAACGTCCGTTGCTCATGCAGCGGACTTCTTTTTTAACATGACGGGAGTGGTTATGCGTGAGACGGAAAAAACATCAAAAACCCAATAAATAACAACAACAATGAAACAGAAGAGATTCATCCTTCAGGAATCCGAGATTCCAAAGCAGTGGTACAACATTCAGGCCGAAATGCCCAACAAGCCGATGCCCATGCTGGCACCGAACGGCCAACCGGTAACAGTCGACGACCTCTGCCACGTCTTCTCACGTGGCGCATCGGAGCAGGAGCTCAACACCACCGATGCTTGGATTGACATTCCCGAGGAGGTACGCCAGTTCTACGCCTACTATCGTTGCACACCGCTCGTCCGCGCCTACGGCCTTGAGGAAGCGCTGGGCACGCCCGCTCACATCTATTTCAAAAACGAGAGTGTCAACCCGCTGGGCTCGCACAAAATCAACTCGGCTCTGCCACAGATGTACTTCTTCAAGAAAGAGGGCATCACCAATGTCACCACCGAAACGGGTGCTGGACAATGGGGTGCAGCCCTGAGCTACGCGGCCAAACTATTCGGCATCGAAGCTGCCGTCTATCAGGTGAAAATCAGCTACGAGCAGAAGCCCTACCGCCGCAGTATCATGCAGACCTTCGGCGCGCTCGTAACTCCCAGCCCCTCTATGTCCACCCGTGCCGGCAAGGACATCCTCACCAAGGACCCCAACCATCAGGGCTCTCTCGGCACCGCCATCAGCGAAGCCGTCGAACTGGCTGTCACCACGCCTAACTGCCGCTACTCGCTGGGCTCGGTACTGAACCATGTCTCCCTGCACCAGACCGTCATCGGCCTCGAGGCCGAGAAGCAGATGGAAATGGCAGGCGAATACCCCGACGTCGTCATCGCCTGCTTCGGCGGCGGCAGCAACTTCAGCGGCATCGCTTACCCCTTCATGCGCCATAACTTCAGCGGCGAGCGCCACACGCGCTTCATCGCTGCCGAGCCAGCCAACTGCCCCAAACTGACGCGCGGCGAATTCCACTACGACTTCGGCGACGAGAGCGGCATGACGCCCCTCATCCCCATGTTCACGCTGGGACACAACTTCCGCCCCGCCAACATCCATGCAGGCGGTCTGCGCTACCACGGTGCCGGCACTATCGTCAGCCAGCTGCTGAAGGACAAGCAGCTCGAGGCTGTCGATATCGACCAGATTGAAAGTTTCGATGCCGGCACGCTGTTTGCCCGTGCCGAAGGCATCATCCCCGCCCCCGAGAGCAACCACGCCATTGCTGCTACCATCCGCGAAGCCCTGAAATGCAAAGAAACAGGCGAGAAGAAGACCATCCTCTTCAACCTCTCCGGACACGGCCTCATCGACATGTCGGCCTATGACCAGTATCTGGCTGGCAACCTCGTCGATGCCGCCATTGACGACGACGTCATCGCTCGCAACCTCAAGGAGATTCACGAACAGATTAAGTTCTGATAATACGAATAGTAAATTGTTAAACAATAAGTAATAATGACTGGCAACACCATCCTTGATACCATTGGCAACACCCCTATGGTGCGTATCAACAGACTATGCCCCAACCCCAATGTAAACATCTATGCCAAGCTCGAAGGTTTCAACCCGACGGGCAGTATCAAGGACCGAATTGCCTTTGCCATGGTGGAGCAGGCCGAACGAAACGGTCTGCTCACCCCAGGCAAAACCATCATCGAACCCACATCGGGCAACACCGGTATCGGCCTCGCCATTGTGGGCATCGTCAAAGGCTACCCTGTGGAGATAGTCATGAGCGAGGCCGTCTCCGTCGAACGGCGCAAAATCATCCGTTCATACGGCGCTAAAGTCATCCTCACCCCTGCTGAACAGGGTACGGACGGTGCTATCCGCCTTGCCCGCAAGCTTGTCAGCGAGAACCCCGACAAGTACTACATGCCTGACCAGTTCAGCAATGCCGGCAACTACATGGCCCACTACAAAAACACCGCCATCGAAATCTGGCAACAGACGGAAGGCCATATTGACTACCTCGTAGGCGCTGTGGGCACCAGCGGCACACTCATGGGGCTCACCCGCTTCCTGCGCAACATGAACCCCGACATCCGCATCGTTTGCGCTCATCCCGTCCGCGGGCATTATATTCAAGGACTTAAAAACATGCAGGAGGCTATTGTTCCTGAGATTTACGAGCCGTCCCTTATTGACTCCCAAGAGATGATTGAGAGCGAGGAAGCCATTGAAATGGCACGCCGCATCATTCGCGAAGAGGGTATCTTTGCCGGCATGAGCAGCGGGGCCGCCATGCTTGCTGCCATCCGCACAGCTGAAAAGATTGAGAGTGGGAATATCGTCGTTGTCTTCCCCGATCGTGCTGAAAAATACCTCAGCACCACGATGTTCGACCCTTTCGCCGACTAAGCCTTGGTTTTTATTTTGTAGGTGCGGATGCCCAAACGAGGCATCTGCACGATTAGTTTGCCGTCCTGAAACACAGCCTTCTCCCCTTCCATCGGCCTACCGAGCAAATCGACAACTTCCACTTCCTGAACAGGCAGATTCAAGGGGATAGCATGCGTCTGCTCATCGCCGTCGGCATTGAAGATTCGCAGAAGCACACAGCCTTCGGAATCAACCGTGAAAGCACTAAGCTGATAGCCTGTGCCATCAAAAGATAGCAGATTCTGCTCTTTTGCCACTACGGCAGGAGCACATATAAGCGGATGGTTCCAACGCTCGTTGCAGTCGCTAACACCCGCCTCATCCCAACGTCCACTATGGGGCATAAGAGCATAATGGATTTGCGTCTTACCCGTAATCCTATGATCACGTCCCCAAAGTCCAGGGCCTGAATACTGTACAGTGAGAGCCAGCGGATAGTCCTTGGCAAATGAGTAAGAGGTGGTATGGTCGGAAAACAAAGCCAAACCCGACTGCCCGTCGTACGTATCAACCCACGAATGGATAATGTTGTGACGGATATCCGTCCAACGATCGAAGAACGTGCTGTCGTGCCGACTTTCACAAACATCGAAGGGAGCGTTCTTCCAAAGCCGCGCAGCCTTCTGCATAGTGGGGAAAAGTACGTTAAGCATATACTTCGTGTTATAGAACGGAGCCGTCGGATCGTCCTTCTTCCGCCTGTAATGATTGCCGATGCGGGTATTATGCTTCCAGTCGATGAGCAATTCGACATCAATCATCGGGTTGTCCTTCTTCAGCGTATAAGTCTGCACGAAAGGAGTGCCTGCAATCTTACCGCTAATAGCAACTCGCTGCACATAAGCATTGTCTTTCAATACATCTATGTCTGCCTTCTCTTCAGCTGAAGAACAGAAACGTTTGAAGTGCTCGAAGTAACCCCGCAGTTCACCAAAGCCATACGAGTTGTGCTCATCCACCATCTCTCGTTGCTGCTGTTTGTCGTAAAGCGAAACGAGAACTCCTCCGTGTTGCAAGTCGAAAACTAAACGATAGCTCTCACTTTCCAGCGTGGCTTTATCCTTCTTAATGGTTACATGAGGCTTTGATTCCGCGGATGCAGAAGCATCTGCAAAAGCATAGCCAAATGCCGGCACGTTGATGGGAACATCTATTTCGCTGCCGTCTGGGTTCTTAAAAGACACTATTTCTTTCCTCGACTTCCCAGTTGTATTGTAAAAAGCCATTCCCGCTGTATTGGATTTTTGGCCCATCGCCCCAATTTTTTCAGCACGATGGCAAGTTTCATCCGTCCATAGCGCGATGTTATCGGCCCAGGTTCCACGCCTATTCAGTCGATTGTAAGGAACAATCCATGAGTCGTGGTGCTGCGCCAGCATCAACGTGCGCCAAGCCTCATCGATTTCCGTCTGATCAGGACGCACTCCTGTCAGAAGGTAATTCATCGTAGAAAGGCACTCGGCATCCAGCAATTGGTTTTCAGCCTGCCGTACCTGCTGCCCGATATGCTGCATCACCTGCGAGCCCCACACAAGCGCCACCAGCACGCCCTCCTGCGTCATCCGGTAATCAGTTGTTTCTGCCTTATCGGCGATGTTTTCTATATAATCCGTCCAGAGTACATACTGAGAAAGCGTGTCACGCCCAAGCCACGGACCATTCTTCCATCCAGCATCCTGATAACACATGCCGACAGGATGAGGGATGCCAGCCATACGTGTAGCCCGCAGGAATTCACGGGAGTTTTTCCACGCAATGGTCTGCCACACGGTACCCTCCTGCAAGGTCTCACAAGCATACCGCGGCACAGAAAGCAGGGAGGTTCCATCGGGTCCGATCCAGTTAACCAATTCTCCGCCGAAGGCTTCCGTATAGCCTCCCCAGCAGGTGTCGGGACACTTCAACACGGCATGACGGAAACCCAGTTGTGATAAGATCTGCGGCAAACAACTAGTGAAGCAAGGCTCTTCAACGCTGTAGGTAGTAAAAGCCATTGTAGGGAAGTGCTCCCACATCTTGCGCATACCGTACTGAAACTGTCGGATGATGCTTTCGCCATGCACAGGATATAAATAGGATTGCGCATACGAGGGATTGGTGTATTCCACTTGAGGTTCCACAACAACCTGTTGCCATTGCGTGTAAGCCTCCGGCGTATGCACCTTCACCGAGTCCCACGTCTCAGGCTCTATTTCCAGCCCAATCCTCCACTTGGGATGCTGCTGCAACTGGTCTATCATAAACTGTGTGTACCACTCCAACGGATAATGTCCATAAACTCCTCCGTGATAGCCATCAGCAAAATAAGCTTTCTGACGGGGTTGCGCTACGGCTGGCATAGTCCCAATGACTACCAGCACCCATACAAGAAGGTTTATTCCGAGAATCCGAAGGAGTTGCATAGCTTTCGACTTTTAATATTCCGCTGCAAAAATACAAAAAAACTCCATTTATCACTTTGACTTGATAAAAAAATATCGTATCTTTGCAAGCATTAATACCAAATATAACAAAAAAGACATGAAAAAAAGATTTTTTTTGCTGACGGCATCGTTGGCTCTGCTTTCATCGACAATCAGTATGGCACAGAATGTGAAGATTGAGTTCTTTACGCCAACTATTGTACACATTGTGAAGGGGCAGCCGACAAAGACACTCGTGATTACCGCTAAGCCCCAGGACTTGACAGTAAAACAGACGGGGAACACATGGAAGAGCAGCGAGCTGACTGTCAAACAGGACTCCAAGGGAAATCTGACTTTCCTGACAGCCAAAGGGAAAGTTCTTCTGAAAGAAAAAGACTGCGTTGTCAATGAAGCCCGACAGACTTTCACCTTGGACAAAGACGAAGCTATCTACGGACTGGGAACCATACAAAACGGGAAAATGAATCGTCGTGGTGAACGAAAACGTATGGAACAGTCGAACCTTGAGGACTTCCAGAACGTCCTACAGAGCATCAAGGGATGGGGACTCTATTGGGAGAACTACTCACCCACTCTTTTTGAGGACAACGCCGAAGGCATGACCTTCGACTCGGAGGTTGGCGAAGGTATCGACTACTACTTTATGTATGGCGAGTCGGCAGACGGCGTCATCGCACAAATGCGCTATCTGAGTGGCGATGTGCCCATGTTCCCGCTGTGGACCTACGGCTACTGGCAATCGAAGGAGCGCTATAAGACCGCGCGCGAGACGGAAGGCATTGTCGACCAATACCGCGCGCTGGAAGTGCCCCTCGACGGTATCATCCAGGACTGGCAGTACTGGGGCTCGAACTACCTCTGGAACGCCA
The DNA here is from genome assembly GCA_947303715.1 of uncultured Bacteroidales bacterium. Lineage (GTDB taxonomy): Bacteria > Bacteroidota > Bacteroidia > Bacteroidales > Bacteroidaceae > UBA1189. Next base: position 62,480 of record CAMYYY010000003.1, on the reverse strand, counting down.
TGGACTTCCTGGCCGAGGAATTCAACAACGGCAAGCAGATGATTGACAACATGCACAAGAAACACGCCCACTTCATGATCAGCATCTGGGCGAGCTTCGGCCCCATGACGCAGCAGTTCCGCGAGCTCAACGAGAAAGGACTGCTGTTGCCCATTGAGACCTGGCCTCAAAGCGGCATCTCTCATGTCTGGCCTCCTATAATGGACTATCCATCGGGAGTGAAAGTTTACGACGCCTTCCACCCTGAGGCACGCGATATCTATTGGAAATATCTGAAACGGCTCTACGACTACGGTACCGATGCATGGTGGATGGACTCGACAGACCCCGACTTCTTCAACCCCAAGGAGAGCGACTACGACCACCCCGTCTATGGCGGCACATGGCGCTCTCAGCGTAACGCCTTCCCCTTGGAAACTGTCAGAGGCATCTATCAATCACAACGCAAGGACTACGGGAATTCCGAGAACGAAAAGCGCGTCTTCATCATGACGCGAAGCAGCTTCGCCGGCCAGCAACATTATGGCTCGAATATGTGGAGCGGCGATGTGAACTCCTCGTGGGATATGCTGCGTAAGCAGGTGCCTGCAGGATTGAGTTATTCGCTGACAGGAAACCCCAACTTCAATACCGATATCGGGGGCTTCTTCTGCGGCTCGTACAACACGCGCGGAGGCGGTTCGGCACCCAGGAACCCACAATTCCAAGAACTCTACGTGCGCTGGATGCAGTACGCGCTCTTCTGTCCCGTTTTCCGCAGTCACGGTGCCGATGCTCCGCGCGAGATATGGCAGTTCGGCCAGAAGGGCGAGCCCGTCTATGACGCCATCGAGAAGCAGATCCGCCTGCGCTACCGCCTGATACCCTATCTTTACAGCCTCGCCTGGCAGGTCACCCGCAACAACGACAGCTATATGCGCCCGCTCTTTGCCGACTTCAAGGCCGACCGCAGGGTGTGGGACATGACGGACGAGTTCCTCTTCGGCCACGACATCCTCGCCTGCCCCATCGTCAATCCGCAATACACCGAGGAGCGCATCGTCCGCACCGACGCCATGACGGGCTGGAACCGCCAGAACGCTACGGAGAGCTCCCCAGCCGGCGTCATCGACTTCACGGCCACGAAGACCGCCACGAAGTACCTGCCCAAGGGTGCCGTGTGGTACGACTTCTGGACGGGCCAGCGCTACAAGGGCGGTCAGGACGTCACCTTCGAGACGGCGCTGGACCGTGTCCCCATGTTTGTTCGTGCTGGCAGCATCCTGCCCCTCGGGCCTGAGATGCAGTATGTCGGCGAAAAATCCTGGGACGACCTCGAAATCCGCATCTACCCAGGCGCCAACGGCACCTTCACCCTCTACGAAGATGAAGGCGACAGCTACAATTATGAGAAGGGACAATTCACGGAAATCCTTTTTACATGGAATGATGCTGCCCATCGTCTCACCATCGCTCCACGTCGAGGCTCCTACAAAGGCATGCTCGATACGCGCCAGTTCCGAATTGTCCTCATCGGGAAGGACACTCCTCACAGCCAAACTATCACCTATACAGGCAAAGAAGTAGAAGTGAAGCTTTAATTCACATCCTATTCACGATAGGCAACGACGCGGATAGAATAACTATTCGCGTCATTGCCTTAATAATAGCAGGGGCCTAATTACTGATTTCCAGATAGCTTTTCAAGGCATCGACATAGCCTTCAAACGCCTTTAGTCCAGCTGGGGTAATGCGACAAATGGTACAAGGCCTCTTGCCTTTATATGTCTTCTCCACCGCAATATAGCCCGCTTCCGAAAGTTTGTCAAGCTGTACGCTCAGATTACCTGCCGTAGCTCCCGTCTGCTCTTTGATATAGGGGAACTCTGCTTCCTCAACACTTACGAGCAGCGACATTACAGCCAAGCGCAACTCTGAGTGCAGCAAAGGATCTAATGGTTGAAACATAAGCCGTCCTCCTACTCTCGCGTTTGGATATTCAAGATGATACCAGGAATAACAAGCCCGATGACAGCCACAGCAGCCATAACCAAGAGCTGTTCACCACCCAAATAACATTGTGCGAGGAAGAAGCCTCCTATGCCGGCAATAATGTTACAAATAGGAACGAAGCGGTTTTTCAAGATAAAGCCCGTTAAGGTGCTCGCCATTCCCATGACAAAGGTAATAATACTGGTTAAAGGAATACCAGAGGACGGAGCAATCCATTCCAGAGATATAACGCCGAATCCGGCGAGACAGAAAATCAGGCCAATTCCGCAAACGAAGATTGCAAACGTAAGCCATACCTTCGAAATGACGCTACCAATGATGTTCTTGGGGACAGGTTTTTTGTGTTTATCCAATAGCCGGTTCCCGATGAAGCCCACTATCGTCATCACAAACCAAAGCACATTCCACGCTGGGCCCCCATGATGGTTCCACAGGTAGGCAATCAGCAGGCTAAATACTACCACCATCGACCCCCACCAAATCATGGGCGTACCAGCATGTTTACTCATTGCACGGCGGCTTTGCTCAATCGATTCACGAATAATTTCCAAACTGCGCTCTGCAGTCAAGTTCTCATTTTCTTCCATTGTTTCTTTTCTTTTTTTTGATTTAACTACTTTGTTTTTAATTCTCTTTGCCTCCCCTTCCCTCCTGCAGAAAGAGTCGGTTTGGCGGTTTTGTGTTCGAATCACGGCGCAAAGATAAATCAGTTTATTTTATAAACCAAATTATTTTTCAAATATTTTTTGAGATTTTTGATCTTTTCTCTAATTTTGAATATCTGAAAAAAAGTTTGTAAAACATCTACACAATCTACACGAACGAGGTATTGGACTGAATCATTGTTGTTTGGGGCGTGTAGATGGAGAGTTTTATCTACACTATCTACACAATCTACACGGTTTTCGGCGATTTCGCGGAAAAAAGCACTATAGTTCTTTCGTTTTTTTCCGACGTTTGATGGTTCTTATAAACAGCGCCCGTGTTTATATAAACAGGGGCGCTGTTTATAAATAGAGTAGGCAAATAAAAAAATAGAATAGGCGAATAAAAATTTAGAATAGGGGAATAAATGGATAGAGCAGGGGAATAAAATAGGGGGGCTTGCTCAGCTCGCCTTGCGCTATCTTTAACGGAGCTTCGCCCCGTTTTAGATAGGGATCGCCTCTGAAAAATGCAAATAAATTTGCTTTTTCGCTCGGCTCACCCTATCTTTGTCGGCAGATTTGGAAAGAGACAAGGATATGAAGAAGTATCTTTCGTTGATTCCCTTTGCAGCACTCATAGCGCTGATTGCGACGTGTGTATCGGTCTTCGGCACAGATGCCTTGGATGGAGCTACGCAGGTTTCGTTGCTCTTGGCCTCTGCCGTCTGCGCGCTGGTGGGGTATCTGGTGAGACGGGTAAAGTGGGAGGCGCTGGAGCGCGAGATGACGGCAAAGATTTCCAGCTGTATGCCCAGCATCATCATCTTGTTGCTGATAGGTGCCATAGGCGGCACGTGGATGGTATCGGGCATCGTGCCCACGATGATTTACTATGGTGTCCAGATTCTGCGTCCTGAATGGTTTCTCGTCAGCAGCAGTCTGTTCTGCGCGTTGGTGAGTGTGATGGTAGGCTCGTCGTGGACTACGGTAGCTACTATCGGCGTGGCACTGATGGGCATCGGACGTGCCCACGGATTCGACGACGGCTGGGTGGCAGGCAGCATCATTACGGGAGCCTACTTTGGCGACAAACTCTCCCCTCTCTCAGACACTACGGTGCTGGCATCCAGCGTGTCGGGCACGCCGTTGTTCACGCATATCCGTTACATGATGAAGACTACCATCCCTACGTTCTGCATTTCGCTAATCATCTTCTTGGTAGCGGGCTTGCTGATGAAGGTGGAGGGTAGTAGCGAAGTGGGATTCCTGAGCCAGCTGAACGAGACATTCACGATTTCGCCTTGGCTCCTGCTGGTGCCTGTGCTGACGGGTGTGATGATTGCCCGACGTTGGCCTGCTATGGTGGTGCTGTTCCTGGCATCGTTGATGGCAGCCATCGTGGCTATCGTCTGGCAGCCGACGCTAATCGCCCAGATTGCGGAAGGAAGCTGGTACGAAGGCATCATGAAGGTCATCTACGGCTCCACACAGATACAGACAAGAGTTCCGGCATTGGACAAGCTGGTGCATACGAGCGGCATGGCAGGCATGATGCCTACCGTGTGGCTTATCATCTGCGCGCAGGTCTTTGGTGGTGTTGTCACGGCTACGGGGGTGCTGCGCGACATGATGGAGATTCTGCTCCACTTCGTTCGCGGAACGGCATCCCTGATAGCATCTACCGTTCTGACGGGCATTTTCTGCAATATTGCTATGGCAGACCAGTTCCTGAGCATTATCCTTACCAGCTCCCTCTTTAAGGATGTCTATCGCGAGCGTGGATATGAAACGCGCTTGTTGAGCCGCACCTGCGAGGACGGCGCTACCGTCACCAGCGTGCTGGTTCCTTGGAACACGTGTGGTTTGGTGCAGAGTACCGTACTCGGCGTTGCCACGCTTGCTTACCTCCCCTACTGCTTCTTCAATTACCTCTCGCCCGTAACGAGCGTGATTGTTGCCGCCACAGGACGAATAAAACGAGAAGTTAAAAACTGATAAGGAGTCAAGAAAAAAGGCTACGGTTGCTATGCATATCGATAGCAGCACTATCTTTCTTAACTCTTAACTCTTAATTCTTAACTAAAAAACTATTCCGTCTTTACAGGCGTTTTGTCAGACTCCTCCTTCTCATCCTCGTCAGGCTCCTCAGGTTCAGGCTTACGAGCGAGGACGATGCCGAGTTCATAGAGAAGATAGAGAGGCGTGAAGGTAACCATCAGCGTGAAGGGGTCGCCTGAAGGGGTTATGATAGCAGCCAGCACCAACAAAATGACAATGGCGTGGCGACGGTATTTGCGAAGGAAGGAACGGTCGATAATGCCCAGCTTGGACAGCACCCAGATGAGCAAAGGCAGCTCGAACACAAGTCCTATGACGAAAATCATCATCAGGAAATTGTGCATATAGGAATTGAGGTTTATCTGGTTGGTAATCTCGCTACTGAGTTCGTACTCCGTCAAGAAACGAAACATAAAGGGGAAAATGATGCAATAGCTGATGAGGCAACCCAGATAGAACATGCCGGTGCCGAAAAGGAAGGCGAAGCCGACGGGACGTGACTCGTTTTTATAGAGCGCAGGGCTGACGAATTTCCACAATTCCCAGATAAGGATAGGAAACGAAAGGACAAGTGCCAGCCAGAAGGAGGTGGTGACGTGAGTCATAAACTGCGAGGCCACATTAATATTGATGAGCTCGCAGGAAAAATCGGGTTTGAAGATAGGCAGCAGCCGATAGAGAAAGAAGTCACCGTGAGTAGGACCGAGGATAACGGGAGTATAGATATAAGGCATAGCAATGAAACTGATGACCATGAAGACCAACAGAACGACGACTATGCGGACCAACGACCCGCGAAAGACCTCCAAATGATCCCAAAAGGACATTGACTTCTCGTCCACGATACTTTTTGATATAGAATTAAAAAAGTTAAGAATTAAGAGTTAAATAATATGGAGTTCAGGAGTTTCAGGAGTTACAGGAGCGCAGACCAATGTCCTGTATGCGGATTCCTATACTATTGTCTGCAACTCCTGAACTACTGCAACTCCTGAACTCCAAGATAAAAAAGTTATTACTTTGCGTACGATGCTTTTACCCAAGGAGCGTTGAGCAAGTAGTCAGCACTCTCCTTAACGCTGGGGTACGGATCACACTCCACCTCGACGATAAGGTGCTCAAGTCCGGCCTCGTCTGCATGGTTAAAGATGGCGTCGAAGCCCACCATGCCGCTTTCGCCAAGCGTGCACTCATCCTTGATATGGAGCAGTTTGAAACGGCCCGGATAGCGCTTGAAGTAGTTCACGGGAGCAGCTCCACCCATGTTGGCCCAATAGACGTCCATCTCGAATAAGACATACTTCGGGTCGGTGTGCTCAATCATGTAGTCGTACATGACCTTGCCTTCTACTCTGCGGAACTCGTGCGAGTGATTGTGATAGCCATACTGGATGCCCTCAGCAGCACACATCTTGCCCACCTCATTGAAGTAGTCGCAATAGGTCTGCAGGTCGGCAATAGTCTCAGGCACTCCAATACCAGCGGTAACGATGTAGCTCATGCCCGCAGCCTTGTGGGCGGCAATAGCTGTTTTCCACCATTCCATAGCAGCGGTAAAGTCATGGGCAGCCAATTCCTCACGACTCAGACCACGGCCAGCGTGCGAGGAGAGGAGCTTCAAGCCAGCCTTCTCAGCATTTGCCTTGAACTCTTCGGGCGTACTGCCGTAGAACTTGCCGTTATCGTAGCCAGCTGCTTCAAGCGTGGTGTAGCCCCACGAAGCCACCTGCTCCATGATGGGCAGATAGTTACCTTTGGAGCGGAACAATGTGTCGCGCATGGAGTAGAACTGCAGACCCAGTTCCTTCTTCTGAGGAGCCTTCTGGCTCGTGCCGCAGCTCACGAAAGTGGGAGCTGCAAGCACGAGAAGAAGAAGTATTGACAATGATTTTTTCATAACTGTCCTGGATTTAGTCCATCAGCTTAACGCGGATGTTACGAAAATAGACGTTGTCGCCATGATCCTGGAAGCCAATGAAGCCTTCGTGGTTGTCACCACCGCAGTTATTGAGGAGCTTGAAGGCGGTGGGCCAAGCCTCCTCGCTGAACTTGCTGGCCTGCAGCATCTCAGTCCATTTCGGAGTCCAGAGGTGATACTCAAGGACGTTCTGACCATTCTGGCCATGAACGACAGTGCCTTTATAGACCATGATCTTAGCTGTATTCCACTCACCATAAGGTTTAGCGTTCTGAGGCTTAGCAGGAATCATATCATACAACGAAGCCGACTTGCGGTTACCGTCAACACCCAGCTGTGCATCGGGATGGTTCTCGTTGTCGAGAATCTGATACTCAGGAGCGGAGATGTAAATGGGTTCATAGTGCTTGCCATCGGGTGTCTTAACCTCCTGTGCAAGGTAGAAGACACCGGAGTTAGAGCCTTTCTCGACCTTCCAATCAAATTCGAGAGTGAAGTTCTTGAACTTGTGGTCGAAAATGATGTCGCCGCCCTCGTTGGTCTGACCTTCGCCAGTACCGCTGCCCTTGAATGCAAGGCAACCGTCAACGATACCCCAGCGTGAGGGAACATGATCCTTACCGTAACCGCGCCAACCATCGAGCGACTTGCCGTCAAAGATGGTGACATAGCCGTCCTTATCAACCGTAAACTGCTTTCCAGCCACTTCAAAGGCGACCTCCTTCTTGGATTCCTTTGGTTTGTTGCCACAGGAAATAGCGAGCAGAGCAAGGCTCATGCAAGCTAATACGAAAATGAATTTTTTCATTGTCTTTTCTTTATTATTAATAAGGTATAATGTCTTATGCGATTAGACTAGTCACAATACTAAAACGTAGGCATATCAGGCAGCGTCCAACCTTCACGATAGGTGTGCTTGATGAGTTCCTGTGCGTAGGCCATTGCATTGACCTTGTGGTCGATGGTTGTCATCTTCGGGTCGCCGTCGATAACCTTCATCTCGGTCTGCTTCAGGTTCAGCTCCTCGTTCTCGCCGATGTTGGTGAAGCGCATGTTGAGGCCATCCCACTGGAGAGGACGGTTCAGGCCCTGCAGACGTACGGCAAGCACACCCATCACAACCATTTCATTGAACGGGCCGCTGAATGCGAAGTCGCTCTTGGTGGGAACACGATTTTCGGGGCTCTCCTTGCAGGCACGGATCCAATCCTGCTCGTGGCTGGTGCCGACACGACGCTCCACCTGCGGAGCCTTGGGCACGCGGCCGGAGACGAGGAACGGCTTCTGGCCATAGCAACCGCAGACGAGGGTGTCCTTCGTACCATGGAAGATGGTGACGCCACCGCCTTCGCGCATGAGGCTCTTGCCAGCCTCCCAGCCCTTCGGGAACTCGGGCAGCAGACCGCCGTCATACCAGTGGATTTCCACCTGAGGCATGTTGACCTTGTGGAACTTCTTGCGGGCGGGATAAGTAATCTTAACATGCTGGGCGTTGGGGGCACAGTCGGGGAACAACGGAGTGGAGCAACCCTCAGCGCTAATCGGATAGAGCAGATTCAGCGACTTGAAGGCAACCTGCATGATGTGGCAAGCCATATCGCCGAGAGCACCCGTGCCATAGTCCCACCAGCCACGCCAATCCCAAGGATGGTAGGCACGATTGTAAGGACGATACTTAGCCGGACCAAGGAAGAGATCCCAACCTTCAGGGCCGCCAAGTCCCCAAGGAATAGGCATTCTTTCGGTAGGAGTATTCAGACCTTGCGGCCAGAGAGGACGGTCGGTAGCGCAGTCCACGCGGGTGACTTCGCCAATCTCGCCGTTCCATATCCATTCGCAAACGAGGTCGGAGTCTTCGGATGAAGCACCCTGGTTACCCATCTGCGTAGCCACCTGATACTTCTTTGCCAAGTTGGTGAGCAAACGTGATTCATAGACGGTGTGGGTCAACGGTTTCTGCACATAGACGTGCTTGCCCATTGCGATGGCATTGGCAGCCACGATGGCATGGGTGTGGTCGGGAGTAGCGACGAGCACGGCATCGATGCTCTTGCCCATCTCGTCATACATCTTGCGGAAATCTCTGTACTTCTTAGCTTGGGGATGACGTCCAAAGGCATCCTTTGCATAATCCCAGTCGACATCGCAGAGAGCGACGATGTTGTCCGTCCTCTCCATGTTGCGGAGGTTAGCATTACCCATGCCTCCGACACCGACACCTGCAATGTTCAGTTTGTCACTGGGTGCGATGTGTGCATGGCTCTTGCCCAAAATGGTGTTAGGAACTACGGTCAGGCCGATAGCTGCTGCCGTACCACGCTGAAGGAATTCCCTTCTCGAAATTTTTTCTGACATACGGAATTGGATTAATAAAGTTAATAAAAAAATGGTATCAGTCTTTTTGTTTGGATTTACTTCTTAGATTCGTCAGAGATATCGGTATCGATTTTCTCTATTTCGTCTTCTACCTCCTTCATTCCTTTCTTGAAACTCTTGACTCCCTTGCCAAGCCCATTCATCAATTCAGGTATTTTCTTTGCACCGAATAGGAGCAACACAATAATGAAGATGATAATCAATTCCGGCATACCGATACTGCCGAGAAATAGTGGTTGAATCATAATTTTCTACTTTTTATAGGTTTATACTATTTGTTTTTCAATTGTCAGTAACTTTTCCGTGGGCAAAGATAAACATTTTTCATTTCAACCGCAAAGATACATCATATATTTTAGAAAAAAAAGCAAAAGTACGAAGAAAAAATTTCCCTTACACAAAACATGGAAAAACAACAGAAAAAAGGAAATAAATTTGGTGTTTCGCGCAGATAGTAGTAACTTCGCACGCTAAATGTACCGTTAAAGGGGCTGAAGGCAGGAAAAGAGTAGTCTGATGGCAGGAAAGATACGACATTCAGGTGTTGTGGAGAGCGTGGAAGCGAGCAAGTTGATGGTACGCATTGTGCAGACATCGGCCTGCGCAGCTTGCGGTGCGCGAGGTTTGTGCCACGCTGCAGAAAGTAAAGAGAAATTGATTGAAGCAACAGCATCTGATGTGGGACGTTTCTCCGTCGGACAAAGGGTGACAATAGAGGGAACATCAAAGTACGGTATGAAAGCCGTTCGACTGGCATTTCTCTATCCTTTGGTGCTGCTGATAGCAGTTATAGTTCTTGCCACAAAACTGACTGATGCCAGCGAGCCTGTCAGCGCATTAGCTGGTGTAGCTGCAGTAGCCGCGTGGTACATCGGACTCAGCTTTTTCAAGGACAGGCTTCGTACGGTTTTTTCTTTCCACGTTGTAGATGAATAAATTTCAGAAATAAAAACAATAGGTTATGAATGTAATTTTAGTAGCAGTAATTGCGTTGGGAGTGCTGGGCCTGGTATTGGCTGCGGTACTGTTCCTGATAGCAAAGAAGTTTGCCGTTGAGGAAGACCCGCGCATTGCTCAAGTGGCCGAGGTGTTACCTCAGGCCAATTGTGGCGGCTGTGGCTTCCCAGGCTGTGGCGGCTTTGCTGAGGCCTGCGTCAAGGCAGCTGGGGAAGGCTCGCTGGAAGGTAAGCTCTGTCCGGTGGGCGGTCAGCCGGTAATGGAGAAAGTGGCTGAAATTCTTGGCATGACGGCTGAGGCAGGTGAACAGCGAGTAGCCGTCGTGCGCTGCAACGGGACTTGCGCCAACCGCCCCCGTACGGTGCAGTACGACGGCGTCCACACATGCCGTATTGCCCACAACACGGCAGGCGGCGAAACGGGCTGTTTCTTCGGCTGTCTGGGCTGTGGCGATTGTGTAGCCGCTTGTCCGTTTGACGCCATCCACATGAATCCTGAAACAGGCCTGCCCGAGGTAGACGAAACAAAGTGTACCGCTTGCGGGGCTTGCACAAAGGCTTGTCCGAGAAACATCATCGAACTCCGTCCGATGGGCAAGAAAGGCCGTCGGATGGTAGTGCGCTGTGTCAACAAGGAAAAAGGTCCCGTCGCGAAAAAGGCGTGCGCCGCTGCCTGTATTGGCTGCGGCAAATGCGTAAAGACTTGCGAGTTCGAAGCCATCACATTAGAGAACAACCTTGCCTACATCGACCCGACGAAGTGCCGTCTCTGCCGCAAGTGCGAAGAGGCTTGTCCGCAGGGCTCCATTATAGCCATGAACTTCCCGCCACGCAAGCCGAAAGCAGAAGCTCCAGTCGCTCCGAATGCAGACGCTGCAGCTCCTGCCGTTGAGCCCGTCCAAGTCGTTATCCCTACCGTTGAAACCGCGCCCAAGGAGGCGTCCGAAAATCCGAGCCTATGAAAACATTCAGAATAGGAGGAGTTCATCCCGAAGAAAACAAGCTGTCAGCGGGAAAGAAGATTGAGGTCATGGATCTGCCCAAGCAGGCCATATTTCCCTTATCGCAGCATATCGGTGCCCCTGCCGTCCCTTGCGTTGCCAAGGGTGCCCTTGTGAAAGTGGGCACGAAGATTGCCGATGCTGGAGGTTTTGTCTCAGCCCCCATCCACTCATCCGTATCTGGCAAGGTAGCCAAGATTGACACAGTCATTGATGCCAGCGGCTATCGCAAGCCCGCCATTATCATCGATGTGGATGGCGACGAATGGGAACCGAGTATCGACCGTAGCACGAATATCGTTCACGATACGCCCCTGGAGCCAAAGGAAATTGTGGCTCGCATACAGGAGGCGGGCATCGTTGGCATGGGTGGCGCTTGCTTCCCTGCTCATGTCAAACTCAGTCCCCGCACACCCGTCGATGTAGTCATCATCAACGCCGTTGAATGCGAGCCTTATCTCACAGCTGACCACAGCCTGATGATGGAGAAGTCCGAAGAAATCCTCATTGGTGTCAACCTCATCATGAAAGCCGTCGGCGTGAAGAAAGCCTACATAGCCATTGAAAACAACAAGCCCGATGCCATTGCCCTCATGCAGGAAAAAGCCAAAGGCTTTGTCGGCATAGAGGTTTGCCCGCTCCGTGTAAAATATCCACAGGGAGGTGAGAAGCAGCTTATCGATGCTGTCGTCAACCGTCAGGTTCCCAATCCGCCGGCATTACCCGCCGACGTGGGCGCTATCGTGCAGAATGTCGGCACCGCCTTCGCCATCTACGAGGCCGTGATGAAGAATAAGCCCCTCTTCGAACGCGTGGTCACCGTCACGGGCAAGAGCGTGGCTGAACCGAAGAATCTGCTCACTCGCATGGGCACTCCCATGAGCATGCTCATTGAGAAAGCAGGCGGCATGCCCGAGGATACAGGAAAGGTCATCGGTGGCGGCCCCATGATGGGCAAGGCGCTGCTCAACACCGACGTCCCCGTTTGCAAGGGCAGTTCCGGCATCCTGCTGATGACAGAGAAGGAATCCTTGCGCGGCGAGGCACAACCCTGCATCCGTTGCTCGAAGTGCGTCACCGTCTGCCCCATGGGACTGGAGCCCTATCTGCTGCAAAAACTCTCTGAGCACACCGAATGGGAGCGTGCTGAGGCTGAACAAATCATGACGTGCATCGAGTGCGGCAGCTGCCAGTTCACCTGTCCTGCCCACCGTCCGCTTCTGGACTGGATTCGCATGGGCAAGGGCACCGTCGGAGGAATTATCCGCGCCCGTGCAGCCAAATCGTAAACAGTAAATCATCAAAATAGTAAATCGCATTATGTCAAATAAACTGAAAGTATCCCTGTCGCCCCATGTACACAGCGGCGACAGCATTCGGCGGAACATGGATTGGGTCGTTGTCGCCCTGCTGCCCGCCATGCTCTGGTCGTTCTATGTGTTCGGCTTGGGGGCAGTAATTGTGACGCTCACGTCGGTAGCCTCGTGCATGCTGTTTGAGTGGGCTATCAACAAGTACATTCTTAAGAACAACAAGACGACGCTTTCCGACGGATCGGCCATCGTCACAGGCCTGCTGCTGGCGTTTAACCTGCCGAGCAACCTGCCGCTTTACATTATTATAATGGGTGCGCTGTTTGCCATCGGCGTGGGCAAGATGTCTTTCGGAGGCTTGGGTAACAACATCTTCAACCCTGCTCTGCTGGGCCGCGTGTTCCTGCTCATTTCCTTCCCCGTGAAAATGACGACTTGGCCCGAGCCCCATCAGCAGAACCCCTTCGTCTATGCCGATGCCACAACGGGAGCTACACCATTAGCTGACCTCCAGGGCGCCAACCTCGGCGACCTGTTCTTCGGTAACATCGGCGGCTCGCTGGGCGAAGTAAGCGCCTTACTGCTCCTCGTCGGCTTCGTCATCCTGCTTATCGCCAAGGTCATCAGCTGGCACATCCCCGTCAGCATTCTCTGCAGCGCCTTTGTATTCGGCGTTGTCTTCTACATCATCCAAGGCAAGATGCCCTTTGCCGACATTTGCCTGCTCAGCCTCAAGCACCTCTTGGCTGGTGGAATGATGCTCGGAGCCGTCTTTATGGCTACGGACTACGTCACCTCGCCCATGACCCACAAGGGCATGCTCATCTATGGCGCTTGCATCGGCTTCCTTGTCGTCTGCATCCGTCTGTTCGGCTCCTACCCCGAGGGAATGTCATTCGCCATTCTCATCATGAACGGCTTCACTCCGCTCATCAACAATGCTTGTAAACCCAAACGCTTTGCAAAGGAGGTCAAGAAATGAAACGGCTTACATCATCCCTGAAGAATATGGTGTTTTCGCTCACCATTATTGCGCTCGTAGCGGCTGCGCTGCTGGCCTTCATCAACAGCGTCACTCAAGAGCCCATTAAGACCATTAAGGAAAAGAACCAGTCCGACGGCATCAAGTCCGTGCTCCGCATCGATGCGGGCGAAGAAGTATCTGTTAAGGAAACGGAACAGGACGGCTACACGCTGTTTGCCGTCACCTGCGCCGACGGCTCCTATGCCGGAACGGCTATCCGCTCCACCGACAAGGCGGGCTTTGGCGGCGACATCGTCGTACTCGTGGGCTTTGCCAACGACGGCGAGATTCTGGGCTATCAGGTTATGGAACACGCCGAGACTCCTGGCCTCGGCGCTCGTGCCGGCGAATGGTTCCGCACTGCCTCCACCTCATCGGAGAAGAAGGTGGGCGGCTTTTCGAAGGTTTTTTTCGGCAATCCCGACCCTGCAGGCAACCACAATATCGTCGGCATGAACCCCACCACCAGCAAGCTTACTGTCAGCAAGGACGGGGGCGACGTGGATGCCATCACCGCCTCCACCATCACCTCGCGCGCCTTCCTGCGTGCCGTCCAGAATGCCTATAATGTTTTCCGCGGCCAACAGGCCGACGCTGCCACCTCAGCCACTTCACAGCATCACGATTAACGAATAGGAGGTACACACTATGAACAATTTGAAAGTTTTTCTCAACGGTATCATCAAGGAGAACCCCACGTTTGTCCTCCTGCTGGGTATGTGTCCTACGCTGGGCACCACCTCATCGGCAATCAACGGTATGTCGATGGGTCTGGCCACTACGTTCGTGCTCGTCTGCTCGAACGTGGTCATCTCGCTGCTCCGCAACCTCATCCCCGACAAGGTACACATTCCTGCCTATATTGTCGTCATTGCTTCGTTTGTCACGGCGCTGCAGATGCTCATGCAGGCTTTCCTTCCCGAACTCTACGCCACGCTGGGCCTCTTCATCCCGCTTATCGTAGTGAACTGCATCATTCTGGGCCGCGCCGAAGCCTTCGCCGCCAAGAACCGCCCCGTGCCCTCGCTCTTTGATGGTCTGGGCATGGGCTTTGGTTTCACCATTGCCCTCACCCTGTTGGGTGCGCTGCGCGAGCTGCTGGGCACAGGCTCCATTTTCGGTCTCACCATCCTGCCAGCCTCCACCAACATGCTGGTGTTCGTCCTTGCCCCCGGTGCTTTCATCACCCTCGGCTTCCTCATTGCCCTGTTCAACCTTGTTAAGAAATAAACGTCATGGCATACATACTGATATTCATCTCCGCCATTCTGGTCAACAACATCGTATTGTCCCAGTTCCTCGGCATCTGCCCGTTCCTCGGCGTGTCGAAGAAGATTGAGACCGCTAAGGGCATGGGCCTTGCCGTCACCTTTGTGCTAGTCATTGCCACCGTCGTGACGTATCTGCTTCAAGTTTGGCTGCTCAATCCCCTCGGGCTGGGCTACTTGCAGACCATTGTGTTCATCCTTGTCATTGCTGCGCTGGTGCAGACGGTCGAAATTGTGCTGAAGAAACTCAGCCCCGCGCTCTATCAGGCGCTGGGTGTTTTCCTCCCGCTTATCACTACCAACTGCTGCATCCTCGGCGTCAGCATCCTCGTCGCCAACGGCACTTATAATGCCCAAGGCCTCGAACCCAACCTGCTGACGGGGACCCTCTACGCCCTCTTTACCGCCATCGGCTTTGCCCTCGCCCTCATCGTCTTTGCCGGCATCCGCGAGCAACTCAGCCTCGTCCGCATCCCGAAGGGCATGCAAGGTATGGCCATCGCCCTCATCGTGGCCGGACTCCTCGCTTTGGCCTTCATGGGTTTCAGCGGCATGGACAAAGGTATAGCAGAGTTTTTTAGTTAGTTCTTTATTTTCACGAATGCCTACGGCGTAACACGAATATCCATAAATGAACACGAATTTATCACGAATACTTTTTTATTTATGAATGATTCATGGTTCATTCGTGATGATTCATGTAGCGTCGCAGACATAATCTTTAATTCTTAATTTTATTTTTCAATTAATTCCATGAAGATTCTCGTCACCGGCGGAGCCGGATTCATTGGCTCCCACACCTTGATTGAATTACACAACGCAGGCCACGAAGTGGTCGTCATCGACAACCTGTGCAACAGCAACCCCAAGTCGCTCGAACGCGTCTCTGCCATCTGCGGAGCCGTCATTCCCTTCATGCAAGTCGATATCCGCGACCGCAAGGGCCTCGAGGAGGTCTTCAGCCAGTTCACCTTCGACGCCTGCATCCACTTTGCCGGACTGAAAGCCGTCGGCGAAAGCGTCGCCAAGCCCCTTGAATACTACGAGAACAACATCTCTGGTACGCTGGTTCTGCTTGACGTCATGCGCGAGCACGGCTGCAAGAACATCATTTTCTCCTCCTCCGCTACTGTCTATGGCAACCCCGCCCAAATTCCCATTACCGAGGAGTGCCCCAAGGGCCATTGCACCAATCCTTACGGCCAGACGAAGAGCATGCTCGAGCAGATTATGATGGACATGCAGGCTGCCGACCCCGAGTGGAACGTGGTGCTGCTGCGCTACTTCAACCCCATCGGCGCCCATCCCTCCGGCCGTATCGGCGAGAATCCCAACGGAATCCCCAACAACCTCATGCCCTACATCACCCAGGTGGCTGTCGGCAAGCGCCCCGAGCTGGGCGTCTTCGGCAACGACTACGACACCCCCGACGGTACCGGCGTACGCGACTACATCCACGTCGTTGACCTTGCTCGCGGCCACGTCAGCGCCCTCAAGGCCATCGAGCGCAAGTGCGGCCTCGCCATCTACAACCTCGGCACCGGCCACGGCTACAGCGTCCTTGACATCGTCCACGCCTTCGAGCGCGTCAACGGCGTCCCCGTCCCCTACGCCATCAAGCCCCGTCGTCCGGGCGACATCGCCACCTGCTACAGCGACCCTGCCAAGGCCGAGCGCGAACTGGGCTGGAAAGCCGAGTACGGCATCGACGAAATGTGCCGCGACAGCTGGAACTGGCAGAAGAACAACCCCAACGGCTACGAGGGGTAAAGAAGTTAGAAGTGAGAAGTTAGAAGTGAGAGGTTAGAGAAAGGTCTGGCGCTGCAAGCCACTTTAACCTCTCACCTTGTAATGTTTAGATTCCGTAACCCTATTTTTTGTTTTTAACAAGGGCACAATTGTAGTTTACTTTGCAACCTTTTTTTTCTCGCCTTGTCTAATAGAAAGAGAAAGAAAGTTTCTGATAATTGAAAGAGGAATTAAAAGAGAAAATGAGAATCATAACAAAGGATTTAGCATTATTAATGACATTGCTAGTAATATTGGTGGCATGTCAGAAACAGTACACAAATTATTGCGTGGAAGGCAACATCGGAAAACCAGACTATACGGGAGCCGTGCATATTATTGACTTGCTAACAACTGATACTATAGCCAAGGCACAAGTAGAAAATGGCGTGATGCAACCCGTCAAGGGAAGGCTCACGGATATGTGTATTTGCATGATTGAAGCCGATGACAATAGTTTTCAACGATATACCCTTTACATTGACAAGGGAACAACCCACATGGACGGCTGCGACGAAGATGGAAAATTGCGATTAAGCGGTACTCACATATGCGACGAACTCAATCGGTTCAACCTTGCAATTAAACAGAACGTAGAAGATCTTAAAAGTGGCAAACGAAGTGAGGAAGAGGCCGATTCGATAGGAAATAAACTTATCTTTGACTTTATCAGCCACCATACAAACGACATGCTTGGAGTGAATATACTGACCGATATAGCTGTTGTATCCTTGCCGCCAGAACTCTGGCTCGAACTACTTGGGAAGATGAATCCGAAGTTTAACGATAATCCCAGACTTGCCAGCTTTCTTTCAGAAACAAAAGCAAAGATGGAAATTTGTGCACAGACCTGGATAGGCAAACAGTTTGTAGATTTCTCGGTTGAGTACAATGGAAAAAAGACACACTTGTCCGATTTTGTTGGCCGCGGGAATTACGTACTTGCAGACTTCTGGGCCTCATGGTGTGGCCCGTGTCGACAACAAATACCCGACTTGATAGCCATCCATCAGCAGTATCAGGAAAAGGGGCTTACGGTGCTTGGCATTGCCGTCCGTGACGAACCTGAAAAAACAAAACAAGCCATCTCTGAACTGGACATTCCATATCCGCAAATCATTAATGCTCAAGATACTCCTAGCACATTTTACGGTATAGATGCTATCCCTCATACTATCCTCTTTGCACCAGATGGCACAATTATAGCACGCAACATCTATGGAACGCAACTAAAAACGAAACTACAAGATGTTTTTGGCAAATGAGCGAAGATTGAAGGTCAACGGCTACGAGGAGTAAAAAAAGGTAGAGACGCCATATTATAACGTCTCTACTTTTTTTGATTTGCTTTGTCTGCGATGCAGAAGAGGCCTACCGGTTTTCTTTCATCGCAATGATTAAATGTTTTCATTGCGATGGTTAAATGTTTTCACTGCAATGAAAGATTGTTTTCACTGCGATGAAAAACTTTTTATTCCCTTACGCTGTACAGATAATATCCTGTTTCTGTTCAATTTTTCTTTACTCTTAACCCTTAATTCTTAACCGCGTCAAATGGGAGTTTGTCATAAAGGCGGCGAAGACGGGGATGGAAGAGCCAGCGCCAGTCGGAAATGAGGCGGCGCAAACGCTCAGCGCCATCGTAAGTGGCCTTTAAGGGAAGGCATAGGAAGAAGAGAATCGTCAGGAATAGGGCGAAATACCAAGGAAGGAAAAAGAACGCCAAAATGGCTACCATTATTGTCAGCAGGGGCTTCAAGATAAAGCAAATACCAAAGCGGCGGGTATTGCGCCAAGCGGCATCCTTCGCCTTGGCCGCCAGTAACTCGGCTGGGAACCAGACAGGCAGGCTAGCAATAGCACACGCCAACCAAACGGGTAGCAAAACAAGGGCGAGCAGGGTCCGCAAGACAAGAGAACGCTTCGCCGTAGAGACGCGGGTGGAATAGACCGACACGCGGGCGCGCTCGCGTTCCTTTTTAAATTGGAGAGCATCGGCAAAAAGTCCGCGAGCGGCTTCGGGTTCGGCTTCACGCCGGGCAAGCAGTCGGGCGATGAAGGACTGGTTGTAGTCGCGCCGTCGGTCAAGCGATGACGTCTCCTTCTGTGCTGCTGCGCTGAGCTTGGTCAGCTCGAAGATGGCGTCGTAGTCATCGTCGTCGGGAATCCACGTAAAGAGCGGCCGCATGCCCTCCGCAATCCGCTCGCGGAGTGCGTTCATGGCACGGGCAGAGCCTCCCCACTGCCCCTCCTGAAGGAGGGGGGACTGATTACCTCCGCTGGCCTCCCCTCCTTTAGGAGGGGTAAGGGGGAGGCTTTTCTTCACGAACTCCGTGACATTGATGGGTTCGCCAATTTGCAACTCCATGTCAGGACGGAAGCGGAAGTAATCGCTGTACTCGATGCCCGCAGGGACGATATAGACGGGCCAGGCGTCGCCTATCTCGCGGGCAGCCTCGAAAGCGATGTGGCAGACGCCCTTGCCGAGGGGCAACAGCGAATGTTTGGGACGATGGGTGCCCTCGGGATAAAGGCAAAGCGGACAACGGTCATGCAGAACGCCAACAGCCTCAGCGATAGCCTCGCTGTTCGACTTGACGGCGCTGACGCCATCGCGGATGCGGTAGATAGGCAGGATGCGGAGCCAGCGCAGGATGCGAGCGACGGAAGGACGGCGGAACATGTCGGCCCGCGCCATGAAGACCACCTTCTTTCCCTCGGCCAACAGCATCACCAACGGATCCATGAGCGAACAGGTGTGGTTGGTGACGAAGATGACGCTGCCATCCTGCGGCACACGCTCCCATCCGCTCACTTGGAACTGGCGGAAGCAACGCCTTGCAGTCCGCTTCACGACGGGGAGCAGAAAGGTGTAGAGGCGGTCGTCGTCTTGTATATGCTGGCGCATAGTTTATCTACGATTTGAGTTCCTTTGCCCTAAAGATGGAGGCGACGGTAAGGCCGGAAACGATGTGCCATACGCCCCACCAAGCCGTAACGAAAAGCATACCGCCAATGCCCGTTTGGGGGAAGATGGCGGGATTGAAAAGCAGCAGCAAGCCGAGGCCGGAGTTCTGGATGCCGACCTCGATGGTGAGGGCACGGCGGTCACGGACAGGCAGTCGCCCGAGACGCGCTATCGTATTGCCCGTCAGCAAAGCCAGCGCATTGTGGAAGAAGACAATGATAAAGATGTACTTGATGAACTCGACGAATTTCTCCTTGTTGCTCAAGAACATCACCAGCACCATGGCGACGAACACCAAAAGACTGATGTAGCGCAGCGGCGTGGAGAGCGCCTTTGCCACTTTCGGCAGGAAGCGCGTCGTCAGCAGACCAAGCACAAGGGGTATGCCCAACAGGATGAACACCGTCTCAAACACATTCCAGAAGGGAATGACGAGCCATGTGTTGGCATCGACAATCTCGTGCCGGCAAAGGAAGTTCTTGTAGAGCGAGCCCCACAGAGCGTAGTTGCCAGGGGTGATGATGGGCGCCATGCAGGTGGAGACAGCCGTCATGGAAACGGAAAGCTCCGTGTTGCCCTTGGCAAACGAAGTCATAAAGTTCGAGATGTTTCCGCCCGGACACGATGCCACCAATATCATGCCCATGGCCACCATGGGCGGGATGAACTTGTCGAAGATAACGATGACAAGGAATGTCAGGGCGGGCAGGGCAATCCATTGGCCGAACAGACCAAGCAGAATAGACTTCGGCTGAGCAAACACTTTGCGGAACATGCGCGGCTGAATACCAAGCGAAACGCCGTACATGATAACAGCCAGAATGATGTTGATGACACCTCCTGCGCTGTAGTTGATGCTGACGTTGTCAAGACTGGCCAGCTGCTGGTAAATGGAGTTCACTTTATCTTAAATAATGAATTACGTTTTAGCTCATTCTCTGCCCTTAACTATTGTCAGCGTGTCGGTAGCAATCATCAATTCTTCGTCGGTAGGGATGACGCAAACCTTCACCTTCGAGTCAGGAGCGGAGATGACCTCTTCGTCCCCGTGGTTAGCGGCATTGACCTTCTCATCGAGTTTGAGGCCCAGATACTCCAGGCCCGTGACAGTCATCTGACGAATATCGTCCTGATTCTCGCCCACTCCACCCGTGAAGACGATGATATCGACCCCACCGAGGGCCGCAGCATAGGCACCAATGTACTTACGCAAACGATAAGTGTACATGTCAATAGCCAGTCGGGCGCGGTCATCGCCCTCGACGAGCTTGGCGTGCTTCACCTCACGCATATCCGTCTTGCCGGAGATACCCAGCAGGCCACATTGCTTGTTGAGGAACGTGGAAACGCCCTCGGGTGTCAGCCCTTCCTTCTCCATGAGGAAGGTGACAGCACCTCCGTCGATATCGCCCGAGCGGGTGCCCATCATCAAACCCTCGAGAGGTGTGAGGCCCATGCTGGTGTCGATACAGCGGCCGTCCTTGATAGCAGCTACGCTACCGCCATTGCCAATATGGCAGGTGACGATGCGCGTACCCTTTGGACTGATGCCAAGGAACTCGCAAACACGCTGCGACACATAGCGGTGGCTGGTACCGTGGAAACCATAGCGTCGGATACCGTACTTTTCGTACATCGCGTAGGGGATAGCATACATGTAGGCGTAGTCTGGCATGGTCTGATGGAAAGCAGTATCAAAGACGCCCACCTGAGGAATGTTCGGGAGGATGCGAGTGACGGCATCAACGCCCTTCAGATTAGCGGGGTTGTGGAGCGGAGCCAGATCGGAGAGCGAGGCGAAGACATCCAGCACCTCTTTGTTGAGTAGGACGGACTGGCTAAAGCGCTCGCCGCCATGCACCATGCGGTGGCCGACAGCATCCAACTCGCTGAGCGACTTCAGTACACCATACTCCTTGCCCGTGAGCACGTCGAAAACGAACTGCACACCGGCGGTATGTTCAGGAATTTCCTTCTCCAATGTCACCTTCTCGCCCGAAGGCAACTTCAATTTGAGGAATGAGTTTTTCTGACCAATCTTCTCAATGCCGCCCTGCGCAAGGACGGACTTGTCGGTCATATCGAATAACTTGTATTTAATGGAACTGCTCCCGCAGTTAAGAACCAATATCTTCATTTATTTACGATTTGACGATTTACTAATACGATTAATTATACGATTTGGTTTTTGCCATTTACATCTTTGCAGCGTAAGCCTGGCAGCTGGTGACGGCAACCATCTTATAGACGTCATCCACCGAGCAGCCGCGACTGAGGTCGTTGACGGGACGTGCAATACCCTGCAGGATGGGGCCGATAGCCTCAGCATTGCCCAAGCGCTGCACGAGTTTGTAAGCGATGTTACCCACCTCGAGGTTGGGGAATACCAACACGTTTGCCTTTCCTGCGATATCGCTGCCCGGAGCCTTGCTGGCACCCACCGACGGCACGAGGGCGGCATCAGCCTGCAATTCACCGTCAATCTTCAACTCGGGACGCTTCTCGCGGGCCAAAGCCAGCGCCGTAGTCACCTTATCAACCACCTCATGCTTAGCAGAACCCTTCGTAGAAAAGCTCAGCATGGCCACACGTGGATCATTGAAGCCAGCCACCGCACGCGCGGTGTCAGCAGTACTGACGGCAATCTCACTTAACTGCACAGCATCAGGCACCGGCGTAACAGCGCAGTCGGCAAACACCAGCACGCCATTCTCGCCGTACTGCGGCGTTTGCGTCACCATGATGAACGCGCCACTCACACACGAGATGCCAGGGGCAGTCTTGATTATCTGCAACGCGGGACGCAGTACGTTACCCGTTGTGTTGCGGGCACCAGCCAACTGTCCATCGGCATCGCCTGCCTTGATGATCAGACAGCCCAGATAGAGCGGGTCAAGTACCAACTGCTGCGCCTGTTCCAGCGTCATCCCTTTCTTCTGACGAAGCTCGAACAGCAACTGCGCATACGCCTCGCGCTTCGGATGGTTCTCTGGGTCGATAATAACGGCCTTGTCGATGTGTGTGAGGCCGTTCTTCTCGGCAAGGGCATGTATCTCTGCAGGCTTGCCGATAATGATAAGGTCTGCAACTTCGTCGGCCAGAATACGGTCGGCGGCTTTCAAAGTACGCTCCTCCGTACCTTCAGGCAGGACGATGCGCTGTTTGTGTGCTTTTGCACGCAAAACGATTTCACTCAGTAAATCCATTTTTTATTCTAATTTCTAACTTTTAATTTCTTATGCGGATGCCACGTACCATAAACTTCGCTGACATTACCCGCCGTGATGAAGGCCGTAATCTTGTTGTCACGCATGAACTTCATCAGGTCTGAAAACTCATTCTGCGTCAGCAACGTCTGGATTTCCACGCCGCGCTCGCCGCTGTAGCCACCCGTCACGTCGTAGAGACTGCACCCGCGACAGATGTCCTCGATAATAAATTTGCGCACACGCTCATAGTCTGACGTAATGATGCATACACGCTTCCGTTTGTTGAGGCTTGCCGTGAAGTAATCGACCGCGATGCCGTTTATCCATGTACCGATTAAGCCAATGATGACCATTTGAAACGGGTTGATGGCAAAAGCCGTCAGACAGATGATGGCTCCGGCTATTGTTACGCTAGTACCTATCTCGAAGTGGAAATACTTGTTGACAATCTTTGCCAGAATATCTAATCCACCCGTAGAGGCATTGATGCGAAACATGATAGCTTGTGAGGCACTCAGCACCAACACGAAACAAAGCAAGTCAAACCACGGATCATTCATTACGCTCGTCTGCCCAGGCTCCGTCAGGAATTTCGTATAGGGATAGATAGCCTCCCACGCATCCATCATCGGACCGAGGATGAGCGCTGTGTAGAACGTCTTAGCACCGAATTCCTTCCCTATCAGCAGCCACGCTAGTAGCAGTAGCACCGCATTGATGATAAGCACGATGATGGATACCTTTACAGGGATACCTGCGGCTTCCATCACACCGGCAATCACAATGGACAAACCGCTAATAGAGCCCACAACCAACTTACTGGGAACCAAAAAATAATAGACGGCCGCAGCAGCAATAAACATACCGACCGTCATCACCAACCACTCCGTCCAAAACTTCTTGGACTTAAGGATCTCCAAAACCTTATTCATCTTCTTCGTAAAAATATTCGATGCAAAAGTAGTGCGTACTAAACGAAAATGCAAATTTTTTTTCCTTTTTCCGATATTGTTTTTGTGAAAGAATATGGGGTTATGCAGGTTTTTTCGGGATTTCCGAAAAATAAATGTAAACTTTATGCGAAGGAACGGTTTTTTTATGTAATTTTGCCGCGTCATTTTCTAAAAATATTCAGTTTTTATTCATGGAAGCTAAGAATATCATTGTCATGTATGCGAATGAATCGCATGCGAAGTATGCTGAGCACATTTGTCGGCTCATCTACGAATCGGCCCAACAGCGCGGAACAGGCATCGCCAAGCGTACGCCGGAATATATTATTGACAAAATGAAGGGCGGCAAGGCTGTCGTGGCGCTGGACGGCGACCGTCTGGTGGGTTTTAGTTATATCGAATGCTGGGGACACGGCGACTTCGTAGCCACTTCTGGACTTATCGTCGACCCTGAATATCGCCTGCTGGGACTTGCATCGCGCATCAAAGAGAAAACATTCCAGTTGGCACGGGAGCGCTTCCCGTATGCCAAGATCTTCAGCATCACCACATCGCCCGCCGTCATGAAGATGAATCTCCGACTGGGCTATGTGCCCGTTACCCTGAGCGACCTGACGAAGGACGACGAGTTCTGGCATGGCTGTGAGGGATGTTGTAACTACGATGTGCTCTGCCGCAACGACCGACGCATCTGCCTCTGCACAGGCATGATGTTCGACCCGCACACCGCTGACAATAAGAAAAATGGTAATAATAAGGCAAAAAGATCGTTTTTAGGAAAACTTTTTAAGAGGAGTTAGCATTATGGAAAAGAAGAAGAAAGTGGTTGTAGCATTCAGCGGTGGGCTCGATACGTCGTTCACCGTGATGTACCTAACGAAGGAAAAGGGCTACGAGGTGTATGCCGCTTGCGCAGATACAGGAGGTTTCTCACCCGAGCAGCTCAAGACCAACGAAGAGAATGCCTACAAACTGGGCGCCAAAGCCTACGTAACGCTTGACGTTACCCGTGAATACTATCAGAAGAGCCTGCGCTATATGATTTATGGCAACGTGCTTCGTAACGGCACATATCCAATCAGTGTTTCATCGGAGCGCATCTTTCAGGCCATGGCCATCGCCCGCTATGCAAAGGAAATCGGTGCCGATGCCATCGCCCACGGATCCACAGGGGCAGGCAACGACCAAGTTCGCTTTGACATGACGTTCCTCGTCATGGCTCCGGGTGTGGAAATCATCACGCTGACGCGCGACATGGCGCTTACCCGCCAGTTCGAAACTGACTATCTGAATCAGCACGGCTTCCCTGCCGACTTCAAGAAACTGAAATACTCCTATAATGTAGGTCTGTGGGGCACCAGCATCTGCGGAGGCGAAATCCTCGACTCGGCCAAGGGACTGCCCGAAACAGCTTACCTAAAGCAGATTGAAAAGCAGGGTAGCGAGGAGATCCGCTTGCAGTTCACAAACGGCGAACTAACGGGAGTGAACGGAGAGACGTTTACCGACGGTGTCAAGGCCATCCAGAAGGTGGAAAGCATCGCTGCTCCCTACGGCATTGGTCGCGATATGCACGTGGGCGACACCATCATCGGCATCAAGGGCCGTGTAGGCTTCGAAGCCGCTGCCCCCATGCTCATCATTGCCGCTCATAAATTCCTTGAAAAATTCACGCTCAGCAAATGGCAGCAGTATTGGAAAGATCAAGTAGCCAACTGGTATGGCATGTTCCTCCACGAGAGCCAGTACCTTGAACCCGTCATGCGCGACATCGAGGCCATGCTGGAGAGCAGCCAACGCAACGTTACAGGCACCGTCATTATGGAACTCCGCCCCTATTCTTTCTTCACCGTCGGTGTGGAGTCAGACAACGATCTTGTAAAGACGAAGTTCGGCGAATACGGCGAAATGCAGAAGGGTTGGACGTCCGATGATGCCAAGGGCTTTATCAAAGTAACTTCCACTCCTCTACGAGTCTATTATGCAAACCACGAAGAGGAGATGAAGAAAATAGAATCATGAGAATTGGTATCATTGGTGGAGCGGGATATACGGCAGGCGAATTACTTCGTCTGCTCATTAACCATCCTGAAGCTGAAATTGTATTCATCCACAGTAGCAGTCAGGCCGGATTACCCATAACGGACGTGCATAGTGGTCTGTTCGGCGAAACGGAACTGGTGTTCTCCTCATCCTACGACCTTGATGCCATTGACGTTCTCTTCCTCTGCTCCGGCCACGGCGCCAGTACGGCCTTTTGGCAGGAGAATAAGCGTCCCTCAGGGTTGAAAGTCATTGACCTAGCGCAGGACTACCGCAACGAATCGGAGGGATACGTCTATGGCCTACCCGAATGGCAGCGGGAGAAGATTGTCTCCGCCACCCTCGTCGCCAATCCAGGCTGCTTTGCCACTGCCATCCAGTTAGCGTTGTTACCTTTAGCAACTCAGGGACTGCTGACGAACGAGGTCAGCATCACTGCCATTACGGGTTCCACAGGAGCAGGCGTCAAACCCGTTGCTACGACCCACTTCAGCTGGCGTACAGATAACCTTTCCGCCTATAAAGTCTTTGAACATCAACACCTGAAGGAAATCACTCGCAACCTTTCCCTGCTGCAAGGAACGACGCCAATACTCAACTTTGTTCCTGTACGAGGTGACTTTGCACGGGGTATTTTCGCTACCGTCCACACGGACTGTCCTCTCAGCGAAGAGGAGGCTCAGCAACTCTACACCGATTACTACCGCAACTCCGCTTTCACCTTCGTCAGCCCTCGCAGCGTGGACCTCAAGCAGGTCGTCAACACCAACAAATGCTTGCTCTCTCTGGAGAAGCATGGAACGAAACTTGTCATTTGCTCTGTGATAGACAACCTTCTGAAAGGTGCCAGCGGACAGGCTGTGCAGAACATGAATCTTATGTTCGGCCTTGATGAGCACACGGGTTTACGACTCAAAGCCAGCGCCTTCTAATAAATCTTTTGTATGAATCTATTCGATGTATATTCCCTTTTTGATGTCGTTCCCGTCAAGGCAGAGGGTTGCCGTGTGTGGGACGACAAGGGGACGGAATATCTTGACCTCTATGGCGGCCATGCCGTCATCTCAATCGGCCACTCCCATCCCCGCTATATCGCAGTTCTCACAGAGCAACTTAACCGCATTGGCTTTTATTCCAATAGCGTGGTCAACCCCCTTCAAGCCGAATTGGCACAACGGTTAGGCAAGGCCTGCGGCTACGAGGAGTACAGTCTTTTCCTCGACAACTCCGGCGCCGAATCAAACGAAAACGCGCTGAAACTGGCCTCGTTCCATACGGGCAAGGACCGCGTCATCGCCTTCCACCGCAGTTTCCACGGACGTACCAGTGGTGCCGTAGCTGTCACGGACAATCCCGCCATCGTCTCCCCCTTCAACGCCAATCACAAGGTCACATTCTGCGACCTAAACGATGCAGAGGGTGTGGAGAAGGCACTTATGCAGGGAGACGTAGCTGGCGTTATCATCGAAGGCATCCAAGGCTGTGGAGGCATTCACGTACCCGACACCTCCTTTATGCAGGAGCTTCAGACGTTATGCCACACCTACGGTGCTGCACTCATCCTCGATGAGGTGCAGAGCGGCTATGGCCGTACAGGCCATTTCTTTGCGCATCAATGGGATAACATACGCCCCGATATCATCACAATGGGCAAGGGCATCGCCAACGGTTTCCCCTGCGGCGGCATCCTCATCGCTCCTCAATTCCAAGCCCGTAAAGGGATGCTCGGCACTACGTTCGGCGGCAACTATCTCGCTATGGCTGCAGCACTAGCCGTGCTGGACATTATCGAAGACGAAGGTCTCATCAACAATGCCTATCGTGTTGGCGAATACATCAAATCTCACATCCCTTCCTCGCCCCGCATCAAGGAAGTTCGCGGAAGAGGGCTGATGATTGGCATCGAGATGAACGAGGATGTGGCTCCATTACGCCGCAAGCTTCTCTTTGATGACCACATTTTCACGGGCGTAGCCGGACAAAACATGATTCGCCTCTTGGCTCCCCTCTGCCTCACCATCGAACAGGCGGATCAATTCCTCACCGCCTTCAACGAAGCAATTGTATAACACGAAACCAACCCCTACAATCCCCATATGAAGATTACCATCATTGGAGCCGGAAACATCGGCAGTGCCATGGCAAGAGGTCTGGCACAAAGAGAAGAGATTGACGTCACCATCACCAACATATCCAAAGGTAAACTCGAGCCCCTAAAGGAAGAGTGCCCCCGCCTCAACATCTCCTATAACAATGCGGAAGCTATTCAAGGTGCTGATCTTATCATCATCGCTGTGAAACCCTGGCGCGCACAAGCTGCCGTCGATACCTTCCGCGATGTACTCGACTACGACCATCAAATGATTGGCTCTGTAGTCGGTGGCATGGGCACAGAAGAAATCAGTTCGTTGTTTGCCCGTCCCGACGGAAAACTTCCTGCCGTCTTCTACATCATTCCCAATACGGCCATCGCCGTGCAGGAGAGCATGACGTTCATCTGCTCCACACGCGCTTCACAGGAACAGAACAATGCCGTCAAGAGCGTATTCGATACATTGGGCATGACCATGTTTGTCGAAGAGCGTTTCATGAACGCTGGCCTCGTCGTGGCATCCTGCGGCATCGCCTATGCCATGCGTTACATCCGTGCAGCCATGGAGGGAGGCATCGAATTAGGACTGTATGCCTCTGATGCGCAAAAGGTGGTCATCCAAACGCTCAAGGGCGCTTCGGTACTGCTTCAAAAGAACGGAAATCACCCCGAAGTGGAGATCGACCACGTCACCACACCTGCCGGACTCACTATCCGTGGCCTCGCCGCCATGGAAGAGGCCGGTTTCAGCGCATCTGTCATCCGTGGTCTCCGCGCATCCATGCCAAAGATATAACGGAGATTACACGTTGTCACCACTGGAAAATAGATAAAAATGAAAACATTCTTCAACGTTCAGGATCTCGGCAATCTGCAGCAGGCGCTGCGGGAAGCCCACGAAATAAAGAAAGACCGTTTCGCATTCGACACACTCGGCAAGAACAGAACCTTGCTGATGATCTTCTTCAACAATTCACTTCGCACTCGTCTCAGCACCCAGAAGGCAGCCATGAATCTGGGCATGAACGTCATTGTGTTGGATGTGAATGCCGGCGCATGGAAACTGGAAACCGAGCGTGGCGTTATCATGGACGGCGATAAAAGTGAACATCTTCTTGAGGCAATCCCTGTCATGGGCTCTTACTGCGACCTCATTGGCGTGCGTTCCTTTGCCGGACTCACCGACCGCAGTTACGACTATGCCGAAACCATCGTGCAGCAGTTCGTGCGTTACAGCGGACGTCCCGTATTCGCTATGGAAACCGCGACCGTACACCCTCTGCAGGCCTTTGCTGACCTCATCACCATTGAGGAGCATAAGACTGTAGCACGTCCGAAGGTTGTCCTTACATGGGCGCCCCACCCAAAGGCCTTGCCGCAGGCAGTCCCCAACTCGTTCGCCGAATGGATGAATGCCGCCGACGTCGACTTCGTCATCACCCATCCTGAGGGCTACGAACTTGATCCGCAGTTTGTCGGCAAAGCCTGTGTGGAGTACGACCAGATGAAAGCACTTGAAGGAGCTGACTTCGTTTATGCCAAGAACTGGAGTTGCCCAGGCGTCACCCGTCCTGAGGACTACGGCAAAGTGCTATCGAAAGATATGGGCTGGACCATCGACGCTGCCCATATGGCCGTAACGAACAACGCCCACTTCATGCACTGCCTGCCCGTACGCCGCGGTATGATTGTCACAGACGATGTCATCGAAGCCCCCACGAGCCTCGTCATCCCTGAAGCCGCCAACCGCGAAATCTCTGCGCAGGTAGTCATTAAACGAATGTTAGAGTCGCTATAGGATGGAGAAAGTAACCGTCATCAAGGTCGGCGGAGCTGTCGTGGAGGACGATTCTTCACTGCGGACATTCCTAGCGCAATTTGCTGCCGTAGAAGGACATAAGGTTCTCGTTCATGGCGGCGGACGCTCGGCTACGGCTATGGCAGCACGGCTTGGCATCGAGACAAAGATGCTGGACGGGCGGCGTATCACTGACGAGGCTATGTTGGAAGTCGTCACGATGGTTTATGGTGGACTGGTGAACAAGAACATCGTAGCTCGCATGCAGGCCATGGGGGTGAACGCCATCGGATTGACAGGCGCCGACCTCGACTGCATCCGCAGCGACAAGCGTCCCTCCGTACCCATCGACTACGGCTTTGCCGGTGATGTACGAAAAGTGAACGGCGCGGCGCTCCACACGCTACTTGAAGCAGGGTTTGTGCCCGTAATGGCTCCACTCACCCACAACGGGAAGGGGCAACTGCTCAATACCAATGCCGACACCATCGCTGCTGAGGTAGCCAAAGGACTAGTACCCTATTACGATGTCACACTCACCTTCTGTTTCGAGAAGAAGGGCGTGCTATCCAATCCGGCAGACGAGGAGAGCGTCATCCCCCGCATCAACCGCACCCAATACAACGCCCTTGTAGCCGATGGCACCCTTTCAGGAGGCATGCTGCCCAAATTCCACAATGCCTTCGCTGCCCTTGATGCCGGCGTCACCAGTGTCGTTATCACCAGTGCAGTAAACCTCAATTCTGGCACAACCATAAACAATGATTGATTTACTCAAATCCCTCATATCCATCCCGTCCTTCAGCCGTGAAGAAGCGGCAGCGTGCGATTGTCTGGAAGCATGGATGAAGGCACAGGGCCTTGATGTCCATCGCAAGGGCAACAACGTGTGGGTGGAGCAACCTGGACGCGGCGACGGCCGCCCTGTCATCCTCCTCAATGCACACCTCGACACCGTGCGTCCTGCTGCTGGCTATACCCGCGACCCTTTCACCCCCGTCATTGAAGGCGACCGCCTTTACGGCTTAGGCAGCAACGACGACGGCGGTTCGCTCATCGCTCTGCTGGCCACATTCATCGAACTGTCAAAGCATCCCCAGCCTTGTCGTTTCATCTATTGCGCCACGGCCGAAGAAGAGGTCTGTGGACAGGGAGGCATCGAGAGCATCCTCGACGACATAGGCCCCTTCGACCTCGGCATCATCGGCGAACCTACGCAGATGCAGATGGCGGTAGCCGAACGCGGACTGATGGTGCTTGACTGCACCGCTCACGGCCGCAGCGGACACGCTGCAAGGGGCGAGGGCGTCAATGCGCTCTACGAGGCTATTGAGGATATCAATTGGTTCCGCACTTACCGATTCCCCAAAACGTCCGACTACCTCGGCGAGGTTAAGATGACCGTCACCATGATCCAGTGCGGCACGCAGCATAATGTCGTGCCCGACACCTGCTCTTTCGTCGTCGATGTCCGTCCCAACGGCATGTATACCAACCCCGAAATCCTTGCCGAAATACAGGCGCACGTCCGCTGCGATGTCGTGCCCCGTTCGCTACGACACAGCAGTTCCCACATTCCCCTCGCCCACCCCATCGTTCAGCGCGGTCTCAGCCTCGGCCTTACCCCCTACGGCTCTCCCACTACCAGCAACCAGACGGTACTCCCTGCCTTCACCACGCTGAAGATTGGCCCCGGCGATTCCGCCCGCTCCCACACCGCTGATGAATACATCCTCCTCAGCGAAATCGAAAACGGAATAAAAACCTACATTGCCCTTTTGGAGGACATCAATCTATAGTTATGAAGAAAATACATTTTCTATTACCTACGGTGTAACACGAATAGCCACAAATGGACATGAATTATTCACAAATATATTATTAATGGTTAATTCGCGATTATTCGTGTAGCGTCGCAGACTAAATTTTTAATTTTTAATTCTTAATTCTTAATGAAGCTTTGGGACAAAGGCTACGAGCCTGACAAACTGATAGAAATGTTTTCTATTACCTACGGTGTAACACGAATAGCCACGATTGGACACGAATTATTCACAAATATATTATTAATGATTAATTCGCGATTATTCGTGTAGCGTCGCAGACAAAATTTTTAATTCTTAATTCTTAATTTTAATGAAGCTTTGGGACAAAGGCTACGAGCCTGACAAACTGATAGAGAACTTTACTGTAGGTAACGACCGTGATTTGGACTTGCAGCTGGCACGCTACGACGTGCTCGGCTCCATGGCCCACATCCGAATGCTGGAATCCATTGGACTGCTCGGCAAAGACGAACTGCCCTTACTGCTCAATGGGCTGCAGAACATCCTCGATGATATTGATGCCGGACGCTTTACCATCGAGGAAGGCGTCGAGGACGTCCACAGCGAGGTGGAACAACTGCTTACTCAGCGTTTGGGCGACATCGGCAAGAAGATTCACTCTGGCCGTAGCCGTAACGACCAGGTATTAGTCGACCTTAAGCTCTTTTTCCGCGATAAGCTGCGCGAGACTGCCCGTGATGTAGCTACCCTCTTCGAGCGTTTGCAAGCCCTCAGCGAGCAGTACAAGGACATCCTTATGCCAGGCTATACCCATCTGCAGGTGGCCATGCCCTCATCGTTTGGCCTCTGGTTTGGTGCCTACGCCGAGACGCTCGTTGACGATCTGCGTCTGCTTGCTGCCGCCTACGCCATAGCCGACCAAAACCCGCTGGGTAGCGCCGCCGGCTACGGCTCGTCATTCCCTCTCAACCGCACGATGACAACTGAGCTGCTGGAGTTCTCCACGCTCCACTACAACGTCGTTGCTGCCCAGATGAGCCGCGGAAAGACCGAACGCGCTATCGCTGCCGCTCTCAGCGCCATCGCAGCTACCCTCGGGCGTTTCGCCATGGATGTCTGTCTCTTTATGTGTCAGAACTTCGCCTTTATCTCCTTCCCTGACGAGCTCACTACGGGCAGCAGCATCATGCCTCACAAGAAGAATCCCGACGTCTTTGAGATTATGCGCGCCAAGTGCAACCGTCTGCAGAGCCTCCCTAACGAGGTTGCCCTTATGACCACCAACCTCCCCCTCGGCTACCAGCGCGACTTCCAGCTCCTCAAGGATGTTCTCTTCCCCGCCTTTGGCCAGATTTCCGGCTGTCTGCAAATCTGCGATTTCATGCTGCAGCATATCCGTGTCCGTCGCGATATTCTTGACGATTCCCGCTACGACTACCTCTTCACGGTCGAGGATGTCAACCGCCTCGTCCTCTCTGGCACCCCCTTCCGTGAAGCCTACAAAACCGTCGGCCATGCCGTGCAGGATGGAACCTACCGTCCCACGCGCACCGTCAACCACACCCACGAAGGCTCCATTGGCAACCTCTGCACCGATGCCATCCGCCGCAAGTTCGACGAAGTCATCGCCCCATTCCATCTATAAGGACACAGAGTTCTCGCTAATCAAAAATAGATTTGAGCTTATTTCAATTCCAAGCACGTGAAAAAAGAATTCCAAGCACGTGGATTCGATAATCCATGTGCTTGGAATTAAGTTTTTGTCAATGATTCTTTATTCCGTCAGAACGCGGTAGCGTGAGAGCGCTTCTGCGTAGGCGATGCGGCGGTCGGCAAGCGTATTCTGCGCTGAGCGAAGAGTCAGTTCAGCTTGCAGGAGTTCGGCCGTAGTTGTCATCCCCGCGGCATGGCTACGCTCCAACTGGAAAAACAAGGTGTGGGCCGTTTCCACCGAACGTTCAGCCACCGTCAGTTGCTGCCAGCAGAGAACAAGCTCTTCCCATGCCTGACGAACACGCAGTACGAGCTGTTCAGATAAATAGGCCTGCTCGTTCTCGGCCTGCTGCATCTCGTAGCCCACACGCCGCGTCTTTCGCGAGGTCTTTGCCCAATCCGTTATCGGCACGCTGACAGTGGCAAACACTAAGCCATTACTACGTGGAGAATTCGATAGCATACGTCCATAGCCGTATGTGACTCCCAATCCCACCTCGGGCAAGGCTTCACCCAAAACCATCCGACGTTCCAACTGCTTGGCCTTCACTTGAAGCCAAAGCAGCTGCGCTTCATCTGCACGTGCAGCAGCATCTTCCTCAGGCACATAATACTGCTCTGGCGCTTCCAAATCAGTAAGTCGTGTAGTGAGGACAAGACCCTCTCCCCGCTCCCCCGCAAGGGGGAGAGCCTCCCCTCCCTCACGGGAGGGGGTAGGAGGTGGGTCTCCAATGGTATTCAGCAGATCCTGCCGGGCGAGGCGTAGGCCGCTGGCAAGACGCAGGCTATCACTAATCAACTCATCACGTCGCAACTGCACCTGCATAAGGTCAGACGTCAGGGCTAACCCTGCATCCATCGCCGAGCGCACATCGCGCATAAGGGTATCGAGTAGTTGCAGACCCGCATCCAACACCTGCTGCTTATCCTCCAGCGAAACCACAAGCCAATACTTCTGTCCCACCGAGAGACGATTATCACGTACGGCCACGTTAGCCTTCAGCGTTGCCGCCTCCACGCCAAGCGCCGCCAGACGATTTCCATTGACAATACGTCCCCCCGCATAGAGCGGTTGGGTAAGGGTAAGCGCAGTAGTATAGCCGTTCAGAAGGGAGGCGTAGGAAGTATTGATACCGTAAAGATTTCCTTGCGTTTCCAAATAGTAGCGCAGCATATTCGCGCCATCGGAATAGCCGAGAACATCGCTCAGTCCGATAGTCAGCAGGGGGCTGAAAGCCTGAAAGCCCAATGCCCGTGCTTGAACATTAGGGAACCACAACGTTTGCGCCTCGCCACGCTGTGCTTGAGCAGCAAGGATACCAAGGCGGGCATTCTGCTGTGTCACACTACCCTGCTGAGCCATAGTCAGACAATCCTCAAGCGAAAGGGACAAGGATTGGGCACCCGCTAATGCACAATGGACAAAGAAAAAAAATAGCAGTCCTACTCTCCTAATAATCACTCTATTCTTCTTTTTTATTCTGGAGTTCAGGAGTTGTAGGAGTTCAGGAGTTGCAGACAAATCTTGGAGCAGCGAGAGCAAAAGAGCTTGCTCGTTTTGCCGAGTCGTGACAAGAGAAGGCGAAGTCAAAAGTTTAGGATGCTGCATACAAGACATTAGTCTGAACTCCTGCAACTCCTGAACTACTGAACTCCTAAAAGACATCCTATTCTTCATTTTTCATTCTTCATTTTAAACAGTTGCCAATAGGAGACGGGCATAATGAGGACAATAAGCACAATGGAGAGAAGCGTACCAAAGCAAATAACCACCCCCATCGGCTGCCAGAGCAAATCGCCGCGAATCACCATGGGCAGCACGCCGAGAGCCGTGGTACATGAGGTAAGGAAGATAGGTGTCATGCGCCGCTTACCAGCCTCCATAGCAGCCGTCTTCACATCGACGCCTTGCTCAAAGCGTTGTTTCTCGGCATATTCGTACATTAGGATACCATTACGGACAATGATTCCCACCAGGCTGATAAGCCCCAGCACGGCCGTCATGCCAAAATCAAGCCGGAACACCCAGAGACCAATCGAAGCACCAAACAAGCAGAGCATGCTCATCGCCATCGTCAGCAGCGCCACCGATACTTTCTTGAAATGAAACAGCAGGAAGATAAACAATACCGCTACCGCCGCAATAAACGCCAAAACAATCTCGGGGAGAACCATCTTATTCATAGCCGAAAGACCGCCATAAACGACCTTCGTGCCTTCGGGCAAGATGGGTACGACGCGTTCCTGCACATACTGCTTCACCTTCTTCATGGCTGCGGGCTGGCTCTGTCCATTCTTCATGTCGGCTCGGATGGTCACCGAAGGCATACTGGACGCACGCCCCAACTGGACAGGCTGCCAGTCGGGCTGCACTTCGGCTACCTGACGCAGCGGCACGCTGATACCTGGCAGAGCCGTGGGGATAAGCTGATTGGACACCGTTTCGTAGTCCATGCCCTCGCCTATGCCTTCGTTGTAGAGACGCACGGGTACCTTTGTATCTCCCTCCCAGAGCGTAGCAATGGATTGTCCGCCGAACGAGCCCGCTAGCGCCAACGCCAGTGTCCCCTTGTTCACACCGAGGCGCGAAGCCTCGTCATCGTCAAGCGTCACCTCCACCGTAGGACGGAAGTCGGCACAATCGCTGTGCACCCATTTCAACTCCGTGAGTGAAGCCATATAGGCACGGATGCTGTCCGCAGCCGCCACCAGTGTTTCACGATCAGACCCTTTGAGAGTTACCTCCATAGGGGCTACCACAGCCTGATAGTCCATCTGCTTAAAGCGGATGAGGGCATCGGGAAAGACGTGTTCATATTGCCGTTCGAATTTACGCAACAAGGCCTCCGTAGCCAATGTCGAGGTAGTCTTAACTATAATCTGCGCCGTAGCCGACGAAGGCAGAATGGGTGTATAAGTAGCATTGAAACGAGGTGCGCCCGTACCCGTAAAAGCCGTACAGGAGACCACTCGGGCATCCTGCAGCATCAAGTGCTGCAACGAATCAGAGAGTTGCTGCGTGCGACTGGTGCCTGCACCTCCCTGCACCTCCATCTCCACCACGAAGTGGTCTCGGGCGGCCAGCGGCATCATCTGAATATTGGTATGCAGGAACATCCACACACCTAAAGCTACGGCAACGAGGCCCATACCCAGCGTCAGCGCCGGACGGCGGAAGCAGAAGGCCTGAGCTCGGGCATAAACCTTGTCAATGGTACGGAAGAGCCGCTGCTGCATACGGCTGATGACATTTCGTTGGGAGTTTGAGGCCTCGCCGATGAAATGTGTCTCCAAAATGGGAACGACGGTAACGGCATAGACGATGGACATCATCAGCGCGATGGCTATCACCCAGGGGAACAGCTTAATGAAATCGCCCAGATAGCCCGTGATGACGTATTTAGCCGGGAAGAACATGAGGCTGATGGCCAGCGTAGCCGTGAAAGTGGGCACGAAGAGTTCCTTGGCGCTGGCACAGGCAGCATCGACACGTTCCATCCCATGCCCCAGCTTGACCATATAGCCATCCATGGTGATGATGGAATCATCGACAATCATACCCAACACCACAATGAGCGAGGCCAACGTCACCGTATTGAGTTCCATGCCCGTAAAGTACATGATGGCTATGGTGATTGCCGTGATGACGGGCAGACCGGAGCTGGCGATAAGGGCTGACTTGAGAGGGAACAGCAGCAGCATGACGGCGATAACCACCAGCATGGAGATAAGCAGGTCGGTGAGGAACGAATAGACCGAGTCTTCCACGACGCGCGGCTGGTCGCTGACGCGACTCAGCACAACGCTCTGGGGCAACTCCGTCATATAGTCATCCAACAAGCGCTCAATATCATGTCCGAAGCGAACGATGTTGTTGCCCGGACGCATCACGATATTCAGCACCAGACAGGTATGCCCGTTGTAGGAAACGAACTGCTCGGGCTCCTTGACGCGACGCTCGATGTGGGCGATGTCCTTCAGCCGCACCACACCTCCCGACGGATCACTCCAGACAATCTTTTCAGCCACTTCACGTTCACTGCTCACCGTGCTATGTACATGAATGGGGGCGTTCGTATATCCTGCGCTGAAAGTACCCGCTGGAATACCTAAGGCCGACGTCTGGTAATTGAGCATCAGCGTAGCGGGATTTAACCCATACGCCGACATACGCTCTCTGTCGATGGTGACAGCTATCTCCTCTTCCTGCGCACCGAGGATGGAAACGCTTGCCAATGCCGGCAGCGTACGAAGGCGCTCAGAGAGCCATTCCGCTATAGCTTGTAGCTCGGCATAACCCTTGTCGTCGCTCTCGATGGCGATGAGCATGGAGGTGACGCTGCTGAAGTCGTCCAGTACAGCCACCGCCAACACGCCGGCAGGCAGGGTGGCACGGCGCGTCTGCAAGCCGAGCTTGATCTTGCTCCACACCTCGTCCTTCTTGTCTTGGCTGCAAGTAAGGTCCGCATAGATATAGCAGATACCGTCCTTGGTAACGCTGCTTAGGCTTTCGCGGTC
Organism: uncultured Bacteroidales bacterium; assembly: GCA_947303715.1. Lineage (GTDB taxonomy): Bacteria > Bacteroidota > Bacteroidia > Bacteroidales > Bacteroidaceae > UBA1189. The sequence goes on along the minus strand of CAMYYY010000003.1, from coordinate 25,058 downwards.
CACCTCCTCGTAGGCCATCAGCATCTCCTCGAGCGGTTTCGTCAGCTGTTCTTCCACCTCGGCAGCCGTAGCGCCGGGATAGACGCCAGCCACAAGCCCCTGCTTGATGACGAACGAGGGAAACTCGTTCTTGTTCATCCGAACAAGCCCGTACGCTCCGGCACCCACCAGCACGGCCACTACAATGAGCACCAGCCTGTTCTGCCGGATTGACGAGCGCACCCATCCTGCGATGCCACCCTCAAGGCTTGTTTTCGGACGCAACTTCACAACGATATACTATCTTTTGTAATGAAAAATGAAAAAAAATAGTACTGACGAATGATGAATAATATGATCACCAATCATGTGGGTTTGATTTTGCTGATTTAAGGATAGCGATAAGGAGATGCTGTATATCTTTACCATCAGTAGCGATGGCTTCGTATTGTTCTTGAGTCAGATAGTCCGTGGAAACTAATAATTTCAACCAATAGAGGGATTCTGAACATTCCTTCAAAGCGATTTGTGTTTTGGAAATGAATTCAGCATGGCTAATAGCGTCATTACTTTCCGTTAAATTTGCACCGACACTAGTTCCGCAACGGAGAAGTTGTTTTGACATTATCTTTTCTTTTTTTTCTATTTGTAGATAACGATACAATTTTATGATCCGTATAGCGTAGGCTTCTGTTTTTGTTAAAACTATATTCTCATTTTCCATGATTTGCACTATTTATCTTCATTTTTCATTATGCTAACCATTTTATTCTTCATTTTTCATTTTTAATTCTTCATTATTAAGGCCTTAATCCTCATTCCCGTGGAAACTTTTTGTGAGCCTTGCACAATGACGAGCTCTCCTTCCGTAAGGCCTGCTGTAACGATTACGTCGTGACCCGAGAAGCCATCGACAATGACGCGGCGCTTGCCCACGATGTCTGTGCTGTCGGCTGTCCAGACGTAGCGTCCCTCACGGTCATTCATCACGGCCGAAGCGGGTACGAGGACGCCTCCTTTGCGCTTGCCTGTAGTGATGCCGACCTTGCAGACCATACCGGGCATAAGCCCTTCCACCTCGGGCAGGCCGCCCAACGTGCAGTCGTAGCTGTGCGATAGCTCCGAGCCCACCACACCTTTCACCTTCAACACGGCAGGGAACGTCTTCTCTATCGCCGGCACCGTCAACGTAGCGCTATCGCCTATGCTGAGCGAAGCCAGCTCACCCTCAGGCACGGCAAACGTGATCTCCATCCGTCCCACATCCACCAGGCGCACCAACGGCGCAAGGGCAGTCACCTGCGTGCCCTGATGCCCCATCACCTCGCTCACCGTAGCGGCAAACGGAGCACGTACAAGGCATTCATCCAAGGCACTACGGGCAGCCTGCTCTGCCGAGCGGGCTTTCTCCAGCTGAGTCTGCACATCTATGTATTTCTGTTCCGTAATGCTGCCGCTGTCATAGACCTTCTGCACACGGGCAAAGCCGTCCTCAGCCTGATGCAACGTGCTGGCAGCCATATCGTAGGCAGCCTGAAGGGATTCGTTCCTCACCTCCGCCAGGATGTCGCCCTTGTTGACGCGCTGCCCTTCGCGCACCCGCAGCGAGACCAGCGTTCCACCATGAGGCAGCGAGACCAGCGTGCTACGCGTAGGCTCCACACGCCCCACATAACCAACAAGACTACCGCCCTCGGCTGGACGGACAGCCTGCACACTCACCTTCACAGGCTCCGTTCGCGAATTACGCCGCACACCAATAGCCTGACTGATCCGCCCCTCCAAGGCCTCTACCGTCTTCTTATCCCCATGCTGACAAGCCATAAGAAAACTAAAACCCAAGACTAAGACAAAAACCTTAAAAAGGGCATTCAAACTGACAAATGAGTGAACAGTGATCAGTGAACAGTGATCAGATGAATGTTCTCCATCTGATTGCATAAGTATTATCTGTTCACTGTTCACTGATCTCTGTTCACTCATAATTCCACTTTTATTTGAAATCTTGAATCTCATTTTTCTTTTCTCTTCGCATTACACTGTACCTTGCTTTCCAGAATCGTCATCTCGATGGGACGTCCTGTGACGGTGGAGGTGAATGTCCCTTGGTAATCGAGGTCGAGCAGGAGCAGGCCGTCGGTGCGCTTGCCGCTGCCGCTGACGGTAACGATGCCTCCGCCCAGCGTCTGGTCGCCGTCTGTCACCTGCATGGATTTTGTGTTGTTGCCCGTCAGGACGAGGTTCTCACCATACGCTGTAGCGCCCAGCGTGCAGACGTCGCCCAACAGCGCGTTAAACGAGAGCGTCAGCGTCTCTCCGTCGCCATCTGTGCCGACGATGTTCAGCGCTCCAGCCTCAGGCTTCAGAGCCAGCCAGAGATCCTTCATGTCGAAGCCGCAAATCGCCGAACAGGCATCCACAGCGTTTACCAGCGAATCCGTCAGCACCGTAGGCATCAGCCTTACCTGTCCGCCCGTCTTATAATAAGAGGAAAGGGGGATGAGGTGCGGCGACAGCGTCTGCGCCACACATTGTACGCGGCTCTCCACGATAGTCATCTCCGTGCTACGTCCTGTAGCCGTCGAGGTAAATGCGCCTTCGTAGCTGAGGTTGAGGATGAGCAGTTCGTCGTAGAGCTTGCCCTCGCCGCTGACGGTAACAAAGCCTCCGCCCAGCGAGCCGTTGCCGTCGGTAATCTGCATGGACTTCGTGTCCTTGCCTGATAGCGTCAGCGTATCGCCTGAAAGCGTGCCTGTGAGTGTGCAGAGGTCGCCCATCAGCGCCGTGAACGTCAGGATGACGCTGTCCTTCGCCTCATTCGTATACACCATCGTCATCTCGCCCGACTCCGGCGTGAGGGGAACCCAGAGGTTCGCCAGGCCATAGCCGCTCAGCGCCGAGCAGGCTGCTACGGCATCTACCGAATCGCCTGTCAGCACCGTAGGCAGCACCTTCAGTTGCCCACCCGTCTTGTAGGTATAAGAGCCCGTGAACGTCGTCACAGCCTCGTCGCGGCAGCCCGTCAGCACCAGTCCAACCAGCGTCACCAGCGTCAAAAAGGTTCTAAATGATTTCATTCTCGCTTGTTTTAGATTATAGGAATGCAAAGTTAGTTCAAATAAACGTAGAGTGGCACTTTCGTTCGTAATTTTTAACACGTATGCACCACTATATCTTCTCATGCATGTAAAAAAGAGTTGAAGTATGTCATCCACCGTCCGGTAAAAAAAGACTCTTTTCTAATCAACCTTGCACTGAGTTAAAAGACAAGAGCGTCCACAATATGAAACTCAAGAGATAATAGGGCAAAACAACAATGATCCCGTCGGTCAGGACTATAAAGGGGGGCAAAACATTTTTCAGGGGTCAACGTCGCTTTGTCCTCGGGAATCAAACGCGTGCGGACTCAACAATAACAATTATTGCTTTTTCTTTTTTTTCGTATTGCAAAATAACATTTTTTAGTTTTAGTTAGCAGAGACGATTTGGCCATCGACGAGGCGGATGGTACGATCAGTGAGGGCGGCGAGGGTTTCGTCGTGAGTGACAATGATGAACGTCTGCTGGAAACGGGCGCGGAGGTCGAAGAAAAGCTGGTGGAGCTCCTGCTTGTTCTGCGTGTCGAGGCTGCCCGAGGGCTCGTCGGCCAAGATGACAGAGGGATGGTTGATGAGGGCACGGGCTACGGCTACGCGCTGTTTCTCGCCTCCTGAGAGCTCAGCAGGCTTATGGTCGGCACGTTCTGCAAGGCGGAGGAAATCCAACAGCTCACGGGCATCGCGATGGGCATCGTGCATGCTGCGCCCTGCAATAAGGGCAGGCATCATGACGTTTTCCTCAGCCGTAAACTCAGGCAGCAGCTGATGGAACTGGAAAACGAAGCCGATATGCTCGTTGCGATAGGCTGAGAGCTGTTTGTCGCGAAGACTGAAGACATCGACGCCGTCGATGACCACGTTGCCCGAGTCGGGGCGGTCGAGCGTGCCGATGATTTGCAACAGCGTGGTCTTGCCGGCTCCGCTGGGGCCGACGATGCTGACGATTTCGCTATCGGCAACAGTAAGGTCAATGCCCCGCAGCACTTGCAGGGAGCCAAAGGATTTGGTAATGTGGGAAAGGGAAATCATATTCTTATTTTAGTTAAGAGTTAAGAATTAAGAGTTAAGAAAAATAGCTCTGAAAACGTAACGATGAATAGGGAATATATTTAACTCTTAATCTTTAACTATTAATTAATTGCTGTATGACATATTCGGCAAGGTAGCAGCCAAAGACAGCCGGCATGTAGCTGACGGTACCCGTGGTGGACTTCTTATTACGCTCGCCTTCAACGGTGAGGATGGCTTTAGGGTCTGCCTGCTCAGAGGAGAACACAACGGGGGTTTTTAAGAGAGACCCAACCCCTCCCGTGATGGAGGGGAGGCCCTCCCCCTCAGAGAGGGTCTTTTTGCATAGATTGCGTAGTCGGGTGCGGACGGCCTTGCTGAGACCACAGTGGTAGGTATCCTCAAGACGGGCGAACTGCACCTTCGTGATGTCGCTCTTGGCGCCGGCTCCCATGCTGGAAATAATGGGAATATGACGGAGGTGGGCTTCGATGATGAGGGCGCACTTCGGAGCAATGGTGTCGATGGCATCGACAACGAAATCAAAAGGAGTGTTGAACAGGGAGGGAATATAGTCCTCCGTGAGAAAGACGGGAAGCGTGTGGAGCACCAACGCAGGGTTGATGGCAAGCAGACGCTCCTGCATAACGTCGGTTTTCAGACGGCCTATGGTAGAATGTGTGGCAGGGAGCTGGCGGTTGATGTTCGAGGGCTGCACGGTATCGGCATCCACAAGCGTCATCTCGCCAATGCCGGCACGGCAAAGCATCTCGGCAGCATAGGCACCCACGCCTCCAACGCCAACCACAAGGACGTGGGCACGACGCAGGTGCTCCATTTTATCGGGGCCAAAAAGTTGTTCCGTTCGTTGCTGCCAAGAATACATAAAGGGATTTACGATTTGACGATTTACTATTTACGATTTATTTACTAATTTGATTATTTGGTAATTTACACATTGCGCGGCTTTATTTATGAAATATCTAAAACATTAAATCAATCGTAAATTGTCAACTAGTAAATCATTAGGGGATGGGGTTGGTGAAGGTAGTGGAAGGAGCATCGCTACGTTGTTCAGGATAGATGATCATCAGGCTGTTGCCCATGAAATACTTCATCAGCTGGGTGGGCAGATTATCGAAAGAAGGCTGCCACGAGAGGCTGCCACGCCGGGCGCTGACGAGCACGAAGAGATGGTCGAAGCTGAGGTTCTCGGTAGTGGTGAGCAGGTCGTTCCAGTCAGGCATATCGATAAGCTGGAAGCGCATGTTGGGATGACGGGTACGGATGTAGTCGCTCACCAGACGGAGCGTCTGGGGATGTCCGTGGAAATCGGCACGGCAGCCCAGCTGCTCGCCGATGTTGCAGAGGCGTTCGAGCCAACGGTAGAAGCCCAACTCGCTCTCCGCCTCCGCCGGAATGGCCACAACAAGGCGATGGACGACGTTGACGGGCATCAGGTGCTTCACGATGACCACCTGGCGATGGGTACCTTCGACAATATGGTTCAGCGTCGTCCCCAGAAACGAGTCGGCAAAGTTGCGTTTCTGGTGGAGGCCGAGGATGAGCTCCTTGGCATCAGCCTCCTTGAAGGCATGGAGGATGCTGCCTGCGGGGTTGGTGCCGAGGCGGTTCTGGGTGACGACGGGCACGTCGGCAGAGGCTCCGATGGCAGCCGCACGGCGCAGGTTCTCGCGTCCCCGCTCCTGCCGGCGCTCAGAGTCGGCGCCGTCGATGGAGACGTGGAGCGCCACAATCTCACCCGTCGCCTTCGGGCCACGCATGAGGATGGCGGTATTCATCAAATCATCCACATTATCAGGATTATTGATAGCCACCATCAGGCTATCGCCCAAGAGGCCCGTTCCCTCCTGGAGACCCCCTCCCCGCGCCCCCGTAAGGGGGAGGGCTCCCCTCCCTTCACGGGAGGGGTTGGGGGTGGGTCTGTAAGGAGAGGCCTCCTTCTTCGCTGTGCGGAAGGCGGCGTGCTCGGTAGCGACAGAACTGACGATGCACGAGCCCAGAATCATGGCAACCACGCCATTCATCACGTTATCGTCCATCAGGGGCATGCCGTCGGCCTGCATGAGGCGCGTGCCCACCATCACCATCGCCAGCGCGCCAGCAGCATGGGCAGAGCTAAGGCCGAACAACATCTCCCGCTCGTAGCCCTTCAGATGCAGCGATTTCTGCGTCAGCCAGGCCGCAGCCCACTTGGTGGCAAGAGCCGTAATGAGCATCACGGCGATGACAACAATGCCGGCAAACGACTGCCAAAGGGCAGAGATATTGATGAGCATGCCCACACCTATCAGGAAATAAGGAATGAACAGGGCATTACCGACAAACTCGATGCGGTTCATGAGGGGCGACACGTGGGGGATATAGCGGTTGAGCACCAGTCCGGCGAGGAAGGCACCCAGCAGTCCCTCCAACCCAGCAGCATCGGCAAGGGCGGCACTCAGTATCATCAGCGTCATCACGAAGATGAACTGCGTGATGTTATCGCCATAACGTTTGAAGAACCAGCGTGTCAGCCTCGGATAGCCAAGGAAGATGATGACGGCATAGATGCCCGTCCTCACCCCCATCCAGACAAGGAACGAGGGCTCCAGCCGCCCCTCGACACCCGCAGCGATGACCGCCAGGATGACGAGGGCGAGCAGCAGGGCAATCATGGTGCCGCAGACGGCTATGGTGACACAATCCGTACGCCCCAGTCCGTAGCGCCCTGCGATGGGATAGCTGACCAGCGTGTGCGACGCCAGTATGCACGACAGCAGCAACGCGGCTGGCAGCCCCAGCCGCAGCACCCACAGCCCCACAGGCAGCCCTACCGCAAAGGGGATAAGGAAGGTGAGAATGCCGAAGACGATGCCACGACGACGGTTCTTGCGGAGGCCCTCCATGTCCAGCTCAAGGCTGGCGAGGAACATGATGTAGTAGAGACCCACCTTGCCGAAGAGTTCGAAGCTGCTGTCGCGTGCCAACAGCCCCAGCCCATGCTCGCCCACCAGCACACCCGCCACAATCATCCCCACCAGATGGGGGATGCGCAGCTTGCGCGACACAAGGGGTACCGTCAGGATGATAGCCAGCACCACCGCGAAGATGAGCGTCGGGTCAGTAATCATAATTTCAGGCTGCAAAGATAGGTCAAGGCGAGCGATAATGCAAATTTATTTGCAATTTTGACTTCGTCTTCATCCGTCACGACTCGGCAGAGCAAACGAGTTTGCTTTGCGCTCGCTGTTACGTACGTTCCGAGCCACAGCCTATCTAAAAGCCCCTAAAGGGGGATTAAAGATACTATTATTTTAAGACACTCGCAAACGTTTAACAAATTTAGCAACAACAACGCCTAACGCTGGAAAAATTCCAGCTGATGGAATTTTTATTCCATTTGATGGAACTTTTATTCCAGCCTATGGAACTTTTTTTCCATTTGATGGAATCTTTGGGGAAGCAAGGGCTGTTGGGGCAGTCGCTAATTTTTAAATGGGAGTAAAAAGGGAAGTAAAAGTGGAAGTTAAAAAGGGAGTTATGCGCTACGCGCAGGACGATAGTATTCTTTTCGGCATTTCAGGGCATTCGTCCACTTTTACTTCCTGCCAGCACAGCTGGCATTACTTTCACTTTTACTTCCTTTTTTACTTCCGAAAAATAAAAAAAGTTTAATTTTCTCCTTCATATCCTTCAATCTGTCAAAGTTGTTGATTATGAACTGAAAACGAGTGAAGGATTATGACAGATTATGAAGGAAAAAAGGCATTTTCCACACCTTTCTATATATAGCGGAAGAAATATCGGCTATAGATAGGGTAACAAAATGCAGGCGACACAAGTCATTCCGCAGGGAAGACAGAGAGGTTGCGGATGTGAGGACGGGCTTTCCTGTCATCGACGACGAGACGTACAGCCTTCACTTCAACAGGGACGAACGTAGCAATATGCTTATGACCGATATTCGTGCCTTCGCAGAGCGTCACGACGGTACCGTCGGGGCGTATGCCTTCGAGATGCCAGGCCAGCACGCGCTCCCCCCGACGGATGTCCTCCTGTAGGATTATCCTGTCCGTCCGAATGGGCGAGCGGAGGCTCAGCGTCAGTTCGTCGCCCTTGCCAGAAGTCTGTGCGGCAGGTGTGCCGTAGCGCTTACGAATAGCGTTACCAAAGGCGGCAATACGCTCCACGTCAGCATCAGGTACACGCCCGCGATTGTCGATGACAACGCCCAGCAGCATGTTGGTGTTGCGCCCGACACTCGTCTCGTACTTCTTCATCAGCTCGTCGACGGAGAACATCATGTGGTCCTGCCCTTCGTGCCAGAACCAGCCGCCTTGGTACGACCAATTGTAGCGCAGGGTGAAGTCTGATTCGCCAGGACACCAGAAGGGGGCGTCGGGTCTGCCATGCAGTCCCTCCACCACGCGCACGCCGTCGGCATTGGTCGTGGAGTCGGCTGTGGCCCAGCAGGGATAGGGAGCCGTACCAGACTCGTTGCCTACCCAACGGATGAGGTTGTCGTGCCCGTAAGGACCCTGAAAGAGAATGGCATGGGGCTGCAGCTTCTTGACAAGCGAGAGCACATCGGCACCACCCTCCTTGGGAGAGAGCACGCCTCCGTCAAACCATATTTCGAACAAGTCGCCATAGTTGCTCCAGAGCTCAGTAAGCTGACGGACGACGATGGCGTTGTACTCTTCCTGCGACACGGGTGAGCCGGATTGCACACGGCCTGGATTATCGACGTACAGATAGCCGTTGGCCGTAGTGCTCGCATAGATGCCCGGCCGGATGCCGTACTTCCGGCACGAGGCGATGAAGTCAGCCACGACGTCGCCCTGCCCTCCCTTCCAGGGGCAGTTCTTCACGCTATAGTCGTGAGCCTCCGTAGGCCACAGGCTGAAACCGCTACAATGCTTGGCCACCAGCACGGCGTACTTCGCCCCAAGGCGCTGGGCTGTCTTGAGCCATTGGTCGGTATTCAGGTCGGAGGGATTGAATGCGGAGACATCAGGGTGTGTGCCCCAGCGGCGGAAATTATAGGTGTCGTCGAACACGGGCATGTCGAAGTGGATGAGCACACCCACCTCAGCCTCAGCCCAATCAAGTTGCTGCTTGTTTGGACAAACCACGTCGCAGGCTGTTCTGTTGCAGCCCACCACAAACGTGGCTGCTAACAAAAGCAGAAAGGGAAACTGTTTTCTTTTCATCTTTTTTTCGGGAATGGATGAGACCATTCTCTATGAATAACGTATTGCCCAAACTCTTTATTATATAAAAAAGGGGTGAGCATTGATTAATGTTAATTTCACAGAGAATGTTTGGAGAATGGGATTTTTCGTCGTAACTTTGCAAATCTTTAAACAGAGAAAAAAGGCAACAAGTCAAACCCGTCAATAAGACAACAAGATGAGAATCGCTATAGTAGGCGCCAGCGGCGCCGTGGGGCAGGAATTGCTCCGTGTATTGAGTGAGCGGAATTTCCCCGTCGACGAACTGCTGCTGTTCGGCAGCGAGCGTAGTGCAGGACGCACATACCCCTTCCGCGGCAAGGACGTTACGGTCCGTCTGCTTCAGGACAACGACGATTTCAAGGGCGTCGATTACGCCTTTGTGTCGGCTGGAGCGGGGACATCGCGCAAGTTTGCCGACACCATCACCCGCTACGGCGCCGTGATGATCGACAACAGTAGCGCCTTCCGCATGGACGAGGACGTTCCTCTGGTGGTTCCCGAGGTGAACGCCGCCGATGCCCTTGTCCGTCCGCGCGGCATCATCGCCAACCCCAACTGCACCACCATCCAGATGGTGGTGGCGCTGAAGGCCATCGAGGGGCTGAGCCACATCCGTCGCGTCCACGTCAGCACCTATCAGGCTGCCAGCGGCGCAGGAGCGCAGGCTATGGCTGAGCTCTACGAGCAGTATCGTCAGGTGCTGGCTGGCGAGCCCGTCACCGTCAACAAGTTTGCCTATCAGCTCGCCTTCAACCTCATTCCGCAAATCGACGTCTTCACCGACAACGGCTACACGAAGGAGGAGATGAAGATGTATAACGAAACGCGCAAAATTATGCATAGCGACATCCGTGTCAGCGCCACTTGCGTCCGCGTACCGGCTCTGCGCAGCCATAGCGAGAGCCTGTGGGTGGAAACCGAACGCCCCATCACGGTTGCAGAAGCCCGCGAAGCCTTTGCCAAGGGCGAGGGTCTGGTGCTGATGGATGAGAGACCCACCCCCAACCCCTCCCATGAAGGGAGGGGAGCCCTCACGGGGGAACGGGAAGAAGGTCTCCCTTACCCCATGCCGCTGTTCCTGTCCGGAAAAGATCCCGTCTATGTAGGGCGCATCCGCAAGGACCTCACCGACGACTGCGGGCTGAGCTTCTGGATTGTGGGTGACCAAATCCGCAAGGGTGCCGCCCTTAACGCCGTACAGATTGCAGAACACCTGATAAAAGGAGTATAGGAGTTCAGTAGTTCAGGAGTTACAGACAATAGTTTTGCAACGACACAGAACATACGACACATTCGTCTGAACTCCTGCAACTCCTGAACTCCTGAACTCCCCAATTAGTCAAAAAGTATAACCCCATAAAAAACAATTCATCACATGAAAAATGCCATTGTACAATTCCCCGTTCCGGCTAATGAGCCGGTGAAAGCGTATCTGAAAGGCTCGCCCGAGCGCATCGCCCTTGAGGCTGAGCTGGAGCGTCAGATGAACACCGTCGTCGATATCCCCCTCATCATCGGAGGTAAGGAAATCCGCACGGGTAATGTGGCTGAGGTGGTCTGCCCCCACGACCACGGTCACGTCCTTGCTCGCTACCACAAGGCGGGTGAGAAGGAAATCCGCATGGCTATCGATGCCGCTATGGAGGCTCACAAACAATGGGCCAACACCGACTGGACAGTTCGTGCCGCCATCGTCATGAAGTGCGCCGAACTGCTCGCCACCAAGTACCGCCCCATCCTCAATGCCGCCACGATGCTCGGACAGAGCAAAAACATCTATCAGGCTGAAATCGACTCCGCCTGCGAGACCATCGATTTCTTCCGCTATAATGTCCACTATGCCTCGAAACTCTATGCCATCCAGCCCAAGGACGGCGCAGGCGTCATCGACTCCACGGAATACCGCCCGCTCGAAGGCTTCGTGCTGGCTGTCACCCCGTTCAATTTTACGTCCATTGCCTCCAACCTCAATATGACGCCCGTGCTGATGGGCAACACCACCATCTGGAAACCCTCATCAACGGCTACCCTCAGCAACTACTACCTGATGAAACTATACGAAGAGGCCGGACTGCCCGCTGGTGTCGTCAACTTCCTCCCTGGTCAGGGCTCCCTCATCGGCAAGATCTGTTGCGCCGACAAGAACCTCGCCGGCATCCACTTCACCGGCTCTACCGGAACCTTCCAGACGCTGTGGAAGAGCGTGGGCGAGAACATCGCCAGTTACGTCAGCTATCCGCGCCTCGTGGGCGAGACAGGCGGCAAGGACTATATCTTCGTCCATCCCTCCAGTCCCGTCAAGGAAGTCGCTTGGGCTGCCTTCACCGGCGCCTACGAATTCCAGGGACAAAAGTGCTCCGCCGCCAGCCGCATGTACATCCCCAAGAGCCTGTGGCCCGCCGTGCTGCAAGAGATGAAACGCATGGCCGCCGAGGTGACGATGGGCGACGTCTGCAACCCGATGAACTTCATCAATGCCGTCATTGACGAGGCTTCATGGAATAACATCGACTCATATCTCCGCTACGCCGAAGAGGCTGCCGACGCGAAGATTGTCATGGGTGGCAAGCGCGACAAGAGTAAGGGCTACTTCGTTGAGCCTACGGTCATCGAAACCACCAATCCCCATTTCAAGACGATGGAAGAGGAGATTTTCGGCCCCGTGCTGACTGTTTGGCCTTACGACGACGACAAGGTGGACGAGGCTGTCCAACTGCTCGACACCACATCGCCCTACGGTCTTACCGGCTCTGTCTTTGGCCGTGACCGTCAGGCCGTGCAGAAGATTGCCGACGACCTTTGCTATACCGCTGGCAACTTCTACATCAACGACCGTCCGACGGGTGCTGTCGTCGGCATGCAGCCCTTCGGAGGCAGCCGTGCCAGCGGCACTAACGACAAGGCTGGTGGCGAGTTCAACCTCATCCGTTGGGTGTTGCCCCGCTGCATCAAGGAGACGCTCGTCACCCCGACGGACTACCGGTACACGTATATGAAATAATGAGAAGGATACCCACCCTTAATCCCTCCCATAAGGGAGGGGAGAAGACCCTCTCTCCGCTCCCCCATGTGGGGGAGAACTTCCCCTCCCTCATGGGAGGGGTTAGGGGTGGGTCTCTTTTCCTTTTGTTTCTTCTCCTTTTCCTCGCTGCATGTCGGCCTGAAGAGGAGCCGATTATTGATCCAGAGCCCACGCCTGCTGTTGACTCTGTGAACTATTTCGTCTATGGCCTTGCAGCGATTGACATCGTGACGGACAACCGAGTGGAGGTTGATTCGAAAGACCCTGCTGACTATCGCCCCTGCAAGGTGACAATCGATGGAAACGGCATCTTTGACGACTACGAAGGACGCGGACAGATTCGCGGCCGAGGTAACTCCACATGGGAGTGGTACCCCAAAAAGCCCTATCGCATCAAGCTCGATGAGCCATCACCCCTCCTTGGCATGGCGCAGAACAGGGATTGGGTATTGCTGGCCGACTACCGCGATGTCACTCACATGATGAACAACGTCGGATTTACTCTGGCCCACGTGTTAGGCCTTCCCTATACCAACCATTCACGCTATGCCACAGTCAAGCTCAATGGTCAGAACATGGGATTGTATATGGTGACGGAACAAGTGGAACAGGGCGGCAACCGCGTAGCTATCGACCCCGATGGCGGGCTCCTGCTGGCGCTCGACATCAACGACGGGCCTGCCGACGCGCCTTCGGCCACCAACAACTTCTACTCTGAAGTCATCCGCATGGCAGTAGCCGTGAAATCGCCCGTCCATCCTGACGCTACGCAATTGGAATGGGCACGCACCGAATTCGCCCAGTTGGAGCAGGCCATCGTCAGCCTTGACTGGCAGAAGGTCAACACCCTGCTGGATGTCCGCTCCATGATTGACTACCTGATTGTGCAAGAGGTGATAGCTAACGTCGAGCTCGACAATAACCCTTCGGCCCGGAGTGTCTATATCCACCGCGACCTAGGTGGACGCTGGACGATGGGCCCCGTGTGGGACTGCGACGGCGGCTTCAGCTACAACTGGGGCGACATGTACGACTACTGGGGTTGGGGACACACCTATTTTGAGAATACCCGTCTGCTTATCCTCGGCCGTCAGCCCTTCACAGGAAGGGAAGCCTACGGCAGTGGTCCTTCGCCGTTTTTCTCCCGTTTGTTCGGAATGCCCGAGTTTGTCCGTGCTTTCAAGGCGCGTTGGCAAGAGAAGCGCGACGAGATGCAGGAAACGGTACTGGCGAACATCGACGCCACATACAATGTCATCGCCACAGCCATGCGTGCCGATTGCTCGCTCTGGCAAATCAGGAACTACAACCCTGCTGAACAGGTGTCGCGTCTGCGCCTCTGGCTCAACGACCGATTTGACTATCTCGACAGCGTCATCGCTGCCTATGACGAGAATCCGCAGGGAGGCGGGACGCCTACACCCAATCCCTCCAATGAGGTTACGATTGAGGCATCCCTCTCCTACTCGGTTACCTATCCGCAGGACGGACACCATTTCGGCATAAATTTCTACCCCACGGCTGATGACTGCGCCGTGATAGAGAAGACGTTGCACGTGGACGTATCGCAAATACCTGCGTTGCTGGCCGAAGGAACTCTTCGTCTGGCTCACAACCAAGACGGTGTTCTTCAGTGGGACACCAATGCAAGCGATGCCCAAGGCTTGGGCTTTTGGTTCGACAGCAAAGGAGCACTTTCTCCCTACGGCACCGACAGCTCTGTCTATGTGGAACTCTCGTACGACGATTTCCATTTCATCCTCGGTAAACACCCCACACAATGTGCTCCAGGGAACTATAAAGTAAACATCGTGCTGGCCTATGGAAATAAAGCCGTGCAGATAGATTGGAACATAACTGTTACGAATGAATAGTTTAGCGTGAAGAAAAGAAGAAATATCATGAGAAAATATGAAGGGCTTCTCCTGCTGTTAATAATGGCATTTTTTGTGGGCTGCACGAGCCGTCCAAAATCCTCCTTCTCTTGGGAGGATATGCCGGAGTGTACCATAACGACTCCTCCGAAAGCCTACGGCTGGCCGGATTTCTACAAGAAATATGTCAATGTCAACGGCATTCACCTGATGTCCTCGTGGCGCGTGCCTGATAGTTGTTTAGTGCAAGCCTATAAGACACTCTACGCCATGACCTCCTGCCTGCCCCACGAAGTGCTTGACTCGATGGTTGCCCACAATGTGCGTGTGGCTGTCATGGCCCGCTACGAGGGTACCACCGACATCCCCGAGCATGCCTATCTTCGCAACGACACCACCCTCAACTGGGATTGCCGTGCACGTGGCCTTGAAGGAACAATGGAACTTCCGCTAACCACCTGTGCCGAGGAAAACATCTTGGCCTACCAAATAGACCAGTACCACGCAGAGGACATCCTCATCCATGAGTTTGCCCATACTATCCATCTGGTGGGCATCAACCTTGTAGATCCATCCATCGACCAGAAGCTTCAGCGGCTGATGGACAAAGCCGTCGCCGAAGGCAAGTATCAGAACACCTACGCCCTTGAAAACTTCATCGAATACTGGGCTGAGGGCGTACAGGACTGGTTCAACGTCAATGCCGAAATGCCCATTCCCGATGGAAAGCACAATTGGGTGAATACGCGTGAGGACCTCAAGCGCTACGATCCACGTCTATATCGCCTTATCAGCAAATATTTCCCTGCCATTGACGAACAAATAAGCAAGCACCCGAAGGTAAATCTTTATACGTCTGACACATTGCTCCCAAATCCAACGGACGAAGAAGGGAGTTTCATAATCCCAACCCCTGTTATTACCTCTGTGCCCAAAGAAAAAGGCTATCCCGCCTTCTACAAGAAGTACATCGACTGCAACGGCATACCTATTCTTTCATCGTGGCGAGTGCCCGACAGCTGTCTGGTGCAGGCCTATCGCACAGTCTATGCCATGACCTCCATGCTAGACAAGCCCGTTCTTGATGCCATGATCAACAAGGATGTCCGTCTAGCTGTGATGGCGCGCTACGAGGGAACTACCGACATCCCCGAACATGCTAATCTGCGTAATGACACCACCCTCAACTGGAACCTCCGTGCCCGAGGTTTAGGAGGCGACCTGGAACTGCCACTCACCTCGTGTGCTGAGGAGAACGTGCTGGCTTACCAAATAGATAAGTATCATGCCGAGGACATCCTCATTCACGAGTTTTCCCACGCCATCCATCTGGTGGGTATCCTGCAAGTTCATCCCGACATCAATTCCCGTCTTCAAGCATTGCTTGACAAAGCACTATCCGAAGGACGTTTCGTAAACACCTATGCGGCTGTCGATATCTACGAATACTGGGCCGAGGGCGTGCAGGACTGGTTCAACGTCAACGCTGAGATGCCACGTCCCGACGGCAAGCACAACTTCGTGAACACCCGCGAAGAACTGCGTGCTTACGACCCTGACCTCTATGCCCTCATCGCCGAGTATTTCCCCGAAACAGACCTGCAAATCAGCAAGCATCCGAAAACTAACCAATATACAGAATAAAGCGAAAGAAAGGAGCAAAAGAAAATACCATGTATAAGATAACAGAACATCCCATCCTTACTCTTCCTGAAGAAGACCTTGTAACCTTCCAGTACAACGGACAGACTGTCAGCGGACAACGTGGACGAACGATAGCAGCGGCACTGCACCAAGCAGGGTTCCCCGTGCATACACATAGTCTCACAGGACGCGGACGTAGCCTGGGCTGCGGTATCGGCAAATGTGGCGCCTGCGAAATGCTGGTTGACGGTGTAGTACGGCGAATCTGCATCACGCCCATTGACGGTATACATGAAGTACGTGAGATTCCTAAGGATTGGCTACCCGAAGCAGAACCAACAACCCAGCAGATCAGCAAGCAAACTGGTCAGCAAGTTAAAATCTACAAGACTTCGGTGGCAATCATCGGTGCTGGGCCCGCGGGCTTGGCATGTCGTGAGCAACTGAAGGAATGGGGTGTGCCCAATCTCGTCGTGGATAGCAACAGCACCGTAGGTGGACAGTTCAACATGCAAACGCACCAGTTCTTCTTTTTTGAAAAAGAACAGAAGTTCGGGGGTATGCGTGGCTTTGACATCGCCCATCAACTTGCAGGAAAAGACACAGAGGGTATTTTATTGGATACGGTGGTATGGGATTTATTGGAAGGACGACGCATTGCCCTGAAGAATGTCCTCACACAGGAAATCAGCTACATCGAAGCTGATCATCTGGTGGTAGCGACGGGTGCCGTACCCTTCATGCCTTGTTTCGAGAATGACGATGTGCCGGGCGTCTATACGGCCGCCGTATTCCAAAAGATGATGAACCAAGAACATACGCTGCTGGGAAAACGTGTGTTAACCGTAGGTGCAGGGAACATCGGCTACCTTACCTCTTATCAAGCCGTACAAGCAGGAGCCACCATTGTGAGCATCCTCGAAGGCATGGACCACGAAGGAGGTTTTCCCGTGCAGGCCAACCGAGTGCGCAGATTGGGAATTCCTATTCTCACCTCACACCTGCTGCTGAAAGCCATCCCCAATGCTGACCACACGGGAGTAACGGGTGCCGTGGTCTGCCAATGCAAGAATTTCCAACCCATCCCCGGTACGGAACGGATTATCGACAACATCGATATCATCAATATCTGTACGGGGTTGCTGCCAGACAACCAATTGCTCACGAAAGGACGCCAAGTGTTTGGAGCCAACGTGTATGGCTGTGGCGATGCCGTGCGTATCGGCGAAGGAACGAGTGCCGTCCTTCGTGGACGACAGGCTGCCTACGAGGTGGCGCAAGCCATGGGAGTGCGGACGAATTATGAGGAATACCTTAACGTTTCGCGCGACTACATCGACTCGCAGCAGCGTCCCATCCGCGTACTGCAGGAACCGCAACTGCCGTCGAAGGAACGCAGGGAAAAGGCACCGTTTGTGGTGGCCGACTGCCTCTATGGTTTTGCTTGTAATCCGTGTACATTCAATTGCCCACACGGAGCAATCAGCAAGTCCACCACACACGATGTTCCTGTGGTTGACTATGACAAATGTGTGGGCTGCATGAGTTGTGTGACACACTGTCCAGGTTTGGCCATCTTCGGCTACGACCTAAAAGAGAACAGGGTGTTCCTCCCCATTGAACGAAAAGTGGAAGACGGCGCTACGGGGTGGCTGGTGGACAACAATGGCAAGCCTATCGGTGAGGGTCGTATTGAGAAAGTCTTCCGAAAGAGCAACAAAACCAATCTGCTCCGTATCCAAGCCACTTCGCCCTGCGGAGATGCGCTAACCAATGTAAGAGGATTTATTGAGAAAGGTCAACAAGTCAACGAGTCAACAAGTCAACAAGTGGAATCAGACTGTAACCTATTGACCTGTGGACTTGTTGACCAAAAGAAGTCTTTCGTATGCCATTGCGAGGATGTGGACATCAAGACCATCCTGAATGTCATCGGCGACAGGAAGTATATCTCTGTGGATGAGTTGAAACATATCACCCGTATGGGAATGGGACCTTGTCGCGGCAAACGCTGCGTGCCTCGTGCCCGGCAGTTGCTCCGCTCCTATGGCATTGAGCTGACGGGCGACTCGTCACCACGTGCCCCACTCGCCACCCAGGTGGCTTTGGGCGAAGTCTTTAAAGATGGACAAAAGGACGTCTTTGTTCTACCCGAGGGAAACACGCCCGTTCGGGAAGTGTCGGTGCTGATTGCCGGTGGTGGTATGGCAGGGTCGGCAGCGTTCCGCTACATGGCCGAAGCAGGGCTGAAACCCGTGCTCATCAACTACGAACGGGGTTCATCGTGGCGATGCATCGGTGGTGGACGACCTACATTCTCGCATCCCGACATTGCCGACATTGCCAACCACAATCTGGAAATCTTCCGTACAATCCAAGCCGACCGCAATATTGACCTGAAGATGACGCGTTATGTGAATCTCGTCCACGACGAAGCCACCTATCGCGCCCTCGATGCCTCGCGAGCTTGGGCAACAGATGCTTATATGATTGACCGAAAGGATTTCAATCGTGTCATTTCGCCTTACTGGAACCCCAATGAAAACGTCTATAGTGCAGCCCTCATTTCGGGTGGCTGCTGGCAGGCCACACCTGGACGTACCATTGAATATGTCCGTCAGGTGGGCATCGGTCACGGCGGCACGGTAATGGAGGATTGCGAACTAATGCACGTCGAGCGAGTGGAAGGCGGGCGCACGCGTGCCCTTGTACGTGAACACGGCGGACACTATGCCTACTACGTCTGCGACCATTTCGTAAACGCCATGGGGCCTGGAGCAGAACGGTTCACCGATATGCTGGGCATCGACACCCAACTCTATCCTGTGAAGCACCAAGCATTCATCACCCGTCGTTTGCCCCTAATGGGCGCCGGCGGCGATAGCCTGGACATGATTATCGACCGCCGCCACTACAAGGGCTTCTCGGCAGTGTATGGACAGCAGTTCCTCCATACGGGACAGATTATCGGCTGTGCTTCGCCCGACTGCGATGCCTACGAAGCACGACAAAACCTGAAGTACAACAGCCGCGAGTTCCTCGAGATTGTGAGCGAAATGTTTGCCGCATGGTTGCCCAACTTGAAGAGTGTCAGCTTCCATGCTGTCTGGGCAGGTTACTATATGGAGCCGCGATACATCGTTGACCCCGACGTCGGCCTACTCACCGGCCTTCGCGGACACGGCTTCATGCTCAGCCAATATCTGGCCAAGCTTTATGTAGACAAATACCTCGGACGTTCTGTTCCACGTTACATGGACGACCTCGCCCTCACGGGCAAAGGCATTAGTGAAAATGCATTCAAATAAACAAATAATTGAAGATTATGTTTAGCAAAGAAACCTATATCCAGCGGAGACGGATGCTTAAGGAGCGCGTTGGCAGCGGAAGGCTGCTCTTCCTTGGGAACGACCAGGCTCCCATGAACTATGCTGACAACACCTATAGTTTCCGACAAGACTCGACATTCCTTTACTTTTTCGGACTCGATTGCGAAGGGCTGGCAGCCATCATTGACATCGATGAGGACCGCGAGATCATCTTCGGCAACGACCCCACCATAGACGACATCGTTTGGATGGGCACGCAACCCCCATTGGCAGAAAAGGCAGCGCAGGTCGGCGTCAGCGAGACCTTACCCCTGAATAAGCTGGGAGATTATTTAAAAGGTCAGCAAATCCATTACCTGCCACCCTATCGCGGAGAGCATCAAGTAAAGCTGCTTGAATGGTTGGGTATTCCCCCTGCTGCACAGGCTGCAGGAGCCAGTATCCCCTTCATTCGCGCTGTGGTAGATATGCGTAACCACAAGTCGGCTGAGGAAATAGCCGAGATTGACAAGGCTGTCGATGTCTCCGTGGCCATGCACGTGGCTATGATGCGTATGGTACGGCCAGGTATTCACGAAGCGGAGGTAAGAGCGGCCGTCACGGCTATTGCTCAGCAGGGTGGAGGTGACATATCCTTCCCCGTCATCGCTACCACCCACGGACAGACACTCCACAACCAC
Source organism: uncultured Bacteroidales bacterium (assembly GCA_947303715.1). Taxonomy (GTDB): domain Bacteria; phylum Bacteroidota; class Bacteroidia; order Bacteroidales; family Bacteroidaceae; genus UBA1189. Next base: position 5,184 of record CAMYYY010000003.1, on the reverse strand, counting down.
GGTTATATCCACACCGCTCAGGAGGGGGAAATGTTCCTCCTTGATGCCGGTGCAGAGGTGGGAAGCCACTACTGCGGAGACCTTTCCTCGACCTGTCCCGTCGGGAAAAAGTTCGACGAACGGCAGCGTACGGTATTTGACATCTGCCTGCAGGCCCACCGCGCGGCAGTGGCGATGCTGGCACCGGGCATTCCGTTCCGCGATGTCCACCGCAAGGCTTGTACCACCATCGCCGAAGGCATGAAGAGTATCGGACTGATGAAAGGTGACATGAGCGATGCCGTTGAGGCTGGCGCCCATGCCCTGTTCTTCCCTTGCGGCGTAGGCCACATGATGGGGCTTGATGTCCATGATATGGAAAACCTCGGTGAAGTATGGGTTGGCTATGACGGAGAACCGAAGAGCACGTTGTTCGGCATCAAGTCACTTCGGTTGGCAAGGCCACTTGAACCCGGATTCGTTTTCACAATTGAGCCCGGCATTTACTTCATTCCCGAGCTGATAGACCGCTGGCGGGCAGAGGGTCGGCACAAGGAATTCCTCTGCTACGATGCCATTGACCGCTGGCGTCACGTGGGCGGACTACGCAACGAAGAGGACTACCTCATCACCGCCGACGGCTGTCGACGCCTCGGCACTCAGTACAAGCCCATGACCCCCGAGGAAATGGAAGAAGTGAGGGGATAAAAGGGTTAAAGATTAAAGGTTAAAGATTAAGGGTTAAAGGTTAAAGATTAAAGTTTCATTCTTCATTTTCATTCTTATGAACGATCGCATCCAGCGCCTGCATCAGCAGAGTCTCGACACTCCGGCTACGCTTACCATCGAGCGAGCCCTCATAGAAACAGCTTTCTATAAGGAGAATTATGGCAAGATGCCCAACTGCATCCTCCGCGCTCGTAACTTCTATGAAATCTGCAAAAAGAAGACCATCTATATCGGCGATGATGAACTTATCGTTGGCGAACGCGGCCCCAAGCCCAAGGCCGTGCCCACCTTTCCCGAACTGACGTGTCATAGCGTAGAGGACCTTCACGTACTCGATACCCGCGAGCTGCAGCCCTACCACATCAGCCAAACGGACATTGACACCTATGAGCGCGAAGTCATCCCCTACTGGCAGGGACGAACACAACGTGAACGCATCTTCAGCCATGTATCGAAGGAGTGGGAAAAAGCCTATCACGCTGGCGTATTCACGGAGTTCATGGAACAGCGTGCCGCCGGGCATACCGCCATGGATGGAAAGATGTACCACACGGGACTGCTCGACGTGCGCCGCCGCATAGAGGAAAAGATTGCCTCGCTCGACTACATCAACGATCCTATTGCCACTGACCGCCAACAGGAGCTGGAGGCTATGGCCATCTCGTGCGATGCCGCTATCCTTTTGGCTGAGCGCCATGCAGAACTGGCAGAGAAAATGGCTGCCGACGAGCAAAATCCGCAACGCCGTGCCGAATTATTGCAGATTGCTGAAGTCTGCCATAATGTCCCCGCCCATGCCCCACGCAACCTGTGGGAAGCCATACAGATGTATTGGTTCGTGCACCTCGGCACAGTCACCGAACTCAACGGCTGGGATTCCATGAACCCAGGACACATCGACCAACACCTCCGTCCTTTCTACGAACAAGGACTTACCGACGGCTCCCTCACCCGCGACAAAGCCAAGGAACTCCTCTCGTGCCTCTGGATAAAATTCAACAACCAACCCGCGCCACCCAAGGTTGGCATCACGGCGTTGGAGAGCGGCACCTACAACGACTTTACCAACATCAACATTGGCGGTATCGACCGCGAAGGCAAGGACGCCACAAACGAGCTTTCCTACATCATCCTGGAGATTCAGGAGGAATTGCATGAACTACAGCCCGGCCTCTCTATCCACATCAGCCGCGAGACTCCTGACCGCTTCCTGATTGCCGGCTGCCGCGTCATCCGTAAAGGTTATGGCTACCCTAGTGTCTTCAACCCTGATGTCTATGTACAGGAACTCGTCCGCCAAGGGAAGAGCCTCGAGGATGCCCGCGAAGGCGGTTGCTCGGGTTGTATCGAAGTAGGCGCCTTCGGCAAGGAAGCCTATCTGCTCACAGGCTATCTGAACACCCCGAAAATCCTCGAGATAACGCTACACAATGGCATCGACCCCATCACAGGAAAGAAACTGGGATTGGAAACCGGCGACCCGAGAGATTTCAAAAACTTCGACGAACTGTATGAGGCTTGGCACAAGCAGATGGTTCATTTCGTCAATATGAAGCTGGCCGTCAACAACTACATCGAGCGCATGTTCAGCCTCTATGCCCCCGCCACGTTCCTCAGCCTCTTCATCGACGACTGCATCGAGAAAGGCATGGACTACTATAGCGGCGGCGCACGCTACAACACACAATACATCCAATGTACTGGCCTCGGCACCACAACCGACTGCTTTACCACCCTCCGCAAGCATGTCTTCGAAGAGAACCGCTATACAATGGACGAACTCCTTCGAGCCATCGACACCGACTTTGAGGGACAGGAGGTTATGCGCCAATACATCATGAACCACACCCCCTTCTTCGGCAACGACGATGATTATGCCGACGACCTTGCCGTGCGCATCTACAACGACCTCGTCCGTGCTATTGATGGACATCCCAACACCCGCGGCGGCAAGACGCACCTCAACATGCTCAGTACCACCTGCCATAACTACTTCGGCTCTGTCTGTAACGCTACGCCCAACGGGCGCCGCGCACGCTTTGCCATCAGCGACGGCACTTCCCCCTCGCATGGTGCTGACACCCACGGCCCGACGTCCGTCATCAAATCGCTTGGCAAACTCGACCAGACAATGAGCGGCGGCACGCTACTCAACGTCCGCTTCGTCCCCTCGTTGCTCCGCCGTGAGGAAGACCTATGCAAGCTCGCCGCCTTCATCCGCAGCTATTTTTCTATGGGAGGCCATCATATCCAGTTCAACATCGTCGATACCCCTACCCTGCTCGATGCCCAACAGCACCCCGACGATTACAAGGATCTGCTCGTACGCGTTGCGGGCTATTCCGACTATTTCAACGACATGACCACCCAGCTCCAAAACGAAATCATCGCCCGTACCGAAAACGAAGCGTTTTAATTCGGCTTCGCCGGTAGTTTAGTTTTCGGCAAGGCCGAAAGGTTTAGTTCCAGCAAAGCTGGAGGTTTAGTTTCCACTTCGTGGAAGGTTTAGTTCGGCCTCGCCGAGGTTTATAAGTTATAGTGTTTAGTTTTTGGTTGAAATATGGGAACAATGAAAGATGGAGAGCTCTTCTCGTTTGAAAAGTTGGAAGTATGGCAATTATCGCGCTCATATTGTAAAAAGGTCTATTTTGCTGATACGCAGTTTTCCATTAGAAGAACGTTTTGGACTCAGTGACCAGCTTCGTAGAAGTGCTATCTCTGTGCCGTCGAACATCGCCGAGGGATGTGGCAGGATGTCCACTAAGGAAAAGATTCATTTCATAGAGATTGCCTACGGGTCATTGATGGAATCATATTGCCAGTTGCAGTTAGCTGAAGACTTAGGTTATATTTCTCAAAAAGAACTAAATGCTATACATCTGGACGTGAATAGCATTGCCAAGATGCTAACCGTTCTCCGCCGCTCCTACCTCAAACTCCTAAACCCCTAAACCCTTAAACCCCTAAACCAATAAACCCTTAAACCAATAAACCCTAAACCCCTAAACCCTTAAACCAATAAACCCTTAAACCAATAAACCCCTAAACCTTTTGACGCAGTCAAAAAATAAACCTCGGCTAACGGCCGAAATAAACCTTTCGGCGAGGCCGAAAAATAAACCCATTAACCAATTATGCTTATCTTTGACATCAAGCGCTTTGCCCTTAATGATGGGCCAGGAATCCGTACGACGCTGTTTCTGAAAGGGTGTCCACTGCGATGTGTGTGGTGCCACAACCCCGAAGGACAGCATGCCGAGGCGCAGAAGCTCTATACGAAAAGTAAGTGCATCGGCTGCAGAACGTGTGTGGACATCTGTACGCAGGGTGCCCTGCAACTGACGCCTGACGGAATCCGTCCTACCGCCAACGCTTGTATTCTTTGCGGAGCTTGTACCGACGCCTGCCCTACAACAGCCCTGAAGATGAGCGGGCGGGCATGGGAGATGGACGAGCTGATGGCTGTCGTGGAGAAAGAGCGCAAAGTCATGGAGGACAGCGGAGGAGGCGTCACCCTTTGCGGAGGCGAGCCCCTTATGCATGTTGACTACACTATGCAGCTTCTTGATGAGCTGGGGCGACGCGGCTTCCATCGTGCCGTAGATACCACCCTCCATACCTCTGAGGATGTCATCCGCCGTGTTGCACAACGTTGTGAACTCTTCCTTGTCGATCTCAAGCACATGGATACCGCCCTCCATCGTCGCTATACCGACGTGGGAAATGAACGCATCCTCAATGGTTTGCGCCTCGTTGCCACTCTCGGCGTGCCCTATTGGGTGCGCATTCCCCTTATCGAGGGTGTCAATGCCGACGAGCAGAACATCAGCGCCTCAGCCCGTTTCCTTGCCTCGCTTGCCACGCCACCTGAAATAGTCAACCTGCTCATCTACCACGATATCGGCAAGGGCAAGCACGAAAAGCTCGGCACCACCTACAACCCTAACGGCATTCCCATGTCACCGCCTTCCGAAGTCGTCCAGCAACGTAGTCTCGAGCTTCTTGTCGCGCACGGCCTGAAGGTTAGGATAGGAGGATGAATGGCTCCAAGATTTGTCCTGCGCAAAGCGCATAACTTCCATTTTTACTTCCATTTTAACTCCCATTTTTACTTCCGAAACTTGAGCAACTGCCCGGATAGAATCAAATTCCCCAAAAATTCCATCAAATGGAAAAAAAGTTCCATAGGCTGGAATAAAAATTCCATCAAATGGAATAATTGTCCCATCAAATGGGAAAAAAGTCCCATAGGCTGGGATTTTATTCCCACAGGCTGGGATTTTTTCAGCGTTTGATGTTGCAACTGCGTTGTTTGCTGTTTGCTGAACAGCCGTTAGGGCTATTCCTGCGGATAATCCCCGATTCGGCCGGCTGATTGGGGATTTTGATACGGTTTCCCAAAGTCACCAGGTGAAGAAAAACATCTCCCCTGCCGAACGATGTCGGCAGGGGAGATGGGTAAGGATTGGGGGGGAA
>CAMYYY010000002.1 GCA_947303715.1 uncultured Bacteroidales bacterium | reverse complement strand
CGCTCTCGGTGTCGAGGGCAGAGGTGGCCTCGTCGAGGATGAGGATGGGCGGGTTCTTCAGGATGGCGCGGGCGATGCTGATGCGCTGGCGCTGGCCTCCCGAAAGCAGGCAACCGCGGTCGCCGATGTAGGTGTCGTAGCCGTTGGGCGTCTCCATGATGAAGTCGTGGGCATTGGCGATACGGGCGGCCTCGACGACCTGCTCTCTCGTGGCTCCCTCGACGCCGAAGGCGATGTTGTTGAAGAAGGTGTCGTTGAAGAGGATAGCCTCCTGATTGACGTTGCCGATGAGGGCACGGAGGTCGCGCACACGTACCTCCTTGATGTTGGTGCCGTCGATGAGAATCTCTCCCTCGCCGACATCGTGGAAACGGGGCACGAGGTCAACGAGCGTGGATTTGCCCGAGCCGCTCTGCCCCACCAAGGCGATGGTCTTCCCTTTGGGGACGGTGAGGTTGATGTCCCTCAGCACGGGACGCCCCTCGGTGTAGCTGAAGCCCACGTGACGGAAACGGATTTCGCTGTCGAACGCGCTGAGGCTGTGGGGCGAGGGGCTCTCGCAGATGGGGTTGACGGCGCTGAGAATCTTATCGACACGCTCCCAGCAGCCCATGCCGATGGGGATGTTGTAGTAGGCTTTGGAGAGGTCCTTGATGGGGTTGATGATGTTGTAGAGCATCACCAGGTAGTAGATGAAGAGGCTGGCGTCCATGGTGGAATGGTTGCCCAGAATGATGAGCCCACCTCCCCATAGGACGAGGACGATGAGCGTGGTGCCCATGAACTCGCTGACGGGATGGGCGCTGGCCTGACGCACGGACATGCGCACCATCGAGCGGCGATAGCTGTTGTTGACGTCGTCGAACCGGCGCTGCATCTTCTCCTCAGCCAGAAAGGCCTTCACGATGCGCAGCCCGCCCAGCGTCTCGTCCAACTGGGCCAGCAGCGCGCCCCAGAAGGTTTGCGTCTCGCGGGACTTGCGGCGCAACTTGCGGCTGATGAGTCCCATCACCCAGGCAATGAGCGGGCTGACAGCCAGCACGAAGAGGGTCAGCTTCCAGTCGATGCAGAAGAGGGTGACGAGGGTGACGACGATGGCGATGGGGTTTTTGATGAGCATGTCGAGCGAGTTGGAGAGGCACATCTCGAGGCTGGAGATGTCGCTGCTCATGCGGCTGATGATGTCGCCCTTGCGCTCCTCGCTGAAGAAACTGAGCGGGAGGTGGAGCACCTTGTCATAAACCATTGCGCGCATATCGCGCACTATGCCCGTGCGGAGAGGGATGAGGGTGGCAGCCGAGCCGAAGTAGCAGGCGGTCTTCAGCGCCGTGAGCACGATGAGCATCACCCCCGACATGATGAGCACCCACAGGGCGCCCTTGTCGGCAATGAGCTGGTTCATATACCAGTAGAAGTTATTCTTGGCCGCATCGATGATGTTCACGCTACCCCAGGGGATGAACTCGTAAGTCTGCTGGCTGACCTTGAAGAGCGTCTGCAGGATGGGGATGATGAGGGCAAAGGAGAAGACGTTGAGCACCTGGGCGAGGATGTTCAGGATGAGGTTCCAGACAAGGTAGCCCTTGTAGGGGGGGAGGAAACGTTTTATGAGTTGAAGGAACTGTTTGAGCATAGGGTCGAGGAGTTAGGCATTGAGTACGGGATGGCCTTCGGCATCGGGGCGGTATTTCCAGCGGTTGTGCGACCAAAGGTAATACTGTGGAGCGCTGTCGATGGTCTGTTCCAGCTGGTGCATGTATTGCTTGGTAAGTGAAAAATCCTCGTTTTCATCGGGGAAAATCTCCTTGAAGGTGACGGTGTAGTAGCCTCGCTTGACGACCTTCACCTCGCCATAGAGGAAGTGGGCGCCCATGCGTACGCCGATGCGCTCGCTGCCGGTGATGAGGGCTGTAGGCTGCCGCAGGAAGTCCGTCCAAACGGTGTGGTGCTTCCTGAGCGGGCGCTGGTCGGCAATAAGGCCAATGAGGGGCTGGCGCCCTTCGTCCATCAGCCGGAGCAGGGTGTGGTAGGTCTCGTTCTGCGGCATGCCGATGGAGTTGAAGCGGTCGCGGAGCTTGATCATCAGGCGGTCCATCGCTTTGTTGGAGAGCGGGTGATAGACGTGGCAGGTGGTGATGCGCTCGGGTGCCCAGAGGGGGAAGGAGGCGAAATACTCCCAGTTGCCGTAATGCCCCAGATAGACGAAGAGGGGCTTGCCGTCCTCGCTGAGCTGATCAATCAATTCCATGTTGGTGAAGCGGAACCGCTCGCGCACTTCCTCCTCGCTGATGCAAAGCAGGCGGATGGTCTCCACGACATAGTCGCAGAAGAAGTGGTAGAACTTCCGCTCGATTTGCTTGATTTCCTTCTTTGTCTTTGTAGGATAGGCCGTTGTGAGATTCTTCCTCACCAGTCGGCGCCGGTAGCGAATCACGTGATAGAGCAGGCTTCCCATTCCGTCGCTGAGCACGTACAGGACGCGCAGGGGCAGCCGCGGCAAAAGAGTGAGAAGGAGGGTCAGCAGGCTCATGGCTTGCCGTTTTCCTCTTCCTTGAACCATTCGGCATACATCAAGTAGCCGTGCGCGATTTTCAGATTCAGCTCCTTGTTCTGTTCAGGGTCAACTTTCTTGATGAACTTGGCGGGCACGCCTCCCCATATCTCGCCCGGGCCAATCTGCGTGCCTTTCAGCACAAGGGCTCCGGCGGCTACGATGGCACCCTTGCCGACTACCACGCTGTCGAGCAGGGTGCTGCCCATGCCGATAAGGGCAAAATCCTCGATGTCGGCACCATGGATGGTGACATTATGCCCGATGGAAACGTCGTTTCCTATCGTGATGGTTGACTTCTGATAGAGGGTGTGGAGGACGGAGCCGTCCTGAATATTCACTCGGTCGCCGATGTGAATCCAGTTGACGTCGCCGCGGACAACGGCATTGAACCACACGCTGCATTGGCTGCCCATCACCACGTCGCCCACGATGGTGGCGTTCTCGGCAAGGTAGCAGTCTTCTCCGATTTGTGGGGTGAAGCCCCTGACAGATTTAATCAAAGCCATATTCTTGTTCGTTTTCAGTTTTCCATTTTGTCATCGGTGTCTTCGGCCGAGCCGTTTTCTTCATTTTCGCCGTTTTCATCGGGATTGTAGTCTTCGTAGGCCTTCTCCTCGGCGGCATCGACGATGGCATCAGCCTCCGTCTTGTTCTCCTCTTCTTTCTCCGCGGCATTCTCTTTTCCCCAATCATCGTCGACATTGTGGAGCATCTCATCGACGGGGTCGAAGGACAACTCCTTTTCCTCGCGTGCGGCAAGGCGCTCCTCCCTTTCGATGAGCCGCTGCTCGGAAATCTCGTAGGCAGCCGAGCGGATGTCCTCCAGCACTTGATGCTTGTTGCGGATGTTGGTGAGGGCTTCGAGCGAGGCCTGTTGGTGGCTCTCCTTCTTCGTGTAGCCCTTTCCTTGTCCCGCCTGAATGCCGCAGATGATGATGGAGCTGTGGAACAGCGTGCCCTCAGGGGTGTCCTCCTCGCCATCGAGCATGAAGGTGTAGTGGTAGTGGTATTTCTGGCACCACTCGATGATGCTGCTTTTGTAGTTGATTTCCTTTGTAGCCAGTTCCTCGATGTTGAACGGGGTGCTCTTGGCGTTGAAGATGCGCTTCTCGATGAAGCGGTAGCAGTAGTCGTAGCCCCTGTCGAGGTAGATGGCTCCCACGAAGGCCTCGAAGGCGTTGCCCGAGATGGAGCAGTTGTGGGATTTCCTCATGATGTTCTGTGCTGCGCAGATGAGGCGTTCGAGGCCAATCTCGTGGGCTATCTGGTTGAGTGTTTCGCGCCGCACCATCATGCTGCGTGCCTTGGTGAGGAAGCCTTCGTTGCGCTTCGGGTATTTGTGGAAGAGGATGTCCGAGGTCACCGCGCCAAGGATGGCATCGCCCAGATACTCCAGCCGCTCGTTGTTCTTGCCCGTATAAACTCCTGTCTGATAGTTGATGGAGCCGTGCCGGAGTGCCTCGTGATAGATGTCAAGGTCGTGGGGCATGAAACCGAGTATCTGCTGCAAATCGCGGCAGAAGGGTTTTTCACGGCAACGAAGGAAACGTATCTTATCGGACAGGGACATGCGGCAGCGATGCGGGTCTTATTCGTATTTTCGGAAGAGGGCACAGGCATTCTGTCCGCCGAAGCCGAAGTTGTTGGTGATGGCGGCGCGGACGGGGCGCTTCTGAGCCTTTCCGAAGGTGAAGTTGAGGCGGTAGTCGATGTTCTCGTCATTGTCGCCCTCCTCGTGATTGATGGTGGGCGGGACGATGTCGTTCTGTACCGCCAATACGGTAGCAATGGCCTCGATAGCTCCAGCGGCACCCAGCAGATGACCCGTCATGGACTTCGTGGCGTCGATGTTGAGTTTGTAGGCGTGCTCGCCGAAGACCGTCTGAATGGCTTTCACCTCGGAGATGTCGCCCATGGGGGTCGATGTACCGTGGGTATTGATGTAGTCGATGTCCTCGGGCAGCATGCCGGCTTCGGCGAGGGCGGCCCTCATGACGTTGGCAGCGCCCATGCCTTCGGGATGGGGAGCGGTAACGTGGTAAGCATCCGCGCCGAGGCCTGTTCCAGCCAGTTCGGCATAGATGTGAGCGCCGCGAGCCTTGGCGTGCTCCAATTCCTCGAGGATGAGGATGCCGGCGCCTTCGCCAAGCACGAAGCCGTCGCGGCTGGCGCTGAAGGGACGTGAGGCCCGCTCGGGATCGTCGTTACGGGTGCTGATGGCGTGCATGGACGAGAATCCGCCGATGCCCGCAGGGCTGATGCACGATTCGGCGCCGCCCGTCACCATCACGTCGGCCTTACCATAGCGGATGAGGTCGAACGCCTGTGCGAGGGCGTAGGTCGAGGAAGCGCAGGCAGCAGCCGTGGTGTAGTTGGGTCCGCGCAGGCCGAAGCGGATGGAAATCAGTCCGGCGCACATGTTGGGCACCATCTTGGTGACGAGGAACGGCGAGAAGTGGGGACCCTTCTCCATGTTGCCGCCGTAGTCGTAGAGTTGTTCCTCGAAGGTGCGTGTGCCGCCGATGCCGACGCCGATGACAGCGCCGATGCGGTCGAGGTCTTCCTGTTCAAGGACGAGGGCCGCGTCCGTCATGGCTTCTGTTGTTGCCGCTATGGCAAAATGGGCATAGGGGTCAACCTTGCGGTACTCCTTGCGGTCGAAGTAAGCCTCGGCATTGAAGTCCTTCACTTCGCAGGCGAAGGTGGTCTTGAAGAGACTGGTATCGAAATGGGTGATGGGTGCGGCGCCGCTCACGCCTGCCAGAAGGTTCTCCCAGTATGTTTTCACGTCATTGCCGATAGGCGTTATAGCGCCCATTCCGGTGACTACTACACGACGAATTTCCATTTTCGAGAATAAAAAAGTTAGGGATTATTAAAAGGGAATCGCGCGTGCGCGCGAGAAAAATAACTGAGCCTTGGACGCGCGCAGACAAGGGCGTGCAGTTCAAGGCTCAGCACAAGGGGAGAATTATTCCTTATTGCTCAGGATGAAGTTGACGGCGTCACCAACGGTGGCAATCTTCTCAGCCTGATCGTCGGGAATCTGAAGACCAAATTCCTTCTCAAGCTCCATAATCAGCTCAACGGTATCCAGGGAATCAGCACCCAGGTCGTTGGTGAAGCTGGCCTCTGCGGTCACTTCTGATTCATCAACACCAAGTTTATCAACGATGATAGCTTTTACTCTTTCTTCAATTTCGTTCATAGTGATAATAATTAATAGTTTTACAAAAAATCGCGCAAAGGTAAGCAAATAAATTCTTATGCTCCAAATATTTTAGCATAAAATAGGCTTTTTTTGCGCAATTGATGGGCATTCGAGCCGTTTTTTACCACTCTGTTAGTCGCATGTCGCCCTTCTTGGCCAATGCTTCGTGCATGGCGAGGGCAGCGTGGATGTTGTGGGGTGTCTGGCCTTTGCCTGCCATCTTCACGTAGTCCCAGAGGAGCTGCTTGTAGTCGGGATGGACGCAGTTTTCAATAATCTCGTGCGAGCGTTCGACGGGGCTTTTGCCGCGCAGGTCAGCGATGCCCTGTTCGGTGATGAGGACGTTGACGGAGTGCTCATTATGGTCTACGTGGCTCACCATCGGCACGATGGCGCTGATGCAGCCACCCTTCGCTGTCGAGGGGCAGGAGAAGATGCTGATGTAGGCGTTGCGTGTGAAGTCGCCTGAGCCGCCGATGCCGTTCATCATCTTTGTGCCGCCCACGTGGGTGCTGTTGACGTTGCCATAGATATCGGCTTCCAGGGCGGTGTTCATGGAGATGAGGCCCAGGCGGCGTGCCACCTCGGGACTGTTGCTGATTTCACTCGGACGGAGCACCAGCTTGTCCTTGAAGAAGTCGATGTTGTCGTACACTTCCTGCAGGCATTCGTTGGAAAGGCTAAGTGAGCAGGTGCTGCCGAACTTGCAATGTCCTTCGCGGATGAGGGCGATGACGCTGTCCTGAATCACCTCGGTGTACATCTGGAAGGCGGGAACGCCTGGGTCTTCGCCCAGAGCCTTCAGTACTGCGTTGGCTACGTTACCCACGCCGCTCTGCAGGGGCAGGAAGCTGCTGGGGATGATGCCGCGCTTCATGTCGCCGATGAGGAACTGAGCTACGTTGTGCCCAATCTTCTCGCTGATTTCGTCGGGAGCGGTAAAGGCACGGGCTTCGTCGGGCTTGCACACCTCTACGATACCCACAATCTTCGCAGGGTCAACCTGCACGTACTCCTTGCCGATGCGGTCTGAGGGGGTGTAGATGGGGATTTCCTTGCGGTAGGGCGGGTCGGCGGGCTCATAGACGTCGTGCAGTCCCTTGGGTGCCTTGCCGTACTGCGAGTTCAGTTCGATGATGATTTTGTCGGCCAGGCGGCAAACGGTAGGCGAGATACCTACGCCTGCTGTCAGCCAGATTTTGCCGTCGTCGCTGACGTCGCAAGCCTCGATAATCGCCACATCTACACGGCCCATGAAGCCGTAGCGCAACTCCTGTGCCATCTGGCTCAGGTGGATGTCGTTGTAAGCAATCTCGCCGGCGTTCACGGCCGTGCGGAAGTCCTTGTTAGTGGTGTAGGGGGCGCGGTAGCGGATGGCCTTCGCACGGCTCAGGATGCCGTCCGTGCTCTCGCCCGTGCTGGCTCCTGTGAAGATGCCAATCTGGAACGGGCGGCCGGCAGCGTGCTCAGCCTCAGCAATCTTTGCAATTTCAGGGGTGACGGCTTTCGGAGCACCAGCGGGCGTGAAGCCTGAAAGTCCGATGTTCATACCGTGCTTAACGTAGCGTGCAGCCTCAGCTGCGGAAATAAATCTGTAGGACATGATACTATTTTTTATTAAAACCGAATTCTTGATGCAGTTTTTCAAAAATCGGCGCGAAGATACAAACTCTTTTCCAAACGCCCAAACACTTTCGTCCTATTCTTCAACCACAAGCGTTTGTTTTCCCTTTTTCCCCTCTCCTGACGACTTATTTTGCGAAAAAGAGAAAGATGACGGAAAACTATTGCAATTCTTCCCGCTCGTTTATATCTTTGCAGCGGAATAAAAAAAAGATGTATTTTGTACGATGAGAAATAAGCATGTTTTCCTGATGGCTTTGGGAGCCTTGATGGTTGTGGCTCTTTCAGCTTGCCAGCCTGCGGAGCCGACGACGCCACCCACAAACGAGGAGATTGACCGTGCCAAACTGAAGGCTATGGATGAGACGTTTGCCAGCCAATGGACGTCCGATGAGCGGGCGGCGGCAGCCAGCGCAGCCGGCCTCAAGTATCTGAATGAGGTAGAAAAGGAAGTGTTTTACTACCTGAACCTGATGCGCACAAACCCGCCTCTGTTTGCTCGCACCTATGCTGCGGAGTACAACGGCGATACGGGCTGGGTGAAGGGCTATGCTTTCGACGAGCGCAAGGAGTCGCTTCTGAAGGAATTGGAGGCTCTGGATGCCATGCCTTTGCTGATGCCTGACGACGAGCTCTACGACTCGGCTGATTGCTTCGCCACGCAGGGCGGGGCGCTGGGCAACACGGGGCATGACCGAACGGGAACGACGTGCGACGCTGATCCTGCAATGGCTGAATGTTGCGATTTCGGCAACTGCGCCACAGGGCTTGCCGTCGTCATGCACTTCCTCATCGATGCAGGAGAGTCGAACTCCAAGCTGGGGCATCGCCGCATCATGCTTGACAAACGGCTGTGCCGCATGGGCGTTGCCATCCGCGATCATGCAAAGTTTCCGAAAATGGCTGTCCTCGACTTCAAGGGAGGAGAGTAATACTGTTTTTTCAGAAAGCCCATTTCAGGCCTACGCAGGGCTGGCACAGGAAGCCGTGCGTGCCGCGATGGTTGTAGCCCAGCACCACTTCGCCGCCAAGGTTGAGGTGGGGCGTAATGTGCATCCACAGCTGGGGCTGCGAGTGGATGGAGAAGTGGTCGTAGCCAATGCCGCCCTGTTCTGTCAGGTACTCTGTGTTGTTGCCCCACACGTCGATGAAGCCGTCGAAGGTCAGTCCCCTCAACCCAAAAAGGTTGTTCACGTTCCACGTGCCGGTTAGCTTCAGGGGAAGGTCGGCGCTGCCGGAGACGATGTAATGGTCGTACATCAGGGCTATCCCTGCCGTACGGCTGAACGTGGCGTTGTGGAACGCGTACTTGGCGCCGATGCAGGCCATTCCGCTACCCATGCCGCCGAAGCTCTTGAAGTCCATCTCCACATGCAGGCTGAAATTGCGCATCCGCGTCTGCTGCCAGAAGTTCAGCCCACGCTCAAACTCAAAGTAGCTGTCCATGCCGATGCTAGTATGGCCGTTCGTGCGCTCGAAGTTGTAGTAATGGTCAATAAAGAAATAGGTGTCGCCCCACGCGTCGCCCTTGTACATCTCTACCGTCGAGAGGGGGCTCTCGACGCAATCATACAACACCTGGATGTTCACTTGAGCCGTGCAGAATAACGTGGAAAGTATAGCATATAGCGTAAGGATAGACTTTTTCATACGACTTCACTTTTGGAGGATTCTTCCTTGTTTTTTCAGTTTTCGGCTGCAAAAGTAGGCAATAAAACCCATATCCTCCAAATTTTTCCTTCATCGCCCTCTTGAAATCCGCCAGTTTCGTCCCATTTGCCGTTAAAAAGAAGGGGTTGCAGACGATACTGTTTTTTTGTAAAGGAAATCCCCGCTACCTTCGCAGGCAACGGGGACGTGTGATGCATCTATATAAAGAGTAAGCTTCTATTTCGTCAGAATCATGCGTTTGGTGTCGACGACGTTGCCGTCGGCGATGAGGGAATAGAGGTACATGCCGGCATCGAGGCTGCGGGCAGAGATGGTGACGGAGGTCTTGCCGCGTCCTTCGACGAGGTACTGGTCAATCTGCTTGCCGCTGAGGTCGTAGATGTAGATCATGGCGTTCGCGACGCCCTCGGCAACGGAGCAGGGGATGACGGTATTCTCCGTGAAGGGGTTGGGCGTGTTCTGGAACAGCTCGGTCTTTAGGCCGCGCATGGCAATGGCGTCCACAGGAGTGACGTTTTCTTCGCCGATGCCTGCTGCCTTGCGCGTTTCCTTCAGCTCAGCCTTCAGCTCCTGGATGGCTGTGACAAGAACGGGTATCAGCTCCGTAATGGAAATGCCCAGATGGGAGTCGCTTACATGATAGATGAGGTTGGGGAGGACATCCTGAAACTCTTCGGCGACAAAGCCGAAGTGGGTGTGGGTAAACGTCTCCTCGTCTCCTTGATACAAGTAGATAGGATTTCCATTTTCATCTTCGTCAATTTTGGGGTTAACGAGGTTGTACTGAACGGGATTCAATCCCAAAACGATTTCCAAGGTGTTGGGAATAGTCTCCGACAAGCTTTGGACGTTGGTTCGCTGGTTGTTGTCGCCACCGCTTACCAGTTGTGCATTCATGGCAACAGACAGAGTGGCTGCCAACACTACTAATACTAATCTTTTCATAATGCTTACTTTTGTTTTAATGGGTGAATAAATTATTGTGAATTTTCAATTTTCATGATCAGGGCAGGAGCGGGCTATTCTACAAACACTTTTTTCCCGTTGCGGATGAGGATTCCCTGGCGTGTGGGTTCCGCCGGGCGGCCTTGCAGGTCGTAGTGGCGCTCGGCATTGGCAGGCTCGTCCGTCTCGGGGTTGCTGACGGACGTCATGTCGAACTGGAATATGTGGGTGCCCTTGTAGTATTCCCACGTGAAGATGGTGAGCTTGTCATCTGGCCTGTAGGGGCCGATTTTGAAATCAACATAATGATCGCTGTTGCAGTCGCACATCCACGTGTAGCCGGCCTGGACGGTTTCCATATAGATGTAATCGTCATGAATTTCGTAATAGCAGTAGTGCCTCATGCAGCACGTGTAGGTGAGCCAGCCCGTGATGTGCAGGCTGTCCCCTTCAGCCGTGACGGTAAGGGCGGGTCCTTCATCACTCCGTTCGTGTTCTATGTCGTCTGAGGGAGATGGCGGAATGTAGGCTATGCCCCTGGGGACGTCGAGGGGAAACTCTTTTACGGTAAAGGGTATCACATAGGGGGTAAAGTGCAGCAAATCTGCTTTGTCAACGGCCGAAAGCACTATCTCATAGTCGCCGGCATCGAGCTTTCCGAGGGAAATCACGCGGTCGTCGCTAACATACCAGTCCGTATCGAATCCGGAATTGATGGGGGAGTTGAGGTAGAACCTGTTGCCCACGATGCTGTCCATATTAAGGCTGAAGCTGTCAGCGTACGGCAGCTCATCCCAATGCACCATGAACTCTATTCTCATTCCCGTATAGAGACTGTTCCTACGGGTGGCGTCAGGGATGTAATCATCGGTAAGATCTAGATCTCCATTTACCCATGGCCATTCGGGAACGATGAATTCAAAGGGGGCTTCCTTGGGCAGGAAGTCCGAAACGCTTGGGGCATCCACGCTGAAGGTCGTGTCGGCGGATAGCATGGGCATGATGCCGTCTGTATCCACGACGTCGAGATGAACGGCATACTTGCCTGCTGCCAGCCGCCCAAGCGGGGTTGAGGCCACCACGTCGTTGTCGTTTCGTTTCTGGCTCGAATAGGTGCCCTTGAGGAGGATGACGTTTCCTTGGGTGGATACCACGCTCTGCTGATAGTCACCCCCTGCCAATCCCGTGATGCGGCAGACGACATCGACGTCGTCGTTCTCCTTCGGGTCTTTCTGGCCTGTGACGATATCCGTCTTGGGTTGTTTCTGGCGGACAAAGGAACGGACTTCTTCGCTGTCTGTCTCCAGGAAAGGGAGATTCATAGAAGAGGACGTATAGTCGGAAAACCATACAAGTTGGCCGATGAATCCCGTCACGCGTATGTAATAATAGTCCTTCGTACAATCGGCGATGGAAACGTCCATACCGTACAGATTCATCTCCGCCGTACCGTCGTCCTCGTGAACGAACTGCAACACGATGTCGTGCCCCACAATCGTATAGTCCAGCCGTGTAGCCGAGGTCACCCAGTCGGTAAAGAATCCCTTTACCTGAAGGCAGTTCTCCGAGAACGTGAAGAGGAAGAAATTATCTCCTACCGAGCACTCGACGTCACGCCCGAGGAATCCGTAGATGTCGTTATCGCCATCAAACAGATTTTTCTCCGTCAGGCTGATGCTTCCCGTGATGCTGTCCGTATCCGTGTCGCCCACACCTGCCCTTGCGCTCAGCAGGGACATTCCGACAAAGAGGAAAAATAGTGCGACTTTTTTCATGATTCCATCGGTTTTCTGGTTTTTCTGGTGCAAATTTATCCCCAAAAATCGGTCCCCTCCAAATTTTTAGCGTGACAAAAACGTGACATTTCACTTTTTTGGGGCGGAAAGAAGTTTTTTTTGTTTTTTTCGGAAGCATGTTCGCGCCCAGCAAATGCGCACAGCCCTAACAGACGGGGGAGTTGCCTCGTCAGACGAGGGCGCTATCCCCACAGCCCCTTGCTCTGCGCACACAGAATCAAACTCTGGCAAATTAGAATCAAACTCTACGGAAATAGAATCAAACTCTGTCGGCACAACGTTAAATGCCCATTCTTTCTTTTTTCTTTTAACACTAATAATCACAAATACCCACAAATTTTTCATGAATATATTTTTGAATTATTCGTGTTTATTCATGGTCATTCGTGTTTTTCTTCAAAAAATCATTCGGCGTGCGAAACTCCACGCCGCAACGTCATTCGTCAAATTCGCCCAATTCGCCGTTCTTATTTTTTCTCGTCGTCAAATTATCCGAATTAAACGAATAAATTTTTTCGTGGTTTTTTATCAAAAACCCCTAACACTTACCTTTTTCGTCCTAACACGCTATGAAAAAGCGTATTAACCGAGGTAAGTGTTGCTCAAACACCTACCCAACACTTACCTAAGACTTACCATTACGCTTACCCCAAGAGCAAATAAGGTAACTGAATCTATAGGAAATAGTTAGGATATGGAAAAAGTTAGGAAGAAGATAGGAAAAGAGATGCAAAAGATTGTTAGGAGTCAGGTAAGTGTTTGGTAAGTGTTTGGTAAGTGTTCAACAAACACTTACCACTCCTAAGGCGCTCTATGATAATTCGTTGTGCGGAAAATGGTAAGTGTTGGCATTTTTTTCGCAAAAACTATAAAAATGCGTTCGTGTGGAAGGCGGGCGCTTAATCCGCGTAGTTCTCCGTTCGGGCGGATTATTCGTGAATCATTGACTTCGTTTTCGTCCGTCACGACTCGGCAAAATGAGCAAGCTCTTTTGCTCTTGCTGCTCCGTCCGCTTATGGTCATTCGTGTTTCAAAAAAAACTCCATTCGGCGTGCGAAGCTCCACGCCGAAACGCCATTCGTTCAATTCGCCCAATTCGCCGACAAAGATTATTCCTGTTTTCTATCTCTAAACGGCGAATTATCCGAATTTAACGAAATTCCCCGTTTGGGCGGCGCAAAAACTCTCCGCTGCCTTCGCAGGCAACAGGGAGATGGTGATGCATCGTATCGAAAAATCTGCCTGAACGGGTTCTAAAGTGTTTTTTTCATTTCTTATTGTTACTGCAGCAAGAAATTAAAGGAGACGGAGAGGTTGAGGCTTGGCATCCAGCCGATACCCCTCATGTTGGCATAGCTAAAATAGGGGCGGAAGCGAAGCGAGCCGTATTCCGATGCAGAGCGTCCTCCAGCGAAAAGGCGTACATTTGAACTCAGGATGACATCGGCAATCAGTCCGGCTTCAACAGTAAAACTATTTACTTCATTAGAGGTATTATGCCCTGAACCGTCGTCATATTTCTCCCCGTCGTAGAAGGATACCCCAACCCCTGCGAAGGGATAGAGCGAGAGGCTGTTGGTGCGGAGGGCATTATAGCCATAGTAGAGTTCGGCGCTTCCGGATGTGACCTTTTCATTCTGATGGATGGGGCCTTCTTTGGTATTAAGGTAAACGTTGCTATGGCCAAAGCCTTCGATGCTCGCCGAAAGCCCAATCATCGATTTGCGGATGGGGAAATCCCAGCCCCAGGTGATGCCATGTGTGGGTGAGAACTCGCCGCGGATGGGGGCACGAAGGCTGTAGCCGACAAACATGCCTATGCCGGATCCCCTTGGGGTGATGGTGGCAGCCTTAACAGGGTCGAATTCTCCCTCCTCCTCAAGTTCTTGTTGTACGTTGCGATAATATTCCTCAACGGCGAGGCTGATTCTGCCCGTATCGGTCTTCTCATTAAGCTCATCCATGCGCTTCGACAGCTGTCTGTAGTAAAAGAGGAAAAGGTCTTCAGAGTCGCCCGAGAAGTTCGCGCTGCTGTATTCCTTTGTGGCTTTGCGGCAATAGAGTTCCGAGAGGTCGAACAACGTCTGGTTGTAGAGCAGATATCCATCCGTACGAACACTATCAACGGCCCAGGAGTCATAGCGGTCCACATAGGTGAAGTACTTGACGAAGTTGTACGTGGTCTTCCCCTTCTTGACCTCACCCAACTTCGAACCGTAACTGAGGCCGAGAGCGCCTCTTGCGATTGATTCGTCGGGAGTGCCGAGAAAGTCTTCCCATGTGAGGTCTCCCTCTTCCCAAAGATGTCGGCTACTGGCATAGTCCTGTGCCGTCAGGTGCAACGGCACGAACGTAATCATCAAGAGCCAGAAGATGCGGTTTGAGCGTTTTGTTTTCATTGGAGAATTAGATTAAAATGCGATGCGGAAGCTCATGCCGGCATTAAGCGAAGCGGGTATGTGCATAGCATACTCCGGCTGTTCGTAGGTCAGTTGCGGACGGGCGCCAACCGACACTCCGCCTCCCACGTTGAACATGGCAAAGCCGTTCTCGCGATTCACGGTCTTCGCTCCTTTCACGGCATCTACAATAGACCAGATATTATTGGTTATACCCCATACAAGTCCTGCAAGGAACATCCATGCTCCTGTTTCCTCCTTGATAAGGTACTGACTGTTTCCTGTCTCGTTGTAGCGTGTGGCATTGGTGAGGAGGGACCGGTAGCCTCCGTACATCAGCGCATACGAAACCACAGACTCGCCTAAGTCAATCCAACCGCCTTGATTATTGCCGTTGTAGAACTGGCCAACACCAGGAACAAGGAAGGAGAGGAATCCCGCCAAAGCAGGAGATTTTTCATGTTCAATGTATACGACCTGCGGCTGGACGTCTGCCTGAGCCGATGCCGCAACTTGCTGCGCCAATGAAGTCGCTTCTGCCGTTCGTTCCTTGATGTCGCTGGCGGCAAAGATGAACGTTGATCCGTCAGCTGTCTTTACGGCAATGGAATCATTCAGTTCGCCAATCACAGCGCCTTTCACTATGGAACCGTTCTTTAAGTGAATTACCTCCTGCTTGTTCTGGCCGCACACGACTATGGCACACAACAAGAATGCCATCATAAAAAGATATCTTTTCATAATGATAATGTATAATTGAGCCGCCTAAGCGAATCAGAATTTATACCGCAAGCCGATGAGAAGTACGCCTTGCTCGCCGAAACCTAATTCGCCAAAGCCGCGGAAGTGAGGGCTGCCGAAGTCCATGCCGACGAGCGTCACATGGCCATTGAGATGCGCCGTTGTCTTGGCTTCGTCGCTACGCGAATAACTGGCGCGCGTGAGTTGCACGTTGCGGATTGTGGCGCCGAGGGCTACTTTCGAGTACATGCCGAAGTACTGGCGGCGAACCCAGTCGAGCTTCACAGCAGGCAGGAACGACACGTAGTTGCCCTTCGTCTCTGCTATCATCCCGCCGCTGTTCGTGTCGGAGGCCTTTATTTTGCCATTTCCATAAATGAACATGCCGCCCACGCCGAGCCACGGCTTGGCGCGATAGAAGTATTCAATGGAGTAAGGGCCGTGAAAATTCCTTAGATCGTACGAGACGCCATCCTGCTGCTCCACCGCGGCTACAATCTGAAAGATGTCGATGACATTCGACGTGGAGACTGCGCCCGTGCTGATAGCCACCTCGTGCTTCAGGTCGGCGTATGCATCTTGTCCGTTCACACTCAAAGTAGCCATCATGGCGGCTACGGCCAGAAATAGAATCTTTTTCATAATGTCATTTTTAAGGTTTATCCTTTTTATTATTAAAACGCTGAAAAGCCCATAATACTGCATGGGATTTTCAACTTTTTGCTTTTTCGCTGCAAAAATAGGATAAAGAAGGTTCCCTTCCAAATTTTGTGCGTCCCAAAAACGTCCCATTTTACTTTTTTTGTATGAATGTTCTCCAATTTGCAGGTTGTTTCAAGTAGCAGATTCTCCGCTTATGAGATAGTTATCAAGAGCTCAGCCAAACGGCAAAGTGCTTGGAGTGAATAGATGGAATGCTCTTAAAGGTCAATTGATTTGACAAACAGGACGGACGCTACGACCGATGCATCGGCGATGGTCGTAAACATGCGAGTCACCTGCCTGCCAGTCATATCCGAAATCCACGTTCCAAGCTGATCCGGAATCGTATGGGTCAATCAGTAGGGACGACGTCCAATAATCGCCTCCCGGGTTTTTGGTGACCAGATCCGATTCTCTGCGGAAGCCAGCTTCTGGAAGGAAAATGGAGTTGCCGTTATACTTACTTGTCACCAGATAACCTGATACGTCCTTTTGCCTTGTCCATTCCCACGTGACGTTATCGCTGTTTCTGAGTTCATTCCATTCTTCAAGGGTAGGTATTCGCCAATCTCCGCCCCAGTTGGCATGCGCGGCATCGTCAGAAAGGTCAAGGGTGGTCTTGTGGTCTGCCGTGCCAGGACTATTGCCTGTGTTGTACTTCGTAAAGGTCAGAACAGGCTGGTCCCCGTTGCACCACTTGTATGTGCTCCAGGAGTACTCGTCCTTTTCTTCTGTCTCGCCCCAGGCAAAGTAGTCGCCGTATTTCTCTGGAGAGGAGGCGCCCACATTGCAGGTCGCCCACATCAGGCCAGAGGGAAGTCCAAGATCCACATACTTGTGGCCGTTCATCAGTTGCTTCTCGATGGAAGTTTCTTTCTCGCAGGAGGCAAGACCTACGCATAAGGCAGCCGCACACAATGCAACCGACAACAAAGCAAAAAAATCTCTTTTCATAGTTGTCTTCTTAGAATATGTTTTTATGACATTCTTTTTTTATCTGATTAACACTTTCCTTCCATTTTTGATATAGACTCCTTCGGTTGCGTGGCTGATGCGATGGCCCTGAAGGTTGAATATAACGTACCCAGCACCATCGATGGAGGTCACTTCCACGCCCGTCGGCGTTACTTTGAACGTCAGCGTTGCCGAGAAGGGAGGCATTACGTCGTCCATGTCCTTCACGTTAATCACTATCGTATAGTCCCCTGCTGGCAATTGGCCGAGTGGAGTTGTGGCCTCCACGTCCTCGTCACCCTCCGCCTGACTGGAATAAGTGCCATCAATGTAGATGACGTTACCCTCTATGGAGCTTACATGCTGCTGGTAGTGTCCGCCGACCATGCCCCGCACGCGGCATACCACATCCACGTCGCTTTTTTCATTCGGATCCTTCTGCCCAGTAGAGATGTCCGTCTTTGGCGGTTTCTCGCGCACAAAAGCACGCACACCATATTCCTTGTACGATGTCTCGTGAAGCGTATAATCATCCACGATAGCCGTCTTGCCCTGATAGCCGGAGAGATAGATGTAATAGTAGTCCTCCGTGCACCCTCCGATGGAAACGTCAAGCGCCAGGGGCTTCGTTTCGCCAGAAGCGTGTGTATCCTTGTCCATATCTGACGCCATATTCAAGTATATTTCGTGACCGACAACAGTATAGGCCATCCTTGTTGTGAGTTTAGGATTTCCTGCATAATAGCCGTTGATGTAGAGCACACTATCCTGAAGAGAGAAAATGAAGCAATTTGTGTACCCTTCGACGAGCGTACCCGAATAAGGATGCCCACTTAAATCTTCTTCACCAGCCATACCAAAGGCCATTTCACCTATATCTTCTACTATTTCGAAATGCTTCCAACAGTCATCCGAAGCGTATGCATCCTTACAGCCTGATGGAACGTGAAGTGTTCCGTACGATGAAAAAGGTCCAAATGTAAAATAGTCTGTTGTAAAATAGGAACAATCCGGAGGAGTGGTCGCCAGGCAAGTAATGTGTGTAAGAGGAGAGCAAAATTCAAAGGCGTCCTGCTTGATTTTCTTGAGTCCTTTGGGAAGAACAATTGACGCCAAATTACAATAGCGGAAAGCACTTGACCCGATACTTGTAAGGCTTTGGGGAAGAGTGACGCTGGAAAGCTTGTTGCAATCAGAAAAACAGTTGTCCCCAATCATGACAATTCCATCAGGAATCACGACAGATTCTAGGGCACTACAATTGGAGAACGCAAAGGCGCCTATGTTAGTCATCTTCTTGGGAAGGATTAAGGATTCCAAACTATAGCAGCAACTAAAAGCGTGATTATCAATACTGGTGACGCTGTTGGGAATAGTCAATGAGGTCAAATTATAACAATAGAAGAAAGCTTTATCACCAATGCTTTCCAAGCCTTCTGACAAAGTGAGTGACGTCAGATCCACACACTCCTCGAAAGCGCTGGATTTTATGCTGACAACACTTTCGGGAATAACGACTGAGGTGATGAGACAATAGGCAAAAGCCCTTGCCCCAATGGTATCAATCCCATTTGGGATAGTTGAATTCCTACATCCGTCAATGAGAGTGTTCGAAGCCGTCTCAATCAGCGCATTGCAATTGTCACGACTATCGTAGAACGGATTATCATCATCTACCTTAATGGAAATCAGGGAAGTAGTCGGGAAAGGATGATACCCAATCTTGGAGACATTTTTAGGAATGAATATCGATTTTAAGTTTGTACATCTTTCGAAAACATTATTACCAATAGATGTAACCCCGATAGGGATATTAAAAGAAGTAAGGCCGCTACAGTCAGCAAAAGTTTCATCGCCAAGAGTCGTGATGCCTTCAGGTAGAACAATGGAGGTTAAATTGTAGCAACAGGTGAATGTCTTTTCTTCAATACAGGTGACACCGCTAGGAATAACAATGGAAGTCAGACTGCTGCATTCATAGAAAGCACCTCCTTCAATACTAGTTACACTCTCAGGAAGGGAGACAGATGAAAGTTTATAGCAATGATTGAATGCGCTTGAGCCTATGCTGGTTATGCCGTCGGGTATGATAACCGAAGATAAGTTAGAGCAACCAGAGAAAGTACCGCTTTCGATACGGGTCAAGCCCTTGGGAATGGTAACAGAAGTAAGTTTTTCACAACCACCGAAGACCCCTTCACCCCAATGAGTCATTCTATCAGGAAGGATAATGGAAGTCAGTTGGTCACAGCCCGAAAACACACGATCCCCGAGGCTCGTTACGCTATTAGGGATAACAATGGAAGTCATTTTCGAACAATACACAAAAGCAAAATCGCCAATGGAAGTAATCGTACCCGGCAGCGTAATAGTTGTTATGTCGTAACAATGGGAAAAGGCATGATCCCCAATGCTGTTAACATTGTACCTTACCCCTTCGTATTCTACCGTAGACGGGATGATGATTTCACCCCAATAACAGGATGAGCCTATGTATTCTTGAACCACAGATACATTCCCGTCATCTACCTTACTATAATAGATGCCATCAACCTTGAAGTCGTAGGCCGAGAGGAAGGTGATGCTGGCTAACATAGCCACTACCATCGAAATAAATCTTTTTTTCATGATTCAATCGGTTTTGAGGTTTTTCTTGATGCAAATTTAGGGATGAAACGGGATGGCCTCCAAACTTTTTGCGTGACAAAAACGTGACATTTTACTTTTTTGTATGAATGGGAGGGATTATTTTGTGACAAAAAATGTCCATTGTGACGGAAAAACTCCGATGAAATGGGGAAAATTTTTAGATTGAAGATTGAAAATTGAAGATTGAAGATTATTGATTGAGAATTGAAGATTGAAAAAGAAAAATGAGGATTGAAGATTAAAGATGGAGAGTGGAAGGGTTTTTCTCAGGCGTTAAAGAAAAGGATGCTCCAGTCGTCGCCAACCTTGCTGCGGATGCGGCTCTTGCGCTTGCGGAGTACGGTGGGGTTGCTGCGCTCGCATTGGGCGATGAGGTTGGTGCTCATGCCGAGGTAGGAGTAGAGGCAGTAATAGACTTCGTCGAGGTTGAGCGAGGGGCAGTCGTTCTTCAGGTCAACCATGACGTCGGCAAAGCAGTCGGCTAACGTGGCGCGGAGCTCCTTGTTCTGTTCAAGGGTTAAATCCTGCCCCTTGACTTCGAATTCGTTGAGCCGCTTGGCCCAAGGGGTGAGGAAGAACGCCTGACGGCTGAGGGTGCATTGTCCGCGGCGTAAGTCGAGCAGCTGCTGGTTCTCCTCTGGGGGTATGGACTGCATGCTCTCCATCTTCTCCTTCTGCCGCAGGATTTCCAGACGGGCCTTCGAGAGCAGCTGCTGGAGACGAATAAGGCGGTTTTTCTGGTAGCGTTCAATCAACAGGAACAGGGTGGCTACGATGAGCAGGACGAAGACGAACGACGAAGCCAATAGGGTGGTAAGGTGCTCGCGGCGTGCCTTTTCGCGGCGCGACTGCATCTCCATCTCGTGACGGCTGTTGAGTTCGGCAAGTTCCGTGCCGTTCCATTGCCGCCAGGCCGAGTCGGCCAGCAGGGTGTAGCGCTCCATATAGAAGGCAACAGAGTCTGGATACCCTAACTGGAGACTTAGAGGTGCCATCTTGCGGCAGATGTTGGCTTGGGTGAAGAGCTCTTCATCCTCGTGAAGGGCGCGGCGGAAGCAGTAGGCTGCGGAATCGGCTTGCCCCAATCCGAGGTAGGCGTCGCCCAACACGCTATAGACAGCGCCGAAGGTCTTGCCGCGCAGACAGTCGTAGGCGTGCGCCTTGGCTGCGGGGTAGTCCTCGCGGAGGTAGCAGCAGAGCTTGGCGGCCTCGAAGTGAGCCTTCTGCTTCAGCCCCTCGGCGGCACGGGGATGGCGGATGAGGCGCTGAAGGAGGGTGTCGGCTTCGTCGGCTGTGCCCCTATTAATAAGGACGCGCGCGATGTGGTAGTTGTTGACAAGCGTGTCGCGCTCCGACACGGCAGGCGAACGGCCGAAGGTGCGATAGGTGGCGAGGGCATCGTCAAACATGCCGCGGTTGGCGTAGTGGTGGCCAAGGTTCTGGCAGCATAGGGCATAGTAGCGCGAAGTGGTGTCGGGGAAGAGGGTCTGTGCCGTCAGGAAGGCTTCGACGGCACCAATATCGTCGCCCTGTTCGGCACAGACGCAACCCAGCGAATACCACGCCATGGCAGCATGATAATGGGGACGACGCGGACGGCCATAGTAGTCTGTGGCCACGCGGATGAGCGAGTCGGACGTAAGGGGGACGAAGCACTTGTAGTCAGCCTGTGTGCGGAGGATGGCGTAGAGAGCCGCCTCCTTTTTTGATTGAAAATTGAAAATTGAAGATGGAAGATTTTTTCCAGACTTCTGACCAGCCTCTTCCGCAGGATAATCTTCAATTTTCAATTTTCCATCTTCAATCTCCGCGAGCAGGGCGAGGGCTTCGCGGGGATTGGTTTCCAGCAGTTCTTCGGCAGTCTGAAGGCTGGCTATGGTGTTCGTATTTCTGTGTTGACAAGAAACAAGCAGCAGAGGCAGGGTTGCCGCTGCTGCTATAAGGGTTCGGATGATGGTTTTTGTCAGGGTCATGGTGTCTCCTTTTGTCGGTTTCGGGGGCAAAAGTACGCCATCTCTCCCTTACGCTCCAAATGTTTTGCGTGACAAAAACGTGACATTTTAAAAAAGTTAAGAGTTAATAGTTAAGAGTTAAGAAAAATAGCTCTGACTCTCGGAACGCTGTATGCAAGACATTCTCCCTTAACTCTTAACTCTTAATTCTTAACTAAAAAAGATGCTCTTAACTTCCTGTCAGAACTGCATTTCGCGCCAAGTCTCGGCGGCCTGCTGGGTGGCTGTGGTTGCAGGAGTCTGCGCTTTGCGCATCTTCAGCTGGGGCGCACGTGTGGAGACGTTGCGTTTGAGACGATCGGATAGAAGGCCGAAGTTGATTACGCCGCCCGTCTCCTGCATCTCCTTCAGCAGGTAGTAGGTGAAGAGGCCGTGTCCCTGTTCGGGATAGCCCTGTGCGGTCTCGTTGCCCTGTGCTGCGGAGAAGACGACGACAGAGCCGCCACCCAGTTCAGCTTCTTCAGCCTCAATCTCCACGCCGCGCAGACCGTCGGTAACGCCCTCATTCTCGCGGTTGACGCCGCTGAAGCAGGCATCGAGGAAGACGCTGGTCTGATGGAAGGCAAGGTCGCCCAGTCTGGAATAGAAGGCGTCAAGGGCGATGCCGCGCTGGGGGCTCGTGCCGCGAACGTCGGTGGGCAGGATGTAGGCCTTGTTCTTGTTTTTCACATCGGGCACGCCGTGGCCGGCATAATAGACGATGAGGTTTTTCTTCTCACGGTCGGGGATGCGCTCCACCCAATCCTCAAGCTCTTCCTCAAGAATCATCTGCTTAGTGGCATCCTCGGTAAGATGGATGTTCTGGGCGGGAATGCCGAGGGTCTTCTGGCAGTATTCGGCAAAGACGCGGGCGTCGTGGATGGCATAGGGGACGTCAGAAACGAAGCGGTAGTTCTGGTTGCCGATGATGAGGGCGTAGGTGTTGTTGCGGGCGAAGTATCCCTGCGGGATGATGGAATCGACGCCGGAGGTCATGTAGTCGTAGTCGATGTCGAGGACGCGGCCGGCGGTAAATTTTTCCACGATGGCGGGTGCAAAACCATATTCGGCAGCATTACCCGCATTAATGTATGTGGGCAGACGGCGCACCTCGCCACTATAGAGAGCGTGGCGCACGCGGTTGTTGATTTTCACCTCGTTGGCAAAGACATGGCGGCCGAGGATGGCGGTGGGGCTGAGCTCGACACTCTGCAGGTTGGTGCAGGAGACGAAAGCTTGGTCAGCCACACGGCATTGATCAGGGATCTTAACGCTATTGAGCGATGTGCAGCGGGCGAAGGCAATAGTCTCGATGCCGCGGAGGCCGATGGGCAAGGAGATGTTGCGCAGGCGTGAGCAGCCGAGGAAGGCGCCCCAGCCAATCTGGACGACATCGCGACCAAGGAAGACGACTTCCTGAAGATTCTCCATTCCAGCAAAGGAGCACGAACCGATACGGGTGATTCCAGAACCAATCTGCACCTTCTTCACATCGAGTTTTTTCTTTGTCCATGGGGCGACGTTGCGCTTCATGTCGTAGTCGGGGATGGCCACGAAGGCACCTTCCTTGCTGGCGTTGACAATGGTGAGGGTGAGACCGTCGAAGGCCCATTTGACATCGGGGCCGCAGTTGCCCTCAGTCTTGTAGATGGACGACTTTGCCCAGCCCGACGGCAGGCAGAGGAGGGCGGCGAAAAAGAGAACGATATACTTTTTCATAGTTTTATATTTTTGTTTCTAATTCTTAATTCCTAATTTCTCATTCCTAATTCTATAATTCTTCATCACATTCTGAACTGGATGTAGAAGCGGGTGAATTTGGAGTTAAAGCCGTTGCTTTCGGTACCGAAGTCGCTGGTGTTGAGCGGCTGATAGCGTGTTGAACCCGTACGCTTCTCGAAGCCGATGCCGAGAGCCTTCCACGACATGCTGGCGCCATACGAGGTGTACATGCCATGTCCCCAAAGGAGCTTGAGGTTTTCGGCCATACCCGAATGGTCTGAGGACGTGCTCGTGTTGGCATCTGCTTCCTTATTGTTAAGCATATAGATAATGGAAGCCTGATAGCCCACATGGTAATAGACGTTGAACTTCAGGTAGTGGATGGGGTCATAGTTCACGTAGTTGAACGGGGCGATGGTAATCGAGGGGCCCAGGGACATACCATAGCTGGCCTCGTACTTCTCCAGGCGCCAGGGCACATAGTAGAAGCTCTTTACCTTTCCATCTACGGTTTGTTGGGTTTTCTGGCTGCTGTCGTAGAGGTATTGTCCTGAGCCAGGCTTGTAGTGGTTGGCTGTCAGGTCCAATCCGGTGTAGTCGAGGCAGATCTGCACGGTGTTAGCAATAGGGGTCTTGTGGAGCGGATAATTGCGTCCCTTCTGGAGGGTGAAGCTCCAGTCGGCCGTAGAACCCCTGAAGGGGCCCGAATACACCTTATCAATAGGATGCCAGGGAATAAGGGTGGCTTCCTTGTTGTAGGCGATGTTGAAGAAACCTCGACGGCCCCAGACGTCAGCATAGTGCATTTCGCGGGTGTTGCGCGTGGTCACGTCCTGTTGTTCCTTGATAATGTCGTCGATGGTGACGATTTCTGTGGAGTCTTCTTTCAAGTCGATGTTCAACCAACGACCATCCTCATTCTCCACTTGGGCAAATGCCGTCAGCCCCGACAGGCATGCAGCAAATAGCAATAATCTCTTTTTCATACTATATTAATTCCTAATTTCTAATTGAACTTCGTTCTTCCTCTGTCACGACTCGGCAAAATGAGCAAGCTCTTTTGCTCTCGCTGCTCCATCGGTTCCTAATTTTTCATTTTGTATCTATTCCTCAGCATCTTTGTTGGTGATTTTCACCCAACGCGTCTCCACCACCATTTCGCGGTCGGCCTGTTGGCTTTTCCTCAGCCAGTCGCGGAACTCGCGGGCACCAAGGGTATTCAAATGAAGGGCATCATCTGCATCGGTATCGTTGGCTTTGGTGAAGGGATTGGGCGAGTAGACGATGACGATGCCGTCCATCTCAAACGCTTGTTCCGTCGTCATCTTGATGTTGTAGGGGGCTGGAGGGGTGCTCGTCTTGTCGAAGAAGGTATAGCTTTTTCCACCCTTCACCTCGAAACGGCCGCTGGTGTCGCCCCTATAGGGCAGCAGGCAGGTAGTTTCGCTACTGTTGCTCTGTATCAGATAGGCCGCGACATAGCCGTTGGCGGGCGAGCGGAAACGAACGTAAATCCGCTCACCATTGGCGAATGTGGATGCCTCCACTTGCCTGCCGTCGTCGTCCTTCAGGATGTCCCATTTCAGGTTCGTCTTTGCCTGGGCAATTTCCCGGGCCTTGCCCCACACCTCGGCGGTGAAGAACAGCTCGCCTTTGATGTACTCAACGGTAATTTCAGGGTCACGGGTGTCGCCCAACCAGTCGCCGCGCGACATGGCCTCGGTATTCATCCAGAAATACGAGCTTTCCACCGTCCCCTCTGCCCCTGTGGACGAGAGGTTCGTGTCGATGATGTTCGACGTGATGCTTTTGCCGAAGGCCTGCTCGATGGCGTCAGTCTTGGCCCATTCAATACAGCGAAGCTTGGCTTCTGTAAGCGTGATATTCTCGTTCTCGCCCACGACGTAGGTACCCTTTCCGTGAACATTAACCACCTTCTGAGCGACAGCTGTGAAGGGTACACACAGCATCAGCATCAGTATAGTTCTTGTGGCATTTTTCATAGTCATTCTTCTTTTGCCCGCAAAAGTAACGACAATTTTTTATTTTACAATGAAAAAGGGAGAAAAAATGTTGCGGAGCGTCTCTACTTGGTCCAGTTTCTCCCAAGTGAAGAGCTCGACGTCTATATCGCGCGAACCTTTATAAAGATTCGTGAAGTGTTTGTGGACCACTTGCGGCTGACGGCCTACATGACCGTAGGCAGCCGTTTCGGTATAGATGGGGGCGCGGAGCTTCAGCCGTTCCTCAATGGCGTGGGGACGGAGGTCGAAGAGCATGGGGATGCGCTCGGCAATCTCGCCGTCGGACAGACTGACGTGGCTGCGGCCATAGGTGTTCACAAAGATGCTGACGGGCTTGGCTACGCCGATGGCGTATGAAATCTGGACGAGCATCTCGTCGGCTATGCCTGCTGCCACCATGTTCTTGGCAATATGGCGGGCGGCGTATGCGGCACTTCGGTCGACCTTGCTGGGGTCCTTACCGCTGAATGCTCCGCCTCCGTGGGCTCCTCGTCCGCCATAAGTGTCAACGATTATCTTGCGCCCCGTCAGGCCCGTATCGCCGTGAGGGCCTCCGATGACAAATTTGCCCGTCGGATTGACGTGGAGCTTATAATGCCCGTCGAACAGGGCTGCCGTCTTTGGGTCGGTAATCTGAGACTTGACGCGCGGAATCAGTATCTCCTCCACATCGCGGCGGATGGTGGCCAACATCGTAGCGTCGGCAGCCTCCTGTGTCTCCTCAGGCGTGTCGGTGAGATGCACCCAATCGTCGTGTTGCGTGCTTACCACAATAGTATCGATGCGGATGGGCGTGTCGTCATCGGCATACTCAATCGTCACTTGGCTCTTGGCATCAGGCCGCAAGTAGGTCATTTCCCTGCCTTCATGCCTGATTTCGGCCAACGTGCGCACGATGCGATGAGCCAGCCAAAGCGGCAGCGGCATGTAGTCTTCCGTCTCCGTGGTGGCGTAGCCGAACATCATTCCCTGGTCTCCTGCCCCTTGGTCGAGCGGATTGTTACGCACGACTCCGCGATGGATGTCTGCACTTTGTTCGTGGATGGCGCTTAACACGCCACACGAGTCCCCGTCGAACTGATAGTCGCTTTTCGTGTAGCCAATCTTCTTGATGGTACGGCGTGCCACCTCTTGAAGATCCACGTAAGCATCCGATGTCACTTCGCCGGCAATCATCACTTGTCCTGTCGTGACCAGCGTTTCGCAGGCCACCTTCGAGGTCGGGTCGTAGGCCAGCAGTTCGTCTAGTATGGCGTCCGAAATCTGATCCGCCACTTTGTCAGGGTGTCCTTCCGACACCGATTCAGATGTAAACAAATATCCCATTTCTTTTTACTGAATAAAAAGTTAAACCATTCGTTACCAAGAAACGGGGGAAATTGTGCACGTGCAAACAGCGGCGCAAGCCGACTGCCGTTTTTAGCATTTTTTTCTGAGGTTGCAAGCAGCTCAAATCTCTCCTCATTTCTTTTCGGCTGCAAAGGTACGAGTAAGCGAGCGAAAAACCAAATTTTATTTGAGTTTTTCCGAGCGGAAGTACCTAAAAGACCCCGAAGGGGGATTAAAATTAGTGCAAGCCGAACAAAACACCCATTTTTTTCCATTTTATGAGGCGAGATTATCTAATACCACCCCATTTTTGGGAAAAAGCATCTTTTTGTTGACTCAACACGTTGGTACACGTGTATCAACGCGTTTTCCCTATCTCTATTTCCTTATAAAGGGGTTGGTGGGTGAGGGGCCAAAGGATGTCGGGGGCGATTTCAAGGAGCGGACGCCAGACGAATTCACGCTGAAGGATTAGGGGGTGGGGTACGTCAAGGCGTGTGGTATGGATGATGCGGTTGCCGTAGAGGAGGATGTCGATGTCGATGGGACGGTCTCGATAATGAGGAATTAGGAATGAGGAATTAGAGTTGGTTTTCTTCCTACGGCCGAGCTGGCGTTCGATACGTTGGGTAACGTCAAGCAAGCGGGTGGGGGTGAGGGTGGTATTGATGGCTACGACCATGTTAAGGAACTTGTGCTCGGAGGCAAAGCCCCAAGGTTCCGTTTCAAGGATGGAGGAGCGGCTAACAACGGTTCCTGCCTTTTCAGCTAATAAGGCTATGGCCTGTTCCAGAAGTGCGGCCCGGTTGCCTTCGTTGCTGCCCAGGCCGAGATAGACGGTGTTCGGCATTTTTGTATTGATAATGGACAATGAAGTGTGATTGTCCATTGTCCATGATTAGAGTATCAGCATGGCATCGCCGTAGGCGCCAAAGCGGTAGCCTTGCTTGACGGCCTGTTCGTATGCCTTCATCACGACTTCGTAGCCGCCGAATGCGCTGGCAATCATCAGCATGGGCGACATGGGAAGATGGAAGTTCGTAATCAGGGCGGTAGGAAGCGTGAAGTCGTAGGGAGGGAAGATGAACTTGTTGGTCCATCCTTCGTATTCCTTCAGCAGTCCGTCGGAGCCAACGGCTGTCTCCATGGCCTTCACTACCGATGTGCCTACGGCGCAGATGCGATGGCCGGATTCTTTGGCGCGGTTGACGGCCTCGCAGGCCTCGCGCTCCACAAACATTTGCTCGCTGTCCATCTTGTGCTTCGTGAGGTCCTCGACATCGATACTGCGGAAGTTGCCAAGTCCGATGTGAAGCGTGACGAAGGCGTGTTCGATGCCCTTGATTTCCATGCGCTTCATCAGCTCGCGGCTGAAGTGAAGGCCTGCGCCAGGAACGGTGACGGCTCCTTCCTTAGCGGCATAGATGGTCTGGAAGCGTTCCAGATCGTCGGGCGTGGAGGGGCGATGGATGTACGGCGGAAGGGGAGCAACGCCGAGCTGATAGAGATGTTGCTTAAACTCGTCGTGTGTGCCGTCGTAGAGGAAACGAAGGGTACGGCCTCGCGAAGTGGTGTTGTCAATAACCTCGGCCACCATTGAGTTGTCCTCGCCGAAATAGAGCTTGTTGCCTATGCGGATTTTGCGGGCAGGGTCAACGAGAACGTCCCACAGACGCATATCGGGATTAAGCTCGCGCAGCAAAAACACTTCGATGCGGGCGCCCGTCTTCTCCTTGTTGCCGAACAGACGAGCGGGGAATACCTGTGTGTCGTTGAACAGAAAAACGTCGTTTTCATCGAAGAAATCGATGATGTTTTTGAACAGGAGATGCTCAATTTCGCCGCTTTCGCGATGGACAACCATCAATTTCGATTCGTCGCGATGGTAAACGGGTTCCATGGCAATGCGGTCCTCAGGCAGTTTGTACTTGAATTGGGAGAGCTTCATATACTAATAAGGAATAAAGGTTTACGAATTAGGGAGGGTAATCTTTCCCTCAAGCCAATGGGGGAAAGCATCGAGGACGATGCAGTCGTCGACTTTTATATCGCCGACGCGGGTACGACGAAGGGCTGTCAAGTGTGCTCCGCTGCCGAGTGCTTCGCCGATGTCGCGGGCAAGGGCGCGGATGTAGGTTCCCTTGCTGCAGACCACGCGGATGGTGATGTCGGGCAGGCTGCAGTCAAGCAGTTCAATCTCGTCGATGACGAGTGTCTTGGGCTTCAGCTCCACATCACGTCCCTTTCGGGCCATATCGTAGGCGCGCACGCCGCCCACTTTGCAGGCCGAGAACGAGGGGGGGATCTGTTCGATGGTGCCCATAAAACGGCTCAGCACCTCCTCCACCATCGCGCGGGTGATATGTTCCGTGGGGAAGTAGGCATCAATCGGTTTCTCCAAATCGTACGAAGGGGTGGTAGCCCCCAGACGCAAGGTCGCCACGTACTCCTTGGTGTGAGCCTGAAACTCCTCGATGCGCTTTGTGGCCCGGCCTGTGCAGACAATCATTACCCCCGTAGCCAGCGGGTCGAGCGTGCCGGCATGACCAACTTTCAGTTTCTTCACTCCCAGGGCACGGCACAGCTGCCACCTTACCTTGTTCACCACGTCGAACGAGGTGAAGCGGTAGGGCTTGTCGATATAGAGTATTTCGCCGTCCTGGAAATCCATTTTTTAATGAAAAATGAAGAAAGGGGTATCAGGCCGCTAACTGAGAGAATAGGATGGTTGCGATGCCGATGATGGCGCAGTAGAGGGCAAACCAGATGAGCTTGCCGCGGCGCACGATGTTAATCATCCATTTGCAGGCGGCACATCCGGCAAGGAAGGCGGCGATGAAGCCGACGGCCAACGCTCCAAGGGAGATGTTGTTGCCTAAGGTAGCTTCAGCGCCATTGGTTATCATATCCTTCACATCCAGTAGTGCCTCGCCCAGAATGGGGGGGATAACCATCAGGAACGAGAACTGAGCCAGTTTCTCCTTCTTGTTGCCCAACAGGAGTCCTGTGGCGATGGTGGAGCCTGAGCGGGAGAGGCCAGGCAGTACGGCCAACGCCTGCGCGATACCGATGACGAACGCGTGGAACGGCGAAATCCGCTCACGTTGGCGGGGCTTGGCAAAGTAGGAGAATGCCAACAGAGCCGCCGTCACCAGCAGGCAGCAACCTACAACGAGCAGGCCGGAGCCGAAGATGGCCTCCACCTTGTCCTTGAAGAAAAATCCCACAATAGCAACGGGAATCATCGAGATGAGGATGTTGACGGCGTAGCGTGTGCCCTCGTTCCATTTTCCCTTAAAAAGGTCCTGGAAAATCCACACGATTTCCTTCCAGAGGATAAAGACCGTGCTGAGTACCGTAGCCACATGTACGGCGATAGTGAAAGCCAGATTGTCCTCGCCATTCACGCCAAACAATGCCGAGCCGATGGCCAGATGCCCGCTGCTGCTGATGGGCAGGTATTCCGTAAGCCCCTGTACGAGACCAAGTATCAATGCTTCAAACCAACTCATGGTCTATCGGGATTAGGATTCGACTTCTTGTCCGTTGTCTTTCTTTTTCGGACGGTACATAATGGCGAAAATCATAAACACAAACCCCATAAAGCAGATGATGGGGGCAACCTTGATGCGTCGGGCGTTGAAGATGGCGGGGTCGAAGGCTGTCTCCGTCGAGCTGGCGCCTGTCATCAGCACAAAACCGAAGATGATGACGACCACAGCAGCAGCCATCAGAATGTAGTTGATTTTCTCAAACGTGAAGTTCTTTTTCATATCGTAGTGTCACAAATTCCTAACTCTTGTTTTTTAATTCTTAACTCTTTAAATGTAGTACAGGTCTCCCGCCTTCATGCGGAGGAAACGGTTGATGGAGATGCGTGCACAGGTCATGGTGATGAGGATGCCGAACACCATAACCCCTGCTGCCACGATGGCTGTGGACTTGATGTCCACCAGCTCCATGACGCGTGGCTCGTACTTTATCAGGAAATAACCGCCAGCTGCCATCAAGGCGAGGGCAAGCAGCCCAGAGGCGAAGCCTATCCAGAAATTCCTCACCATGAAGGGGCGACGGATGAAGCCCCAGCCCGCTCCCACTAGCTTCATCGTGTGGAGCAGGAAGCGTTGCGAATAGATGGTGAGCTTGATGGTGTTGTTGATGAGCGCAAAGGAGATGAGCAGCAACGCCAGCGCCAGCACAAGCAGCACAAAGCTGATTTTGCGGATGTTGCCATTCAGGTTGTTCACCAGTTCGTTGGGGTAGCTGATGTCCGAGATGCACGCCTCGTGGCGCAGGCTCTCGCCAATCCAACGCAGGCTGTCGGCATTGGCATAGTCGGCCTTCAGGCGGATTTCGAGGCTGGCTGTGTAGGGATTGAAGCCGAGGAACTCCGTCGGGTCAACACCCATGAGGGTGGTTTCCTGCTGCAGCACCTCGTCCTTTGAGATGAAGCGTACCTCTTTGGCGTAAGGCTTGGCGCTGACGCGCTTCACCAGTTTATCCACTTCCGATGGCGCCGTCCCGTCGTGGATGAGAGCCGAAAGCTCCAGGTTCTCACGTACATATACGGACAGATTGTTGGCCGTCAGCATGAAAAACGCCACCGTTCCCAACAGCAGCAGCACTAGCGACGTGCTGATGCATGCTGTGATGAACTGCACGTCAATGGTATGTTTTTTCTTCTTTTTCCCCATAATCGGCTGCAAATATAGTACAAAGCAAGTGGAAATGCAAATTTATTTGCGTAAATCAGCATTCAATCCACCATTTTCAATTTTCAGTCTTCGTTTTTCAATCTCCAATCACACTTCTTCGCCCAAAAGTGTGGCGGAGCTGCTCCCTGTGATGCGGACGTTCACGAAATCGCCGATGCGATGTGTGCCCTTGTCGAAGACCACCATCTTGTTCTGCTCCGTTCGTCCGCATAGCTGCTCGTGCGAGCGTTTCGAATAGCCCTCCACCAGTACTTGGAACGTCTTTCCCACGTCGCGGCGGTTGCTCTCGGCAGAAAGGTCGTTCTGCAGGGCGATGATTTCGTTTAGGCGGCGTATCTTGACGTCCTCGGGGATATCGTCGGGCAGATGACGGCTGGCATAGGTGCCCGGACGCTCAGAGTACTTGAACATGAAGGCCGAGTCGAAGGCGCAGAGCCGCATCAGCGAAAGCGTTTCCTGATGGTCCTCCTCCGTCTCGGAGTGGTAGCCGCAGAAGAGGTCGGTGCTAAGGCCGCAGTCGGGGATGATGCGGCGGATGGCATCAACGCGCTCCAGATACCACTCTCGCGTGTACTTGCGGTTCATTAGCTTCAGGATGCGCGAGCTGCCGCTTTGCACGGGTAGATGGATGTGCTTGCAGACGTTGGGCGCCTCGGCAATCACGCGTAGGGTATCGTCGCTCATATCCTTCGGATGGCTTGTGGTAAAGCGTATCCTCATCTCCGGTACCGCCTCCGCTACCCGCCGAAGCAGGTCGGGGAAGGACTCTCTACCCGCCTCCCCTCCTTCATGGGAGGGGCCGGGGGTGGGTCTCCAGCTGTTCACATTCTGCCCCAGTAGCGTCACCTCCTTGAAGCCCTTGGCTTGCAGGTCGCGCACCTCGTTGAGGATGCTCTCCACATCGCGGCTCCGCTCGCGCCCACGGGTGTAGGGCACGATGCAGTAGTGGCAGAAGTTGTTGCATCCGCGCATGATAGAGACGTAGCCCGAGACTCGTCCTGTGCAGATGCGGGCGGGGATGACGTTGCGATAGGTCTCTGTAGTTGAAAGTTCGATGTTGATGGCCGCCTCGCCCTGCTCGGCCTGGGCTATCAGCGCCGGAAGGTCGAGGTAGGCGTCAGGCCCTGCCACAAGGTTGACGTGATGATTGGCGATGAGATCGTCCTTCACGCGCTCGGCCATGCAGCCTAATACGCCGATAATGAGCCCCTTCTTCCGCTTGCGAAGGGCGTTCAGGTTCTCCAGGCGCCCCCATATCCGTTGTTCCGCATTGTCGCGGATGGAGCAGGTGTTGAGGAATACCGCGTCAGCCTCCTCCAGGGCTTCGCAGACCTCGTAGCCCGCCATTCCCATGATGGAGGCCACCACTTCGCTGTCGGCTACGTTCATCTGGCAGCCATACGTCTCAATAAACAAATTCTTCATGCTGCAAAAATACGCATTTCCTCCGAAAAACAGGCAATAAACGTCCATTTTTCTTTCTTTTTTGCCCATTCTTTGGCTAAAAAAACTTAAATAACGCAAAATTATTCTTAAAATCCCTCTTTACCGCTTGCGTTATTCACAAAAAAACATAAACTTTGCACCGCTAATGTAGAAAAGACATTACAAGTTTAGGTTAAGATTCGATGGAAAGGGTCGCTGCGAAGCGCCCCTTTTTCTTTTCATGTCTGTTTTTTCCTGTCTTTCTCGCTGCGTTAAATGTTGGCAAAATAGAATCAAACGCTAAAAATATAGAATCAAACTCTGGCAAATTAGAATCAAACTCTGGCGGCACGACGTTAAACTCTATCAGCAGAAAGGTCTGCCTATTCGTCAGGACCCCCCTTCAATCTGTGGTTCAAACAGAGGTTTTCGGAAAAAAGTGATAGAATATCCGCATTTTTTATTATCTATCATGTAGATGAGCTTCGTACCTTTGCAGCGTGAAAAATACACCATGAATACTATCAATATGGAAGAAAGAAAAACAATGAACAGGCGCGAAGCGCTGAAAAGGATGGGTGCCCTCGTAACGGGCGCAGCTTTTACGGCAACGGGGCTGTCCTCTTTTACCGTCTCAAAATCGGATAAAAGCGACGAAGGGAAAAAACGTCTCGTATTCTATTTCACCGCTACAGGCAACAGCCTCTATGTGGCACGCGAACTGGCTGGCGAGAAGGGCGAACTACTGAGCATACCTCAGGTTCTGAAAGGCGACAACCTGACATTCGAGGCCGATGAAATAGGGCTTGTCTTTCCTGACTATGCGGCATCGGCTCCGCTGATTGTACGCGACTTCATAAGCAAGGCGAAGCTCAAAGCATCGTACATCTTTTCTGTCATTACCTTCGGCAACTTCGCAGCCAATGTGGCCGAATGGTGGAACGACTACTGCAAGAAACAGGGCGTGACATTAAACTATGCCAATACGCTGCTGATGGTTGATAATTATCTGCCTGTGTTCGATATGAATGACCAGGTGAAGATTGACAAGCATATCCCCGAAAACCTTGCCACCATCAAGTCAGACCTGAATGAACATCGTCAGTTTATCAGTCACCTTGAGCGGATGAACGACCAGATGCAGGGCTGGCTGGACAGATTACAGGCTGAACATTTCCCCATGGAGGCCGAGCGGCTGCTGAAGCTGGATGCCGCGAAATGCATCGGCTGCGAGACGTGTGCAGCCGTTTGTCCGCACGGGAATTTCAAGTTGATTGATAATACGATAACCTTCAGCGGTTCGTGTGAATACTGTCTGGCCTGCGTACATATTTGTCCTCAGAAAGCCCTCACGCTGGCTCGGGGCGAGCGGAACTCCAATGCCCGCTACCGTAATGAGCATGTGTCGGTCAGGGACATCAAAAAATCCAACAACCAGCAATAAATAGCGGCATCATACCGAAGAATTCTGAAAAAAACCGTAGGCATTTGACAGCCTTTCGGAATTCTTTTGTATTTTTGCGGTCAAAGATGGAATTTGACCGCCCGCATATTATTCTCGCCGCCTCGCTGGACGGCATCGGCAAGGACCAGTTTGCCGGGTACTTGGCCCATGCGTATTGCCATGAGGGGACGTGTACGTTTACCTATAACGGCAACACCCTTAAGATGGAAAAGGGGGACTGCGCCATTATCCGTCGGGGCGACTTGGTGTTAGGCACCATGCATAGCGAGGACTGCTGGATAGACGTGATTTATGTCACTCCTGAATTTATCGAGATTTCCACCCCTCCGCACAGCAATTACGGGATGAAAGGCTCTCTTGCCTTGTTCAACAATCCCATCATGCACCTGACCCCAGAGCAGCAGAAGGTTTGTGCGCTTGACTTTGACTTCATCAAACGACGTCTTTCCCTGACTTCACACAATTTCCTTCGCGATGCGATGATCAATGCCATTCAATGTATGATTATTGATTTCTTCGACTTTCATACCACGCTTTATGGCAATGAAAAACTCTCTTCGCATTATACAAACTTGATGAATCGGTTTATGGGACTGTTAGATAATGGGGACTACCGGCAACATCGCGATATCTCCTATTATGCAGACAAACTGTTCGTCACGTCCAAGCATCTCTCTGAGGTTTCAAAGCGAGTCAGCGGCTTTCCTGCCACATATTGGATTAACCGCTACACAATCCTTGACATTAGTCGTCATCTTCGTAACCGACGTGAAACACTTGCCCAGCTGTCCGATCTCTATGGATTTTCCTCCCCCAGCTATTTCAGTCAATACGTGCAAAAATACCTTGGTGTAAAACCCATCGACTTATAGAGAAAACCGTTAGGCGGAAAAGTCCATTCGGCCTGCGAAGCCTGCTCTGTGATTTCAAGTATATCCGTTATTCAGGTTCGCGCATATCTTTATTTAAAAAGGAAAGAGGGCGCGGCTTGCGCTGCGCCCTCCAAGGGATAGGGTTGATCCCCAGCTTAGGCTTTCACCTCTGCGTTCTTGACGGTCTTCTTCATCGTGAGGCGGGCGATGGGCGCTGCCAGGAAGATGGAGGAGCAGGTACCGAACACAACACCAAGAATCATGGCGAAGGCAAAGCTCTTGATGGTGTCGCCACCGATGAAGAGGATGCAAAGCAACACGATGAGGGTGCTGACGGAGGTGTTGATGGTACGGGCCAAGGTGCTGTTGAGCGACTCGTTGAAGAGCTGGGTCAGCTCGCGCTTGGGATAGAGCTTGCGGTTCTCGCGGATACGGTCGAAGATAACCACCTTATCGTTGATGGAGTAACCGATAGCCGTCAGGATAGCGCCGATGAAGGTCTGGTCGAGCTCCATCGAGAAGGGCAGCACGCCGTGCAGGAGGGCATACATACCGAGAATCATAGCCGTATCGATAACCAGAGCGCTGATGGCGCCGACGCTATAAGCGACGTTGCGGAAGCGGAGCAGGATGTAGAGGAAGATGGCGATGAGGGCCAGAATGACGGAGATGATAGCTCCGCGGGTGATGTCGCTGGCAATGCTCGGGCCGACCTTCTGGCTGCTGATGATGGAACCTCCCGTGCGGTTCTCGTGATCGATGAAGGTGTTGAAGGTAAGATCCTGGCTGAGGAGCTTGCCGTTCTTCAGGGCATCGAAGAGGAACTGCTCAATCTGGGTGTCGATGTCGTCGTCGCTATCGTTGATGCGGTAGTTGGTGCTGATACGGAGGGTCTTGCCGT
Source organism: uncultured Bacteroidales bacterium (assembly GCA_947303715.1). Taxonomy (GTDB): domain Bacteria; phylum Bacteroidota; class Bacteroidia; order Bacteroidales; family Bacteroidaceae; genus UBA1189. The sequence continues at coordinate 89,680 of CAMYYY010000002.1, read as the reverse complement.
CGGTACCGAGGGCGATGACGCTCAGGTTGGCGCCGCCCACCTGATCCTGCAGGAGGTTGCTGACCTGCTCGGGCTGCACGGGCTGCTCGAACTGGACGGTGAAGTTACGTCCGCCGGTGAAGTCGATACTGCGGTCGAATCCGCGCACGCCGTAAGCGACAGCGAACACAACCAGCAGGATACCGAACACGATGAAGGAGGTCTTCTTTGCACCCATGAAGTTAATATGGGTGTTTTCGGGCATGACCTTCTTGGCAAACGGAGTGGTGAAGGTGAGGTTCGTGAGCTTGTCCTTGTTGAGGAAGTGCTCGTACACCAGACGGGTGAGGAACACAGCCGTGAAGAACGAGCAGACGATACCGATCATCAACGTCGTAGCAAATCCGCGGATGGGACCTGTACCGAAGACGAACAGGATGATACCCGTGATGATGGAGGTGAAGTTGGAGTCGAAGATAGCCGAGAAGGCGTTCTTGTAACCATCCTTCAGAGCGGCCTTCACCTGCTTGCCGGCGCGAAGCTCTTCCTTGGCGCGCTCGTAGATAAGCACGTTGGCGTCAACAGCCATACCCAGAGTGAGCACCATACCGGCGATACCTGACATCGTCAGAGCGGCCTGGAACGAGCTGAGGATTCCGAGGGTAAAGAAGAGGTTGAGCAGCAGGGCGCTGTCGGCAATCAGACCGGGAATCCATCCGTACATGAGGCACATGTAGAATATCAGGATGACGAAGGCGATGAGGAACGACCAGATACCGCGCTGGATGGACTCGGCACCCAGCGAAGGACCGACGACGTCTTCCTGGACAATCTTGGCGGGGGCGGGCATCTTACCGGAGTTCAGCACGTTGGCAAGGTCGCGCGTCTGCTCGGGGGTGAAGTTACCCGTAATCTGCGAGTTACCGCCTGTGATTTCGTTCTGGACGTTGGGGGCGCTATACACGCGGTCGTCAAGGACGATGGCCACGGCGCGGTTGATGTTGTTCTTCGTAATCTGAGCCCAGCGGCGGCTGCCCTCGGTGTTCATGGACATGCTGACGCTCGGGCGGCCGTTCTGGTCGTAGTCGTCACGGGCGTTGACGATGACGTCGCCTTCCAGAGGAGCACGTCCGTTGCGCTCGGTCGACTTGATACCGTAGAGTTCATAGACCTGTCCCTTGTCGTCCATGGCGCTGACGCCCCACTTCAGACGGAGGTCCTTCGGCAGGATGCTCTGCACTTCCTTGCGGGCGAGGAGCTCGTCGATGGCATCCATGTCCTTGTGCTGAGCCAGACCGATGACGGCGCCGTAGTTGCCGTTGTAGAGCTGGAGCATGCTGAGCAGCGGGTGCTCGCGCTTCATCTGCTCGTCGTTGACGTTGTCAGCCTTCTTCTCAGCCTCGTCGCCGGTAAGGGTGGAGAGGTCGAGGTCTTCGTCAGCCTTGTCGGCAGCGGGCTCAACGGCTTCGTCGGCAGAAGCTTCAGCAGCCTCTTCGGACTGAGCGGTCTCAGCATCGCCGTTCTCATAAGCCAGCACGTCGCGCAGACGGGCATCGGCAGCCACGAGGGACTGATAGACTTCGGCAGCGGTATAGGTCTCCCAGAACTCAAGGTTTGCACTTCCCTGAAGGAGGTTGCGGACGCGCTCGGGCTCCTTGACACCAGGAAGTTCAATCATGATGCGGCCCATGGCGCCCTCCAGCTTCTGGATGTTGGGCTGGGCAACGCCGAAGCGGTCGATACGGGTGCGGAGCACATTGAACGAGTTGTCGATGGCGGCCTGCACTTCGGCACGAAGGACAGACTCGACGTCCTTGTCGGAGCTCTTCGTATTGATTTTGTCCTTCAGCTGCTGCGTGGCAAAAATCTCAGCCAGCGAGCCTTCGGGGTTGATTCTCTTGTACTCTTTGATGAACAGGGTGATGAAATCGTCGTTGCTGGTGACAGCCTGCTTGGTAGCGGTAGCGAGAGCGCTCTTGAACTTCTCGTCCTGCTTATGGTCAGCAAGAGCGTCGACCACGTCGGGGACGGAGACTTCCAGAATAACGTTCATACCGCCTTTCAGGTCAAGACCCAGACCGATGCCGTTCTCGCGGCAGGTCTTGTAGTCGAAAAGACCCAGATAGACTTTCTCATTCATGATTGAATCGATATAAGCCGATTCACCTCCTGCATAATTGGCAGCCTTTTTCTCGTGATGGCGTGCCACAAATGTGAAGGAAAGGTAGAACAGACACACAAGTGTGAGTAATACCGCAATGATCCTTACAAATCCTTTGTTTTGCATTTTTACTTGTTTTTTTAATTATTACTTTTTATTATTTCCTTATTATTTTTTGAAATCGGGGCGCAAAGATACTACATTTTTTTGCCAATTCAACCATTTGAGGCGAAAAAATCGCTGTTTGAAAGGCAAATTTGTCAGTTTACCGCCCAAAATGGGGTAAAAAACGGAGAAAAACCGGCAATTGTCGGGAAAAAAAGTGGAATTCGCCGTGCTGAATTTTTGCTGCGTTACGGCTTCCGGTAGACGAAGTAGGAAAAGATGGGGTAGTGGTCCGACTCCTTGATGGAACGGTCCACCTTGCAGCGATAGGGTTTCAGGTTGGGCGAAGCCAGGATGTGGTCGATGCGGAAGAACATCTTGTTGCGGTTGTAGCTGAAGCCGAAGCCGTTTCCGCTGAGCGTGTGAGCGTCCTTTAGCAGGCGGGTCACGCGGTAATGGGAGTAGCTGATGGGGGTGTCGTTGAAATCGCCGCAGACGATGACGGTACGGGGTGTCGGGCCGTTGCCCAAGGCTTGTTCGATATGCTTGGCGAGGCTGTCGGCCTGGACGGAGCGCTTGGCATTGGCTTCACGCAGTTTTTTCAGCAGTTCCTTGGTGCCCGAGGTGGGCAGGTTCTCTTTGGGATGGTTAATGATTTCCTCGTAGAGGTTCTTGTCGTCTTCGCTTAGCGCAAAGCTTTGCAAGTGGCAGTTGAAGAGGGTGATGGTGTCGCCCTTTACGTCCAGCGTGTATTCCGAGTAGCAGTTGCCCGAGCCAGGGAAACGGTAATTCTTCAGCGATAGAATGGGGTATTTGGAGATGCAGCAGATGTCCCGCGCCTCCCTCGTTCCTCCGTGCGGCATGCGGTAGGTGCGGTAGGGATAATCCTTCATCCATTCGGCATTCTGGTCGTATTTCTTCAGATGGGCTTCGCTGGCTTCCTGTAGGCAGATGATGTCGGCCTTGCTACGGGCGAGGTATTGTAGGATGGGGTTTTTCTCGTCGGCACCGACGCTAAGCACGTTGTACGACAGGATTTTCATTGCTCCCCGCGGCGCGCGGATGTCGGATAGGTTGAGGGGGAACATCGAGTAGATTTGCGAGCAGCAAACCAACAACGTCACCAACGACAGCCAACATAGACGTTTGTAGAACAACAGCCAGAAAATCAGAAAGGCCGCCACAACCCCCAACGCTATGGGAAATGCCATTCCTGCCAAGGAGATGATGGGCAGCTTCTCGGCTGGAATCTGCTGGCTGAAGGCACACAAGATGAACACCCCGCAAGCGAAGATGTTAACCAGCAGCAGGGGATAAGCCCACAGCTTCGTGTACCATTTCATCTTCTTTTTCTGCCTTTTCATCGGTCAATCTTCTGCTTTTGTCTTGCCTCGTTCATCGGTTTGAAGCGTCAAACAGTTTCTTTTTCTCTTCAGCCGTCAGGCCGTCGTAGCCCGATTTCTTGATTTTCTCAAGGATGCGGTCTATCTCGTCTGCCTGCTGCTTCTTCGTCTGGTTGTAGGTGTAGTCAGCCTCATGGTCGTTCGTGGGGGATTCAGCCGTTTTTTTCCGCTTTTTCCCCGATGAAAAGGCCTTTTTTTGCTTCTTTGGCCGGATTCGTGTGCGGTAGGAAGCGGGACGGAAAAGCCCTCCGATGAAATCGATACAACGGTTAATCCATTCGGTAATATCGTGCCCTTTGCTCAATGCAGCCACGAATCCCCATCCGGCAAGTGCCCCTCCCAAGTGGGCGATGTGTCCTCCGGCGTTATTGGAAGCGATGAGTAGCGTATCGATAAGCACGGTAATGACCGCCAGCCATTTCATGGAGATATTTCCGAAGAACAGAATACGGAGCTGGTAGTTCGGCTCCTTGATGGCTGTGGCTACCACGATAGCCAAAATGGATGCCGAAGCCCCCATCAGTAACGCTTGGGAAACTTGCGACGCAAAGAGCGGGAAGACATTATAGGCGATGACGTACAGAACGCCTCCTGCCAGACCGCCAAGGATATAGAGGCCTCTCAGATGCCGGGCGGAGAAGAAGTAGAGGGCAATCTGTCCGAACCAATAGAGCCAGAGCATGTTGAACACCAGATGCCACACCCCTCCGTGCATGAACATATAGGTGAACAACGTCCAGGGGCGTTGGGCCAGGAGCGGAAGCGACGCCGGAAGCGACAGGAAATCCAGCCAACCCCCATCGTCCACCTTAAACAATAGAAGAATTACCTTTGCCAATGCAAACAGCAGGAACAGCACCACGTTGATGCCAATCAACTGTGTCACAATTCCGCCGCGACGGAAGATGCGCCTTACGTCATCGATAATTCCAGCCATTGGTGTCCTTGTTGTTCTTGCGCCAATAGAGTATCAGCGCTAAACCGAAAACCATACCTCCCAAATGGGCGAAGTGAGCTACGTTGCCAAAGTTGAAAATACCCTCCAACAGCTCAATGACCGTATAGCCGATGACCATCCATTTGGCCTTGATGGGCACGGGTATCGGGATGATATACATGGGCATATTGGGGAACAGCATCGCAAAGGCAAGCAGCAGGCCATAGACGGCACCTGAGGCACCCACTACCGACTGCATCTGCGGGATAACGCCGACGAACTGGAGCAACTCCTGCGTCAAGCCCGCTCCAAAGCCGCAGACCATATAATAGAGGAGGAACCGCCGCGAGCCCCACACATTTTCCAGGATGCGTCCGAACATCCACAGGGCGAACATGTTGAAGAACAGGTGGTCGAAGCCTGCGTGGGCAAACATATAGGTGAACAACTGCCACAGGCGGAACAGGGGCGAGCCTGCATAGTAGAGAGCCATCCATCCCTCAAGTGGGAATTTCAGCGCGGTCTGGGGAAGAATCCATTCGGCGAAGAAAACAAGGCAGTTGATGATGAGGAGATTCTTTACTACAGGAGGGAAATTCTTCATAACAATTCAAATTCTCGGCAAAAGTACGCAATTATTCTTAAGAAATGACTACTTTTGCAGTCAATTTAAGAAAATATAATACAATAACGTTCCTAATATGATAGAACAAATACTATCCAGCCGCGTCGTCGATGCCGTGAAGGCACTCTACGATGCCGATGTGCCCGTCTCCATGATTCAGCTTCAGAAGACCAAGAAGGAGTTCGAGGGGCACCTTTCCTTAGTCACATTCCCCCTCTTGCGCACCTCCCGCAAAAGCCCCGAGCAGACCGCGCAGGAGATTGGTGCCTGGTTGCAGGAGAACGAGCCGATGGTCAGCCGCTACAATGCCATCAAGGGCTTTCTCAATCTCACCATTTCACCCGCTTTCTGGACCAGACTGCTGTCCGATATCCACGCCAATCCCGACTTCGGCACCTGCAAGGCCGAGGCTGATTCGCCGTTGGTGATGATTGAATACTCCTCGCCCAACACCAATAAGCCGCTCCATCTGGGTCACGTCCGCAACAACTTGCTGGGCTATGCTTTAGCCAACATTATGGCTGCCTGCGGTAACCGTGTGGTCAAGACGAACATCGTCAACGACCGTGGCATACACATCTGCAAGTCCATGCTTGCTTGGCTGAAGTATGGCAATGGCGAGACCCCTGAGTCGTCCGGCAAGAAGGGCGACCATCTGGTTGGCGACTACTACGTGGCCTTCGACAAGCATTTCCGTGCCGAGGTGAAGGATTTTTTGGAGCACGACCCCGAGGTACTTGCCATTACCGACCCAGACCCCGACCGTCAGGCCGAGCTGCGCAAGGCTGCTGCTGAGGCCAAGAGCCCTCTGCTCTGCGAGGCCCACGAGATGTTGGTCCGTTGGGAGCAGGGCGACCCCGAGGTGCGTGCCCTTTGGGAGAAGATGAACAGTTGGGTCTATGCCGGCTTCGACGAGACCTACCGCAAGATGGGCGTCAGCTTCGACAAGATCTACTACGAATCGCAGACCTATCTTGAGGGCAAGGAAAAGGTGCTTGAGGGATTGGAAAAGGGCATCTTCTACCAGCGCGAGGACGGCTCCGTGTGGGCTGACCTCCGCCCCGAAGGACTGGATGAAAAACTTCTCCTCCGCAAGGACGGCACCAGCGTCTATATGACGCAGGACATCGGTACCGCCAAGCTCCGCTTCCGCGACTATCCCATCAACAAGATGATCTACGTCGTCGGCAACGAGCAGAACTACCATTTCCAGGTGCTCTCCATCCTTTTGGACAAGCTTGGCTTCGAGTGGGGCAAGGACCTCGTCCACTTCTCCTACGGCATGGTGGAGCTGCCCGAGGGCAAGATGAAGAGCCGCGAGGGTACCGTCGTCGATGCCGACGACCTTATCGAGCAGATGATAGGTACCGCACGCGACATCTCCCGTGAGCTTGGCAAGCAGGACGGCCTCAGCGAGTCCGAGTCCGAGGACATCGCCCGCATCGTCGGCTTGGGTGCCCTCAAGTACTTTATCCTCAAGGTCGATGCCCGCAAGAATATGCTTTTCAACCCCAAGGAGAGCATCGACTTCAACGGCAATACCGGCCCCTTCATCCAGTATACCTACGCCCGCATCCGCTCCATTTTGCGCAAGGCCGAGGCAGAGGGCATCTGCTGCTCGTTGCCCGAAGGGCTTGCCTACGAGCCGTCGGAGAAGGAGCAGGACCTTATCCAGCAGCTTGCCGACTTCCCTGCCGTCGTCCGTCAGGCTGGAGCCGACTACAGCCCCTCCAACATAGCCAACTACGTCTATGACCTCGTGAAGGCCTTCAACCAGTTCTATCACGACTTCAGCATCCTCAACGCCGAGACCTCCGAGGCCAAGACCTTCCGTGTCGTGTTGGCAGCCAACGTCGCCAAGGTCGTCCGCATCGGCATGGGCCTCTTGGGCATCGAGGTGCCGGAGAGGATGTAGTATTTTAGGTTTAACGTTTAAGGTTTAACGTTTATCGAACACGTCCTTCGGTTTTTTACGTTTAAGGTTTAACGTTTAACGAACACGTCCTTCGGTTTTTTATTAACGATTAACGTTTAACGGGGTTGGCAAAGCAGAAGTTTTACGTCGTCTGGAACGGGCTGGAAACGGGCATTTTCACCTCGTGGAAGGAGTGCGAACGCCAGGTGAAGGGCGTGGAGGGGGCTAAGTACAAGTCCTTCGACACCCGCGAGGAGGCCGAACGCGCCTATGCTTCGTCGCCATACGACTACATAAGCAATGTCAACAAGTCAACAGGCCCACAAGCCAACAAGCGGCATGCCCCTGAGGCCGTGTTGAATTCCTCTGCTCTTGCTGCTGATGCCGCCTGTAGCGGCAACCCCGGGCCGATGGAGTATCGGGGCGTCTATATCCCCACCGGTCAGGAGATCTTCCACTACGGCCCTGTCCACGGCACGAACAACATCGGCGAGTTCCTGGCCATCGTCCACGCTATGGCGCTCATCGTCCGCGAAGGCTGGCAGATGGTGGTCTATAGCGACTCCCGCAACGCCATCAAATGGGTCAACGAAGGCACGTGCAAGACCCGTCTTGCCGTCGATGAACAGACGCGACCTCTCTTTGCCCTGATTGCCCGCGCCGAGGCGTGGCTTGCTGCCCATCCTGCCCCCAAGCGCCCCCTCCTCTATAAATGGGACACGGACAACTGGGGCGAAATCCCTGCCGACTTCGGCAGAAAATAATGTTTTTATGCGACATTCGTCTGAACTCCTGCAACTCCTGAACTACTGAACTCCAAAAGAGCAATAGACTATAGACCATAGACAATAGACCATTTTATAAAATTATGAAAAAGTTCTCTTTCCTTTCATTCTTGCTTGCTGTGCTGGTTTGCAGCTGTGCGCAGCACGATTTCACCCTCCAGGAGGGCCGTTCCGTCACTTTGAAGGGCGATTATCAGGATTTCACCCTCACGGGTGAGGCTTTCCTCGCCCCTGGCGCCTCGGGCGTCATCCTCTTCCATACCGATGCTACGGGCAAAAAGGGTTATGAGGTGGCTCTCCACAACGGCCCCATCGACGGCACGCTCAAGACAGGCTCGCTCACCAGCGTCCGCAATCTCTACCGCTCGCTGGCTGCCGACAGCACTTGGTTCCCCTTTGAGATCTCCGTCATCGGCAAGACCATCCGCATCGCCATTTGTGGCACATCCGTGGTCAGCTATAACGAGCCCGAAGCCCCCTACCGCATCGCCGCATTTGCCAACAGGGTGTTGGGGCACGGACAGATTGTCTTCCGTTGTTCCGAAGGCACGATACAACTGCGCGATGTCCGCGTGGTCGGAGGGCCGAAAGCCGATGCCGACTGTTCACAGCGTGTTGACTCGTTGGCTTGTGGGCTTGCTGACCCTATTGACGAGCAGCACGACCGCGTCATCCGCCTTCAGCAGCAGTTCTTCCCCGTCATCGACTACCACGTCCACCTGAAGGGCGGCCTCACCAAGGAGCAGGCTCACGCCATGTCCATGGCCTATGGCATCAACTACGGCGTGGCGCCTAATGCCGGCGAGGGCGGCGTGGGACGCATGCTCGCCAACGACAAGGAGGTCTATGAATACTACGAAGAAGTGAAGGACCTGCCCTTCCTCTGCGGCGTGCAGGGCGAGGGACGCCGTTGGACCACCACCTTCTCCCCCGAGGCGCTCGGCATCTTCGACTACCTCTTCACCGATGCCATGACCATCCGCGACCAGGCTGGGCGCATCGTCCGCCTCTACCATCCCGAGGAGGTCATCCGCGACGGGCTCAGCGACGAGGAGTATATGGATGTCATCGTCTCCCAGACCGTGAAAATCCTCACCAACGAGCCTGCCGACATCTACGCCAATCCCACTTATCTGCCCGACGACATGCAGCCCCGCTACGATGCCCTGTGGACTGACGAGCGCATCAACCGCATCCTCGACGTGCTGGAGCGCTACCACATCGCCCTCGAAATCAATCCCCGCTATCGCATCCCCAGCATGAAGATTATCCGTATGGCCAAGGAGCGCGGCCTCCGCTTCACCTTCGGGACGAACAACGTCGATGCCGATTTCGGCCGTCTGGAGTACTGCCTCGATGCCATCGAGCAATGTGGCCTCACCCCTGCCGACATCTGGTTCCCCTCCATGAGCATCCGCTCCACCCGTCACGCCGTCCGCTACGAATGATGCGCCCCCTTGCTCTGCGCGCGCAGAATCAAACGCTGGCAAATTAAAATCAAACGCTACGGAAATAGAATCAAACGTTACCGACGGTACATCAAACTCCCATTCTTTCTTTTTTTTCTTTTAACACAAACGGACGGAGCAGCGAGGGCCATCAAATATATTTGAATGGCCGAGTCGTGACGGACGAAGACGAAGTCAATGCCCACAAATACCCATGAATTATCCATAAATTTATTTATGAAAAATTCGTGTTAATTTATGGTCATTCGTGTTTTAAAAAAGAATCCATTCGGCGTGCGAAGCTCCACGCCGCAACGCCATTCGTAAAATTCGTTCCATTCGCCGACAAAGATATATTTCCTGTTTATGTCTCTAAACGGCGAATTATCCGAATGAAACGAATTTCTTTCATGCGCTTTTCGCGTAATACTCCGAAAAACCGAAAAGCCTGTTTGTGCGCAAGGAGAGGGGGCGACCATCGGAACAAGGGGATTTCGCTCGTTTCTGAGGCCTTATAGAGCAGGATTTGGGGCCCTCTTTCCCTCTATTAAGCCCTGCAACTGATACTCTTTGGGAAACGACGGGATTGTACCCTATTGTCTTTCTGCCTTTTAGAGGAAGCAAAACCAGCCGAGCATTACAATTACAGTTATTACAGTTGTTTTTTCGAAGGGTGTACTTTTCCTTTTTCATCTATTTCTTTATATAATATATTAATTATTAATAATATATATAATAAAAAAGGAAATTAGAGAGATAGCCTACCCTCAAAAAACTAACTGTAATAACTGTAATTGTAATGGCTAATCATGTTAACTTTCTCTCCTACAAGGCCTTTGGTAAGAGTAAGACGCTTCATGCCGCGTCTCAGGGAGTCTCAGCAAGTTTCCTCTTCCCTTCCCTCAACGGGGCGCCACGAACTGCCGCGCGAAATAACGCCCCAAATTTCGCCTCTGGGCGCGTCGGGGGCAAAGGATGACGCACACGCCCACCCGCAGCTTCGCGCGCGTACGCGCGAGAAAAAAGGGCGCAAAAACGGGGTGGCGCAAAATCTCCCCCCCGCCTTCGCAGGCACCGGGGAGATGGTGATGCATCGTGTCGAAAAAGTAAGCTTATTGTAGAACCGCTTAGCGGTTTTCCTTCTCTGCCGGCTGTGTCCTCAAAAAGGGGTATGTTTCGTATAGGTTATGGGAATCTTTGTCTTTTTCAACTGCTTTATGAAAAGGTTACAATCGGAATGATCTTCGCATGATTCAACCAGAAAATTCGGTCGTTCAGACATAAGCCTATCGGCATCTAACGTAATGCTTAATCCTTTAGGATAGTAAGACTGTATTATAGACCAGAGTTTAGCCTTCACAATAGGCTCTCCCAGGCAACTTATTGTCAGGGAATCACACCTGTTGTAATAAAAATCTTTCATATACGTCAACATTCGTTCCTTCACATCAGGGCTCATTTCTACCTTAACAATTTTACAACTCCCATCAAAAAATAAGGTATCAACGATGACGACTTTCTTTATCTCTGCAAAGTCCAAATATGGACCTTCGGGAATACTGCTCCATTCCTTTTCCGACAGGTCAATCTTGCCGCAGGCAACAGCTAGCAACGCGACAGATAATAACAACAGATAATTCCTTTTCATACCCTACGTTATATTAGTAAACTTTTATTTGAATTTCAGATGAGCCTCTACTATAAAAACGGAGCGAAAGCCCAAATACTGCATGAGGGAACCGACTATTTTTCTTTTTTTAACTTTTGCGGTTCCCTCTCCGACAATTGCCGCGTTACTTCACAAAAACCTTTTTCCCGTCTTTGATGTAGAGCCCTCTTTGTGCTCTTTCAGAAGGTCGGCCTTGCAAATCGTAGAATATTTGTGAAGGAGAATCGTAGAGTGTATTATTGACGGATGTAAAATCGTATTTCAGCGTGTTATAGAGTTGATGAAAGGCTATATATCCGTTATTGGTATAGGAGCGTCCATATATTTCTGCCACATGGATGGTGCATTGATCGTCGTTGAAGGGAATGGCGAAATCTATGGGATAGAGTCCTCCATAAGGGGATGTTGGCAAGAATCTTCCCCATTTTTCTGCTGTTTCCAGATAGATGGAGTCGCCATGAACTTCGTAATAGCAGTATTGCTCGGCCCAGTCATTAAAGAAGAGCCATCCCGAAATACGTAGGCTGTCGTTTTCTATGGTGGCTGTAATATCGGTAACATAGTCTATTGTGGGATGAAATTCATTGTCCTTTGCTGCTCCATACAAAGGAATCAGTCCACGAGGTACATCAACAGCAATTTCGTTGACCGTCAGGGGGATATAGTTTACGACATCCGGCATGAAATCCGAGTCATCGACAGCAGTATAGACAATCTGGTATTCCCCTGCCTCGAAGCTGCCTAAATTGATTTTATAGTTGTCACTTGCGACTTTGTTGTTATAATGTCCGCTGACGTAAATGTGGTTTCCCCTGATGCTGTCGAGACGGATATCTTCTCCTTGAACGAGCCCTTCCCATTCGGAATAGAGCCAGACATCAACGCCGGCTGTGGGTGGCATATTTCGGGTGAAGACTTCGCAATGAGCGAACTGTTTTTTATAGTCGTAGATAAGTTTCCCGTCTCGGCTGAACGAAAGCAGCTGGCATTGTCGTGTGGCATGTTCCATCTCGTCGGGCAGCATACAGCCCAGGATACAGCAATCCTTATAAGGCTCTGTTGTCATGCCGATTCCATAAAGCATCTGCACCGCATCAAAATCGTAGTATTCAAATTCAATAAAGAGGTTTTCATCATTTGATTCCAAGTACACAGTTGACTTTCTATCAATATAGAAGGTGTCTTCCTTCAAAACGCCTTTTTCTACGTATTGACGGACGTTGGTCTTGTAATAGACATAATTTTGGTTGTGCCATTCAAAATTGTAGAGCATGATTTCCTTTGGGAAATCATCCCTTCGCAGCCAGACACGCTGTTTTTCTTCGCGTAACCATCTTCCGCTTTCTACTCCATTCACCAGAATGCGCTTATAGATGGTGTCATTAATGAGGGTATCGGTACCCACTTCATACGTTGTGGAAGGCAATTCGCCCTTCACATCTCCTGTGAGAATCCAGGCTTCCGTCCATGTGGTTCCTGTGGGGAAGAAAGGGCCCTTACCCTGCGCCCATATACGGCCCACAGACAGAAGGGAAATAATCAGTATGACCAGCTTTTTCATAGTGCTTTAAAAAATAGGAATTAGGAATTGGGTTAGGGGTTTTATTTGATGAATAATTTCTTTCCACCCCGGATGGCGATGCCTTTGTAGTGGCTATCGACAGGACGTCCCAAAAGGTCGTATGTCGTATCATCGGTATCGGAAAGAAGTGTGGCCTGGACGATGCCCGTGGGGTCAGCATCTCCGACGATATGAAAGTCCTTCCAATACTCAGCCTGTTCGTAGGCCTCTTCGCAGCCGGGGAGAACGTGGAGCGTAATCTGGGCTAAGTTGAAAATGAACGTGTCTTGTGTAATCTTGGGTGGCTCTGGGGCGAAAAGAGTAAGGGATTTCAGTTTCTCACATCCATAGAAAGCAAACCCGGCAATGGTGATATCGGCTCCCAAAATGGCTACTGATTCCAGATTGTAACAATTCTGAAAAGCCCCGTTTATAATCCTGACGTTGCTTGGCAGAGAAATCGTAGTAAGGCCCGAATTGTAGAATGAAGCCCCAATGGCCTGGACGCCATTGGGAATTTCAATGGTTTTCAAATAGCGGCGATGACCAAAAGCACCATCAAGAATAGTGGTGACGGAGTTGGGGATAACCGTATTTTCGCACCCCACCTTCAAGGCGTTAGTGGCGGTTTCGATGATGGCATTACAGCCGTCGCGGCTATCAAAGACGGGATTGCCTTCCTCAACCTCGATGGAGGTAAGGCACGAGCAGGAATTAAATGCCGTTTCTCCGATGAATGTTACCGTTTTAGGGATGTAAATAGAGGCCAGGCCTGTACAATTTGTAAAGGCTGTCTCGCCAATTGAGGCTACTCCTTCCGGGAAGCGAATAGAACGCAGTCCGATGCAGCCATAGAAAGCCCCTGTCGCTATGGAAGTGACGGTATTAGGAATAGAGATAGAGATTAGGCCATAGCTACCAGAAAAAGCGTTTTTCCCAATTGCCCGGACGGTATATTCAACCCCTTGGTAGGTAACGGTAGAGGGAATAACCACATTATCAAAATAGGGCTTATAATCCAGATACCTCTCAAAAACGATTGCTTTATCACCCCTGAGTTTATAGAATATGCCGCCTATTTCGCGATAATAAGTTCGGGTGACGTCTCCTGAGGGTGGAGTCTGGGCCTGTATAGACAAGGCTGAAACAAGCACAAGTATGGAAAGTAAAAAAAGTTGTTTCGTTTTCATGACGAATAAAAAATTAGGAATTAGGAATTTTATTTGATAAGTGTTTTCTTCCCGTTTCTCACAACAATGCCTTTATAGGAATCGGGGGCAGGATGCCCGAGAAGGTCGTAAGCGATGCTTTCAGATGCTTCGTCGTCGGATGGCCATTCAATGTCCGTATCAGCATCTTCGACGATGTTGAAGCGTTTCCAATTCATTTCGGAATTCAAATATTTTTGTTTGCATCCCGGCAGGACATGGAGTGTTCCATAATAGCTGAAGGCATCTTTATTTAAGCCAGGTGGGGTTTCCGCATAGCAGGTGACGGAAGCAAGATTGTTGCAGCCCGTGAATGAATTGGTTTGGATTCGTTCGACACTCTTGGGAATAATTATAGAGGTAAGATTTTCGCATTTTGCGAAAACATTGTTGGGAATTCGCTTTATTCCGTCCGGAATGGTGATGGAAGTGATTTTAGAGCAACCACGGAAAACAGCATTTCCTAAAAACTCGACTGATTCGGGAATACGAATGGATTCCAGACTGCTGCAATTCTGAAAAGCTGCACTTTCAATAACGGTAACACCTTCTGGAATGTTAACCTGTTTCAAGCTGCTACAATTATAAAAAAGACTGGCCTTAATGGAATCCAGGCCGTTTGGAAGCTGGACGGATTCCAATTGGGCACAATTTTGGAAAACACCATATCCTAAATTCACCACACCCGCGGGAATGATGATGGAAGTTAAGTCTGAACATTCCTGAAATGCATAATGACCGATACTTGTAACGCTTTGTGGAATGTTAATGGAAATCAGTCCACTACATCCCAGGAAGGCGCCTTCACCAATCGTTGTAACGTTCTGGGGAATGTCAATAGAAGTCAGCCCGCTACATCCCTGAAAGAGGTATTCGCCAATCGTAGTTAGATTCTCCGAGAAAGAAACCGACGACAAAGCACAGCCATAAAAAATGTAGTTACCGTATGAAGTAAGGCTCCCTGGGATATTCACGGTCTTCAGGTTTGTACACCTAAAGAAAACCTCTTCGCCTATCGTTGTCAGGCTTTCAGGAAGGTGGACAGAGGCTAATTTTTTGCACGTAGCAAAGGCCATGTCTTTGATGACCTTAACGCCATCGGGAATAACAATGGAGGTGAGTTCTGAGCAACCGTAAAAGGTTTCCCTCTCAATGGTGGTTATACTTTGGGAAAGGTTGACATCCGTCAAATGAGGGCAGTCGGCAAAAGCTTTTTCTCCGATGCTTTTTACCTCATTCGGTATGGTTATAATGGAAAAATAGGGGGAATTGTTAAACGCGTTTGCTGCTATTTTTGTGACGGAATAGGTTTCATTTTCGTAGTTTATGGTACTTGGGACATTATACCTCCTTTCATAGAAGAATCTGTTGAAGCGGACATACTCAGCTGTTTTTTCTTCCGTCGAGAGCTTGTAGAGGATGCTGTCAATTTCCACGTAAAATGCGCTTGCAACGGGTCTGGAGTCTGAATCAATTACAAAAAAGCCAATCCACCAGAGACCGCCGAAGGTAACCCCAAGTTTGTAATCTCCGGCCTTGATGTCGTGCTTTCTGAGATTGATGGAAACTCTCCCGGTGGATTCAAATTGTTCATAGTAATAGTTTTCGTTCGTATTTCTGCCGTTGATGGAAACTATCGTCGGGGTGGCAGAATTGAATTCAATAAACAATGAGCCGCTCTCCATATAAGCTTCAGGGGCAACCATAGGCATGCGTGCGCGTTCATCGTTTTCATTACCTTTTGGGACATCCTTTACAAGCGGAATGTCAGTTCTTGCCATGCTCGTTGCTGCCATCAGCAGCAAGGCAGATAACAGGAAAAGGGTTCGGGTCGTTTTCATGATGCTTGTATTTATAGTTGTTTTATACTCATTTAATAAGTACTTTTTTCCCATCGTGGATAACAATGCCTTTCTTTGTTTCGTTCATCGGACGGCCAGTAAGGTCGTAGAAGGGGGCGTTGGACGGCGAGGTATTCAATAGGCGAATGCCTGTGGGGACAAAACTGACGCGTTGGGACCTCCAAGGTGAGGTTCCAAAGCGCATGCCCGAAGAACGGCTCTTCAGATCGCCCTGCTCACTCTGCGGCACGTTAGTCAGCACGCCGCTCAGATGCTCCGTATTTCCTTTGTCGCCCTTTCGTCGGGAAGAGAAGAGCAGATTGCCTTCGTCATCGAAAATCTCAAACTCGTAGGTTAAGTCGTCTCCTTCGGGAATAGGGCTGTAAATGGTGTCGCGATACTCAACGGTATGGAAGTACGGGCAGAGAGGATCGGGAAGATCGCGTTCGATAACGGAATATGATAGGACGAAGGTGTAATATGCTCCGTATTCCACATTCATATTGATGGTTAAAGAATGGCCCTCGTCGGAAAGAGAAGTGAAAGAGATATTCGTCGTATTAAGTGTGCCGGCATGCCATTCGGAGGAGATGAAATGCGGTTTAACGGCAGTAAGCTTGTTTCCATCCTTGTCGTAATACTCTTCGTCCAGGATAAACGTCGAGGCGATTATATTATAGTAAAATTCGTCTATCATATCCACTCCTGCCCACAAGCAAGAGTCCTCCAGATAGGTTTTAAGGCTTCCAATAACAACATACATCGCCAATGAACCGTTCTGTTCTTCATACTCTTTTGTGTTCCATTGAACGGGCCCTTCGAGCCGCGGCAGGGAATACATTTTCGGATCGGAAAGATTCGACAACCGTAACTCCAGGTCTGCGTAGTTTTTGTAATGCTTATCGTTTATTATTTCCTCTCCCCATCGGATTCCTTCAAAAGCATGGAGGCAAATAAGGTCCAGAGTAGGGTTAAGGTCAATTTTTAGCCCTTTGGGCAATCGTAACCAAGCAAAGGCGTAGGGGCGGATGACCTTTGCAATTATGGCTTGTGTTGGAATGTACTGCGAATAGCGGTAGAGCGTATCCATATTGGCAGAATAGATATCTCCATGTTCAGCCTCAAAGTAACGGTCGTTGCCTTTCTCTATCGTGAAATACACGTCTGTTGCAGCATCCTTGTCACCCGTTGTGGGAACGTCGAGTTGCGGATAGAGACCTGTGACATGGGCGGTTACGCTATTGGTGAGGGCGTTTTTTACGGCATAGAAGTTGAAGGTCGTCTGCTTTTTGGGGAGGTAGAGGTCAGCAAGGGCGTTAGCCTTGGCCAAGCAGAAGGCAGGGATGCTGTCGGTAATGACGTCCGTCATATCCAGCGTGGTCAGGCGGGGGCAATCGTTGACAAAGGCATAGTCCGCAGCTGACAGGTGTCCTGAGAGGGTGATGTGGGTAACAGCCTGCTGCACTTCGGGAGTCAGGACGTCGGCGATATTCTGTCTGTCCAGATTGATGGTCACGCTTTGTGCCATGAGGAACAGGCTTTGAAAAAATATAATAAAGAATAATATAATCTTCTTCATAATGTTATTGTATTTGGGTGGCTAATTGTTCGCTTGAGGGTCGTCGAAGAAGAGCGTAAAGAGCTCGGCGGGGAGCTTTTCTTTCAGGCGGTACTTGCGGGTGCGCAGGGTGGTGGGGGAGAGGAGGAGGCACTCGGCCTGCGCCTGCGGGGAACAACGGAGGGCGTTGAAGGCGCAGAACAGCAGGTCTTGCTCGGAGAGCTGCGGCACCTCGTTCTTCATGTCGAGCATGACATCGACAAACGAATCGGTAACGTCGGAGACGATTTTGGTGCGCTCGGCTGCCGAGAGGGTCAGCGCCTCTGCCGCAGCCGTACGACCAAGGAGCAGGCGGGCCGAAGGGGTGCTGCGGAACATACGGCAGCAGATGTCGAGCTTGCGGCGCAGCAGTTCTCCGCGGTTTTCGTCGGGGATGGTGAGCGACTCGCGGCGATTCTGTTTCAGTTCGTCCTGCAGGCGGAGGTAAAGGATTTTGCGCCGGCGGTCGCGCAGCAGGAAGGCCAGCCCTGCCAGCAGGGCTGCGAGCAGGGCCAGCGCCACGACGGTGAGCAGGATGCGTGTGGCGCGACGGGTGAGCGCACGACGGCTCTCCTCCACCTGATGCTGGCTGTAGGCTTCGCTCACCTCGGCCTGCTGTTCGGCAGCCCTCACGGAGTCGGCCAGCAGGGTGTAGCGGCGGATGTAGGCGGGCACGGAATCGATGAGGCCAAGGCGTGGCGCCAGCTCAGCCAGCTGATGGTAGTTCCAGCATTCGGTGAAGAGTTCGCTCTGGCAGTCTAACGAACGGCGGTACCAATAGTAGGCTGAGTCGGGCTGCTGCAACTCGCAGCAGATGTCGCCCCGCAGGCTGTAGTTGGCGCCCAGGGCGGAAGAATCGGCGGCGCCTGCCTCGTTCAGATGGAGGTAGTAGCTTGCACGCGTGCAATCCTTATTCTGATAGAGCTCTATTTTGGCCAATTGCAGGTAGGTGGTGTTGCGGGCAAGGGCTGTGGCTTTCGGGTTAGCCAGCACGCGGCTGAACAACACCTTTGCCTCGGCATAGTCCGACGGGTAGAGGTGGGCGAGTGCGGCGTGGTAGTCGGCAAAGGCTATGGTAGCCGAGTCGCCCGTCTGGGCAGCACCCCGGCGGCAGGCGTTCAGCGCGTCGAGCGCCTGACGGTACATGCGGCGGTTCAGGTAGTGGATGCCGAGGTTCTGGTTGCAGAGGATGTAGTAGCGGCTGAGCGTGTCGGGGAAGAGGGGCCTGGCCTTCAGATAGGCCTCGACGGCTGCGGCATCGTCATGCCACTCGCTATAGACGCAGCCCCGCGTGTACCAGGCGAGGGCAGCATGAAAGCCTTTCTTACGGTCGCCAAAGTAGTCGGTAGCGATGCAGATGAGCGAATCCGTCTCGGGCACGATGTAGCACTTGTATTCCGCCTGCGTCCGCAGCAGGGCGTAGAGGGCAGCCTCCTTTTTAGATTGAAAATTCAGTTTTCCATCTTCAATCTCTTCGAGCAGGGCGAGTGCCGCGCGGGGGTCGTCGGTCAGCAGGGATTCCGCCTGAGTGAGCAGGGGATTTACAGCCTGCTGTCCGTTGCAGCCGAAGAGGACTGAAAGGACGACAAAGAAGAGAAGTATGGCGTATCGTCTCATGGTGGTTTTCGAATTTCCGTTGCAAAGATAAGTCCATTTGTGACTATCCTCCAAATAAAAAGCGTTCCCAAAACGTTCCATTTGCGATTTTCCTGCCATCTTGAACGTCGTCTTTTAATAGGAGAGAAAAGAAAAAGGGGCGCGACATTCGCGCCCCGATAAAAGAGGATGAGTTGGTGTCAGTCGCTGAGCTTGGCGCCGATGAACTGGCGGTTGAGGCGGGCGATGTTGGAGATGCTGACGCACTTGGGGCACTCGGCCTCGCAGGCGCGGGTGTTGGTGCAGGCTCCGAAGCCCAGTTCGTCCATCTTGGCCAGCATGGCCTTGGCGCGGCGCTTGGCCTCTACCTTGCCCTGGGGCAGGAGAGCGAGCTGGCTGACCTTGGCGCTGACGAAGAGCATGGCAGAGCCGTTCTTGCAGGCAGCCACGCAGGCTCCGCAGCCGATGCAGGCAGCGGCATCCATGGCCTCGTCGGCCTTCTCCTTGGGGATGGGGATGGCATTGGCATCGGGCACGCCGCCAGTATTGACGCTGACGTAGCCTCCGGCAGCCATAATCTTGTCGAAGGCACGACGGTCGACCATCAGGTCGCGGATGACGGGGAAGCCGGCGGAGCGCCAGGGCTCGACGGTAATGGTATCGCCGTCCTGGAAACGGCGCATGTAGATCTGGCACGTGGTGGCGCCGGTGGCAGGGCCGTGGGGATGGCCGTTGATGTAGAGCGAGCACATGCCGCAGATGCCCTCGCGGCAGTCGTGGTCGAAGACAACAGGCTCCTCGCCGCGGTTGATGAGCATCTCGTTGAGGATGTCGAGCATCTCAAGGAACGAGGTGTCGCCAGGGATGTCCTCCATGTAGTAGCTCTTGAACTCGCCCTTTTCCTTCGGACCGCGCTGACGCCATACCTTCAATGTGAAGCTGATATTTTTATCCATATTTTATTTGTTTAAGGTTTAACGTTTAATGTTTAACGAACACGTCCTTTGGTTTTGTTTAAGGTTTAACGTTTAATGTTTAACGAACACGTCCTTTGGTTTTGTTTAACGTTTAATGTTTAACGGTGCTGGATTCTATTAGCTTTACTCTTGATTCCCGAAGGCCTGAAAGCTGTTTGGCAATGGTTGTTACCTGATTCTCCGCCTTTACCAAATGTTCTTCTTGAATATAGCCGAAACTGACGGCTAATTCAATCTGACACATTGATTCATAAAGAGAACCAAAGGCTATTTCGAGAAAGCGAAGCTGCTCTTTCGGAGAGAATCTGCCTGTACTTTCCGCTATATTGGAAGGTACCGAACAGGAAGACCGACGCAATTGGTCTGACATTGCGTACTTTTCAACGGTAGGAAAATAGGTGTTTATGATGTCATGGACGTATATGGCATACTCCTTGGCATTCTGATAAACCCTGAGCTTCCTATATGCGAAATTGTCTTCCATCTTTGCGCAGCCTCGTTAAACGTTAAACCTTAAACGTTAAACCAAAAATTAATTCTTGTAATTACGGGTCTGTACCTTGATGTACTCGTAGTCGAGGGGTTCCTTGATGAGTTCGGGAGCCTTGCCCTGTCCTTCGTACTGCCAGCAGGCCACATAGGAGAAGAGATCGTCGCGACGGAGGGCTTCGCCTTCGGGCGTCTGATACTCTTCGCGGAAGTGTCCGCCGCAGCTCTCCTCGCGGTTGAGGCCGTCGTAGGCCATGAGCTTGCCAATCTCGAGGAAGTCCTCAAGACGGAGGGCTTTCTCCAGTTCAACATTCAGGGTGCTGGCTTCGCCGGGGATGCGGAGGTCGCGGTAGAAGACCTTCTCGAGGGCTTCGATGCGCTGGACGGCTTCCTTGAGCGAGGCTTCCGTACGGCCCATGCCGACGAACTCCCACATGATGTGGCCCAGTTCCTTGTGGATGCTATCGACGGAGCGGTTGCCCTTGATGGACATGAGGCGGTCGATACGTGCCTGAACGCCCTTCTCGGCTTCGTCGAACTCGGGAAGGTCGGTACTGAAGCGAGGCACCTGAATCTGGTCGCTGAGGTAGTTCTGGATGGTGTAGGGGAGGACGAAGTAGCCGTCGGCCAAGCCCTGCATGAGGGCAGAGGCGCCGAGGCGGTTGGCTCCGTGGTCGCTGAAGTTGGCCTCGCCAATGGCGAAGAGGCCAGGGATGGAGGTCATCAGCTCGTAATCAACCCAGATGCCGCCCATGGTGTAGTGGATGGCGGGGAAGATCATCATCGGGTTGTGGTAGGGGTTGACGTCGGTAATCTCCTCGTACATGTCGAAGAGGTTGCCGTACTTCTGGCGGACGACGTCCTCGCCCAGACGCTCGATGGCGTACTTGAAGTCGAGGAATACGGCGAGGCCGGTATTGTTGACGCCGAAGCCCTTGTCGCAACGCTCCTTGGCGGCACGGCTGGCCACGTCACGCGGCACCAGGTTACCAAAGGCGGGATAGCGGCGCTCCAGATAGAAGTCGCGGTCCTCGTCGGGGATGTCGTTGGGATTGAGTTCGCCACGCTGCAGCTTCTTGGCATCCTCGAGTTTCTTGGGCACCCAGATGCGGCCATCGTTGCGGAGCGATTCGGACATGAGGGTGAGCTTCGACTGCTTGTCGCCGTGAACGGGGATGCAGGTGGGGTGAATCTGAGCGAAGGCGGGGTTGGCGAACCAGGCTCCCTTGCGGTAGCATTGCATGGCGGCACTACCGTTGCTGGCCATAGCATTGGTGCTGAGGAAGAAGGTATTGCCATAGCCGCCGGTACCGATGGCAACAGCATGGGCGGAGCAACGCTTGATTTCGCCCGTGACAAGGTCACGATAGATGATACCGCGTGCACGGCCATCGATGATGACGAGGTCGAGCATCTCGCAGCGGGTAAACATCTCGACGTTGCCGAGGTGTACCTGACGCATCAGGGCGCTATAGGCACCGAGCAGCAGCTGCTGACCGGTTTGGCCGCGGGCGTAGAAGGTACGGCTTACCTGGGCACCACCGAAGGAGCGGTTGTCGAGCAGGCCGCCGTATTCGCGGGCAAAGGGAACACCCTGAGCCACACATTGGTCGATGATGGCGTTGCTGACCTCAGCCAGACGATAGACGTTGGCTTCGCGGGCACGATAGTCGCCACCCTTGATGGTATCGTAGAAGAGACGATAGACGCTGTCGCCGTCGTTCTGGTAGTTCTTGGCTGCGTTGATACCGCCCTGTGCGGCGATGGAGTGGGCACGGCGGGGGCTGTCCTGAATGCAGAAGCACTTCACCTTGAAGCCCAGAGCACCAAGGGAGGCAGCGGCGCTGGCACCAGCCAGACCCGAGCCGACGATGATAACGTCGAGCTTGCGCTTGTTGGCAGGATTGACAAGTTTCTGGTGAGCCTTGTAGTTCGTCCATTTTTCGGCCAAGGGTCCTTCAGGAATCTTGGCATCCACTTTCGTGATAATCTTGTTTTCCATTATATAATTCCGATTTTCGTTAAACGTTTAAGCGGCCACTCCGGAGAAGATTCCGGGGAGGATGTACCAGTTCAGCCCTTCGGCGCAGAAATAGAGGAGCAGGACAGAAGCAAAGCCCAGGATGAGCAGCGTGACGCAGATGTAGCCGATCCATTTCCAACGGACAAACCACTTGCGATTGCTCCAGCCGATGGTCTGGATAGCGCTCCAGAAGCCGTGAGTAAGGTGGAACCACAGGGCGCCCAGCCAGATGAGGTAGAGCAGTACGAAGTACCACTTCGAGAATGTGTTGCGGATGAGCTCGACACCCGAGGCGGGCTCGTTGCCCATCAGTTCAACAAGCTGCATTTTGCTCCAGAAGTTCACCAGATGCAGCACCAGGCCGCCGCAGACGCAGAGACCCAGCACGAACATGTTGCGTGAAGCGAACTCGACGCCCTTCGGACGTGCCGTGACTTCGTAGCGTTGCGTGCCGCGTGCCTTCTTGTTGGTCAGCGTCAGCCAGAAGGCATAGACAAAGTGAATCATCATCAGCAACGCCAGACCGATGGTGCCCACCATGGCATACCAGTTAGCGCCGAGGAAACTACAGATCCACTCGTACCCTTCGGCAGAGAACAGGGCCACGCAGTTCATGGCCATGTGGAAAGTCAGGAACAGAATCAGGGCCAAACCGGTGACACTCATCACGACCTTCTTTCCGATAGAAGAATTAAATAACCACATAATTGATTAACTATTAAAAAATTAAAATTACCTTCAGTTCTATTTCTTCGTTAAGCATCCAAAACGAGTGTCAAAAGTACATAATTTTATTTAAATACATCGTACTTTTCCCGAAAAAAACGCTTGACAGGGTAAAAAAGGGGTTTATTCTTCTTTATTATTATCGTTTATTGCCCGGCGGGCAAGGATGCGGACAGGCAGACGGACGGCGAGGGTGCTGACGACTACTACCGTGACGAAGACAAGCAGGACGTCAGTAAGATGGACGCTGACAGGATAGGCCTCGACGACAAAAGCCCCCGACTGACCGAGGGAGATGAATCCGAACCGCTGTTGCAGCAGGCAGAGGATAACGCCCACCACCAGTCCCAGCAGGGCACCGGCAAGGGCGATGAGGTTTCCTTCATAGAGGAAGATGCGGGCAAGGAGGCTGTCGGAAGCCCCAAGGCTGCGCAGGGTGGAGAGATTGTCCTGTTTGTCAAGGATGAGCATAGAGACGCTCCCGATGATATTGAAGCAGGCAATCAGCAGGATGAAGCTGAGGAAGAGGTAGGAGATAAACTTCTCGATGCGCACAATCTGGAAGACATCGGACTGCTGCTCGTAGCGGTCTTTGACTACATAATTCGTTCCCAATGCGCGGCGTAGCTGGCGCTTTACTTTCGGAATGGAACTGCCCGTAGCCGTCCGAAGCTCCAGGGCGCTGACGGCCTCCTGCACCCCAAACAGCTCCCGCGCAAAGTCCATGGAGGTAACGATGTACGAGGCATCGTATTTCTCCTGATTGACGCAGAAGACAAGCCCTGGGTTGAAGAGCGAGCGCGAGGTGACATTCTGCATGGGGTTGGCCAGATTGATGCGTGTCCCCCGTCGCGGAGCGTAGAGGGTGAGCGGGTCGATGAAGTGCAGCCCGCTGCCCAGGATCTGGGGAATCTGTATGCCGAGAATGCCGTAGTCGACAACTTCGTCTGCCAGACGGAATGTGCCCTCGCCGATAAGGATGTCGCTGAACGAGGTTAGGGCAAGGAATTCGTCGCCCACCCCTTTCACAGTCACCATGGTTTGACGGTCTTTGTATTGCGCCATGGCCTGGTCCTCAAGCGTTTCGTTGATGATGGTGATAGCGGGAATACTGTGCAGGACCTCCATGAGGCTGTCGGAGGGGACGAAGGTCTTGCCCTTGGCAGCCTCAATCTTCAACTCGGGGTCGAAATGGGTGAACATGCTCTCCACCAGATCGTGGAAGCCGTTGAAGACCGAGAGGGTGCAGATGAGGGCCAGCGTAGCCAACGTCACCCCGCAGACACTAATGGCAGAGATGATGTTGATGGCATTGTGGCTCTTGCGGGAGAAGAGGTATCGCCGTGCAATATAGAAGGGGAGCTTCACCTTTTTAGGAGTTCAGGAGTTACAGGAGTTACAGGAGTTACAGGAGTTCAGGAGTTCAGACGATTGTTCTGTGTGTAGGGGTATTTTTAATTCTTAACTGAAAATCTCATTTTTTCAGCAGCTCGTCGATATGCTCCAGATAGTCAAGCGAATCGTCGACGTGGAACTTCAGCTCGGGGATGACGCGAAGCTGGAAGCGGACACGCGTGCCGAGGTCGTAGCGAATGCTTTTCATATTGCCGTTGAGGTTGTTGACGATTTCCTCAGACTTGTCGGAAGGGAACACGCTGATGTAGGCGTGGGCGATGCTGAGGTCGGGGGTGACGCGGACGTTTGTCACAGAGACGATGACGCCGCTCATGGATTTGGCTTGAAGGAGGAAGATGTCGCTTAACTCCTTCTGAATGAGCCGTGCAATTTTGTTTTGTCTTGTTGTTTCCATATAAATTCAGTTTCTTTTTCTCATAAGGGTTAGTCCGTCGCGGATGGGGAGGATGACCTTTTCCACACGGAGGTCGGCACTAACGTGGGCGTTGAAGGCGTTGATGCCTTCGGTACGGTGTTCGTGGGCATACTCGTCTTCGATGACGTGGCCGTCCCACAAGGTGTTGTCAGCTAAGATAAAGGCTTGGGAGGTGGTATATCGCAGGGCCAGTTCGTAGTAGTCGGTGTACTGGCGTTTGTCGCCGTCGATATAGACGAAGTCGAACAGCTCACCCCGTTCGGGCACTTTCAGGAGGGCATCGCCGATGATGAACTCCACACGGTTCCCAAAGGGTGAGCCTTCAATCCAAGGACGTGTGAAATCCTCCAATTCATCGTCGATTTCGTAGGTGACGACACGGTCGTTGTCCGAGTGCAGACCCTCAGCCATGCAGAGGGCCGAGTAGCCGACGTAAGTGCCTATTTCAAGAATGCGATGCGGACGTGCCATCTCAACCAGCATCTTCAGCAGACGTCCCTGCAGATGCCCCGACGACATGCGCGGGTTCATCAGGTGGACGTGGGCTGTCCGCCAAAGGGCTTTCAGGTAGTCGCTCTCAGGCTCCATGTGGTTGAGGATGTAGTCGTCCAGATTCATTTACGATTTGACAATTTACGATTTACAATTGTATCATCGGTTTAGCAGAGCTTCGACGGCAAGGCGGTAGCTGTCCATGCCGAAGCCTCCGATGATGCCGATGCAGGCTGACGTGATGAGGGAAGTGTGGCGGAAGGTCTCGCGGCTGTAGATGTTGCTGAGGTGTACCTCGACGACGGGAGTGCGGATAGCCTTGATGGCATCGTGGATGGCAACAGAGGTGTGGGTGTAGGCTCCGGCGTTGAGCACGATGCCGTCAGCCGTGAACCCGTATTGCTGGATGACGTCAACCAGTTCCCCCTCGATATTGGACTGGAAGAATGCAAAGTCCACCTGCGGAAAGCGTTCCTCCAGAGCCTTCATACCTTCGTCGAGTGTAGCGGAGCCGTAGATGCCCGGCTCACGCAATCCCAGCAGGTTCAGATTCGGCCCGTTGACGACCAGGATTTTCTTTTTGTTTTTTTCTTCACTCATTTTGTATTTTTATTGAATGGTTTTGCGTAACTTTGTACCGAATTTCAGAAATCCGGCGCGAAGGTAGAAAAAAATGGGCAATAAATCATCAAAAGATGAGAATAAAAAGATGTTGACAAGGTATAAACAGTATCTTGTCTTCGAAAAAGCGCTTTCGGCAAACACGCTTGATGCCTATTTGAAAGATGTGGAGAAGCTGTTCGGCTATCTCTCGGAGGAGAGTGTGCGTCCCGAGGAGGTGACGCTGGATACGCTGGAGCATTTCACGGCAGACCTGATGGACGTCGGCATCAACCCCCGCTCGGTAGCAAGGATTCTCTCAGGTGTGCGCTCGTTCTACCGCTTCCTTGTGCTGGAGAAATACATCGAAGCCGACCCCACGCTGTTGCTCGAATCGCCCAAGATTCCCGCCCGTCTGCCGGAGGTTCTAAGCGTGGAAGAAATCGACAAAATCATCGATTCCATCGACCTTTCCTCAAAGGAGGGGCAGCGCAATAGGGCCATTATCGAGACGCTCTACAGCTGCGGGCTGCGCGTGTCGGAGTTGTGCAGCCTGCGGCTGAGCGACCTCTATCTGAAGGAGGGCTTCATCCGTGTGGAGGGCAAGGGCAGCAAGCAACGGCTGGTGCCCATTTCGCCGTCTGCCATTGAGGAGATTCAATACTACATGGTGGATCGCAACCAGATAGACATCAAGCCCGGCTACGAGGACTACCTCTTCATCAGCGCCCTACGGAAGAAGAACCTCTCCCGCATCATGGTGTTCCACTTGGTGAAGGAACTGGCTGAGAAGGCGGGAATCCGGAAGGTTATCAGCCCCCACACGTTCCGCCACTCCTTTGCCACCCACTTGCTGGAAAACGGTGCCAACCTGCGTGTTATCCAAGCCATGCTGGGGCACGAGGACATCGGCACGACCGAAATATATACCCACATCGATTCTACCCGTCTGCGAAGCGAGATTGTGGAGCATCATCCACGCAACATGCTGCATCCCTCACGCTGATTTGAAATTGAAAACATTGAAACCCAATTTTATAAGTATGAAAAAACTGCTATTTTTTGCCTCTGCGCTGCTGACGCTGACGACACAGGCACAAGTGATTACCGAGTATGCTGTCCGTGAGGCGGCTACAGTAAAAGAACCGCTCGTCTGCGATTCGGCAGACATCAAGGGCAACCGCTACAAGGCCGACTTGCTGAAGACGGATGTCGTTGTCAACCTCGATGCCTTTCCCTCCGACATCGTTGCCACCGATACCGCCGGTATGCTGAGGCTGCCCGGACGGGAGGGCGAGAACATCCTCTACATCATCACCACGCGCCTGCGTGCCGAGCGTTTCGCGAAGGCCGACCTGAAGATTACCAGCCCGCTGCCCTTCGATGCTTCCGTCGAGGGATTGGGTAAGGCGACGAAGAACGAGGCGCAGGACAGCATCAGCCCCCAAAGCTCCCGCACCATCTCCCTGCGGATGGAGCCTGAGAAGACCTATCCCGTCACCCTGAAAGTGCTCGTTCCTTCCGATGGAAAGGGCGATTTTTGCATCAAGTGCGAGGTGGACAAGAAGAAGGAGTTTGGCGATGTGGCTGTCGTCAGCGGCATGAGCCAGAAGGGACGTTTCATGCTTGACAACACGGTGTACGGCAACCGCGTCGCGGGCGTGCAGCTCTCGCCCAGCGGGAAGTATCTGGTTACACGCTATTCCTATGCCTACAGCGCCGACCGTAACGACACCCGTGCCGAGCTTACTGAGGTGAAGACGGGGAAGCACATCGCCTGGGTGGCGAACAACCTGCGCTGGATGCCGCGTACGGACAAGCTGTGGTACACGCGTCGTGCCGCCGTGGGCAGCGACCTCATTACCGTAGATCCTCTGACGCAGCAGGAGGAGGTGCTCTTCCGCTCGCTGCCCGACGAGCGCTTCCAATGGTTCCCCGACGAGAAGAAGATGATTGTCATGAAGAACGACGAGGGAAACCGCGACAACGGCCCGCTAAAGCACATCCTCTCGCCTCGCGACCGTATCCCCGGCAACCGCAACAGCGCCTACCCCTGCATCTACTACCCTGAGAGCGGCACCACCGAGCGCCTCACCTTCGGCAACCACTCCACCCATGTGGCTGACATCTCGCCCGATGGCACGAAGCTGCTGCTCCAGTCGTCCGACGAGGACGTCTCGCGCCATCCTTATTACTATGTCTCCACGTTGAGCGAGTACGACCTGACTACGCGCACGGTAGATACCATCTATGCCGACAAGCCCTACGTGGGAGGCGTGGAGTACTCCCCTGACGGGACGAAGCTGCTCTTCACAGGTGGCCCTGAGGCCTTCGACGGTATCGGCAAGAACTGCGGAGACCTTCCCATAGCCAATGATTATGACAAGCAGGCCTACATCATGGACCTCAAGACCCGTGAGGTTGAGGCTATCACCCGCGACTTCGACCCCTCCATCGAGAATGTCATCTGGAACCGTGCCGACGGCAACATCTACCTCCGCGTCACCGAGGCTGACGATGTGAACGTCTATGTCTATTCCCCCAAAACGCGCACGATGAAGCGCCTGCCGTTGGAGACGCCCGTTGTCTCGTCGTTCGTGCTGCCTACGGAGGATGCCTCTGTGGCTGCCTACTACGGCACCGACGACCATAGCGCCGGGCGTGCCTACCTCTATCAGCTGAAGAAGGGCACCTCGCGCCTCATTGCCGACCCCCTGAAGGAGCAGCTCGACCGGCTTGAGCTCGGGCAGACCGAGCCGTGGAACTTCACGGCCTCCGACGGCACCCTCATTACCGGCAAGTGCTGCCTGCCCCCTGCCTTCGATGCCACTAAGAAGTACCCCCTCATTGTCTATTACTACGGCGGCACCACCCCGACGACCAAGGGCATCTCCAGCCCCTACTGCGCCCAGCTGCTTGCCTCGCGGGGCTATGTGGTCTATGTCATCCAGCCCAGCGGCACCATCGGCTTCGGGCAGGAGTTCTCGGCGCGCCACGTCAATGCCTGGGGCAAGTGGACGGCTAACGACATCATCGAGGGCGTGCAGAAGTTCTGTGCTGCCCATCCCTTCGTGGATGCTGCCCATGTGGGCTGCATGGGCGCCTCGTACGGCGGCTTCATGACGCAGTACCTCCAGACGCAGACCGACATCTTTGCCGCTGCCGTTTCCCATGCCGGCATCAGCAACGTCACCAGCTACTGGGGCGAGGGCTACTGGGGCTACAGCTACAACGCCGTGGCTGCTGCCGGCAGCTGGCCCTGGCAGAACCCCGACCTCTTCGCACAGGGCTCGCTCTTCAATGCCGACAAAATCAACACCCCCCTGCTGCTGCTCCACGGCACGGCTGACACCAACGTCCCCATCGGCGAGAGCATCCAGCTCTTCAATGCCCTGAAGATTCTGGGCAAGACCGTCGAGTTCATCGAAGTCGAGGGCGAGAACCACTTCATTGCCGACTATCCCAAGCGCATCCTTTGGCACAACACCATCATGGCGTGGTTTGCCCGCTTCCTCCAGGACGACGACCGCTGGTGGAACGACCTTTACCCGAAGAAGGGAGAATAACGTTTAGTTCGGGAGTTAAAGAATGAAGTAAAAGAGGAAGTTAATGGGCTTTGCCCATGGAAGTAAACTCGCTTTGCTCGAGGACAAATGCTTTCTACAGCAATACTATTGACTTCGTCTTCTCTTGTCACGACTCGGCAAAATGAGCAAGCTCTTTTGCTCTCGCTGCTCCAAGATTTGTCCTGCGCGTAGCGCATAACTCCCCCTTTTACTTCCCTTTTTACTCCCACTTTTACTCCCGTAGCTTAAGTAATTTTAGTTCTTAACTAAAAATAACACCAGATTTCTTTGTTTTTCGCGCGTTAAGCAGTAATTTTGCAGCCCAAAACGTGAAACGAAGAAATAGTATCATCCCTAATTATTAACAAAAACAATGAAAAAACAGAGATTTATCCTCATGGCAGTAGCCGTGCTCGCACTGTGCTCTTGCAGCAAAAAACTCACTGAGTTGTCCTCCGACTACTTCACCGTCACTCCTCAGGTCCTGGAGTCCGTCAATGGCGAAGTTCCTGTCACCATCCACGGCACCTTCCCCGCAAAGTTCTTCCCCAAGAAGGCCGTTCTCACCGTCACTCCCGTGCTGAAGTACAACGGTGGTGAAGCCGCTGGTGAGGCCTACACCTATCAGGGCGAGAAAGTCGCCGGCAACGGACAGGCTATCCCCTTCAAGACGGGTGCCAACGTCACGCTGAAGAGTGTCTTCGATTATATCCCCGCCATGGCCAAGAGCGAGCTCTATCTCCGTCCCGTCGTCAGCATGGGCAGCAAGCGTTCTGCTCTTCCTGACGTGAAGGTTGCCGACGGCGTCCTCGCAACTGCCGAGCTCTATGCCGCTACCGCTGCCTCCACCACTCCCGCTGCCAGCGAGGATGCCTTCCAGCGCATCATCGAGCAGGTCAAGCAGGCCAACATCATGTTCCTTATCCAGCAGGCTAACCTCCGTTCCACCGAGCTCAGCTCCAAGGACCTCGTCGAGGTGTTCAACACCCTCAAGGACGTCAATGCCGACGACCGTAAGGAGCTCCAGGGACTCGAGATTTCCGCTTACGCTTCCCCCGACGGCGCCCTCGACCTCAACGACCGCCTCGCCCAGGAGCGTCAGAAGAACACCCGCAACTACGTCAACCAGCAGCTGAAGAAGGCCAAGGTCAACACCGACGTCGATGCTGAGTACACCGCCGAGGACTGGGAAGGCTTCAAGCAGCTTGTCGAGGCCTCCAACATCGCCGACAAGGACCTCATCCTCCGCGTCCTCTCCATGTACAAGGAGCCCGAAGCCCGCGAGCGTGAGATCAAGAACATCTCCACCGTCTATGCCGACCTCGCCAACGAGATCCTGCCCCAGCTGCGTCGCGCCCGCCTCAGCCTGCGCTACCAGCTCATCGGCCGTACCGACGATGAGATTCTCGCTGCCTTCAAGTCCGACCCCGCCGTCCTCAGCGTCGAGGAGCTGCTCTACGCCGCTACCCTCGTGAAGACCGATGCCGAGAAGAATGCCATCTACAAGAAGGCCACCGAGCTCTTCCCCTCCGACTACCGCGCATTCAACAACCTCGCCCAGCTGGCCTACGCTGCTGCCGACTACGACACCGCTAAGAGCTACCTCCAGCGTGCCGCCCGCCTCAACCCCTCCGCTCCCGAAGTGAACACCAACCTCGGTATGCTGGAGCTTCTGGCTGGCAACAAGGCCGAGGCTGAGGCTTACCTCGCCAAGGGCACCGATGCCGCTGCCAACAGCGCCGCCCTCGGTAACCTCTACATCGCCCAGGGACAGTACGCCCGCGCTGCCGCCGCTTTTGCTGACACCAAGAGCAACGCTGCCGCTCTGGCACAGATCATGGCCAAGGACTACACCGCTGCCAAGAACACCATCAGCAAGATTGCCGATCCCGACGCTTACACCTACTACCTGGCTGCCATCCTCGCTGCCCGCACGAACAATGCTACCGAGGTTGCCACCAACCTGGCCAAGGCTGTCAAGCTGGATCGCGCTCTCCTCGACCGTGCCCGCAACGATGCCGAGTTCGTCAAGTACGCCGCTGCTCTGGCTGGCCTTTGATTGACGCCCTCGCAACACCCCCTCTGAACACCGATTTCCTTAATTTCCAATTTTCTTGAATTCTTAATTAAGTAAAAAGGTGATCTCTCCCCCCGCTGACGAGCTGCAAGCCCTGCTTGCCTTGACGTGTACGCCGCGTGTCGGCAGACTCCTCGCCCGCCGGCTGGTGGAAACCTTAGGGACAGCATCAGCTGTCTATGCACACAGAGCCGAACTTCCGGATATCGTTCCGGGGGTTCGGCCCTCTCTTTTGCAGGCCCTTGACAGCCCTGATGCCTGGCAGCGCGCCCAGGCAGAGGCCGATTTCATCTCCCGCCATCAGATTCGTGCCCTCACCCTCCACGATGCGGCCTACCCCTCGCGCCTCCGTGAGTGCGACGATGCCCCGTTGGTGCTCTATACCTTGGGAACCGCCGACCTCAATGCCGCCCACGTCGTCGGCATTGTGGGCACACGCAAGGCCACCGACCGCGGGCGCGACCTCTGCACAGCCCTTGTGCGCGACCTGGCGGCAGCCCTTCCTGACGTGCTCATCGTCAGCGGCCTGGCCTATGGCATCGATGTGGCCTCCCATCGCGCCTCGCTCACCAGCCATGCCTCCACCGTCGGCGTGCTGGCGCATGGCCTCGACCGCATCTACCCCTCCGCTCATCGCTCCGTCGCGGCGCAGATGACGGCTCAGGGAGGCGGGCTGGTGACGGAGTACATGAGCCAGTCTGAGCCTGAGCGGCAGAACTTCGTCCAGCGCAACCGCATCATCGCAGGCATGTCCGATGCCGTGGTTGTCGTGGAGTCGGCTGCCAAGGGAGGAGCGCTCATCACCGCCGACTATGCCCAGGGCTACAACCGCGACTGCTTCGCCTTCCCAGGCCGTGTGGACGACCCCTACTCCTGCGGCTGCAACAACCTCATCCGCTCCAATGCCGCTGCCCTCATCACCTCCGCTGCCGATTTCCTGAAGGCGATGGACTGGGCCCCCCTTCCCGATGCCG
This sequence comes from uncultured Bacteroidales bacterium, assembly GCA_947303715.1. Classification (GTDB taxonomy): domain Bacteria; phylum Bacteroidota; class Bacteroidia; order Bacteroidales; family Bacteroidaceae; genus UBA1189. The sequence continues at coordinate 57,095 of CAMYYY010000002.1, read as the reverse complement.
GCAAGCCCGTTCAGCGCCAGATTTTTGTCGAGCTTTCGCCCGACGAGGAGCGCATCCTTGCCTGTCTTTGCGAGGCGGACGACGGGCTCCCGATGGACTTGCTCTCGATGGATACCGACATCCCTGCAGGCCGCCTGGGCACCCTTCTCTTCCAGCTTGAGATGAAGGGCCTCGTCCGTACCTTAGGCGGCACCCGCTACCAGGCTATCCGTTAGCCATCCTCCTTCACCATCGTCACCTGGTTCATCATCGCCCTGCCGCCCCCCCTCTTTTAATGACCTCGTGACCTAACCGACCTAATGACCTTTTTTAGATTTTCTGGAGTCTGCTCCGCAGAGAAATTATTCAAAATTAAACAAAAAATTAAACAAAATGATTCGTTTTTAAGCCGATAGCGACAAGAGCTTAATTTTGTAGAATTTTGATTCAGATTTTGTCAAATTTCTGCCCCGTTAGGGGCACTCCCTGAGAGTCTGCGACGCTACAAGAATAATCACGAATGGACACTAATTTCTCAAAAATAATTCATGGATAATTCATGGTTAATTCGTGTGGCGCCGCAGGCAAACAAAAAAACAAAATGATTCATTTTTTAAGCCGATAGCGACAAGAGCTTAATTTTTGTAAAATTTTGATTCAGATTTTGTAAAATTTCTGCCCCGCAGGGGCACTTCTTCTGCCCGTTAGGGCACACTCTCTCATCCGATTAGCGCGAGCGCAGCAAGCGCGAGGGCAAGCGTCAGAGGCAGCTCTGCACGCTTAGCGTGCCTATAATCGCCGTCAGCACGGCAATCACAATTTCGAGAATCTTTTTCCATGGGATGGTCTTCGACATAGTGAATAGTGATTAGTGATTAGTGAATAGATGATAGTGAACAGAGATCAGTGAACAGATATTAGCTTTGTTTGCAGCATACAAGACTATCGTCTGAACTCCTGCAACTCCTGAACTCCTGAACTCCTTAAAAGAGCCCTCCTTCCCCCCCACCTCCCCTCCCTCACGGGAGGGGTCGGGGGTGGGTCTTTAGGCTAAGAGTTCAGAGGGGACTCTCTTCAGCGTCCTGTTCGTGCGGACGTACTTCAGGAGGTCGGCCTCGGGGCGGAAGCGGATGCCCACCTTCTTGATGTAGCTCGACGGGTCGAAGCTTTCGGCGGGGATGACGCTCTGCGCGAAGCACTTGCTCTGGAGGTTCGCCTGCAAGGCGCCGATCTCCTCCAGCACGATGCGCTGGCCCTGGAGCAGGTGCGTCTTGATGAACTCCTTCGCGGCGGTCAGCACCGCCACCACGTCAGCCTTCGTCACGGTAGTGGCAAACTGGATGTCCTCGGCGAGGCTCTTGAAATCATAGTCGCCGGTCTTCACGGCGCGGTTGGTGGCGTAGTCGACGCCCTCGGCACCTCTCGGGTTGGTGCAACCCACAATCTGATAAGTAATTGGCATAATAGTTTAAGAATTAAGAATTAAAAATTAAAAATTAAGAGCCTCTCCCCATCCCTCCCCTAAAGGGAAGGGTGCTCCGGCCGGTTGTTTCACCCCTCCTTTAGGAGGGGGACGGGGGAGGCTTTTTCGTTGCAAAGATAACACATTCTTTTTTGCCATTCAGACTTGCTGTCCGTAGGTATCTCTCGAGCCGATTAGGCGGCTAAAGCGAGGATGTCTTCCTTGTCCGGCACAGGGCCGAGGAAGTGCAGGATGGCTGCGACATGAGCGGGGAGCAGCAGTTTTGCCGTGCCGATGGGGGCAATGTCGTGCAGCACATCCTCGAGATAGACACTGCCGTCTGCACGGGCAAGTGCGGCATCGTTGTCGCTCAGCGTGCCTCGAGGTTGCCGGGCATGCGAAAGGGCAAAGGCCAGCCTGTTAAGAGCCTGCTTGGCATCAGAAGCATCGGGGTAGTACGCCTGTGCCAGCTCGCGCTTCAGCATCGCGCGCGGAGGCGTGCAGGCGTCGATAGAGAAGGTGTAGGAGCGCGTGCGCCCCGAATAAGGGTAAAGAATGTAATACATTTTAGTTAAGAATTAAGAGTTAAGAGTTAAGAAAAAATGTTGAGAATTAGGAGTTAAGAGTCCCCTTTATTTGCTACAAAGTTACGAAAAATTTCTGAGGCCACCAAACGTTGGGGCGAAAAAAAACGGGGTAACTTACAATTTGTAACTGCTTTCTCAAGAAATAGCGCAGTGGACTGGATTTTTAGCGCAGTGCGCTGGCGCGTCCGCCCAGTGGAATGAATTTTCAGCCCAGGGGAATTTCCTGCCCCCCGCGGCGCGCGGGAGAGAATCATCTGCTGCGAAAAACACGCTATTTTCTGCAGCATTGCAGCGAGAATGATTTCTGATGCCGATTGGGTATGTTCCCAAAATCATGAGGTCATTTAGTCATTTAGTCATTTAGTCATTTTCTCTCCAGCATCTCTCGCCCCCGCCCAGACTTTTCAGAATAGCCTTAATTATATATTATATATAATATATATTATATATAATATATAATTAAAATTACTATATAATAATTCCTTCTTTTTTGATATCCCCAAATAACAATTTTCCATCATCCTTTCCATCGCCCCAAACCAGTCAAAAGAAAATGACTAAATGACTAAATGACTAAATGACTATTCCGCCCTTCCATCCCCTTGCCCTCCTTCAGAAAAAACCGCCCGAACCGAAAAAAACTAATCCACGAAGCACGTTTTTTACCTGCCGAATGCCGGAAGGACAAAGAAAATCCCGCCTTTTCCTGAGTGGAATTGGCGGGATGGGGAAGCATCATCACCCCAAAAAAGTAAGCCGATAAAAAGGGGGCGGATGTGCAACCCCTGTGCGTAGGGGAGTGTCATGGCTGCGTGTTGATAATCGGTATGCCGTCGGGAGTGAGGCCTTCGGCGGAGATGGTGAGGGCGCGGCTGTAGCCGTTGTTGAAGAAGGAGACGGAGGCATAGCCGTTCTCGTCGGTAGTGACTTCTGGATTCCAGTAGATAGTTCGGCGATAGTCCTTGTCACCTTGTATGGGACCATTTGGATAGGTGGGGGCGTAGAACTCCACGACGGGGCTATAGCCTGTAAAGGAGGTGGTGCGGGAGTTCTTCTTTACACGTGTGCGACGCTTACGGTTTAGCTCAAGCTCCACAATATATAGGCCAGCTGGAAAACCAGTCTCTTTCTTGGGCCTTTCAAAACTTCGAATGAGGCGGTTTGTCATGAGATCGCGAACGGCAGGGAAAGAAGAGAACAAATGTGGGTCGTCATAGACAATAATGCTCTTTACCTCTTCCAAATCCAAGTCAAAGCCATCGAAGTACGACGGCCCAGTTCGGTCTCTATTACCTTCTTTGATAAACCAAAATGTACGGAAACCATTTATGGGGGCTTGCATAGATAACCATTGGTAATAGATGGTACGCGACATCATAGAATCAGGTCCATTGATATCTTCCAAGGGGGGACATAAGAGCCATTTTTCGTGGTTATAACTTGCTATAAAAGAATCAAAGGTCTGTCCGTCGGGAAACTGGACGGCATAGCCTTTGTCACGCAGATAGTCCACGACCTTATAGGTGTAACTTCCCTCGTCAAGCATCAGTTCGGCATCCTTCGCGGCATCGAAGGCCTTGAAGGTGTAGTAGTCGATGTACTTGCGCCGCCCTGTGATTTCCACTTCCTGCAGCAGGTGCGAATCGGAGGGCAGTTGAAACTCGGAATCCCTTGCCTGCTGCACGGTGAGCATTTTGTCAGGATCCCATGCGTAGGTCGGAAGCCATTTTTCAATAGGCGTATAGGCATATAGGTCGGGCTTTGACGAGCGCTCCAGTCGGACGCGGGTGGTTTTGTTGCCTTTTTGGTCCTCCTGCTGGCGGGTCTCCATATAGAGGTCCCATTCGCCTTCGAAGTCCTCCACGCCTACGCTCCAGTAGCCGATGCTGTCCGTAGTGACGGTAGTCTGCTGTCTGTGTTGGCGGTCTTGCGAGGTGAGGCGGACGGCAATCTTCACGCCCTCGAGGGGTGTCTCCTTAATACGGCTGAACGCCCAACCGTCGAGCACGAGCTGTCCTTCGGTATAATGGCGGATTTTGAACGGCTCCACCCCCGCCATCTGCCGCCAGTTATAGCGTGTCCAGCCCTGCACGAGCATAAGGAGGTCAAGAGCGTCAAGCCTTGAGTGATCAGTGAACAGTGAACAGTTATCAGATGATACCTTGGTTTGCGGCTCCTTAGCCATTATCTGTTCACTGTTCACTGATCTCTGTTCACTTTCAAAGTACCACCCCGGTTCCTCTATCAGTCCCTTCAGTTCAGAGGAAAGAAGCATATAGGTGCGGATGTCGTCGCGGTAGGCAGTACCATAGTCGGCGGCATCACGCACAGCGAGGGAGAAGGTAAGGGGCTCCCCCTTCAATGGTCTTTGCACCCCCTCCGACTCCCCCGTTATCGGGGGAGAGCAACCCTCCTGAAGGAGGGGTGACTTAAAGTCCTTCCCTTCAGGGGAGGATTTAGATGAGGCTTGCAAATTCAGTCGGATTTCGTCGAAAGGGTGGATGTCGGCATTCTCGGTGGTAACGGAGACGGTTTCGGTTTGGATGCCGTTGTCGATGAAGAGCAGGCGCTGGGCATAGATGGCACCGTCGGCATCAAAGAGCGTCAGCTGATGGACACCTGTAGGGAGGGATGCAGTAGCGATAGAGCGGGTGCAGCCTCGCGTGCCGATGGTAAGCGTATCCACAACGTGGCACCTCCCCTGCGAGGTGAGGGTATAGCCCAACAGCTTTTTCGAAGGACTTCCTGCAGCAGCAAAGTTGACGATAATACTGTCCCCACTCGTAGACTCGTTGACTTGTTGACTCGTGGACCTCATTATTCGTAGCGTGCATCCTTCCGGCTCGGGTTCGGGCAACGTGAACGAGTATTTCTTTCCCTCATAGACAGCGCTAACTTTCTGCGTTTTCTCCCCTGGCGTAATCTCGAAACTGCCCATGCCGCCATGCTGGAGGGGGATGGATAGGGCATTTCCGTCGGCATCCGTCAAGGCTTCGATGCTGACGCCATGCCCCTGCTTGTCGGTAGCCTTGAAGGCGATACGGCAGGGAAGGCCGCTGATGAGGTGTCCGCCCTCGGGGTAGAAGGCCATGTTGAACTTGTCGAGTTTCTCCAAGCGCTTCGGCTCGGGACGGTTGGTCTCCTTGCCGTTGTATTGGCGCATGACGGGGTCGTCGTATTCGCCCTCCTTCTCGGGAGCCTTATAGACGGGGATGACGCGCGAGAAGACGCCGGCATCGTCGAAGTTAAGCATGGCGCGGGTGTAGGCGCGGATCTGGTAGTAGCCGCTGGGATAGCCGATGGCGCCGCGCAGGGCGATAGCTTCATCCACGGAGGTATCAATAAGAGAAAAGGAGCCATGGCAACGCCCGTCAACCACCTTCAGCTTCTGCTGTTTCAGCACTACACCTGTCGGCGAGAGCAACTCCACATAGAGCACCTTACTGGCAGCTTCGCCTCCCGTAATAGCATCGACCACGTTGGCGGCATACCAGATGGTCTCGCCCTGGAAGTATGCCGTGTTGTCAAGATGGAGATAGACTTTCTCCTGCGGACAGAGGCGGTTGAAGTAGTTGATGCGGGCAGCATAAGTCACCAGTTGAGCCACGTCGCTCTCCGTCTGCGCCATAAGCGTGACGCAGAGGAACAGGAAGGGCAGAAGGGCAAGGCGTTTCATGGGTTATTGGTTAATAATCGGCACGCCGTCGGGGGTGAGGCCTTCGGCGGAGATGGTGAGGGCGCGGCTGTAGCCGTTGTTGTAGAACGAGACGGTGGCGCAGCCGGTGCTGTCGGTAGTGACTTCGGGATTCCAGTAGAGGGTACGACGGTAGTCCTTGTCGCCTGGAATAGGGCCATTTGGATAGGTGGGGGCGTAGTACTCCACCACAGGCGTATAGCCCGTGAAGGTGGTATGACGATAGTTTTTATTATGTTGCTTTTTTTGAAGATCGTCTTTCATGTGAATCTCAACTTTAACATAACGATGTCCAGGCTCATAATTAAAAACTAAGACAGATTGCACGTCTTCCATGTCAATATCCCAGGAGGCGACAATTGGGTCAGACCGAAATCGCTTTGGCTTTTCCGAGTGGTATATGGGAATCCAGCTTGTAGGATGATTGTCTATTTTTATACTGCTTATGTTTCCAAAATCGTCATATTCATAGAAGAGAGCGTATCCTTTTTCTTCCAAATAACCTCTCACAAAATTTGTATAGTTTCCTTCATCAAGATCCATTTCCGTATCCTTGTTTGCATCGAATGCACGGAAACGATTATAGTCTATATAGCGACGCTGGCCTTCAATTACGACTTCTTCGATTAAATAAGAAAAGGAATCTTTGTTAAAATAATCTGGGAAAAATTGCACCTTAGGAAGATGGACAGACGCTTTTCCTTTTTCTTCTTCATAAATGTCTGGATAGATGCTTTCATAATCAGGAAGGAAAATGTCTTCAGGGCGGAAAGGAGACACATGAGGCTGGTACGAACGTTCAAAACGAACACGGGTAGTCATTTTTTCCGTTATTTTTTTAGATCTTTTTGAAAAAAGGAACAAATCCCACTCTCCTTCATAGTCGTCCAGTCCTATGCTCCAATATCCGAGGCTGTCGGTGGTAACTGTTTCTCTCTGAACCAACTTTCGGTCAGGAGAATAGAGCTTTGCTGTCATTTTCACATTAGAAAGAGGCACTTCCAAGATGCGGCTGAAAGCCCAGCCGTCGAGAACAAGCTGCTCTTCGGTGTAATGTCTGGGGACAAATGGCGTTATACCGACCATCTGCTGCCAGTCATAACGTGTCCATCCCTGCACCATCATCAGCACGTCGAGAGCCGCAAGCCTCCCCCCTAAAGGAGTAGCCTCCCCCTCCCCTCCTGAAGGAGGGGTGACCTGATTACCTCCGCTCGCCGCTCCCTTCCCTTTAGGGGTTTCTGCCCCCCGATAACGGGGGGATTGAGGGGGGTAAAGAGACGATTGAGGTTGGGGTGAGGCTCCAAAGTACCACTCTGGTTCCTCGATGAGTCCTTTCAGCTCTGATGAAAGCAGCATGTAGGTGCGGATGTCGTCACGGTAGGCGGTACCATAGTCGGCAGCATCGCGCACGGCAAGAGAGAAGGTTACAGGCTTTCCCGCTTTTAGGTTCAATTTCATTTCGTCGAAAGGCTGAAAATCTGCCTTTTCAAATTCAGCTGTGACAGGAACGACAGGCAGGCCGTTATCAACGAAAAAGAGCCGTTGGGCAAGGATAGCCCCAGTAGAATCAAAGAACGTGAATTGGTGAATGCCCGTTGGAAGCCCCGCTTTGGGAACACAAATAAGAGCCTGAGAAAAGGAGGCGTCGAAAGCATCGGGAGTCAGCCTGACATCATCGCAGGAAACGACTTTTTCTCTACAAAGGATGGTATATCCAAGTTGGCTGTTGCTGGAAATATTACGCCCCTTAATGGCAATCCGGATAGAATCGTCCCGCAGAGCATTCAATCTGACAGCGCATCCTTTCTTTTCTGGCCGAGGCAGGGAGAAAGTATATCGTTTGCCATCCTTCATGAAACTGATTCGTCGGGAATCACCTTCCAGCTTGCCTACGAAATATCCCATTCCTTTGTGTGTAGGACTCTTGGATATTCCCTTTCCATTGTCTGCTATTATGCTATCCACCTCCACCCCCATTCCGTGCTCATCTGTCACCTTAAAGGCTATGCGGCACGAAACTCCCTCTATCAGATGCCCGCCCTCAGGAAAGAAAGAGACATTCAGCGATTTGGGACGCTCGGAACGTGGCAACTTGGGACGATTACGCTCCAATCCTTCGTATTCAGCGATTATAGGATCATCATAAAAACCTTCCTGCTCTGGCTCCTTATAGACGGGTATGACGCGACTGAAAATGGATGCTTCGTCAAAGTTAAGCATGGCACGGGTGTAGGCGCGGATTTGGTAGTAGCCGCTGGGGTAGCTGATAGCGCCGCGCAAATTCACCGCAGCCTTCACGTCGCCATCGACAAGAGGAAAAGAACCGTGACAACGCCCGTCAACCACCTTCAGCTTCTGCTGCCTAAGCACCACGCCCGTTGGCGAGAGCAATTCCACATAGAGCACCTTGCTGGCAGCCTCGCCGCCCGTAGTGGCATCCACCACGTTGGCGGCGTACCAGATAGTCTCGCCCTGGAAGTACGCCGTGTTATCGAGATGGAGATAAACCTTCTCCTGCGGACAGAGGCGAGTGAAGTAATTGATGCGCGCAGCATACGTCACCAGCTGAGCCACGTCGCCCTCCGTCTGCGCCATAAGCGTGGCGCAGAGATACAGCATAGGGAAAAGGACGAAACGTTTCATGGGTTATTGGTTAATAATCGGTACGTCCGTCCGTTGCAATCCCTCACTTTTTCTTATGAATTGTCCTTCCACATTCCCTTCATTTCTCTCTTTTTGCTTCTCTTTCCCGCCATAGGCTGGGGATTGTAAATCCCCTTCTCAACACAGCCGGATTACAAATCCGCCTGAACGGGGGATTCGTCGCTGATGTAAAATGACTGTGTAGCGAAGCCAGCTTTGTCCATAGTATTCTCGGAATCCCAATAAATAGCGCGACGGCTAACCTTGTCATCCGTCTCGGGGTTGTCGGGATGGGCAGAGGCGTAAGGCTCCATAAGAGTGCTGTATCCAGCAAAACGGACGGTTCTGTGGTCTGGGGTGTTGTTTACTATCTCTCTTGCTCCCCGCAGTACTACCGAAACTGCAACATAGGGATGTGTAGCTGGTTCATAGTCGATAAGAAGTACAGACTTTACATACTTGATGTTAATGTCTCGCGCGTACGTGTAGGTAATTGCCTTGTCGTAGATTTTGGCAGGAAAGTCTTTAGGGACATTGATGTTCCAGCGTGCGAGATGTCCGTTCACATAGGTTCCTTGCGTCACAATCGCTGGGGTTGGATTCCTGAATCTTCGGGCATCTGCCTGGTCTAAACGTTGGGTGTTAATAACGCCGTAATCTTCTTCGGGGTAAAACTGGGTCGTGGTGGGAGGTTGGTTGGGGGAATACGATACATCGGCGTGCTTTACGCTGGTTTTAAGCGCCTTGTCGGCCAAAAAGCCTGCCACGCTGACCGATTTCAATCCAAGATTTAAGCGTGCATCCTCCTCATCCAGCATATCAAAATATTGAATAGCCCCATCGCTAACAGGGCCACCTTTGCGATGTGCACCATACGCCGCCAGCTGTGAAGCCAGGTCGTGGCTGGGAGATTGACGCACGACAATGTGCCTGCCATGTCTTCTCTTCCAGTCCAACGAAAGGCTGACCTGACGGGTGCCAAAGAAATCCTCCATAGGAAAGCACCAATGCCCCCGACGGTCAGTTTTCACTTTGACTTCCCTTTGCTCAGAACCCGCTTCGGCATCAATAACGGCCGTTACGGTCACGCCCTCCAACGGATGGTCTCTCCTATCAACCACCCATCCGTCAAGTACCAGTCCGTCCACTTCATTCCCTTCGCTATTCCCCTTCAGCATTTGCGCGGTATAGGCACGGAGTTGATAGGAACCTTTGGGATAAAGCAAGTTGACGTCTCGCCGGGCCAGGGTGACTTTCTTGGTGAGCGCGAATGAACCGCGGCATTGGCTGTCTGTGATTTGGAGTTTCTGCTGTTGCAAGAGAACTCCTTCTGATGAGAGCAGTTCAACATAAAGCACGCGGCTCGCACGCAAACTGTCTGTAGAAAAGACTTTGGCAGAATACCAGATAGTCTCTCCTCCAGAGTATGTGATGCTGTCAATATGGACAGATACCTTATCGTGTGAAAGAGCCTCTGCCTGTACTGCTGTTTTCAAATGGGCATTGGTAGCGTAGATGTCCACCACCTTGCAAAACAACAGAGATAATAGAATCAGTAAAAAAATTCGTATTCTTTTCATGATAAACATCCGTTCGGAAGTATTTAAGTTAAACAATTTGTGGGCAAAAGTAGCGCATTCGAGAGAATTAACCAAGAAAAAAACCTTACAAAAATCTTACATCTTACCCGTTCAAGCGGTTTATTGGTTGATAATCGGTATGCCCTCGGGCGTGAGGCCTTCGGCGGAGATGGTGAGGGCGCGGCTGAAGCCGTTGTTGTAGAACGAGACGGTGGCGCAGCCGGTGCTGTCGGTGGTGACTTCGGGATTCCAGTAGAGGGTACGCCGGTAGTCCGTGTCGCCCTCGATGGGGCCCTTGGGGTAGCGTGGGGCGTAGAACTCGGTGGTGGGGGTGTAGCCCGTGAAGGTGGTGTGGCGGGAGTTCTTCGTCTTCTGCTTGAGCTCGTCGATGCTCTTCATGTTGATGATGACTTCGACATAGCGGTGCCCAGGCTCGTAGTCGAAGACGAGGACGGACTTGACGTATTCCATGTCGATGTCCCAGCTGCTGTTGGAGGTAAGGGCGATTCCCTGCCTCAACCAATCGTTGTCGTTGACGCGAGTCGGGACACGTTTAATGGTTTCTTCCTCTTGGGTATAAAAATAAAACCGTTTCCATTCGTTGAAGACCTTTTCGTACCTCTGGGCGGAGTCGGGGAACTGGACTTTCCATCGGGTGCGGTGACCCTCTACGTCCACGCTTGAAACTCCTCCAGGCATCACGGTGGTAATTCCGACGAAGGGGTTGATGCCCGTTTCGGGATTGTGGTATTGGGATAGGTTACCGGGAGTTCCCGTACGTCCGGGGCCGGTCTTGTAGATGTCGGAGTAGTGGAACAAGAGGCTATAGCCCTTGCTCTCCAGGTAGCCGGCGACGTCGTGGGTGTAGCCTCCTTCGTCGAGGTCCATCTCGGTGTCCTTGTCGGCATCGAAGGCGGTGAAGCGGTTGTAGTCGATGTAGCGGCGCTTGCCCTCTATCACCACCTCCTCCAGCTGGTAGGAGCGTGGGTTCTCGGGGTTGAAGGTAGGCTCGCCAAAAATCTGGACTTTCGGCATGTTGTCTTTCTGCCAGGGGAAGATGGCGGGGTAGGGGTTCTTATAGTCGGGCAGGTAGACGTCCTCGGGGCGGAAGGGCTGTACCTTGGGGCGCGATGCGCGCTCGAAGCGGATGCGCGTGGTGGCCTTCTCCAGCAGCTTGGATGCCTGCCGCGACGACAGGAACAAGTCCCAGTCGCCCTCGAAATCGTCGAGCCCGATGCTCCAGTAGCCGAGGCTGTCGGTGGTGACGGTGGCCCACTGGATGTACTTACGGTCGGGCGAGTAGAGGCGGGCGGTAATCTTTGCGTTCTTCAGGGGGCGCTCCAGGATGCGGCTGAAGGCCCAGCCGTCGAGCACCAGCTGCCCCTCGGTGTAGTGGCGCACCTTGAACGGCTCAAGCCCTGCCATCTGCTGCCAGTTGTAGCGCGTCCATCCCTGCACCATCATCAGCACGTCGAGAGCCTGAAGCCTCCCCCCTTCAATGGTCTTTGCACCCCCTCCGACTCCCCCGTTATCGGGGGAGAGCAACCCTCCTGAAGGAGGGGTGACTTGATTACTTCCGCTCGTCGCTCCCTTCCCTTTAGGGGTTTCTGCCCCCCGATAACGGGGGGATTGAGGGGGGTAAAGAGACGATTGAGGTTGGGGTGAGGCTTCAAAATACCATCCCGGCTCTTCGATAAGTCCCTTCAGTTCAGAGGAAAGGAGCATATAGGTGCGGATGTCGTCGCGATAGGCGGTGCCATAGTCGGCAGCATCGCGCACGGCAAGGGAGAGGGTGACGGGCTTTGTGCTCACGCGCAGGCGGAGGTTGACGGAGTCGAAAGGCTGCAGGGTGGGTTTGTCGCATTGGACGGTGACGGGGATGGTGGGGATGTCCTTGTCTATGAAGAACAGGCGCTGGGCGAGGATGGCGCCGCTCTGGGTGAAGAGCGTGAACTGATGGACGCCTGCGCCCATATCCGCCTTCGGGAAGCTGAGCCGGGCCTGATAGGAATAGGCGTTCCCGTCAACCGTCGCGGAGGTGAAATGGACGGCGTCAGCCGCTGCCACACGTCCGCTTGTGGTGATGGTGTAGCCCAGCGGGAGGGTCTTCTTCTGCAGGCCACGCCCCTCGATGGCGATGCGGAGGGAGTCGTCGGCGAGGGCATCGAGGCGGATGGCGCAGCCTGTGGATTCGGCAGCGGGGAGGGTGAAGGTGTAGCGATGTCCCTCCTTGATGAATGTGAGGCGGTCTGACACCCTGCCGGGCGTGCAGGTGATAGCGCCCATGCCCTTGTGGGTGAGGGGTGCAGACGCTCTTCCAAAGGTGGTGGGGATGGCTTTTCCAGAAGCATCGAGGATGGCGTCAACCTCAGTGCCCATGCCGTGGGCATCCGTCACCTTGAAGGCGATGCGGCAAGGGATGCCCTCGATGAGATGTCCCCCTTCGGGGAAGAACGTGACATCCAATGCGGAGGGACGTTCTGAACGGGGCAGGTCGGGACGGTCTCGCTCACGCCCCTCGTAGTCGGCGATGACGGGGTCGTCGTAGTAGCCCTCCTGCTCAGGCTGGCGATAGACGGGGATGACGCGCGAGAAGATGGCAGCCTCGTCGAAATTGAGCTGGGCACGGGTGTAGGCGCGTATCTGGTAGTAGCCGCTGGGGTAGCTGATGGCGCCGCGCAGGTCGACAGCCGCCTTCACACCCCCATCTACCAGCGGGAACGAGCCGTGGCAGCGCCCGTCGACAATCTTGAGCTTCTGCTGCTGCAGGATGACGCCCGTGGGCGAGAGCAGCTCGACGTAGAGCACACGGCTGGCAGGGGGTGCTCCCGTGGTGGCGCCGACGACGTGGGCGGCATACCAGATGGTCTCGCCCTGGAAATAGGCGGTATTGTCGAGGTGGAGATAGACCTTCTCCTGCGGACAGACGCGGTTGAAATAGACAATGTGGCTGGCGTACTGACGGATGACGGCGAGGCTGTCGGGCACGCTGTCGGCCAGCAGCAGGGCAGGAAGGGGGATGCGCTCGCCATCCACTACCACAGGGTTGAGGTGGACGGTGCGCGGCACATACTCCACGAAGATGTCGTTGCCCACCTCGGTGATGGCGACGGGGAAGTTCCTGCACACGCGGCGCACGGCATCGGCAGCGGGCAGACGGTCGATGACAGCTGTCACGGTGTACATCTCCAAGTCGTCGAACAGGAAGAGGATGCGGCGCTCGCTCTGCGCATGGTCAATCTGCCGCAGGGCTTCGGACAGCGTTTCGCCTCGGAAAGTCAGCGACACGGTTTGCGCCCCAGCAACCGCGGGAAAAAGCCATAAGGCGAGGAGGCTTATAAATAATAATGTATAAGGGAGGATCTTGTTTTTCATAATGCTAATTTCAATCGTTTTCTTTCCTGCCGTCGATAATCAGCTTGCCGTCGGTGACGGAGAGGCGGACTTTCTTGAAGTGGTTGAGCAGCGTCACTACTTCGTCGAGCGACTTGTTCTTCTCAATGCGGGCATAGAGGCGTACGCTCTTGAGGGCTTCGTCGCGGAAGACGGGTTCCACGCCGTAGTGCTCGCCCAGCGTGCGGGCAATGGTCTGCATATCGACATTCTCGAAGACGAACAGGGCCAGCGTGTCGGCAGGAGTGGCGAGGGTGGCGAGGGTGTCGCGATTTCTCGTGTCAGCAGCGGAAACGGCTGCAGCACGGCGGGCGGGGATGACGACGCGGACTATCCATACCGAGGCCCATGCCGTCAGGCTGATGCCAATCACCAAGGCTGCGATGGCAGCTGCACGGGGCAGGCGGAGGCGACGGGGGTTTTCAGACGGGCCGACGGAAGCGTTTCCTATCACTTCGCGTTCGAACCGAGCCCATTCGGCATCGACGTCAGGCATGTCGATACGGCGGTCAATGTCCTCTGAAGTTGTTTTCATAATTCCTTTTTTGAATCTTCAATACTTTTAGTCTGCTTCGCAGAGAAATCTTCCGGAAATTTTTTGTTCAATTTGTTCCAATTTGTTTGATTTCTGCTCGAAGAGCACTCATTTTTCAATCGTCAATCTTTTCCGTAGTTTGGCGATGGAAAGGGTGATGTGCTTGTTTACGGCGGCGAGGCTGATGCCGAGGGTGTCGGCAATCTCCTTGTAGGATATACCCTCGTCGTAGTGGAGAGAGAGAATCTGACGGTCGCGAGGTGTGAGGCTATCGTCGATGAGCTCGCGCAAATCTTCGAAAAGCTCTCGCTCCGCATCGTCGGCATAGGGTTGGGTGGAGTGGCGCAAGTCCTGCTCCAGCTCCTCGCGCTGCATGCGCCCATGGAGCATGTGGTAGCATTGGTTTCGGGTAGCCGTGATCAGATAGGGGCAAACTCCATTCGGCTCATCTGGCTTGACGAAAACGTTTTTCAGCTCCGTGCGCGAATGCCACAACTGGGCAAACACTTGGGCGACAGCATCGCGGGCATCGTCGGCATCAGCCAGAAAAGCGTAGGCCAGACGGTACATCTGGCGGTAGTTGCTCTTGTAGAGCTGCTCGAACTGACGTTGACGGCGTTGCATGGCGCGGGTAGTGAGTTTTCTTTCGCTTTCTATATATAATACCCTCGAAAGGGAAAAACAAATACCCCCATGGGGCGATATTTAAGTTTTTTTAAGATTTTGAATTGGGAGAAGGCACGCGGCTTTATCGGAGTGTTTTGCCCTTTATAGATTCTTCCCCCGCACTTTTTTTGGGGAGAATTTTGTATAGTCGTATTTTAATACTACCTTCGCGCCGCAAAATAGAAGATAATATGATTAAGGAGTTTTTTGCTGCTTTCAATGTGAAGGAGTGCATTGGCGCATTCCTGATTTTGTTTGCCATCATCGATGTGCTGGGTTCGACACCCATCATCATCGACCTGCGTGAGAAGGGCAAGACGGTGAATGCGCGGAAGGCTACGCTCTCGGCCTTCGGGCTGCTGCTGGTGTTCTTCATCGGAGGCGACGCGGTGCTGAGGTTCTTCAGCGTGGACATCAACTCGTTTGCCGTGGCGGGCTCGATACTGCTGTTCCTCATGGCCTTGGAGATGCTGCTGGACATAGAGATATTCAAATACAACGGCCCGACGAACGAGGCGACGTTCATCCCCCTGGTGTTTCCGCTGCTGGCAGGGGCTGGAGCGCTGACTACCATCATCGCGCTGAAGTCGGAGTATGCCGACATTAACATCCTTGTGGGTCTGCTGCTGAACATGGTGTGGGTGAACATCGTGCTGGTGATGACGGAAAAGATTCAGAAGCGCTTGGGAAAGTCGTTCATATACATGTTGCGGAAGTTCTTCGGCGTGATGCTGCTGGCTATTTCCGTGGGCATGTTCACGTCGAACCTCACCAGCTTGATAAAGGGTTAGCGGGGTTTTTAGTTTTTCTTTCCTTTTTTATATATTTTTGACGGTTATTTTTTGCGCCGTTGAAATAATTCGCGCTACCTTTGCAGCTGTGAAGGCAAAGAATATTTTTTTTTACCTGTTGTTGTTCGTTTCCTGCGGGGAAAAGGGTGATAGCCAGAAGCTCACGTGCCGTGTGGAGCGGCAGGACTTCCGCGAGGAGGTAGTAGCCGACGGCACGGCTCAGTCCGTCAGCACCATCACCATAGCCTGCGGAAACAACATCGACGGCACCATCAAATATCTTATCGACGACGGCTCGTACGTCAGCGCCGGCGACACGATCTGCATCATCGAGAGCCACGACATGGAGAACGAGCTGGACGAGCTGCTGACGCTGCTGGAGGCCTCGGAGGCTGAGCGCACGAAGATGACAGCCACCTACCATCTGGAGCATGCCCTGCAGACGGCCCGCATGGAGACGGGGCTGGCTGAGGCGACGATTGCCTCGCTGGATTCGCTGGAACTGCAGTTCTCGCCGCCCCTCCAGCGCCGCATCAAGGAGCTGAGGCTGCGCCGTGCCGCCATCGAACAGGAGCGGGCGCGGATGAACCTGCGTGCTATGGAGGTGACGTGGCGGGTGGACAGCCAGCGCATCAAGACCTGGATGACTCATCTCCACCGCCGCATTGCCGACCAGCGCGAGCGCCTTGCCGGACTGACGCTGCGCGCTCCCCAGAACGGGCTTGCCATCATTGCCGAATCGTGGATGGAGGACCGCCCCCTGCAGGTGGGCGACAACGTGTGGGAGCAGATGCCCATTGTGGTGCTGCCCGACGTGTCGAACATGGAGGTGGTGATGAAGATTCCCGAAGGTGACTACAAGCGCATCAATGTGGACGACCGTGTGGACATCTCCTTCGCCTCAGACCCCGACAACAGGGCGTGGGGGCGCATCACCAAGAAGATGCCCGTGGGGGAGGAGGCGTCGCGAGGCAGCCGCGTGAAACTGTTCGAGGTAACGGCTTCCGTCGATTCAGCCCTCGCCACTATCCGTCCGCAGAGCAGCGCCCGCTGCCGCATCTGCCTCCGTCTGATGGAGGACACGCTGGTGGTGCCCTCCGTGTGTGTGGTGGATGCCGACTCAACGAAGGTGGCCTATGTCCGTCGCGACGGGCACACCGTGCAGCAGGAGGTGGAAGTGGCCTACGCCTCGCCCTCCCAGACCGTCATTGTGCGCGGGCTGAGCGAAGGCGACGAACTGTTGCTCCTGCGCCCCACCTCAGGGGCTATCCGGAGGAAGCAGTTCCTGGAAAAATGAAGAATGAAAAATGAAGAATGAATAATTTAAAATGGAAAATATAATGTCTCGTCTATCGCGTTTCTACAGGACCACACTCCTGCACACCTTCACTCCTGCATTTTTTCTGCTATTCTTGTTTTCCTGTGGAGGAAAGAAAGCCGATACCGTCATCCCCGAGGCTGTGGTGAGCCACGGCACGTTCCTCGTCGATATCTATGAGGAGGGCGAGGTGGAAGCGCTCCGCTCCATCCACATCACGGCGCCTGAAATCCCCTGGCGCTTCGGCGGACTGAAAATCTCGCAGATAGTCCCCGACGGCAGCGACGTCAAGGCTGGCGACACCGTTGTTATCTTCGACCCTTCGGAAGTGCAGAAAGCCATTCTGGACCATGAGGACCGCCTTGTCGTCAGCCTGGCTGAGCTGGAGAAGCTGAAGGCGCAGCAGACGCAGGAGATGGAGGGACTGCTGGCCGACTACGAGATTGCCGAGATTGCCCAGGAGATTTCGCGTATCGAGCTGGAGGGCGCAGCCTACGAGTCTGAAATCCGACGCAAGGAGATAGAACTCAACCTGGAGAAGGCTGACATCTCGCTGAAGCAGGCCAAGGAGCAGATAGAGAACCGTAAGAAGGTGCAGGCCGAGGACCTCAAGCAGAAGAAACTTTCCATTGAACAGGACAGGGACCGCCTGCGCGAGGCCTATCAGACCCTTGACCGCCTCCACGTCGTCAGCCCCCAGCCTGGCTTAGCCATCATCAACTACAACCGCTCTACCGACACCAAATTCCAGGTCAGCGACCAATGCTGGGGCGGCACGCAGCTTATCGATCTGCCTGACCTTTCGCAGATGAAGGTGAAGATTAACATCAACGAGGTCGATATCTCGAAAGTCCGTAAGGACATGGACGCCGAGATACGCCCTGATGCCTACAGCGACAGCGTCTTTTCAGGCCATGTCCTCACCATCGCCAACCTTGCCGTCAACAAAGAGCGCAACTCAACCATCAAGGTGTTCCCCGTGGAGGTGCTAGTGGACAGAGCCGATGCCAACCTGCTGCCTGGACTCACCGTCAGCTGCCGAATCATCGTGGACCGCATCGACGATGTGGACTACATCCCTATCGAGGCTGTCCATACGGAGGGCGACAAGAGCTACGTCTTCCGCAACACTGCTACCGGATACGAGCGTACGGAGGTGGAGACGGGCGCTACGAATACCGATTACATCATCATCACCTCTGGCCTGCGCAAGGGCGATCATGTAGCCCTCGTTGACCCGACTGTCAAGCCCGAGAAGTCAAAGAAGAAACAAGGAGGAACGGAAAAATGAAAAGCAGACTGACATTATCGGCGTTCTTACTCCTTGCCTTGGCGCTGGTGTCGTGCAAGGGGGGACTACGTGGTGGGGCTGACGCATCAGGTGCCGCTTCGGGAGCGCTTATCGAAACGGGCGAGCTGGCTGCCGTCACCTCCAAGACGTTTGTCATGCAGCGCCTCGGACAGCGCTGGAATGATGCCAAGATCTCGTGGATGGCCGAGCACGGACAATCCATTCATGCTGGCGATACCATTATCCAGCTTGACCCCATCAACCTCACCCGCTACATCACCGACCGTGAGACACAGCTTGAGACCCAGCAGGCCGCCCTTGAGAAGATGATTGTCAACCAGAGCAACGCCCGCAGCCAGAACGAGAACTCCATTCGTTCTGAGGAAGCGGCATACGCTTTGTCGAAGCTGTCGATGGAGTCCGTGCGTTTTGAGAGCGAGCGCCAGCAGCGCATCCGTCAGCTACAGTTCCGTCAGGCTACCATCAACCTGCAGCGGGCACGCCGCAACCGTGAGCTCAACACCATCATCAACGAAAACGACCTGAAGATACAGCGCATCCGCGTCAACCTTATCGAAAAGGACATCCAGCGCACCTACGAGCTGCTTCCGCAACTCACCTTCATCAGCCCCATCGACGGCATCTTCCAAATAGAACGCCGACGTCGCTGGCAGCCTGAACTGCTTACCATTGGCAACGAGGTCGATGCCGGACAGGCCATAGCCCGTGTGCCCGACCTCACATGGATGAAGGTCAACACCAGCGTGCATGAGAACGATTTCCTGAAAATCCGTGTGGGGCAGCGCGTTACCGTCCGCCTTGATGCCCTGCCTGGAACCGACTTCCCAGGCGAGATATCCTCCATAGGCCGGCTCTGCCACATCAAGAACGGGGCAAACAGGAATAATAGTAAAAACATCAAGGTATTCGACGTGGAAGTACGCCTGCTCGTTTCCGACGAACGTCTGAAGCCCGGCATGACCGTCAGTTGTGAATTTCATACGGATTAATTCCTATTTTATAATTCCTCATTCTTAATTTGTAATTCCTCATTCCTAATTCCTAATTTTTCTATTTTTCCAAAGTGCAATATACAGAGAACATACAGATAGCCTTGGGTGGACTGACGGACCACAAGTTCCGTTCATTCCTCACTATGCTTGGCATCATCTTCGGCGTTGCTTCCGTCATCACTATGCTCTCCATCGGCGAGGGAGCCAAACGCGAAGCGATTGCCAAGTACAAGGACTTGGGTGTCAACAACATCATCATACGCGAGAAAAACCTTTCTGACACCGAACTGGAGGAGGTGCGTGCTCGGTTTTCGCCTGGCCTCTCGTTGTCTGATGCAGAGAATATTCTTGCCGTCGTACCCGGTGTGGATCGTACGGTGTCGCAGGCCGAACAGACGATGGAACTGAAGTATGCCGACAAATCGGTACGCTCCACAATTATTGGCGTCACCCCGGGCTATACCGACATCCTCAACTATACTGTTCGTGAGGGGTCATTCCTTACCGAGGCGCAGTACGACGGACGCTTGAAGGTCTGCGTGCTGGGTGCCGGAACGGCACACGCCCTGTTCGGCAAGGCTTCTCCCCTGGGCCAGATGGTGAAAATGGGTGATCAATGGCTGGAGGTGGTAG
This sequence comes from uncultured Bacteroidales bacterium, assembly GCA_947303715.1. GTDB lineage: Bacteria > Bacteroidota > Bacteroidia > Bacteroidales > Bacteroidaceae > UBA1189. Next base: position 37,510 of record CAMYYY010000002.1, on the reverse strand, counting down.
GCGTCCTGGCTTCCAAGACCGTCTTTACGGAAACCGTGGGAGAGCTGGCAGCACGTGACCTCAATACCGACGTCTTCATCCCCCTCACTACCTACCTGGATCGTTTCCCCCGTGTCCGTCCTCTTGACAGCGAGATTCGCCAGATTACCGTCCACGTCACAGAGTCCGAGCGTCTGATGGAGACCAGCCGTCTTGTCACCCAGATACTTGATCGTCATCATTGGGGTAACGCCGACTACAACATCGTCATCCCCTACGAGCTGCTGAAGCAGGAAGAGAAAGAGCGCCAGATTTACAACTTCCTTCTCGGCGCCATTGCGGCCATCTCACTTCTCGTGGGCGGTATCGGTATCATGAATATCATGTTGGCTACCGTCATGGAGCGTACTCGTGAAATCGGTATTCGTCGCGCCATCGGAGCCCGCAAGCGCGATATCATGGCGCAATTCGTAACGGAGTCCGTCGTCATCAGCATCACGGGAGGCCTTATTGGTGTCGTTCTCGGCATCACTCTCTCGCTGGTTGTGACCCTCTTTACCGATATCACTACCTTTATCCGCCTCTATTCCATCATCATCGCCTTCACGTTCTCCGTGCTGGTGGGAATCTGCTTCGGCTATCTGCCTGCGAAGAATGCTGCCAATCTGAAACCCGTCGATTCCATACGCTATGAATAACCCCCTCATCGAAATAACCCAGCTCTGCAAGACCTACGACATGGGCGGCGACAACATGGTGCGCGCCCTTCAGGACGTCAACCTCACTATTCATCAGGGCGAATATGTTGCCATCATGGGTCCCTCGGGTTCCGGCAAATCCACGCTGATGAATATTCTCGGTTGTCTGGATACCCCCACATCGGGGCACTATATGTTTCGCGGAACGGACGTCAGCCAGCTTGATGACGATGCCCTTTCCGCTATGCGCAATCGCGAGATAGGCTTCATTTTCCAGAACTTCAACCTGCTGCCCAAGCTTTCAGCCGTGCAGAATGTGGAGCTTCCGCTGATGTATGCCGGCGTTTCCCTTCGTGAGCGTCGCGAGCGGGCTACCGAAGCCCTTGAGCGCGTACAACTGGCTGAGCGAAAGGAGCATCATCCGGGCGAGCTTAGTGGCGGACAGCGTCAGCGCGTTGCTATTGCCCGTGCCCTTGTCACCCGCCCCGGCATCCTCCTTGCCGATGAGCCTACGGGTGCCCTCGATTCCAAGACCAGCGTTGAAATCATGCAGCTCTTCCACGAATTGCACGAGCAGGGCAATACCATCATCGTCATTACCCACGACCCCAACGTCGGCAGCTATGCCCATCGTAAAATCACTATTCACGATGGACGCATCTCGTCCGATGCCCCTAACGACAATATCACCAGAATGTAGTTAAGAGTTCTTAGTTCATAGTTCATAATTAGAGTTAAGAAAAAATGTTTACTATGCATCATCATCTCCATAAGAAGGGTGTTTATTTTTCAGTTCTTGTTTTTCTGTTATTCGCAGTTCTCCCCAGTCATGCCGAGATCCGCTACCTCACCCTTCAGCAGAGCATCGACCTTGCCCGTGAGCAGAGCTACTCCATGCGCAACCTCCGCGAAGACCTCAAGATAGCCGAATACAACCTCAAATCGACCCTTGCCGGGCTTCGGACGCACGTTGACCTCAGCCTCACCACCCCCTCGTTCAACCAGAACATCCGCACATGGGAGGACAGCACGGGCGTCTCTTTCTACTCCGTCAAACGACTCGACTACAGCGGTACCCTTACCGTCAATCAGCCTCTTATTACTAACGGTAATATCTACTGGGAGACAGGCGTTAACGCCTATGACGACTACAACGCCTTCCTGCGTTCCTCCACGCTGAACACCCGTCTGCGCTTCCGTCAGCCTATCGATGCCCTTTATGGCTACAACAATGTCCGCGCCAACCTCAAGCAAGCCCGTCTGGCTTACGAGCGCTCGCAGAAATCCCTTCAGCGCGAGGAACTTGGATTGGTTTATCAAATCAGTAGTGGCTACTACAACCTCCTCTCCCAGCAACGCGGTACCGAGATAGCCCGTCTTGACCTCGAACGTCAGACGGAGGCTAACGAGATTGCCCAGAACAAATACGCCTCGGGCCTTATCAAGGAGGTCGATGCCCTGCAGATGGAGGTTGACCTTGCCGAAGCCCGCAACAGCTACGAAGTGTCGCTCATCAATCAGCAGGCCAGCATCAATAACTTCAAGGAAATGCTCGGCATCGCCCTTACCGACAGCATCGTACTTACCGACGACCTCAGCTACACCCCTATTGTGGTGGATGTGGAGGAGGCTGTCCGCTACGCCCTCGATAACCGTACTGAGTTGCGGGACCGCGATATTGCCATCGAGCTTCAGAATATGACTATCCGTCAGACGAAGGCCAGCGGCATGGTGCGCGGCACGCTTGAGGCCTATGTCCAGAAGACGGGCACGAACAGCATTGAACGCTCAAACCCCTATACGACAACCCTTGCCGACTCGTACGATAACTTCATCGAGCGTCCTGCCAACTACGGCGTGGGGCTTACCGTTACCGTCCCTATTGTCGATTTTGGCGAGAATCGCGCCCGAGTCCGGGCTGCTAAGGCACGCCAGCAGCAGAACATCTGGAACCGCGAGGAACTGGAGCGCAGCATCGAGACGGAAACACGTACCGCTGTTGCCCGCCTCAACAACAACCTCAAGCGCCTCCAGCTGCTGGAGCAGAACGTCAGCCTTGCCGAGAAGAGCTTCGCTATCACCCGCCAGCGCTTCTCCGACGGCGATATCGACAGCCAGACCCTTGCCCTTGAGCGCAACCGTCTCAATAGCGCCTACCGCAACCACCTCTCCGCCTATATCGACTATCAGCTCTCACTTGCTGACATCCTCCGTAAAACCCTGCACGACTACAGGAGATGATTCCTCTCTCCTAGAATCAAACGCTATTCCGCCAGCGTTTGATTCTAAATTTTTAGCGTTTGATTTTAATTTCACAGCGTTTGATTCTATTTTTCCACCCACGGAAAAAACAGAAGCAGGAACACTTTGGGGATGTTCCTGCCTGGAGAAGGTGGGCCATCTAGGGCTTGAACCTAGGACCTTCAGATTATGAGTCTGCTGCTCTAACCAACTGAGCTAAAAGCCCGCTATCGGCTGTTGGACCATGCAAAATTGACAATGGGCAACACTTCCGACGCTGCAAAAGTAGTGAGTTTTTTTGAAACGAGAAAGGTTTTTATGAAAAAAAGCACTAACTTCGCGCCCGATTATGAAAAAGACGTCTTTCTATGTCGCTACCATTGGTGTGTTCGACGGTGTTCACCTCGGGCATCGCTTCCTTTTAAATAAGGTAAGGGAAGTGGCTGAGGCTAGGGGGATGTCGTCTCTCGCTTTGACTTTCGCCCCTACGCCGGAGGAGTTTTTCCGAAGACCCACTCTTGCCCCTTCTCGTGAGGAGGGGGAGGCTCTTCTCCCTCTTGCTGAGCGGAAGGCGCGTTTGCTGGAAACCGGAATGGACAGGGTGGAAGTGATGGCATTTAACCGCGAAGTGGCAGAGATGACGGCAGCACAGTTCATGACGTTGCTGAAGGAGCAGCTGGGCGTGCGTGTGCTCGTGATGGGCTACGATCATCGCTTCGGCTGCGAGCAGCGGAGCGACGCCCCGTTCTACGATGCTGCGGCAGAGTCGTGTGGCCTGGAGATTGTCCATGCTCCAGCCTATGGCGACGTAAGCAGCACCCGCATCCGTGAGCTGTTGCTTCAGGGCAACGTCGAGGGAGCGAAGACACTTCTCGGCTATCCTTACACTATTGAGGGTGTTGTGGTGACGGGCGACGGACGAGGACGGACGCTGGGCTTCCCTACGGCAAACCTTGCCGTGCAGCCAGAGAAGCTGATACCTGCAACGGGCGTCTATGCCGTCAAAGTCATTTTTAGTGGTCAACAAGTCAATCCTATGACATATAATGGCATGATGAACATAGGGCTTTGTCCTACTTTCGGAGGGCGGACTGTGCGGCGCGTTGAGGTTCATATTCTCGACTTTGATGCCGACATTTATGGGCAAACACTCTCCGTTCAACTCCTGCATCATTTGCGCGACGAGCGCAGGTTCCCCTCCGTGGAGGCTCTCGTCAGCCAGCTCAAGGCTGATGCCGCACGGATTAGGGAGTTAATGGTTGAGGGCTAAAGATTAATGGTTAAAAAACTAATTATTATTATTTATGAAACGAACGATTAAACTTGTCATCTATTATTTCCTCTACCAGCTGCTGTTTACGGTACTGGTGATGTTTGGTGCCTTGCTTGTTGAGGCTGCCCGCTCAGGCGGCGATTTGGACGTGCTGCTGCAGTCGGTCAAGTCGGGTGCTATAACCGGCAATTCCTTTGTTGTAGCCTTGGGGACGCTGTTGGCGGCGTTGGCGATGCTGTGGCATCTACTTCATTTCCGCTACATCCGTTTCTCCACCGACTTCCTGCGGAAGGAAAACGTGCCCTTGCTTCTTGTCTGCATCCCCTTCATCTATACGCTGATGTATGTGCTGAGCCTGCTGAACGAGTGGGCCGACCTGCCCAATCTGCTGGAAGATACTTTCATGGACATGAGCCACGACGTGGTGGGCATCCTGAGCATTGCCATAGTTGCCCCCATATTGGAGGAATGTCTCTTCCGCGGCGCCATTGAGGGGCATCTGCTTACCTTGTGGAAGGGGAAACCCTGGGCGGCAATCTTGGTGTCGGGCTTGGTGTTCGGCCTTGTACACATCAATCCCGCTCAGGTGCTTAATGCCGCACTCATCGGCGTTGTGCTGGGCTGGCTGCGCTGGCGGACGGACAGCATCATACCCGGCATCGTGGGGCATATTCTCAACAACAGCATTGCCGTCATCAGCATGCGCCTCTATGGCGCCGAAGGGAGTTTCGAGGAGGGCGCAGGCGAAGCGGCACAGCCTTACATCATGGCTGCTTATGCCGTCATCCTGCTGCTGTGTTTCTGGTATATATATAAAAAGACGAAAAAAACTGTTGCCCGCTGCAACCTTTCGGAGGTTTCGAACGTCTAACGTGCAGAAACCAAAAAACAACCGAAAGAAAAATGACACCAACATTCATCCTAATTCCCCTTGCCAGCCTCCTGCTGAACACTTCCATCGGCGCTGCGCCGATTATCTTGGGTCTTGACCCTGTCTGTATAGCCGAGGAAACCTTCCTGCCGTCGGCTACCGAAGTCGAATCCAGTGAAAGCGATACAGGGCGTCGCTCCGTCAAGATTGTCGATGCTCACATGAATCTTGCTCCGTTTACCGCTATTCATTCGGAGATGCTGACTTCTATCCGTTACGTCCCGTCGGATCGTTATCGCATCGAAGCCCAGGGCTCCGAGCGCATTATCAACGCTATTGATGTCCGTGTTGAAAAGGGCGTCCTCCACATTACGGCAAAGGACCGTCTGCGGCTGCGTCGCGGCGAACGGCTCTCCCTCACCGTCTATGGACGCGAGTTGTCGACTATCCGTCTCGATGGCGTGGGCAATTTCAAGTGCTCTGAGACCATTAATACCGACAAACTGGAAATCGTCAATTCGGGTGTGGGCAACATCAATCTTGACGATGTCCAATGCAACGAACTTGTTGTGAAGAACGAAGGCGTGGGCAATATCACCCTCCGTGGCGAAACCAACACAGCCACCTATATGTCCGACGGCGTGGGCAGCATCTACGCCTACGACCTCCAGTCGCACGACACTACCGTCAGCCTCAATGGTATAGGCAGCGTCCAATGCCATGCTTCCGAGCGTTGCGACTACACCAACAACGGCGTAGGCAATATCCTCTACAAGGGTCGCCCTGAGATGCAGCGCATTCACAAGAACGGCGTGGGCAGCATCAGCCCCCGATGACCCATTCGGCAATAACGTCCAAGCTGGGCCGGACAGGCAACACCCGTCCGGCCTCGTTTTTTCGTTTTTCTTGCGTGTTTCTGAATTGTATCAACTCTGAAATAAAGTGAATTTTTTTGTTTTTTCCCGCGCATATCACTATCTTCGCAGCCGAAACAGATAATAATACCTTATAAATAATAGAATCATCATGAGAAAACCATCCATATCCTTGCTGCTGGCAGCCGGACTGACGTGGGCCGTAGCCCTGCATGGCCAGACGACGGCCGAAGCCCAGCGTGTGGCCGACGACGGAGCTCCTGTCCCCGCACGGATGTTGCTGGAACAAGCCCCCTGTGGGCTCGATGACCTCAGGTCTGATGCTGCCCGTCTGATTACGGATGCCCGATATGCGGAGTTCCTCTCGTCTGCCAGGGAGAGTCAGGACGGGCGAGATATTGTCACAACTCTTCGCAACTACATGGAGGAGCATCCCGATGCCCCTCACCGCAACCGTCTCCGCGCTATGCTTGCTGAGGGTTATTATGCCTGTGGCGACTACTTCGCCATGGCCGAGGAGATGAAGGGTATCGACATCGAAGCGCTGCCGGGTGACGAGCTGGAGCGCCTCGTCGTCACCTACGGTATGGCGCTGACTGAGCTGGGGAGTTTGGACGATGCCCGTGTCCAGTTGCTCACGGCCCAGCTGATGAATGGACGCTATAAGGACGAGGCTACCTTTGCCTTGGCGTGGGTGGACTATGCCGAACGTCGCTACGACGAGGCTGTCGACGGCTTTTGCGCTGTGGAGGATGTCCCTTCGCTTCGTCCTGCTGCCCTGTTTTACAAGGCTGAGGCTGCCCTTGAGCAGGGCAACTATGCCGTTGCTCTCGTTCGTGCCGACTCTGCCAGTGCTGCATACAATGCTAAAACCTCGCCGCTGGCGCCTAATCTGAGTAATGAGGTTAAGCGTGTCCGCGGCGAAGCGTTGTTTGGCGTGGGCCGCTACGAGGAGAGTGCGCTGCAGCTGGAGGATTATCTGGCAGGGACGGACACCCCCAGCCGCGAGGCTTTGTTCCGCCTCGGACTGGCGCACTACAATTCGGGTGAGTATCTCCGTGCTCCTGAGGTGCTGGCCATGGTGGACAAGACGGGAAGCAATGACGATGCCGTCGCCCAATGTGCTGAGCTTTACAGCGGTCTCTCGTATCTGAAGACGGGCGATGCTGCCCGGGCTCGCATGAGCTTCGAACGGGCATCGTCCATGGAAGCCGACGAAGGGCTGCGCGAACAGGCCATGTATAACCACATCGCTGCCCTTCACGAGACGGGTGGTGGTGCCTTCGGCGAGGGCGTTACGGTGGCTGAGCGCTTCCTCAACGAGTTCCCCGCATCCTCTTGGGTGCAGAAGGTGAACACTTATCTCGTCGAAACCTATCTCAACACCCGCAACTACGTTGCCGCCCTACAGTCCATCGAGAAAATCAACCATCCCAGCGAGGCTTTGTTGGATGTCCGCCAGAAACTCCTTTGTCGGGCTGGGCAAGAGGCTTTTGCCGGTGGAGAGATAGACAAGGCCATCGATTTCCTGACGGAAGCCGTCAAGATGGGCACCTATGACCGTTCCACACGTGCCGAAGCCCTCCTATGGCGTGGCGAGGCTTACTACCGGAAGGGCGACTACGGCAAGGCTCGCAACGACTATGCCAATTGTCTTTCCCAGTCGTCTGAGGGGCGTACGGCTTTGCTGGCACGCTATGGGCAGGCATACTGCTATTTCCGCCAGGGCAACTACAACGAGGCCTACCGGCAGTTCGACCGCTTCTTCTCCACCTCCGGCGTTTCGTCCTATACCGACAATGCCACCCGGGCCGATGTCTGGGGGCGTATGGGCGACTGCCTCTTCCAGGCCCGTCGCTACAGCGATGCCGTCGATGCCTACGACAAGGCTCTTGCCATCGACCCCGAAACAAGCGACTATGCTGTCTATCAGAAAGCCTTTTCGCAGGGCTTGCTGGGACGCTATAAGGATAAAATCTCTACGTTGGACTATCTGCTGAAGCACTTCCCCTCATCCGATTATGCTGACGATGCCCTCTTCGAGAAGGGACGCTCGTATGTCCAGTTGGAGCAGACGGACGGGGCGCTCAGTGCTTTCCGCCAGTTGCTGGATAAATATCCCCGCTGCAGCTATGCCCCCAGCGCCGGCAACGAAATCGCGCTGCTCCTCTACCAGGCTGGCCAGACTGCCGATGCCGTTGCCGCTTACAAACGCGTCATCACCACCTATCCGGGCAGCGAGGAGGCCAATGTGGCCATGCGCGACCTGAAATCGCTTTATGTGGAGGAGAATCAGGTGGATAAGTACGTGGAGTTTGCTTCGCAGACGAAGGGCATGGTGTCGGTGGAAGTGACGGAGCACGACTCGCTCACCTATGCGGCAGCCGAGCAGCTCTACATGAAGGGCGAGACGCAGAAGGCTCGCGAAGCTCTCGAGAAATACCTCACCCAGTTCCCAGCGGGTGCCTATGCCCTCACCGCCCATTACCATCTGGGCTGCATCTACCGCCAGCAGGACAACTACGAGAAGGCGATGGCCCACCTCCGCCAGGTGGCCGAGATGCGTAACAGCCGCTACTGCGAGGAGGCTACCCGCATGGTGGCCGACATGGCCTACGACCACAAGGACCACCGCACAGCCCTTGTCGCCTATAAGGACTTGAAGGCGATGACCAGCCGTTCCGACGTCCGTCTGCACGCCCAGACGTTCGGCGTCCGGTCGGCATGGGTGCTCTCCGATTGGGATTACATCATCAGCGAGGTAGGTACTTTTGTGGCGGACAAGAGCCTGGCCCCCGAGACCGCCGTCGAGATGCGCTACTACCGTGCCAAGGCTTGTTTGGCCACCAATCAGACCAGCACGGCCATGGCAGACCTTGCGATTCTTGCCAAGGATACCCGCACCGTCTGTGGCGCCGAGGCCAAGTACCTCCTGGCACAGCTCTACTACGACAGCGGCCAGAGCGACAAGGCCGAGAAGGAGGTGCAGGACTACATCAGCGTCAGCACCCCCCACACCTATTGGCTGGCACGCAGCTTCATCCTGTTGGCCGATATCTATATAGCCAGCGGACGCGATGTGGAGGCTCGTCAGTACCTGCTCTCCCTCCGTCAGAACTATACGGCCAAGGACGACATTGCGGGAAGGATTGAGGAACGATTGGAAAAACTGCAGTAAAAACCTTTAACCCCCTATCTTTAACCCTTAACCTTTAACCCCTATCTTTAACCCCTAATCCTTAACCCTTAATCCTTAACCCTTAATCCTTAACCCCTAACCCTATATACGACAATGAAACGTATCCATTTATATAGTATTATGATTCTGCTGTCGGTGTTGCCGGCAGCTGTGCAGGCGCAGAACGACACCATCCGCCGCACCGTGATGGTGGAGAGCATTTACAATCCCGTCCTTGCCTCGTCCGAAAAGCGTTCGTTCGTTCCCGAGGAGCAGCTTCCTGTGGCCAACCGCGAGGAGGTGGTCTATGCCGATGCCGTTCACGATCCGGGCAATCTCCTTCGCGAGCCCTTCGGCTCGGGCGTCACCCGTCTTCGTCAGGAGCGTCTGCTGCCCGCCTACCTCCGTCTGGGCTACGGCACCCGCAACAACGTCGATGTGCTCGGTCTCTATCGTGCCTCGCTGGGTCGTCGCGATGTGCTGAGCCTGGGCGCTTCCGTCATGGGGTGGAACGGCATGATTCCCTTCCAGGGCTTGGCGGCACCCGTCGACAGCGGCACGTGGAAGAGCCTCCGCTACGACACCGATGCCCGCATCAGCTATGCCCACGAGGGGAGCACCCGTTTCGGCTTGTCCGCCGACGTGGGCTACTACGTCCGCAACCATCTTGTGGCCAATCCGCTGATGCTTTTCGCCACCGACCTTCAGCACAGCCTCACCTATGGCGCTGACGGCTACCTCTCTACCACCTTCGGGAACAGCCCCTTCGAGCTCGGCTTCCGCGGCGGCTACCATCATTGGCAGAACAGCGCCTGGCAGGGCGACACCCTCGCCAATGCCGAGAATCATATCCAGTTCGATGCCGACGTGGCCTATCGTCTCCGCAAGTGCGGCAGGCTCCAGCTCTCCCTGACCAATCACTATCTTCGTTACCACCAACTGCAGCCCGATACCCTCGGCCATTACTTCCTGGGCATTCGTCCCCAGTGGGTGCTGGAGGGGAAGCACAGCACCCTCGCCTTGGGCTTGAACGTCGATGTCCAGCCTGCCGACAGCCAGAGTGTCCACGTGTCGCCGGCCTGCCGTTTCACGCTCACCCCAGCCGCTCCCGTTCGTCTCGACCTCATTGTCGATGGCGGGCGCGACCTGCAGACGTTCAGCGACCTCTATCGCCTCTCGCCCTGGTGGACGGCCGATGTCCCCCTCCGTCGCGCCTATACCTACGTGAATGCGCGCCTGCACACGGGCGTACGCGTTGCTGAGGGCCTGCATTTCGGCTTCGGCGGCGGTTACCGTCTGGCGGACGATGCCCTCTTTGCCACCGAGCGCATCACGCGCGGGCTGCTCTTCACGGGGTTGGAGAACCACCGTGCGCAGGTGTGGCACGCCGGTGCCGATGCCTCGTACGAGTGGCGCGACCTCTTCCGCCTCACCACCGACTTCACCTACTACGGCTGGCTGGGCGTCAGCGATGTCCCCGCGCTGCTGGCCTTTGCTCCGCAGATGGACCTCAGTGCCGCCCTCCGCACGCGCATTGTCCGCGGACTCACGGCCGATGCCGCTTTCCGTTACCGCCAGTTCTGCGACACCGGTGCCGGACGCCGTCCTGCCGTGGCCGACCTCAGCCTCCGCGCCGACTATGCCCTTAACCCCGTCATCTCGCTCTACGTCTCAGGCGAAAACCTGCTGAACCGTCAGAGCGGTCTCTGCCCCGCCATTCCTGCACAGGGCATCCGCGCCGTGGGCGGCCTGGTGCTGAAATTGTAAGAGAGAAGGGGGCTTTATATTTTTGAGGGGCGGGGGCTTTTTTCCGGTTTAGTTGACAACTTGTCAACCTGTCACATTGTCACATAAACAGGGAAAAAAGCCCCCCTTCTTTTTTTTGTAATTCCTATTTTTTGTAAATCCCTTTTTTTGTACTACTTTTGCGCCCGATTTCAATAGACGTCCATAAAAATGATGATAAAGAATCTTGTAATCGTTGAGTCGCCCGCCAAGGCCAAAACCATTGAGAAGGTGCTGGGGAACGGGTATAAGGTGATGTCGTCGTACGGCCATATCCGCGACCTTAAGAAGAAGACTTTCAGCATCGACAAGGATACCTACGAGCCCATCTACGAGGTGCCCGCGGAGAAGAAGAAGGTGGTGGAGGAGCTGAAGCGCGAGGCGCAGCGTGCGCAGTATGTGTGGCTGGCTTCCGATGAGGACCGCGAGGGAGAGGCCATCAGCTGGCACCTGTATGAGGTGCTGGGGCTTAACGCGGACAGCACGCGCCGCATCGTCTTCCACGAGATAACGCCCGATGCCATCATGAATGCCATCGCGCACCCCCGCTCGATAGACACGAACCTGGTGTATGCCCAGCAGGCACGCCGCGTGCTGGACCGCATCGTGGGCTTCAAGCTGTCGCCCGTGCTCTGGCGCAGGGTGAAGCCGGCGCTCTCGGCAGGGCGCGTACAGTCGGTGACGGTGAGGCTGATCGTGGACCGCGAACGCGAGATTGAGGGCTTCAAGCCCACATGTGCCTACAGGGTCGTGGCTACCTTCGTGGTGCCCACGGCTGAGGGCAAGACGGTGGAGATGCGTGCCGAACTGGGTATGCGCTTCAAGACCAAGCAGGCTGCCAAGGAGTTTCTGGAGAAGTGCAAGGCCGCCCGCCTGACGGTGGGCGATGTGCAGCAGAAGCCGCTCAGGAAGTCGCCTGCGCTGCCGTTCACGACCTCGACGCTGCAGCAGGAGGCCGCCCGCAAGCTGGGCTTCTCCGTATCGCAGACGATGACGCTGGCCCAGCGGCTCTACGAGTCGGGACAGATCACGTATATGCGTACGGACTCGACCAACCTCTCGGACTTCTGCCTGGGAGCCTGCAAGCAGGTCATCCTGGAGAATATGGGTGCCGAGTATCACCAGCGCCGAAACATCCATGCCAAGATAAAGGGTGCCCAGGAGGCTCACGAGGCCATCCGCCCCACCTCGATGCACCGACAGTCGCTCACGACGGGCAATGCTGCCGAGAAGCGGCTCTACGAGCTCATCTACAAGCGCACGCTCGCCTCGCAGATGGCTGACGCCCAGCTGGAGAAGACGACCGTCACCATCGCCATGGAGGGGACGAAGGACGTCTTTACGGCCACCGGTGAGGTGATCACGTTCGACGGTTTCCTGCGTGTCTATCGCGAGTCGTCCGACGACGACGCGGCGCAGGGAGAGGGTGCTGCCGGTCTGCTGCCGCCCCTTGCCGTGGGCGATGTGCTGACGGCCAAGGAGATTACGGCCACCGAGCGCTATACCTCGGCTCCCCAGCGCTACAGCGAGGCTTCGCTGGTGCACAAGCTGGAGGAGCTGGGCATCGGCCGACCCTCGACGTATGCCCCTATCATCAGCACCATCCAGCAGCGCGAGTATGTGGTGCGCGAGGATGTGGCGGGCACCGAGCGGAACGTCAGCGTGCTGCGCCTGTGCAACGGAAACGTGACCGAAAGCACCGTGGCCGAGACCTACGGCACGGAGAAGTCCAAACTGATCCCCACGGATGTGGGCATCGTCGTCAACGACTTCCTCACCGAGCATTTCCCCGAGATACTGGACTACAACTTCACGGCCGACATCGAGAAGGAGTTCGACGAGATTGCCGCCGGCGAAAAGGGCTGGACGGACATCATCGCCCACTTTGATGCCGACTTTGAGCCCCTCGTCGACAAGGCCATGGCGGACAAGCCGGAGCATAAGGTCGGCGAACGCCTGCTCGGCACCGACCCCGTCAGCGGACGACCCGTGAGCGTGAAGATAGGGCGCTACGGCCCCATCGTGCAGATCGGCTCCGTCTCCGACGCGGAGAAGCCCCGCTTCGCTCAACTGAAGAAGGGACAGACGATTGACACCATCACCCTTGACGAAGCCCTGGCCCTCTGTACGCTGCCCCGCACGCTGGGCGAGGTGAACGGCAGCCCGGTGACCGTCGGCAGCGGACGCTTCGGCCTTTATGTGCGCTACGACGGCCAGTTCATTTCGTTGCCCGAGGGCTGCGACCCCCTCACCATCACCCTTGACGAAGCCCTGAAACTCTTTAACAAGCATGCCGAGCAGCAGGCCAGCCGCGTCCTCCGCACTTTCGACGAAGACGACGAAGTGCAAATCCTCAACGGCCCCTACGGCCCCTATATCTCGGCACACGGCACGAACGTCCGTCTGCCCCGTGGCACCAAGCCCGAGGCGCTTACCTTTGAGGACGTTCAGGCACTTGTCAAGAAGGCCAAGGACGCCCCTGCCAAACCACGGCGGAAGAAGAGCTGATTCGTAACGGAAATAACGCCATCGGAATGATACGTCTTTTCTTGGTGGGTTTCATGGCCAGCGGCAAGACGACCCTGGGCCGTGCGTTGGCCGACAACCTCGGACTCACCTTCATCGACACGGACAACTACCTGGAGTCTCGCTATCGGCAGACCATCTCCCAGATTTTTGCCACACGCGGCGAGGAGGCCTTCCGCCAGCTTGAGCGCACCATCCTGCATGAAGTGGCTGACTTCGAGGATGTCGTCATCGCTGCGGGGGGCGGCACGCCCTGTTACTTCGATAACATGGATTACATGAACGCCTGTGGCACCACCGTCCACCTTGTCTGCCCCACGGATGTGATTCTTACCCGACTCCGAATCAGCCGCACCCCTCGTCCTCTGGTCACAGGGAAGAGCGACGAGGAGCTGCGTGACTATATCGCCACAACCCTTGCTGCACGCGATACGTTCTACAATCGCGCTCACTATTCCTTCCTCTCCCATCAGTTGGAGAGCCGCGAGCAAATCGCCACTTCCGTCGCCCGATTCAAACAAGAAATTCTGGGAATGTAATCACTCCCAGGCGTTGGGCAATAAGGTGGAGAATGCGTTGGCGTTCAGTCTCGGAGGCTTGGTCGAGGGAATTGAGACAGCCGAAGAGGGCTTTCGAACGGCGTAGCTCGCGCTCTTTGCGGCGCAGATAGCTGTCCGAAGAGTGGGGGTGGGGCTTGTAATAGAAGACGTTGGCATGCGAAGGGGTGACGAGGCAGCGCCCGGCACGTTCCTCGGTGAGATAGAAAAGTTCCTGCGGATTGAATTGGGAAGGATGACGGAAGCGTTGCGAGATGTTGAAGTGCAGCACGTCAGGATGAGCGGCGAAATAATCTTCAAAGAAACTTCGGCGAACGGGCAACGGCGTGTGGAGGAGAAAGAGAAAACGCCGATGGGGACGCGGCGTATAACGCAGGGTGTTTACAAGCAATGATTTGAAACCCATGGGCTTGTGGCCGTCGTGAGTGGGTTTGAGGGCATGGAGCAGCCGGGCAAAAAGGGTGCTATACCAACGGCCATAGCAACGGGTGGCATCGCCGACGTAGAAATCCTCGGGGGTGACGGGGAAAAGGAGTACGATGTCGTCGTTGAAATAGATGTAGCGTTCGCTGAGGTCGGGGATGCGCCAAAGCAGGCTTTCGATGGAATTGCAGTTGAACGTCGGGAGGCAGTCTTTATGCCCGCGGAAAATGACGGAGTGGTCGATGACGGTATAGGGGATGTGCCCATCGGGAAAGTGGCGGTTGAGGTAGTCGTCGAGGTGGGGTGGAACCTGCTGGTCGGTGACGAGGAAGATGCGGCGGATGAAGGGGGCGAAGCGGTTGATGGAGGCCATACAGAGATAAACCTCACCCACGGAAGTGTAGCGTGTAGGACCGGCGATGTCGTCGTGCCGGTCTTCACCATGCTGGAGATAGCGGTCGCGCTTGCCGCGCCAGACGGGGTCACCCCCATCTACCCAAAGGACGACGGCGTCGATGGGGGTACTGTCGGACATCTTATGAATTTCGTTTTGGCTGCACATGGGGAGGATTCAGATGAGGTTGCGGAAGCGTTCGGGGATTTCGACGACCCATTTCCGGCGAAGCATGGTGGGTTTATTCCAGGCATAGGGCTGGCGGAAAAGGTTCTGGATGTGACGGGCACGCAGGGTGGTTTGTTCCCACGCTTTGGGGGTAGCTTGGGAGATGATGTGGATGGTGCGTGCTCGGCGCTGGAGGTGGGCTTCCCATCCGTCATCGTTACGCTCGCCGTCGGTAAAGCGTGCTTTCAGCCGACCAAAGTCGACGCAGCCGAAGTGGAAGAGATAGAGTCCGTTAGCGATATGAAAGTTGTGTCCCCGGACACGATGGAAACCAGAGCCCCAGGGTGCGGGGCGGGCAAGGACGGAGGCTTTCGAATAGCGGTCGCTGAGGAGGGCGTAACGGCGTTGGCTGAGAAGAGAGCGGGAAGGGTCGATGGGGGCTTCGTCGTGGAGATGCTGACCGACATCGATGCCAAGGGCAGAGAGGGATGTCGTAATGTGCTGGCTGCTAAGATACTCGGATAGGATTTGCTGAAGTTCAGGGTCAACGATGAGAAATTCGTCGGTATCGGTTCCCACGACGAGGTCGTAGCCTTCAGCAAAAAGCTCGGCGGCTTTTGTGGAGAGGAAGTCGATACGGCGGCGGTCGGCTACAGAACGGCTGCCTTCAAGACGATTGACGACGGTAATGTGAACTCCTTCGAGGGGATTGGCGAAGGTTTGGTCGGTACCGTCGAGGAAGACGTATAGGTTTTCCGCCCCAAGCTGTGAGGCATAGTAGGCTATCCAGCGTTGGAGGAAAAACGCGTCGTTGCGAGCCATCGTGAGGGCGGCTATCTTACATGGGGTCGGCATCGAAGTGTATGGTTAGTCCTGAAAGAGCGCCTTCGGCGTTGAGGTCGTGGAGCAGTTGGCGCAGCTGGCTGCGCGCAACAGAGGGCGAGTAGGAAGGCTCGAGCTTGAGCATGAGCTTACGGATGGAGAGTCCGCTGACGCGGGCGACAGCAGGAGCTTCGGGGCCAAGCACACGAGTGGGGTTGAAGAGGGTGTCGAGGCGTGAACGGAATAGGTGGGAGGCATCCGTAAGACGCCGTTCGTCACGTCCACGCAGATAGATGAAGATGAGACGGGTGAAGGGAGGGTAGCCAAAGAGTTGGCGTTCATCGGTCTGCTCAGTATAGAAAGTGGGGTAGTCGTAGTGCCTGACGTGAGCGACGACGGGCATGTCGGCGGTCTTGGTCTGGAGGATGACAAGCCCTTGTCGGTCGCGCCGTCCACAACGCCCGGCAACCTGAGCCATAAGCTGGTAGGCGCGTTCGTGGCTGCGGAAGTCGGGGTAGTTGAGCATAGTGTCGGCGTTCATGATGCCGACGACGCTGACGTGGGCAAAGTCGAGTCCCTTGCTGACCATCTGTGTGCCGATGAGAATATCGGTACGATGGCAGGCGAAGTCGTCGAGAATGTGTTCGTAGGCATCACGAGCTTGGGTGGTGTCGAGGTCGAGCCGAGCCGTGCGGGCTTCGGGCAGAAGGGCGTGGAGCTCCTCTTCGATGCGTTCGGTACCGAGCCCGAGTGGCTTGAGATGTGTCTCGCCACAAGCCGGGCAGGCATCGGGCAGGCGATAGGCTGTGCCGCAATAATGGCAGACGAGCTGCCCGAGGCGGCGATGATAAGTCAGCGACACATCGCATTTGGCACAACGGGGCACCCATCCGCAGACGGGGCACTCCATCATGGGGGCATAGCCGCGGCGGTTTTGGAAGAGGATGGCTTGTTCGCCACGCTCAAGGGTTTCGCGGAGGGCACCAAGCAGCCGGGGTGAGAAGGAACCGCTCATGCGATGCTTGCGTCGGAGGTCGCGGATATCGACAATCTCTATTACGGGCATAAGGACGGCTCCCCAGCGTTCCTTGAGGTTGACGAGGGAATATTTGCCCGTGAGGGCATTGTGGTAGCTTTCGAGGCTGGGTGTGGCGGTACCGAGGAGGACGCGGGCATGGGCATGATGGGCAACGACGACGGCTACGTCGCGGGCATGATAGCGTGGGGCGGGGTCCTGCTGCTTGTAAGTGTTCTCGTGCTCTTCGTCGATGATGACGAGGCCGAGGCGCTGGAAGGGGAGGAACACGGACGAGCGTACGCCGAGGATGATGTCGTAGGGTTGGTCGGAGAGTTGGCGGAGCCAGATGTCGGCTCGCTGGACATCGGTACATCGGCTGTGATAGACGCCCAGCCGTTCGCCAAACACGCGGCGTAGACGATCTGAAAGCTGGGTGGTAAGAGCAATTTCGGGGACGAGGTAGAGCACCTGCCGTCCCTGGGCTATGGCGTCGAGGGCAAGATGGATGTAGATTTCGGTTTTTCCTGACGAAGTGACGCCGTGGAGCAGGGCTACGGGGCGCCGAGTCCAAGCCTCACGCAAAGCATCGGCAGCTTGCTGCTGGGCGGGCGTCAACGTCGGTGGCAGGGTCGTGGACTCTCCCTGTGCGTCAGCTTTCCGCTTGCTTCGGGGACGTTTGCGCAGGGCAGGATGGAGCAAGGGGGCGGGCAGGGCAGCCCGAAGAACGTCACCCTCAGTACAGAGGTAATAGTCGGCAATCCACGTCCAGAGCGTCAGCTGGTCGGGGGTGACAGCTGGTGCCGGGTCAGGGTGGACGGCGATAACCTCCTTGAGTTTCTTCAGATCGTCGACGTCTTCTTCCTTGATGGCTGTAACGATGGCGGTATATTGACGCTTGGCTCCAAAGGGGACAATTACCCGACTGCCCACCCTGACGTCTATGGCAAGGGCTGGAGGCAGTATGTAGGTAAACTTCC
Organism: uncultured Bacteroidales bacterium; assembly: GCA_947303715.1. Taxonomy (GTDB): domain Bacteria; phylum Bacteroidota; class Bacteroidia; order Bacteroidales; family Bacteroidaceae; genus UBA1189. The sequence continues at coordinate 19,725 of CAMYYY010000002.1, read as the reverse complement.
CCTCCAGCGGGAGGGGAAGTAAAACGTCAACGAGCGTCATCGGAGTATAGATATTACGGGAATAATCAGTATGACCCGATTGTCCCGAATGGACTAGAACAGAACAGCCAATGAGAGTTGCAGGGTGCCGGCTTTCACCTTTTCGGTGATGTCATCGACGGTCTTGTTGGCTTTCTCGTGAGCTGCGTTGTACTTGGTTCTCAGTTCTTCGTATTGCTCGGTAAGGGTTTTGGTGGAGTTGACGGGACCCTCTTCCTTCTCAATTTCCTGAATCTCGCTTCTGCTGAAGCTGACGGCTTCGTAGGTGCTGCCCCAGGGGATGTTGTAGTTAACGCCTACCTGCACGTGCTTCAGAACGGTAGCGCCGACGCCGACATTGATGCTGAGGGCGCTCTTGTTGACGGCATAGGCTACGATGCCCTGCTCCCTGCTGCCCGAGACGAACTGGGTGTTCTCACCAATGTTGAAGTCGAACTCAGGACCGGCAGCCAGAAATACTTTGAGAAGGTTGCCCAGCCCGAAGCCTAAGCGAAGATTAACCGGGAGGAGGACTGAGTTGTACTTAATGGTCTCGTTGGTGGGAGCGATGAGGCCTCTCTGGCTGTAGAGAGCTGCTACCTCGAAGCCAAGTCCGGCGAAGGGGATGTCGAACTCCATTTTCGGGCCGATGAAGAAGCCTTTGTAGGTGTCCTGCGAGAAGAATTCTTCTTTGGTCATGGAGGTGAGACCGCTGACTTCGTTGTTAACAAGGTTAAGACCGCCCTTGATACCGAACGCAAACTGGGCGTTGGCGGGCATGGCGAACGCAAATGTCAGAGCCATTGCGGCTACGAAAGCTAGTTTTTTCATAATTCTTTTTTTAAAAATGTGTTTATACGGGGGCAAAGGTACGGCATTCGTTTTTATAAAACAAATAAACGCCACTTTTTTTGTGCATGTAGGTTGCGCGAACGCCGTGCGAATAGCCTACTACGCTAATCTGACAGAATAGTGCGTTATTTTTTTAGAGTAGTGCGCTACGTGGATAACGTAGTGGGTACAGAAATGGTATGACGGGGAAGGAAGGGCGAGTCGCTTTTACCTCAGTATGCTAATAACCTCGCGGGCAATAAGGAAAAGGAGTACGCCGCTGTAAATCAATTTCAAGCCCGTCGTCAGCAGAAATCCGAAGAAGGACGCTATGGCCACGCGAAGTGCTCTCCCCATTTCGGCATTACCGATAAGCTCGCCCACGAACGCTCCGACGAAGGGACCCACGATGAGGCCCGCAGGGGGGAAGCAGAACAGCCCTATGAGCATTCCGATGAAGCATCCGCGCGTGCCCCATTTGCTGCCGCCCACCTTGCTCGTCATCCACGTGCTGCCGAAGTAGTCGAGCAGGCTCACCACAAGGAGCAAGACGCCCCAGACGATGACGGAGGTAAGCGTGATGCCGGAGCCTCCGGGCACAAGGAAGAGCAGCAGCCAGCCAATCCACGATAGCGTGGGCCCAGGCAGCACGGGAACTACACTACCCACCAAGCCCACGAGGGCCAGTATTGCGGCAATAATACAGAATGTTGTAGTCATTTTTCTCTTTTTTGATAATGCTGAATACGTCGATTACTCCGATACCTTCTTGTCTTCTTCTATCAGTTTCAGCAGCTTCTCCACAGCCTCTGCCTCGGGGATGTTCTTCTCCACGCACTCCTTGCCACGATAGAGGCTGACTTTGCCGCGGGCAGCACCTACGTAGCCGTAGTCGGCATCAGACATCTCGCCAGGGCCGTTGACGATGCAGCCCATAATGGCAATCTTCACGCCTCCGCCCAGGTGAGCCGTCGCAGCCTTGATGCGGGCGATGGTGGTCTGGAGGTCGTAGAGCGTACGTCCGCAGCCCGGGCAGGAGATATATTCCGTTCGCGTAAACCGCACTCGGGCAGCCTGGAGGATGGCGTCCTGCGTATTCTTGATTTGCTCGGGCGTGATGAGGGGATTGTCGTTCGTCAGCACGAGGTTGCGCGCCAGGCCGTCGATGAGTAGTGCTCCTGCGTCCATAGCCGCTTTCAACTGAAAATCCTCAAGGGTGTCTTCGTCATAGTGGAGGGTGAGTGTGCCGTCCTTAATGGCGTTTTTTGCTAACGCTCTTTTTCGGGCGCTCTCCTCGGCATAGGCCACCAGCTTGCGGGCTACGGGAATCTCCCGTTCGGGCTCTTCGGACAACGACACGCGGATGGTGTCGCCCAGGCCCTCGCCCAACAACGCACCTATGCCCACGGCGCTCCGGATGCGGCCGTCCTCGCCTTCGCCAGCCTCGGTAACGCCCAGATGAAGCGGAAACGCCATGCCCTCGGCTTCCATCTGGCGGACGAGCAGGCGTACCGTCCTCACCATCACTACCGTGTTGCTGGCCTTGATGCTCAGCACGACGTCCGTGAACCTTTCATCCACGCATACCCGCAGGAACTCCATGCACGACTCTACCATCCCTTCGGGGGTGTCGCCATAGCGGCTCATGATACGGTCGCTGAGGCTACCGTGGTTGACGCCGATGCGGATGGCCGTACAGTGCTGCTTGCAGATGTTCAGGAAGGGCACGAGACGAGTGCGGATTTTCTCCACCTCGGCGGCATATTCGGCATCGGTGTACTCTATCTTCTTGAATGTCCGTGCCGTATCGACGTAGTTGCCTGGATTGATGCGCACCTTCTCCACAATCTGCGCGGCAACGTCGGCCACGCGGGGGTTGAAGTGGACGTCGGCTACAAGCGGCGTGGTGATGCCTTCGGCCTGCAGGGCAGCACGGATGTTGCGCAGGTTCTCTGCTTCGCGTATGCCCTGGGTGGTGAGCCTCACGTACTCGCCTCCTGCCTCGATGATGCGCTTGGCCTGCGCTACGCAGGCGTCGGTATCGTCGGTAGGCGTGGTAGTCATGCTCTGCACGCGGATGGGGTTGTCGCCTCCGAGCGGCGTGTCGCCGATGTGGACAACCGTTGTCCTACGCCGTTGATAATAAGGATTGCTCATAAAAGACGTATTGTCCCGTTAGTTACATTTGAATTCGTATTTCACCTCGGCAAGGTCGGCGTTAGCTTTTTCGATTTTGCGCTTCAGTCCTTCTTTGTAGTCGGCAAAACGGTTAGCCAAGTCGGCGTCGCTGAGGGAGAGAATCTGCACGGCCAGAATGGCGGCATTCTGTGCGGCGTTGATGCCTACGGTAGCGACGGGTATGCCAGGAGGCATCTGCACGATGGCGAGCAGGGCGTCCATGCCTTCGAGGGTACTTTTGATGGGCACGCCGATGACGGGGACGGCAGTCTGCGCGGCAATAACCCCCGGCAGGTGGGCAGCCATACCTGCGGCAGCGATGATGACCTTGATGCCGCGCCCTGCGGCTTCGTGGGAGAACGTGGTGACGGCCTCGGGGGTGCGATGGGCGCTGAGGGCGTTGATTTCAAACGGCACTCGCATTTCGTTCAGGAATGCGGCGGCTTTCTCCATGACGGGCAAATCGCTTGTGCTGCCCATAATAATACTGACAATAGGATTCATTTTATTTACGATTTGATTCTTTACAACTAACTACTTTAACCTTTAACCCTTAACCTTTAACCCTCATCGTCTTCTCATCTTGGCGATGGGGATGGAGAGCGCCTCGCGATATTTGGCTACGGTACGCCGGGCGACGTTGAAGCCCTTCTCGTTCAGCAGGGCGGCGAGTTTGTCGTCGGTCAGCGGGTTGGACTTGTCCTCGCCATCAATAAGGGTTTTCAGTTCCTTCAGCACATCGTTGAGGTTGATGTACGTCTCGGAATCCTCGCCGCCTACTTTCACCCGTTTGTTGGAGAAGAAATACTTGAGGGGGAAGATGCCGAAGCGCGTCTGAATATACTTGGTATTGCTGACGCGGGAAATGGTGGAAATGTCGTAGCCCGATGCCGCTTCCACGTCTTGCAATATCATGGGTTTCAGCGCTTCCTCATCGCCTGTTTGGAAGAAATCCTTTTGGATTTTGACGATAGCCCGCATGACGGCGTTGAGTGTCTGCTCCCGTTGCCGCACGGCTTGGATGAATCCTTGGGCGCTATCGATTTTCTGTTGCAGGAACCGGGCTGCCTCGCGTTGGGCGGGAGTGCCGTTCTTGGATTGAGCGGCAAGCATCTCGCGGAACTCGCTGCTGACGCGGAGGGTGGGCAGGCCGCCGTTGTTGAGGATGGGCACGGCTTCGTCGCCCTCAGAGTCCATCACGAAGTCGGGCACCAGTTGCTGCATGCCTTTCCCCACCATTTCGCTCAAGGAACTGCCTGGGTGGGGGTTGAGGCGTGTGAGCTCGACGAGGGCCGCGTCGGCTTCCTCCTTGCTGATGCCGAGGGCTTCGGGTATGCGGTCCCAACGCTTGGCGGCGAAGTCATCGAAGCACTCTGTGAGGATGCGTCGCGCCATCATAACTTGTTGACTTGTTGACTTGTTGACTTGTTGACCATCCTTTCTGTCGAGTTGGAGCAGGAGGCATTCTTGCAGGTTGCGGGCGCCCACACCTGCGGGGTCGAACTGCTGAATGACGTGAAGGACACCCTCCACTTCGTCAGCCGTTGTGTCGATGTCGGCCTTGAAGGCCAATACCTCCACAATTTCGTGGATGCTCTTGCGCAGCCAGCCGTCGTCGTCGAGCGACCCAATCAGAAAGAGCCCGATGGCCTGCTGCTGGTCGGTAAGCGGCTGTTCGCCGAGCTGTTCTTTCAGCAAATCGAAGAATGAGATGCCTGCGTCGATGGGAATCTCCTCGCGGGGTGAGGTCTCTCTGCCTGTCTGGTAGTCGGACGAGTTGTCGTTGTCGTCGTCGAACTCCATATCGGTATCGGCCGTTGTTCCCATCGAGTCGCCTTCAAGCTCGTCGGTAATGTCGTCGTCGCCTGAGTCGTCAGCAACATCGTCAATAGGACTTTCGTCATCCGAACCCTCTTCAAGAGCAGGATTTTCGAGAATTTCAGTCCGCACGCGGTCCTCCATCTCTTGCGTGGATAGCTGCAACAAACTGACCACCAGCATTTGCTGGGCCGATAGCCGTTGCTGTTGCGTCAGTAACTCTTGTTGCTGTTCCGCCTGTACATTATCAAGGTTTGCCATATTCATCTAACCTCTAACCATTAACCCTTAACCTTTAACCCTTAACCTAATACTTATAGCTGCTGCCGCCGAAGAACTCCCGCAGGAGCGACGTGGGCGGAATGGCCTTGTCGGGAATGGACTTGAAGTATTCGATGTAGCCAAGCAGCCGTTGTGCCGTTTCATACGCCGGAGAGGTATTGTGCACCTCCTGCAGGATGGGCTCCAGTTTTCGTTTCATCACAGCCAGTTCATAGAGGAACGACGAATCAAACAACACGTCGGCCTCTCCGATGAATGGCGTGATCCATTTCTCTTCGCCTCGGCGGACGGAGGGCCACCGAAGGATGGTCTCCTCGGCGGGGAACCCGCGATACTGGCTGTCGCGCAGTATGCGTCGCAGCAGGCGGTTGTCCGTGGTGACGATGGTTTGCTGTCCGTCGAGGGATACGTCGCTGAGTACCGAACAGAAGATGCGGTACTTGGCGCTCTCTGCCACGCTCTCCGTCAGCAAGGGATTGAGGGCATGGATGCCCTCGATAATCAGCACCGTGTCGGAATTGCACGTCAAAGCGTCGCTACGCCATTCGCGCAGCCCCGTCTCGAAGTTGAAGCGCGGCAGCCGCACCTCTTTGCCGGCGATAAGGGCCTGCAGCTGTTCGTTGAACAGGTCGAGGTCGACGGCATAGAGCGACTCGAAGTCGTAGTTGCCGTCTTCGTCTTTCGGTGTGAGGTGACGGGGGACGAAGTAGTCGTCCGTCGAGAGCGCCACGGGCTTCAGCCCTACGGCCATCAGCTGTACGGAAAGCCGTTTGCTGAAGGTGGTCTTTCCTGATGACGACGGCCCGGCGATAAGCACCACGCGGATGGTGCCCCGCTCGCAGATTTCGTCGGCCATATCGGCTATCTGACGTGACTGCAGCACCTCTGTGACGTTGATGATGTCATGGATGTCGCCCTGTTCCACCCTGCGGTTGAAATCGCTCACGGTGGCCACGCCTGTGATTTCCGCAGGAGCTTTGTATGTGTTTTTTTTCTTGCTTGTTTGCATATTCGCTCGGGTTTTACTACTTTTGCAGCGCAAAGGTAATAAAAAAATCCTAAATACGTATGACCGTTTTATCCTTTTTAAAACTTCTTGGCTGTCTTGCCCTATTGATGTACGGCATGAAGGTGATGAGCGAATCGCTCCAGAAACTGGCCGGTGGGCATCTGCGCAATATCATGGGGGCTATGACGCGCAACCGCTTTACGGGTCTTCTGACGGGTACGTTCGTGACGGCTGCCGTCCAGTCGTCCACGGCTACTACGGTCCTTACCGTCAGCTTTGTCAATGCCGGACTACTGACGCTGGCGCAGGCCATCAGCGTCATCATGGGCGCCAACATCGGTACGACGGTTACCGCGTGGCTGATGGCGTTCTTCGGCTTCTCCGTCGATATGAGCAGCTTTGCCTGGCCTATTTTCCTCCTCGGCATCATCCTTCTGTTCCAAAAGAAGAGTACGGGCAAGTCCGTGGGTGAATTCCTGTTCGGCTTCGCCTTCCTGTTCTTTGCCCTTTCCACGTTGCGCATGAATGCCGCTGAGATGGACCTGGCGCACAACGATGCCATCATCCACTTCTTCTCCTCCTTCAACCCCGACAGCATCTGGACGACGCTTCTCTTCCTGCTCATCGGCGGCGTGCTCACCATGTGCGTGCAGTCGTCGGCAGCCATCATGGCCATCACCATGCTCCTCTGCTCATCGGGCGTCATGCCCATCTATCAGGGCATCGCCCTGGTGATGGGTGAGAACATCGGCACCACCATCACGTCAAACGTCGCAGCCCTCTCTGCCAGCACCCAGGCCCGCCGCGCTGCCCTCACCCACCTCATCTTCAACGTCTTCGGCGTCGTGTGGGTGCTCTGCATCTTCCGTCCGTTCATCAACATGGTCTGCTCGCTTGTGGGCTTCGACCCCCTCTATGTGCCCGCTACGGAGGCCGATATCGCCCACAACAGCACGATGGTCAACTATGCCCTCTGTGCCTTCCATACGTGCTTCAACCTCTGCAACGTCCTTATCCTCATCTGGTTCATCCCCCTGCTGGAGCGCATCGTCTGCCGCCTTATCAAGGGCAAGGAGGAGGACGAGGATACTCGCCTGCGCTACATCTCTGCCGGTATGCTCAGTACCGCTGAACTCTCGCTCCTCGAGGCCCGCAAGGAAATCAACCTCTTCGCCCGTCGCATACAGCGTATGTTCGGCTTCCTGCCTGAATTGCTCCACATGACTGACGAGGACGAGTTTACGAAGCTCTTCTCGCGTATCGAGAAGTACGAGGGCATTTCGGATAACATGGAGATAGAGATTGCCAACTACCTCAACAAGGTTTCCGAGGGTCGCCTGAGCCCTGAAAGTAAGCTCGACATCCGCAGTATGCTGCGCGAGATATCCGAGATTGAGAGCATCGGCGACAGCTGCTACAACATGGCCCGCGCCGTCAACCGCAAGTTCCAGTCGTCGGAGGACTTCACGCCCGACCAATACCGCCATATTGAGCACATGCTCTCCCTCTGCGACCGTGCCCTCACGCAGATGAATGCTCTCCTTGAGGACAAGACGGGCACCATTCAGCCCGTCGAGAGCCTTAACATCGAGAACGAAATCAACAACTACCGTTCCAGCCTGAAGGAGAAAAACATCATCGATGTAGGCGAGCAGAAGTACGACTACCAGATGGGCGTCCACTACATGGACATCATCGGCGAGTGCGAGAAGCTGGGCGACTATGCCATCAATGTCGTCGAGGCTCACGCCCACGTCCGCCTGACGGTATAGTTTTCGTCTGTGAAGCCCCCAGAGAGGGAAGACGGAGTTTTCGATACGATGCATCATCATCCCCCCGTTGCCAGAGGATGCGGCGGGGAGATTTTGCGCCGCCCCGATTTTACGCCCTTTTTCTCGCGCGTACGCGCGCGCGAGTCGACGGGCGGGTACGCGTTATCTTTTGCCCCGACGCGCCCAGGGGCGAAATTTTGGGCGTTATTTCGCACGCCAGTTTGTGACACCCTTTCGGGGGGAGGGAGGGGAAACTTGCTGTGACTCCCTGAAACGCGGCATGAAGCGCCTTTTTCTTGGTAAAGGCCTTGTAGGAGAGAAAGTTAGTTGCCAAGCGTAACAGTTATAACAGTTACAGTTAGTTTTTTTGAGGGTAGGCTACCTCTCTAATCCTCCTTTTTTATATATATAATTAATTAATAGTTAATATATTATATATAAAAATAGATAAAAAAAGGAAAAGTACACCCTTCGAAAAAACAACTGTTATAACTGTTATTTGTTACGCTCAGTCAATTTCCTTCCTCTAAAAGGCAGAAAGACAATAGGGTACAATCCCAAGGGAGGCTTTGCGTTCCAATTGTTCCAGTTCCAATTACTTTTTTCAAGCACTAACCCTCTTATTAAAGACTTTATATATATTTAATATATAGATAGTTATATATAGAAAGGCGAAATATTGATACCTCAAAAAACTAATTGGAACTGGAACAATTGGAACGCTCGAGTAATTTAGTTTCATCTAAAAAGCAGAAAGACAACCGTGTGCAATCCCGCTATTCCCCAAAGCGTATTCGTTTCAAGGCTTAATAGAAGGAAAGAAGGCCCCAAATCCTGCTCTATAAGGCCTCAGAAACGAGCGAAATCCCCTCGTTCCGATGGATGCACCCTCTCCTAGCGCACAAACAGGCTTCTCGAATTTTTGGGAAAAAACTTCATTTGGAAGGGGTCTTCTGGCGAATTAGGCAGGTCTTTCTGCTGACAGAGTTTAACGTCGTGCCGCCAGAGTTTGATGTTATTTTTTTAGAGATTGATTCCTCGGAAATAAAAATAAATTGCATTTTATTTTTTTTCACTCGCTTACTCGTACCTTTAATCAGCGATTTTAGGTACTCCTGCTCGGAAAAATAAAAAAAAATTTTTTTTTTCACTCGCTTACTCGTACCTTTGCACCCGCATTTACCGAAATGTGCGTTGCTCGGATGGCGGAATCGGTAGACGCGTTGGTCTCAAACACCAATGGGGTAACACCCGTGTCGGTTCGACCCCGACTCCGAGTACGACGAAAAAAGGCTCCTTTACGAAGGGGCCTTTTGTATTGTTTATCCATGAAGAATTTGACGAAATCAGCGTTTCTGACGGCGCACGGAGAGGCCGCCGGAACCGGAAGAGGAGGAGCTGCCGCTCTTGGTGGCTTTCTCCTTCTTGGCTGACGGAGTCTTGGTGCGTGTGGACTTTGTCTTGGCCTTGGGCGTTTTCTGGGCGGTAGCCTTGGCCGTACGGGTGCGGCGCAGGAAGCCCTTGCTCTCGACGATGGTAGAGTCCTCGGGCTCAGGCTCGGCGGTGCCCCATAGATTATGCTCGAAGCCGCGCAGCTCGCCCTCGATACGCTCGCGGGCCATGCGAAGGGCGGTGTCGCCTTTAGCCTCGTCCGTAAGCAGCTTGTTCTGCAGGTTGGCGGTTTTGTAGATTTCGCCCTCGTACTGGTGCTTGACGAAGTAGTCGTCGAGGCTCATGTTGGAGACGTTGTTGAACGAGCTGGTCATGACAGGTGTCATGCCGAAGTAGGCGCTCACTTCGTCGTAGTTGAGCCAGAACATAGGGAACTTGGTGACGGCTTCAGAGTCGCCGTAGTCGCCCGAACGATGCTGAACGGGGCAGATGGCGGTAACCTTCGTGCCCGTGGTGGCGGTACGCTGGTCGTAGTAGCTGCTCTCCTTGATGAAATAGCTGAGCACCTCGCCCGAGGGGATGTCGGCATCGGCAACGCTGATCTTGCCGTTCTTCTCCTCGTAGTAGATGTAGAACTTCTCCAGCAAATCCTTCACTTTGTATTTGTTCTCTTCGGTGAAGAGCTCGTTACCATCGGAGCGGTACTCGTAGGCGGGCACCTTGCCGTCGACGACGAGGCGGAGGACAAGGGTGAAGAGGTTCACACGGTCGCCAAGCGGCTCGACGGGATAGTAGAGGGCGGCATTGGCTTCCTTCGTGAGGTCGAGGATGCGGTAGATATCGCGTTTCCAGACCACGTCGGAGGGGGCGGGCATCTGGCCGGTGTATTGCGACTTGGCGCGCTCGCTGAGGGCCGTACCGTTGTCGGACTTTCCTGCGGCGGCGGTGTTCTGCACGCGGCTCTTAGGCTGCGCCTGAGCAAGTGCGATGCCCAACGTGAGGGCAAGGGAGAATATAACGATTCGTTTCATAATACCTTTTTTATTTTTTTCTAAGGAGTGTGGGAGTGAAGGAGTTTACTATGAATTATGAACTATGAACTCTTAATTAATAATCACTTCCAGCGTAGAGGTCAGCTGGCGCTGGACGCCGTCGGGACCTTGTGCCTTGACGCCTGAGATATAGAAGCGCTTGCCGCGCTGGAGACGGTTCATGGTGGCCTTCTGGCGGGCGGAGAAGAGGGCGCCCTCGGAGATTTCGGGCATGGCGTTACCCATGTTGTCGAAGGTGATCATCTCGAAGCTGATGACCTTGAAGCCAATGTTGAGCAGGCCATCGTCGATGGCGGCGATAATGCCGTCGGCCTTCATGAGGCTCTGCTTGGGCAGCTTGGCGCCACCACCACGGTAACGCTGGGTGTTGCCGTTGGCATCGACATATTCAATCATCGGCGTCGGGTCGGGCAGCTGGCGCACACGGAACTTATAGTCGCCCATGCTTTGCACACGGCCGTCCTGCTCGGCGCTGACGGCGATGATGACATCCTGACCGATTTTCGCGGGGCGGCAGATGTAGCCCTTGCCACTCTTGGTGAGCGTGCCGTTGCCGTTGCTGATGCGGGCAGAGACCTTGTTGGCAGGGACACCAGGGACGGAGACCTCGATGGGGTTGTCGTAGCCGGCATAGAGGACGTTCATCATGGTGGCGGAGACAGTTGCCACAGGGTCGACGACGGTATACTTCTGCGTGAAGGGACGCTGGACTACGTCGCCTGAGCCGTCGGTGGTCTCGATGTAGCCGTTCAGGGTGAAGTCGCCCGTGGAGGGGCAGGGAACCTCGTACCAGCCGTTGTTGGTCTGCACGAGCTTGCCGCCTACGTAGATGTCGGGGCGCTGGGTGGTATCGACGGCAGCCATGACGATGCGGGCCGAGAAGCGTCCGCCACGCACCACGTTCTGCGAGGTGGGGATGACGTAGGCGTCGAGGGAGTTGACGCGGACGTCGGAGGCGTCGATGTTGGTAACCAGCGTGTGGAGCACCTCGCCCTCGGCATAGCGCACATCGCTCTGCAGCTTGGTCAGCTGGGTGACGGCGGCAGCCACAGGCATGTTCTCGAAATTATATTCCTCCCAGTTCTTGCCGAGCGTGGAGCCTTTCAAGGGAACTTCGGTGTTGAAGTTGTCGCTGATGATGCGCGTCTGCATGCTGTCGGTAACCATCTGGAGGATGGCCTCGCGGTAGCGGTTGATGCGCTCGAAGAGGTTGTGTCCCTCGCCGGTGCCCGGAGCAAGCATCACCTGCGTGGAGGCCTCGAGGTTATCCCTGTTCTTGATGTCGCGTACGTTGCCCTCCTTGCCGTCGGACATGATGACCATGCGGGTCTTAAGGTCTTCAGCAAAGGTATAGAGGCTGTCCGACAGCTGACGGACGTACTGTGCCTTTTCATACCAGGAGCGTACCTTCTCGGGATTCTTCGCCATCTGCTGCTCGAAGTGCTCGTAGAGGGCCTGATTCTGAAGGGTGGCGTTGTCGGCGCTACGCGTCAAGCCGTCACCTACCACGGTGAAGCCGTTGAGCACGTCGCTGGACACGTTCATAGCCAACATGGCCATGAGCACCACGTACATCAGATTGATCATCTTCTGACGAGGGGATACGCGTTTTGTGTTCTTTGCCATGATCCTATTAAATAATTAGGAATTGGAGTCGGGGTTGGTGTTGCGTCCGCCCATGTTGACAGTCATGGACTCGAGCATGCGCTTATAGACGGCATTGAGTTCCTCAATCTGGTCGGCCATGCGCTGGGTCTGGGCGTTGACGCTGTCGATGTTATTGATTTGTCCGCCGAGGCTCTTGAGGTGGAGCTCGTAGATGGTGTTGATGCTGGTGAGGTTGCGGCTCAGGCGTTCCATCTCGTCAGAGCAGTTCTCCAGTTTCTCGGCCTGTTCAGCCACATGGGTAAACGACTCGGAAATCTCGCGCAGGCGCTCGACGTATTCGGTAGTGACCTTTTCCATCTCGGGGATATCGACGGTACCGCCATGTCCGATGATGGTGGGTGCTTCGCCGATGACGGCAGGACCAGCGGCAGGCTGTCCTTCGGCATCCACTTGCTCACCTGCTTCGCTGACCGGTTGGCCTGTAGCCCCACCTCCGATAATGATAGGACCGTTTGCGGCATTGGCAGCAGCTGCTGCGGCATTGGCGGCCGCCAGATTGGCCATAGCCGCCAGAGCCTCGGCATCGATGGGCTGACCGTCGGTCTTGACAACGGGGATATCGGCAGGAGCAGCCACACCTAAGCCTGCAGCAGGAGCAACAGCTCCGGCTACGACGGGTGCTCCACCACCTATCACGATGGGGCCGCCGGCAGAACTGCCCTCAGCTTCGGCACCACCGCCCAACGTTGAGGCCTGACGGTCGAAACCGGAGATAAAGAACACGATGACTTCAGTACCCATACCGATGAACAGCATGAGGTCGGCACCCTTGATGTGCGTCAGCTTGAAGAGCGCGCCGAGGATGACGACAGCAGCACCCCAGCTATAGAGGTAGTTCAGGATGGTCTGGCCTTTCTTAGTTTCCAAAAAGTCCTGAAAACGGGTTATAATGCTTTTCTTTTCTCTTTCCATAGTTATAATGATATTAGCGCTTAGATGATTTCTTGTTTGTTCCTACGTATGAGCGGACGCAGCGGAAACCGATGTAGGAGCGGCTCTCGTTCTGGTACTCATAGCCACGGCTGACGCTTTGGATAAAGCGTTCAGGGTCTTTCCACGAGCCGCCGCGTACGGTCTTCTTCTTCATGTAGTAGGGGTCCTCGGGGGCGGCGTTGTAGTAGAGCTCGGGGTTCATGTCGCTCATCTGTAGGACGCCCGCCTCGGTATAGACCGTCGATGTCCACTCGGCCACGTTGCCTGCCATGTCGAAGAGACCGTGGCTGTTGGCGCTATACGAGCCTACTTTTGTAGTAATAAGACTGCCGTCCTTGGTGTAATTACCCTTCTCGGGCTTGAAGTTGGCGTAGAAACAGCCCTCGTCGCTATGGGTTCCGTCCTCCAGCCAGGGGAAGAGGCTGCCCTCCTTTCCACGGGCGGCATACTCCCATTCGGCTTCGGTAGGAAGGCGGTAGCGCTGTACATACTTGGCCTGCGGGCCGAGGCCGCGCAGCAGGAAGTCCGTACGCCACACGCAGAAGGCGTTAGCCTGCTCCCAGCTCACGCCCACAACGGGATAGTCGTTGTAGTTGGGATGGCTGAAGTAGAGCTGCATGTACATCTCATTTTGAGCGTTGGGGAAGTCGTTCACCCAGCAAGTGGTGTCGGGGAAGATGTTGATAATGTAGGTATTGAGGAAGTCGTACGGGCCGCTAAGCGGGCGCACGATATTCTCCCTGCGGATGTGCCCTTCCTCGTCGATGTAGGCCGTGTCCTTCGAAATCATGATGACCTCGTCGGGATTCACCTTCGTATCGGTATTGCGGACGCGCTTGGTGGGGTCGAGCTGGTTCTTGCGGAGGGCAGCCTGTGCGTAGTCGTAGATCTCGTAGCGGTAGTTGAGCTGCGTCACGTCCAGTTCCTTCTTGCCTGTGATGGGGTTCACGCGGTACATGCTCTCGATGGCAATCTTCTGGTCCTCGGTGGGCTTGCGCCAAGGGATGGTCTTCTTCCAGTTCAGGTAGGGCGTGATGGGCTCGCCGTTCTTGTCCTCCTCGATCTTGAAGGTCTCGTCGCCGCCGTAGGCAGGGTCGGCAAGACGCTCACGGATAATGGAGTCGCGCACCCAATAGATAAATTGTTTGTACTCGGCATTGGTGATTTCCGTGTCGTCCATCCAGAACGATTCAACTGAAATCTCGCGGTAGGGAGCGCTGGAGCCCCACAGGCTGTCGGTCTCCTCTTCGCCCAGCTTCAACGAGCCGCGGGGGACGAGTACCATGCCAAAGGGAGCGGGCTCCGAGAAGGCTTGCGCCCCATTGCCCGTCAGCTCGCCGCCTGCCATAGAAGCATTACTGCTGCCGGCACACGAGGCCAACAGCATTGCGCAAACGGCGAAGATGAAAAACATTGTCCTTTTCATATATTCTTTTTAATTCCTTTTTCTTACCAACTATTCCTAATTTCTAATTTCTAATTCCTAATTTTTCAATTCTATAGGTATCTTACACTTTTATGTTTATTCCTTCCTTTTTTCCCTAAGTCAAGGTCCATCACATATCCCATGCAGAGGTCATGGCTTCCGTAGATGATGCCTACACCCGTGGTAAACAGCTCGTAGGCGTAGCCGAAGGTGAAACTGTTGAATTCTGCTCCCAGCAGGATGGCGACGGAGGTGAACGGACTGTAGGTCAAACCGGCGTAATACTTTTTCTCGTCCCAGACGTAGGTTCCGCGCACCGTGAGGTCGGCTCTCCAGGCCACCAGGTTGGTCAGCAGTTGCACCGAGGGCTGCAAGGATAATAACGGATTTTTCAGCGGGATATTGCATCCGCCCTGTAAAATATAGCTCCTGCGCACCTTCATTTCGTTGGTTTCTCCCAATTCCAGGGCAGGAGCGGTTAAATGCATGGAGGCCAATCCGGCATAGAAAAGATTGTTCATGTAGCTTACTCCGGCGCCGAGGTCAAGGGCTTGTCCTTCCACTTTCGACGAGGGGATGGCGGGGTCGTTCTTCTCCTCTGGCTCTGCTTTGCTGCCGTCGAAGGTTTGGGTAAGCATGCCAGCGCTGACTCCGACACACAGCTTCCCACCCCATAGGTTCATGCGGTAGGCATAACCGCCATAGAGCCGCTGGTTGTTGAAGAGGCCGATTTTGTCGCTCATCATTCCACCTTGTACGGCATGTGATTTGCTCTCGCCCGGCAAGGCATAATCTGCGGCTACCAGCATAGTGGCAGGTGCATTCTTGTAGCCCGCCATCTGCATGCTGTATGTGGCCTGCACGTTCATCCGTCCTGACACTCCTGCTAAGGCAGGGTTATAGTAGTTCTGCAACGACCAATAGTGGGTGAAATGCACATCAAATTGTGCCTTCGCTCCTGTGGATAAAAGCAGCAAAAACCCTATTAGGATGATGATTTTTCGTTTCATACTATCGTTTAAACGGAAAAGATTGTATTATATTATATATCTTGTTTACAAAATAGCCTATTGGCAGGGCGTGTCGTTTCTTACAAAGGCCCCATAAACCCCAAAAACACCTTTTTTGACCTCATCCTGTTCCATGATTTCGCCCCGAAAATGCCACATTTTATCCCTATATTTGAAATTTCGTCCCTAAAAGCAGCCTTATACCCCCATTTCGGCCCTGTTTGAGAAGGAAGCAGTAACTTTGCGGCGCAAATCGAAAAAATGCGCGAAAATGAATAATGTAATGACACTAGAAATGCCCTCGCAGATGCGGATTGATAACGCTGCGAACATCTATCCCGCATCGCTGAGCAAGTACTATGCTTCCCTATATCGTATTTATGTTACCCTCTCCGACTACGTTGACCCCGTCCTGTTGCAGCAGGCGCTCGAAACGGTAACGGAGCGTATCCCCACCTTCCGTTGCGGATTGAAGAGTGGCACGTTCTGGTGGCACCTGCGTCGTCTGGATAAGACGCCCGAGGTGATGCCGCTGGCTCCGCTCAACCACTTCCACTTCCGCGACAACCACGGCTTCCTCTACCGCGTCAGCGCTGACGGCAACCGTATCGTTCTTGACGTCTTTCATGCGCTAGGCGATGGCTACGGCGGCGAGGTGTTCCTGATGACGCTAACGGGCGAATATCTCCGTCTGCGTTACGGCATCAATATTAACTATAACTGGCTTGTGCTGAATCCGTCGGATTCACCCGCCATGGAGGAGTTCGAAGACAGCTTCAAGACCATTTTCTCCGGGCGAAGTGGAGCCTTGGAAAAAAACGACGATGCCTACCACATCAAAGGGCGCAAACTACCCTTCGGCGGGTTGCGCGATGTACGCGTGGTGCTCTCTGCTGACGAGTTTCTGCCCGTCTGCAAACAGTATGGCTGCTCTGCTACGGAATTGCTGACGGCTATGATGCTTCAGGCTTTGCAGAAACTACACGAAAAGGACGGCGATCGTCGTCGTTCGAGTGTGCTGAAGGTGAGCGTCCCTATCAACCTGCGGGCTTTCTATCCCAGCCGCACGCTCAGAAACTTCTCGTCATACGTTAACCTTGGAGTCGATGTGCGCAACGGCTATTTCCCGCTTGCCGAGCTGGCTACGCTGGTGAAGAATCAAAAGCGTGTGGCACTTCTGCCCGATAATCTCGAGCCGAAGATAGCTGAAAACGTAGCATTGGAGGAGAATCTAGCCGTCCGTTGTCTGCCGCTTTTCATCAAGCGTCCCATCATCGACTATATCAACCGTCGTCATGGAGACCGCTATTGTTCGCAGACCTTCTCGAACCTTGGCAATATCAGCCTTCCTACGGCTATGCAGCCCTACGTAACTGGCTTCGAGGCCGTATTGGGCCGCCAGCGTGGCAATAGCGGAGCTGTAGCTTGCGTGGGCTATGGTGGAAAACTCTACGTTCATCTCTCGCGTAACATTTCAAACGACGATTTCGAACGCAGATTCCTCGCTAAGTTTGATGCACTCGGTGTCTCTGCCGAAGTGTCCCACAGCATTTTGGCCTAAAAAAGAATGAAAGGCTTGGTGTCCTTTCATTCTTCAAAAACCTTTTGCCTGAAAAAGTTGGCTATTCTCCCGTATAGTCCCGTTTGTGCTTGTTTTTGCGGGAATAGAGTTTCTTGGAGCGATGGACGCGGGTAGTGGCGTGAAAGCCAGGGCCAAGGAGCTCCTGTTCGGCTTCGCGACTTCCTTTACGGGAGGCTGCTATATAGTCGGAGAGGGTAGTTCGCTTTTTCATCGCTCAGCAAAAACAAACACCTTGTAGGTGGCTTTATGCTAACGCCTGCTCGATATCGGCGATGATGTCGTTTACGTTCTCAATACCGACGGAGAGACGGATGAGGTCGGGGGCGATGCCGGCTTGGCGGAGCTGCTCGTCGGAGAGCTGGCGATGGGTGTGGCTGGCGGGATGGAGCACGCAGCTTCGGGCATCGGCGACGTGGGTGACGATGCAGATGAGCTTCAGGCGGTCCATGAAGCGGATGGCATCCTCGCGTGTGCCCTTCAGACCAAAGGCGATGACGCCGCACGAGCCGTTAGGCAGATACTTTTGGCAAAGGGCGTGATAAGGACTGTCGGGCAGTCCGCTATAGTTGACCCACGCCACCTTGTCGTTCCGTTGGAGCCATTCGGCTACGGCCTGGGCATTCTCGCAATGGCGCTTCATGCGGAGGTGGAGCGTTTCGAGGCCGAGGTTGATGTAGTAGGCGTTCTGTGGAGCCTGAATGCTGCCGAGGTCGCGCATCAGCTGGGTGGTAGCCTTGGTGATATAGGCAGCACGGCCAAAACGCTGGGTGTAGATGAGCCCGTGGTAGGAGTCGTCAGGCGTAGTGAGGCCGGGGAAGAGGTCAGCATGGGCATCCCAGTCGAAGTTGCCGCTATCGACGATGACGCCGCCCACGGTACCGGCATGTCCGTCCATGTACTTGGTGGTAGAGTGGGTGACGATGTCGGCTCCCCACTCGATAGGACGGCAGCCTACGGGAGTGGCAAAGGTGTTGTCGATGATGAGGGGTACGCCATGACGGTGAGCCAGACGGGCGAAGCGCTCGATGTCGAGCACCTCGCAGCCAGGGTTGCTAATAGTTTCGCCGAATACACAACGGGTATTGGGGCGGAAGGCCTTCTCCAGCTCTTCGTCAGAGGCATCTTGGTTGACGAAAGTGACATCGATGCCCATCTTCTTCATGGTGACGCCGAAGAGGTTGAACGTGCCTCCGTAGATGGCGCTGGTGCTGACGATATGGCTGCCGCACTCGCAGATGTTGAACGTGGCGAAGAAATTTGCAGCCTGTCCGCTGGAGGTGAGCATGGCGCCCACACCACCTTCGAGGTCGGCAATCTTCGAGGCTACTACGTCGTTAGTGGGGTTCTGCAGACGGGTGTAGAAATAGCCTGACTTTTCAAGGTCGAACAGCTTGGCCATTTCGTCGCTGTCGTCATATTTGAAGGTTGTGCTCTGGTAGATGGGCACTACACGCGGCTCGCCGTTCTTGGGCTGCCAGCCAGCCTGCACACAAAGGGTCTCGGGGTTGTACGTTATTTTCATATTATTCGTTATTTGGCTGCAAAAGTAATAATATTCTTCTTCAGAAACGAAGAACTTCACAGAAAAGCATTACTTTTGCGCGATTTTTTGGAAAATGATGTCGGAGAAAGCCGTTTCAGGAAAGGTTCATTGGGTTTGGCACGTGGTGGCGTTGGTCACCATCATCGTGTGGGGCACGACGTTTGCCTCTACGAAAGTGCTGCTTTCGCATGGGCTCACGCCGCCTGAGATTATGGTAGAACGTTTCGTGATTGCTTACATTTGTATTCTCCCCTTCTGCTGCAAAAAATGGTTTGCCGATTCGCTTTGGGACGAGCTGAGGATGGTGCTGCTGGGGGTGACGGGTGGCTCGCTCTATTTCTGGACGGAGAACACGGCGCTTTCCTATACCACTTCGTCTAACGTGGCACTTCTCATATGCGTGACGCCCCTGCTGACGTCACTCCTTACCATTATTATATTTAAAGAGGTAAAACTGACGCGCCGTTTGGCAATAGGTTCTTTGGTGGCCTTGCTGGGAGAGGTGTTTGTGGTACTCAACGGCAACTTCCTTGTTGAGGTGAATCCTTTGGGCGATGCACTTGCCTTTAGCGCGGCACTTTGTTGGGCAGTCTATAGCGTTCTGCTCCGTCCGCTGAATGCCCGCTACGATACCCTTTTCCTTACGCGCAAGGTTTTTTTCTATGGTCTGGTGACGATGTTGCCTATTTTGTTCTTTCAAGGAACTGGCGGGCTGCATTTGTCAGCCCTTTCCTCGCCCGTCGTATGGGGCAATCTCGTTTTCCTTGGCGTAGTGGCAAGTTTTGGCTGCTTCTTCTCATGGAACATGGCGCTTCGGAAACTCGATTTGGTTGTCGCCAGCAACTATATGTATTGCCAGCCGCTCGTGTCACTCACCTGTTCCGTCATCATTCTTCATGAGCCCCTAACTCCGATTGCTCTTGTCGGTACCGTTTTTGTGCTATTTGGCATCTGGTTCGCCGAAAATGGCCCATCCTTCCGCCATCCGACCAAAAAGGCAGAAAAATGATAATGATGAAAATCAGCATCTTCTGATTTTGTTGAAAAAATAATTGAAAAAAAGTCCGAAAATAATTTGGTAGTACGAAATAAAGGCAGTACCTTTGCACCCGCTTTTTGAAAGGGCTCCCTCGGGAGCCGCTTGAGAGGGGCGGATAAGAGCGATCTTTGAGTTAGTTTTCCATACAGACGAAGTAGTACAAGAGCGGCCC
>CAMYYY010000001.1 GCA_947303715.1 uncultured Bacteroidales bacterium | reverse complement strand
AATGACAAAGACCGAAGCGGTTCAGGTGAACCTAATTTGTTTAATTTTTAAACTCGTCCATTTTAGTGGACACTAGTGTTTTTACATCATGAAAAATCATTAATTTTGCCAAAGATTGATGTAAAACACTTTTTCGATTCGATGAAAAAAGTCCTTTTTCTTGTTGTATTTTTGACGTGGAAGTTATCTACAATTGGTCAGATTGCAGTAGAGTCGTTTCGTATGTTAGAAACGGATTTAACTGCCATTACCCACGGCACACAAGAGATAGATCAAAACGGCGAAGTGGCTGCACTGATAAAAGTTGTTTCCACTCAACGAGGACTTACCTTTGATGGTGGTATGCTTGGCATTGTCAAGACTGTATTAAAGCCCGCTGAATACTGGGTGTATGTACCCAGAAAACTACAAAAAATCACTATAGCCCATCCCGACTTAGGCATTCTACGGGATTATTACTTCCTGATACCTATTGAGGGAGGACGTACATACGAATTAAGACTTTTGACAGGACAAGTGGGTATTGGTGGCGGAAAGGCACGCACCACACAATATTTAACTATTAAGGTAACACCTCCCAACGCTACAGTCTTTGTGGATGATGAACTACAAAGCTTAAACAGTGAAGGTGCTTTCTTTAAGCTTATGTCAATAGGCAAACATAGTTATCGAGCAGAGGCAACAGGTTATCGATGCGAATCAGGTGTAGTAGAACTTGGAAGAGAAAAGGCTGTTTTGAACATCACGTTGAAATCTGCAAAGTCAACGTTAACAATCCACTGTGATGATCCTGAGGCGGACATTGTGCTTAATGAAGAAGTAAAGGGAAAGGTGGATTGGACGGGTACGGTTCTTCCTGGGCTTTATGTCGTGGAGGCAAGGTGTTTCGGCTACTACACTTCATTTGAAGAAATTGAGATACGAGAATTGGAGAATAGGACGATAACGGTTTCCTCACCCGTTCCCATTTGCGGTAACATGCGCATTGAATCTAATCCTATGGGGGCTGCCGTATACGTTGATAACAAGTATTATGACGACACTCCTTGTCTCATAGATGAATCTGCAGGGTTGGTCGTTGGTGAACATCAAATAAAGATCATGAAGGAAGGGTATCTAGCGTTTTCAACTATCGTGATGCTTCAGGCTGAAGAGGAATATGTATTAACGGATATCAATCTGAAACTAGAAGAGAAAACTCCAAAAGAAACTGGTAAACCAGAGAAAAAAAGAACGAAAAGAGAGAAAAAAAATGAAAAGAAGGAGAAAGGAAGAACAGAGAAGTACGATAATGTAGAAGTTATTATGAGCGAGCCCGAGAACACTACTTTAGAAGAGCCATCTGGGATTTCTTCCATGGCTGAAGAAGAATCAATCCCTTCTATAAAAGATGAACATGGATTTGTTGATCTTGGATTGCCCTCTGGAACACTCTGGGCGACTTGTAATATTGGTGCTACATCACCAAGTGAGCTTGGAGATTTTTTTGCTTGGGGAGAAACCTCCACAAAAAAGGTTTACTCGTGGAGGACACTTAAATACTGCATAAGCGGTGATTCGTATGACAATGTGAAATTCTCAAAGTATGTTACACAAAAACGTTATGGTGACATTGATGACAAGATAGAACTTACTCTTTCTGACGATGCCGCACGTCAGAACTGGGGTCATCTATGGCGAATGCCGACTCATGCTGAGTGGATGGAACTCCGTGAGCATTGTATTTGGAAATGGACATCATTGGACGGACATAATGGCTTCAAAGTAACAAGTAAATCAAATGGCAACTTTATTTTCCTTCCTGCTTCTGGTCGCTGTTTGGGTATGGAATCCAGCTATATGGACAAATATGGTCGATACTGGTCATCATCACTCTACGAAAATGATCCCTGCCGAGCGTGGTTTTTTGGTTTTAGTTTTGAAAGTGTAGAAGACAACAGCTATAGCAATCGGGTCAACGGTCACAGTATCCGTCCAGTTTTTTCACCAGATAGCTTATCTTTATTTGAGGGTTATATGGATACACCTACAATTGAAGAAAAACCAACCTTAATTATAAATGGGCACGAATATGTAGACCTTGGTCTGTCTTCTGGAACCCTTTGGGCCACTTGTAATATTGGAGCGTCTTCTCCTGAAGGTTATGGAAATTATTACGCATGGGGTGAAACTTCTTCAAAGGAGGAATACACATGGAGTAATCTAAACTATTGCAGCAATAGTTTTGGCAATGTTTTTACCAAATATTATATAGCAAAAGGAAACGAAACCATCAGAGAACTCGAAAGCATGGATGACGCAGCATCTGTTAATTGGGGCGAAGGCTGGCATATACCATCTAATGAATCATGGCAAGAGATTTTTGACTTTTGTGAATGGAAATGGAGCAATCAAGACGGTCATGTCGGATACAGAATTATCGGCCCAAATGGCAATTCTATTTTCCTACCAGCTGCTGGATATAGAGATGGAAAAGAATTAAACAATGTAGAGCGTCTTGGTTATTATTGGTCTTCGTCGTTACATGAAAGTAACTCAAAAGATGCTTGGGGCTTATATTTCGGACGAATCGGAATCTATCAGAATAATGCTGAACGGTATCAAGGCCGTAGTATCCGCCCCGTCCACCATCCGTAAATTAACTTTTTTCTACAATCCAATCCATCTATAATCCACCCTTATCTTAACTGCTGATTGTCAAAGCGGTGAGAATAGGTTTTGGCATTTCCCAGAAGATGATATTGTCAGAAGGGTTTTGGAGGACGTGTTGGACGTTGGGACGCAGTCGTGAATAGGTAATCAAAACGTGATTTCGGTATAAGGATTATGCAATGATGCTGTTTTTCAATGATTTCAACGTTCATTTGGGGTTTCTTAGGCTGTAGATTATATGCAATGAGCCCTGCAAAGAGGTTGCTGGCGAAATTATCAATGGAGCGGTGCCTTGGGTGCTCTATTTGACATACGTTCTTCAGTTCATCATTGACGGTTTCGATGACGGCCCCCTTGCGCAGCATAATCTTGTCGTGGAGGTTCATGAGCGAGTTCTTCATGTTCTTCCTGACTTTAGTGACGAGATGGATGTCATCAACGAAGAGCCTCTCGAAGAGTTCCTGAGAGATATATCTCCTGTCGGCAAACAGCTTTCCAAAGATTTTTTTCGGTGAACTTCCTGTTCTTCAGCGGCTCCCGGTCATCGCAGTTGTCGGGCGTGAGCGCCCACTGGATGATTTCACCCTTGTCATTTATGATCAGATGCAGTTTGAATCCGAAGAACCATACCATCGTACACTTTTCCTTAACAGACCATCCCCTTATCGTCCTATGGCTGTGCTCACGCTTGAGGTGACCCGAGACCAGTGGGGTGGAATCGACAATGGAGATGCCCGTGCACTGTCCCAAGCCACAGGTCTGGAGGAACAGCAGCAGGTTCAGGCCGACCCTGGCCTGGCGCTCAACAAAGCGGTTATAGGAGATGACCGCGGGGAAGTCCCTGCGCATGTGCTGACAGATGTAGCCCAGATAAAATGACTTCAAGTCCCTGAAGCGGGAGGTGTGGAAAAGTATGAGAATAGTCATGATCTCGCTGTCGGACATACGGCCGGGACGGTTGCGATAACGCTTGCTGGACATCGAAACAGCACGTTTTTTGAGTTCCAGCTCAAAAAATAGGCAGAATTCATCAAAAACACAGAAAAACTCAATTAAATTTGCAGTTATCATAGGTGTGTTATTTGTTTGCAACTTTTTGTTTTGCAACTACAAAGATACGAGTATTATCGCACTCCTACAACTTTTTCGACAACTGCAGGATTCAAATTAATAAGGGTCAGCGGATTTTTCCGGTTGTCTGGTACAGGCTATTCAAGAATACAATTTTGTACCTTTGCAGCATGGACCATAAAACGTCTATCGTTACAAGACGTGCGATGTCAAGGTGCATGACACCACGACTATTGTGGAGAAGGAAACGGTGGAAGTCCCCGTAGAAGTGGTGAAGGAAGTGCAGAGGAAGAAATTTTAGTTTGACAAAACCTAGCTGTACAACTTCTAGCTGCTCCTTGCGTTGTGGGGATTCTAATATCGAAATAGGCTTTTTAAGGCGGGGATGTAGTTCCTTGATTAACGCCTATACAAAGGTGGGCAAAAAATCCGTTCAACACATATTAAACATTTGAGCGGAACAATAACAGAACACAACGACTAAGAAAAAGCGGCTAACGCATTAAACGACAGCCGCTTTCTTCCATTCTTGTGTCGGGGTGACTGGACTCGAACCAGCGACCTCGCGCCCCCCAGACGTGTGCGCTAACCAACTGCGCTACACCCCGAACACTAGGGCTTATTCTCATAAGCGGGTGCAAATGTACGGCAATTTTCGTTCATAGCAAACTTTTTTCGGACTTTTTTGAAGATTTTGCTGCTTTTTTCATAATAATCCTCATTCCACAATCTTAATTCTCCATTTTTATTGTATCTTCGCAGCATGATTCAACTAAGCATAGCCAACAGAACCCTTGGATTGCGAGGGAGCATCGTATTGCCAGCATCCAAAAGCATCAGCAACCGTGCCCTGCTGCTGAGTCAGCTATGTGCCGATGGCCCTGCCCCTCTGAGCAATTTGGCTGACTGCGAGGATACAAGGGTGATGAGAGAGGCTTTATTGGGGTCAACAAGTCAACAGGTCAACAGGTCAACAAGTCGCTTTGCAGATGACTCGTTGACCTACGGACTTGTTGATCCCAAAACCATTGACGTTCGTGGAGCAGGAACGGCGATGCGGTTTCTGACGGCTTACTTCGCTCAATGCGAGGGAGCGAATGTCGTCCTCACGGGTATTGAACGGATGAAGCAACGCCCTATCGCCCCACTCGCCAATGCCCTCCGAGCCCTTGGAGCCGACATCAGCTATATGGAAAAAGAGGGTTGCCCTCCGCTGCACATCCGCGGATGCCGGTTAAAGGGCGATACCATTTGTGTGGATGGCAGCATCAGTTCGCAGTATGTCTCGGCGCTGCTGATGATTGCCCCGATGACACACGCAAGCCGTCTGACGTTGACGGGGCGCATCGTCTCACGGCCCTACATCGAAATGACGCGTGCGCTGATGGAACACTTTGGCGTCCACACCACTTGGGAGGACGAGCACACGCTACTTATCCCCTCCTCCACCTATCGCGCCAAGCCCCTCACCATCGAAGGCGATTGGAGCGCCGCCTCCTACTGGCTGGCATTCGAAGCCATTGCCAAGCAGCAGAACATTCCCTACGACGTCACACTTGAGGGATTGCAAGCCCCTTCCCTACAGGGCGACAGCGTTTGTGCAGAGCTATTGAGGTCAACAAGTCAAATTGATTTTACCGATTGCCCTGATTTGGTGCAAACGATGGCGGTAGCGTATTGTCTGCTGGGTAAGCCGTTTGTGTTTACGGGAACGGAATCGCTGCGCATCAAGGAAACAGACCGTATTGCAGCATTGATTACGGAATTAGGAAAACTCGGGTATGAGCTGCATTACGAAGACGGAACGCTAAGGTGGGAAGGGAAAAGAAGCCAACATGTCAACAAAAGCATTGCTACTTACAACGACCATCGGATGGCTATGGCATTTGCACTTGCCGCTATGACGCATGAATACGTTCTGATTGAAAACCCCGAGGTTGTCAGCAAATCCTACCCTGGTTTCTGGGATGACCTCAGCAAAGTGGGATTCAAGGCGGAAGTAATTAAAAATTAGGAATTAGAAATTAGGAATTGGGAATTAGGAGTTAAGAATTATGACGCTGATATTGGTTTGTGCTGTGGCGCTTGTGGGGCTTTGCTTCTTCGATTTCTTCGCAGGAAGGAAGAAGAAAAGCCGCGCCGATGGGAACAAGGTGCAGAAGGCAGACCATTCCCACATCTCCTTGGACGTAACCAATCACGAGGAGTACGACGCCCGTATGAAGGAACTGGAAGCCAGCGAATGTTGCGGCGCTCACGACGTGTGCGAGAAGGAGCAGATGATTCGTGCCCTCAGACAGAAAATCGAGTACTTCAACGACGAGGAACTGGATGCTTATCAAGGCATCGGCGAAGACGATTATACCGACGAGCAGATTGAAGAATTCCGCGAAGTGCTCTATACCATGCAGACTAACGAAATTGAGGATTGGCTTAAAAGCCTCAACCTGCGTGGAGTATCCCTTCCTATCCTGCTCAAGGACGAAGCTTGCCAACTGATTGCAAGCGGAAGAAACTATGGTTAGAGGTCGGTGTTAAAGGTTAGAGTTTTTGGCCAGTTGCATACGAAAAGACAAGATTCTTCGTTATAGAGTATATATTCTTATAAGGAGAAAAGACGCCGTGCAGAAGATTCGTTCCATTTTTGTTCCGCTAACCTGCGCTCTCATTTGCGCAGTATGCGTCAGCTGTGGAAGCACGAAGGACAACACGGCGCAGTCGCGTTTCTACCAATCATTTGTCACCCGCTTCAACGTCTATCACAACGGCAACCAAGCCTACAAGGATGGCGTTCAAGCACAGGAGAAGGGCCACAAGGACAACTACATGGAGCTCATTCCGCTCTATGTCATCAGCAGCCCCACCACCCGCAAAATGGGTTCGTCGAACTTCGACAAAGCCATCGAGAAAGCACAAAAAGCCTCGAAGCTCCACTCCATCAAAGCCAAGCCCAAGCGGAAAACGGGTACTTTTTCGGAAAAAGACAAGCAATGGTACGCCAAGAAGGAATATAATCCCTTTATGCACAACGTCTGGCTGTTGATGGCCAAGGCGCAATTCCAGAAAGGCGAGTTCCTTGAAGCTGCCACTACCTTCGCCTACACCGCCCGTCTCTTCAGCGACAATCCGCGCGTTGTGGCGGAATGCCGTATGCGCATGGCGCAATGCTACGCCGAGCTCGACTGGAACTACGAAGCCGACAACCTGTTCAACCAAACCAAACGCGACAGTATCCCCTATCAGCTGGCTGACGAATACGAAGCACTCTACGCCTCATACCTGCTTCAGCACGAGCGTTTCGAGGAGGCGCTGCCCCATCTGCAGAAAGCCGTTAAGCGGCGCGGACGCACCCAGAAACAGAAGGCACGCGAATACTATCTGCTCGGGCAAGTCTATGCCATGCAGGGACAGGATACGCAGGCCTACCGTGCATTCCAGAAAGTCATTGCCCAGAATCCGCCCTACGAAATGGAGTTCAACGCCCACATCCGCCAGACGGAGGTAGTTCCTGCCTCAAAGGCTCCAGGGATGATTAAGACGCTGACACGCATGGCCAAGAACCCCAACAACAAGGAATACCTCGACCAGGTCTACTACGCCATCGGCAACATCTGGCTGGCACAGCAGGACACGCTCAAAGCCATTGAGTACTACGAGAAAGGTGCCGAAGAAAGCACCCGCAACGGCGTGGAGAAGGGCATCCTCCTGCTTCATCTCGGCAATATCTACTGGGATCGTGCCAAGTACTCTGATGCCCAACGCTGCTACGGCGAGGCCGTTGGCCTGATTGACAAGGACAGCAAGGACTATCCGCAGCTCAACAAACGCTCGTCCATCCTCGATGAGTTGGTGGAGCATACCGAAGCCATCGAATTGCAAGACAGCCTCCAGCACCTTGCCACGCTGCCCGAGGAAGAGCTTTATGCTGTCATCGACAAGATTATCGAGGATGTCAAGAAGAAGGAAGAAGAGGAGAAGAAGAAAGCCGAGGAGGAAGCACGCATGGCACGCCGCGAGGAGGCGCTGAGCAATGCCCGTGCCAACCAGCCCACCATGAACACGCCGCAAATGACGGGTGGCGATAACTCGTGGTATTTCTACAACACGCAGCTGGTGGCGCAGGGCAAGAAGGACTTCCAGCAGAAGTGGGGCCGCCGCAAGCTGGAGGACAACTGGCGCCGCTCCAACAAGAGCGTTCTGGCGGAAACAACGTTCGAGGAATACAACTACGACGACGAGACCAACGAGATGCCCGCCGACAGTCTGGCTTCCGACAGCACGGGCATGGCACTGGCTGACAGCGTCGTCACCGACATCCACGACCGCATGTACTACATCCAGCAAATCCCCTTCAGCGAAGAGCAGAAGATGGAGTCGGACGATATCCTCATGGAGGCACTCTTCAATGCCGGCATCATCTACAAGGACAAGCTCGAGGACTTCGGCTTGGCTGAAAAGACGCTCAAGCGCCTGGTAGAGCAGTACCCCGACTACAGCGGTATGGACTTGGTCTACTACAACCTCTACCTGATGTACTCCCGTTGGAAGAAGCCCGAGCAAGCTGAGCTATACAAAAACAAGCTCATCGAGGAATTCCCCTACAGCGACTACACCGTCACCGTCAGCGACCCCGACTATGCCGACAACGCCCTCTACGGTAAGCACCGTGAGGATTCGCTCTATGCCGCCACCTACACCGCCTACAACGACGGCCTCTACTCGCAAGTCATCCTCAACGACAGCATCTCAGCCAATAAATATGCGTTGGGCGCTCATCGTCCTAAATTCATGTTCCTCCATGCCATGAGTAGTCTGCAGGAGGGCGACACCTCAGAGTTCCTCGATCGGCTCAAGGAGATTGTGAGCAAATACCCGAAGAACGAAATCAGCGAGTTGGCCGGACTTATTGCCCAAGGGCTGAGCGAGGGACGCCTGCTGACGTCGGGCTCGCTGGGCAGCATCTGGCAACGGCGTCTGTCGGGTGGCGGAGCCGAAGGAGGAGCCGTTGACTCCGCCTCTATCAAGCCCTTCAACGAAGAGCGTGCCGTACCTTTCGTCTTTATGCTCGCCTACGAAGACGGCAGCGTCAACGACAATCAGCTGCTCTTCGAGATAGCCCGCTACAACTTCACCAACTTCATGGTACGCAACTTCGAGATGACCATGCCCCGTCAGGGCGGCATCACCATGCTGCAGGTGAGCGGCTTCATGAACTTCGACGAAGCCTGGAGCTACCGCCAGCGCCTCTACGCAGCGCCCGACATGGCCACGCGACTCTCGGGCATCCGCTCCTACCTCATTTCTGAAGAGAACCTCAAGCTGCTGTTCGAAGGCCACAGCTTCGACGAGTACCAGCAGTTCTTCGACGAGCACTTCACCATCCTGCCCATCCCCGATGACGACCAGCCCTCCACGCTGGACGAAATGCTGTTTGACGATGATGAAGAATAAAAAAGGAAAACTTAGGAATCCCTAGGAATTCCCTAAAAAGCCTAGCCACAACAAAAACCTGAAAGAGCAAATGAAAAACGGAACCCTTCTTTGGATAGACGACGAAATAGAACTCCTGCGCCCTCACATCCTTTTCCTTGAGAGCAAGGACTACACCATTGACACCGTCACGAACGGACGCGACGCCATCGACCGTTGCCGCGAGACGACCTACGACCTCATTCTCCTCGACGAGAACATGCCCGGCCTCAGCGGCTTGGAGACGCTCAACCTTATCAAGGAGGTCTCGCCCGGCACACCCATCGTCATGGTCACCAAGAGCGAGGAGGAGAACATCATGAACCAGGCCATCGGCTCGAAAATCTCCGACTACCTCATCAAGCCCGTCAACCCCAACCAGATTCTGCTCACGCTGAAGAAGAACATCCACCGTCGCGAGATTGTCACCGAGGTGACCACCACGGGCTATCAGCAGCAGTTCGGCCGCATCACCATGCTCATCAACGAAGCCGAGACCATCGACGACTGGAAGGAAATCTATCGCAACCTCGTCCGCTGGGAGCTGGAGCTTGAGCACACCGAGGGCAGCATGAGCGACATGCTGCGCATGCAGAAGAAGGAGGCCAACCTGGAGTTCGCCCGCTTCGTACGCCGCAACTACGAGGACTGGATGGCACACCCCGACGAACGCCCGCTGATGAGCCCCGACGTCTTCAAGACACACATCTTCCCCTCCCTCGACAAGGGCGAGAAGGTGTTCCTCATCGTGCTCGACAACTTCCGCTTCGACCAGTGGCGCGTCATTGCCGACGAACTGACGGACTACTTCACCTTCGACGAGGAACTCTAAATGAGCATTCTGCCCACCGCCACGCAGTATGCCCGCAACGCCATCTTCTCCGGCCTCATGCCCAACAAGATTGCCGAGATGTTCCCCGAACTGTGGGTGGACGAGGACGAGGAGGAGGGCAAAAACCTCAACGAAAAGCCGCTCATCCAGACGCAGCTCGACCGCTATCGCCGCCGCAACACCTTCTCCTATAATAAGATTAACGATGCCGCCGCTGCCGACAAGCTGATAGCCCACTTCAACGAGTTCGGGGGCAACGACCTGAACGTCGTGGTGTTCAACTTCATCGATATGCTGTCGCACGCCCGCACCGAGTCGCGCGCCATCCGCGAGCTGGCTGCCGACGAGGCCGCCTATCGCTCGCTCACTCTCTCGTGGTTCCGCCACACCCCCCTCAGCGAGCTCATGCGCCGCCTGGCCGACACCGACTACCGCGTCATCATCACCACCGATCACGGCAGCATCCGCGTCAGCAACCCCATCAAAGTCGTGGGCGACCGCGCCGTCAACACCAATCTACGCTACAAGCTGGGTAAGAGCCTCGCCTACAACCCGAAGGAAGTCTTCGAGATTAAGGAGCCACGCCGCGTGTTCCTTCCCAAACCCAACATCAGCACCGCCTACATCTTTGCCTGGGGCGACAACTTCTTCGCCTACCCTAACAACTACAACTACTACGTCACCTACTACCGCGACACCTTCCAGCACGGCGGCATCTCCCTCGAGGAAATGCTCATCCCCCTCGTCACCCTCAAGTCAAAGAAAAAGTAATCTGATGAATGTACCGCAAGCGGGAGTATCTTTCTTAACTCTTAACTCTTAATTCTTAACTCTTAACTATAGTGGTTTTCTCCCTCTCCGATATCAATGCTGCTGCCCGTGAGTTTGTGGACGCCATGGGCGAACGCCGCCTCTTTGCCTTCTACGGCCCTATGGGAGCCGGCAAGACCACCTTCATCAAAGCCGTCTGCG
Organism: uncultured Bacteroidales bacterium; assembly: GCA_947303715.1. Lineage (GTDB taxonomy): Bacteria > Bacteroidota > Bacteroidia > Bacteroidales > Bacteroidaceae > UBA1189. The sequence goes on along the minus strand of CAMYYY010000001.1, from coordinate 186,971 downwards.
AGGCCCTGGGCACCACCGACGTCGTCACCTCGCCCACTTTCGCCATCGTCAACGAATACGACACCCCCTCTGGACGTCCCATCTTCCATTTCGATTTTTATCGTATCAAACGCCTCTCGGAAGTCTACGACATCGGCTACGAGGACTATTTCTACGGCTCCGACGGCCTCTGCCTCATGGAATGGCCTGAACTTGTCGAGCCCCTCCTTCCCCCCGACACCGTCCGCGTCACCCTTTCCGTACTGCCTGACGGCTCGCGCGAAATCAGCTATTGAAGCCAAGGCATCCGCTACATCAAACTCTATCTATAAACAGCGCCCGTGTTTATATAAACAGGGGCCGTGTTTATATAAACTGCGCCCCTGTTTATAAATAACATCAAACACTGCAAAAACCGTATCAACTGTTTTTCTGAAAAAATGCTACATTGCTACATAAAACAACATATTATATTGAAAACTTGTTGATTATTCGATGTAGATAGCCCTAATTGCTACATAATGCTACATAATGCTACATTCAAGCCCCATTTGCATAGGCACCCTGTTCTTGATTTCAAAGACAGACATATATTCGCCTCGACAGAAAAAGCTTGAAATGTTAAAAAGGAATAGTTTCTCAAACTTTTTGTCAATTTTACTTGCACAAATGTAAATTATACTTTACCTTTGCAGCGGATTTAATTCAACAAAAGTATGAAAAAACAACATCTTCTTCCCCACGCATGGCAGTGGGTCGGCCTCGCGGCCTTGGTTGCAGGACTTGTCCTGGGTTTTACAATCTTTGTCCCTTCCGTCATCAGAGGTAACTACAGAACGGGTGAAGGAATGGAGATTCTTGGCGAATTGAGCTATCTCTTGCTACTACCCTTGTCCGCCATCATCCTCTGTTTCTCGCGCGAGAACATCGAAGATGAGCGCATTGACGAACTAAGGAAGAAAAGCCTCGTCACTACGGCAATCATCTTCGTCATCCTGCTCATCATCGGACCTATAAAGGGTTTCTTCATGGGAAGGTTGTGTTCACCTACGTTTATGGGCAAATACTATTTGATATTGGGGCATAGCTGGTGGATGCTTTTCGTCTACTTGCTTATCTTCAAAATCTCCTACTGGGTACAGAACAAACGTTACAGCGATGAAAAATAATATCCGCGTAGAGCGTGCACGGCAGCGCATGACACAACAGGAACTGGCTGAGCGCACAGGCGTCAGCCGCCAGACCATCAACGCCATCGAGCAGGGCAAGTTCAACCCCTCCACTGTCCTCGCTTTGAAGATGTCGCTCGTCTTCGGCATCCCCGTCAACGAAATCTTCGAACTGGAAGAAGGCGACTAATCACCACCCTAATTCCACGCTTTCCTCCCCTGCGGCCAACCCAAAGTTGGCCGTTTTTTCGTCTATTGGGGCAATTTTTGTTAAAATTTCGGCCAAAACTAAATATTTAACTTGAATGTACGGGAATATGGTACATGTTGCGCTTAACTTTGCAGCGTCAAAAGAAAAATACTCACCCTTAAAACGAAAGAACAGCATGAGAGAACAGACCATCACCCCGAAGGCCAAGCGCCTCACCATCCATTACTACGCCACCGAGTTCATCGCCGGCCAGCGCCGTTTCGTCCGTCGTCCCGCCATAGCCTGACAGAATTCAGTTAAGAGAGTTTAGATAAAGAAAAAAACTTACGATTATGACAGTCATCATCATTCTTTTCAGCCTTCTCATCGGAGCCATGATTGTGGGCGATACAGAAGAAATCGTCAAAGATTAGTGTTGGCGCCAAACTATTTCCTACCCTTAAGGGCCTACAGCCTTTTTCGGTTGGGTTCGTCTCGGAAAAAACAACAATAATTTGTTTTTTCGCTCGGCTCGCCCTACCTTTGCATCGGAATCATAAAAAGAATACACGATGCAAAAGGCCGAGGAACTATTTGGACGATACATCTGGTTTGTCAACGCGATGTTGCAAGCGGGAAGCGAAGGAATCACGCTACGCGAGCTGAACGAGAAATGGAGCGAAACCCCCTTCAGCGACGGCTCACCCCTCAGCCGCACCACCCTCAACCGCTATCGCGACGTCATCCTGGAGACGTTCGGAATCATCACCGACTGCCATCGCGACACGTACTGCTACTACATCAGCAACCCCGAGATTTTGCGCGAAGCAGGTGTCCACACGTGGATGCTCCGCTCACTTACCGTAGCCGGCGTCCTCCAGTCGTGCGCCGACCTCCACGACCGAATCGTACTCGAGAGCATGCCCTCAGGGCAGGAATTCCTCCAGCCCATCATCGATGCCATGACGCACAGCCACATGGTGCAGATGAAATACCTGCGCTCGTTCGCCCTCATCCAGACGTTCACGCTGATGCCCTACTGCCTGAAGGTTTTCAAGCAACGCTGGTACCTCGTGGGGCGCAACACCGCCTACCAGCACGACGATATCCGCGTCTATGCCCTTGACCGCATCCTCGGGTTGCAAGAAACAACTAAGACGTTCACCATGCCGCCCGAATTCGACCCTCAAACCTTCTTTGCCGATGATTTCGGCGTCTATACAGGCGGCGACGTCGAGGTGGAGGACATCGTCATCCGCGCCTATGGCCGTCTGCCCAACTACCTGCGCTCACTCCCTCTGCACCACAGCCAGCAGGAGATTAATACCGCTCCGCGCCATGCCGACTTCAGCCTGCGCCTTCGCCCCACCTACGACTTCATGCAGGAACTTCTCTCACAGGCCGACGAGCTGGAAATCCTCTCCCCCGCTTCCCTTCGCGAAGCCTTTGCCCGCACCCTCCGCAAAGCCGCCCGCCGCAACAGGAAAAAGAAAGAAGAAAATTAAGCAATAAAGAATTAAGAATAAAAAGAATTAAGAGTTAAGAAAGAATGCCCAGCATACAGCGTACTGCAGCTATTTTCCTTAACTCTTAATTCTTAACTACTCTTGCCTTACTTCGTGTGGTACTTCTCGGCTTCGGGAAGGTACTTCTGGATTTCGGTGATGCGTTTAGAATCCGAAGGATGGGAGCTGAGCAGAGCAGGGACGCTCGTTGGGCTTGCGGCAGCCATCTTCTGCCAGAAAGTAACTGCCACGGAGGGGTCATAGCCCGCCATAGCCATAAAGATAAGTCCCATGTGGTCGGCCTCCAGCTCGTGCTTACGGCTATAGGGAAGCATGACGCCGTAATTGGCACCAAGTCCATAGACTGTCTGCCCCAGCTGGCGCGCTGCGTCGGAACGTGTACTGAGGGCGGCATCGAGGATAGCCGAGCCATAGGCAGCCAACATCTGCTGCGAGAGGCGCTCATTTGAGTGCTTGGCGACGGCGTGAGCTACCTCATGGCCGATGACGACGGCAAGGTCATCGTCGCTCTGGCAAATCGGCAGAATGCCTTCATAAACCACAATCTTTCCGCCCGGCATGCAGAAGGCGTTCATCTCCTCGTCCTTCACGAGGTTGAACTCCCATTGGTACTGCGCCACCTCGGCACCAAGGCCGTTGTCGGTGAGGAACTTCTCGGTGGCAGCGGCAATCTTCTTGCCCACACGCTGAACCATAGCCGTCTGCGTCGCATTGGTGCTGCGCACGGCGGTAGTCATGTATTCGTTGTACTGGGTGAGGCTCGATGACAGCACTTCGTTGTCTGAAACGAGCATAATACGGTTACGTCCCGTGAGGGGCACACTTGCGCAGCTGATAAACAGCACGGCTACAAAAGCCAAAACGATTAAAATGTACTTTTTCATACTATTAAGAATTAAAGCAATGAGCTATTGAGTGATGGTTTCGCCATTAATGATACAATTTTCGATGGTGATGGGCTCCACGCTGTATTGGTCGGGGCGCTCCTCCATGTCGAGGAATGTACGGCACGTCATATTGAGATTCCGCAGCGTGACGTTGGCAGAGGTACTATAGGGGATATCCTCGCGCCCCTTGAGGTCGAAGAACTGCGTCCAGGGATGAACGAAGACGACACGCGTGGCGCTACCTGTGATGTCCTCCACGCGGATGTATTCGTAGCGCTGGGGGGTATCGGGGCGCATCTTCAGCCAGAGGATACGGTCAGCACCTTCCACATGGCAGCGGCGCAGGATGACGTTGTGGTTGAGGATACTCTCCGAGCCGCAGGTAAGCGCGCCGTGACAGAAGCCGTAGGAGCAGTTTTCGATGATAATGTTGCGGTTAGGGCCGTTGCCGATGGTATCCTTATCCGCCCAGGGGCCTTTACCGCCCTTGAGGGCTACGGCATCGTCGTTAACGTCCATATAGCAGCCATGTATGAGCACGTTCGTGCAGACATCCACGTCAAAAGCGTCGCAAGAAGGGGCTTTGACGGGGCCTTTGCTGGGGGCGAAGGTGTGGAGATAGAGCGCCTTGACATTCTCGCAGCGGTAGAGATGGCACGTCCAGAAGGGGCTGTTGAGGAAGTGGGCATCGCAGAGCGTGACGTTACGGCAGTCCTGAATGAATACCAAGCGAGGACGCATCTCTTCGAGGTTGGTACATTGGCGGTTGTATTGTCTCCTCAGCCAAAACGAGCGCCAGTAGCGTTCGCCGTTGCCGTTGAGGGTACCCGTGCCGCTGATGGTGAAACCATCCAGCCCGATGGCGTTGACGAGCGCCATGAAGTAGTGGATATTCTGCCCCTCCAAGCGGGTGTCCATGAGGGCAAAGTCGCCGATAAAGTCGCTGCCTTTCAGTACTGCCCCCTCGCTGAGGTGGAGGTGTGTGCCCTGCCGGAAGAAGAGCGAGCCGCTGAGGAACGTCCCTCGCGGAACCACTATCACTCCCCCGCCCTCGCGGGCTGCACGGTCAATAACGGCCTGGATTGCCTCCGTCTGCAAGAGCGTGCTGTCTCGTTGGACGCCATAGTCCGTCAGGACATACTGCCGCCCGAGCGTGCTGATATCCACGCGTGCCGTATCGCTGAACCACGCGGCAATAGGCGTGCCGTCAGGCCACAAATCGACAGGCTTACGCCGCTTCGGCGCCCGTGCATCCACGCTCAGACAAATCAATATCGCTGTAGCGACAGCCATTATTCTGAATAACGTGTTCTTCATATTTTACACCTATTATATTGTCTTATTGCATATAATCTCATATCTTCCCGCTTTCAAGACAGGAACCTGTTGTCCCTTCAGGGGCTTTCCGTTCACGCGAACAGTCGTATAATCACCTTGCGGAAGGACAACGTTTGCCGTTGTTCCTTTGGGCACGGCGAGCGTCAGACGAAGCCTCGCAGGGGTATCGGAGAAGGATGCCTCCACCACTCCACGTACGGTAGGCACGGTGATGCTTGACTCGGGCAGAATGGGACATGGGGCAAACACAAAAGTCTGCCAACCAGCCGTAGTGGGCTGTAGGCCGAACACCTGTTCACAAAAGACGTTCAGCATACCCCCGCTCCACGCATGATTGGTGGAGCCGCCTCCGTCGCCACCTTCACTCCAACTTTCATAAAGCGTGGAGTGGAGCGTGTCGTCTATCATCGGACCGAAGCGGCGCTTGAAACGCTCGAGGGCATACTCCCCATGTCCAATACGCACAAGAGCCTCCAGTACATACCGTTCCATATAGGGACTTGCATGCTCATGCTCTTGGAATTGCTTATAGAGGGCTTCATAGCGGGTACTGTCAGCAAGTCCGCTTACGATAGCCATCGCCTGCACACGGTCATCAGCTAAGCCGTCGTAGGTAGGATGACGGTAGGCTGTGCCGTTCCAACAACGATTAAAGGCACGGGCGATGCTCTCCCTCTGCCGCTCATAGCCGACGATGTCTTCGGAGTGCCCCGTCAGACGCGCGACATCAATGGCACATTGCAGGGCCATATAGTGCCAAGCCGCCAGCAGCAGGCGCATGTCGATTTCGCTTCCCCAGTCGCCCCACGACCAGCCTCCCGCACGGCCTTCCGTCAAGCCGTCGGCATCCAGATGCCAGATGCCCAAGTAACGGCGCAAGGCGGGATAGGCATGGTGCAAGGTTTCGATATCGCCTGTCTGCATATAATAATACCAGAGTCCTCGCGTCCCCATGACGGCAAGCGACTGTGCCGGCAACTCCCCGCTCCAGTTCTGAGCAGGTACAGGCGAGAAGACCACGCTATCGGCCTTCTGCCAGTCGACGACTTCGCGAAGGAACTTTCTTGCCAAAGCACCCGCGCTGGGCGACAACTGGTAGAAACTCTGTCCCATCAATATCGTAGCATCGCCGCCCCATTGTGCCCGCTCACGATCAGGACAATCGAAATAGTTGTCGCGCATGTTCACGTAGAGTGTACGCATCGCCTTATCCCAGTAGCGGCAGACTACAGGGTCTGAGCAGGTGAATGTGCCCTCGCGGTAGCAGTCGTAACCCGTCTCGCGATAGCCAACAGAGTGGATGGTCAGCCGCGCTTCTTTCGGATAGATAATGCGCAGCTCGTCGCCGTTCATCCATCCCAGCGACTCATACTGCTGCCTTCCCCGTCGTGTGACGTACTCGGCGCGGATACAGTTGTCGCTACCTCCATGTACATGGTCGGTTTCCAATCGAAGAGTTGTTCCCTCGCCCTCGTCCGTGAGGTCGATGTATGGAGTCATCTGCATGTTATAAGGAAGACGGATGCTCAGAATTATGTTTCCCTCGCCATCCTCTGTTTGCTGATAGCCGGCAGTCTTCAAACCATAGTCATGCCACAGGGGGATGGGACGCTCGACGAGGCTGCCCCAAGGCCCAGTTCCCCATGTACCCAGCTCTAGCGAGGGACGAAGTTCCCCCTGATTCTCCAGCCGGGCATCGTAGCGGATGCACGATTCTGCCAGACGGAAATTAGCCTCAGGATTGCCGCAGGTCTGGTAGGCCTGCAACCGACGGCTCTGCCAGCTGCAGTCGCTCACCAGCCCGATGGAAGAGGCATCAAAGATGAACCCCGACTCCCCGCTGTTGACATGCGAGAAGCCGGGCTTGCCGAAAAAGCACAGCAGCAACTTCACGTCGTTGCTGCCTTTGCGGAGGTATGGGGCGAGGTCAACGTTATCGAAATACGAGTCGGAAGGATTAGGCCCTCGCTTCAGGCTGCCTTCGAAGACAACCAGGTCCCCGTTCACCCAAAGCCAATACTTCGAGTCTGCCGAAATGCGAGCCACGGCCTGCCTGGGCTTTTTCCTAAGCTGGAAATCCTTGTGGAATTCCATCCACGTGTTCGGCTTGCACGAGAGCGTGTCGTCAGCCGTTATCCACCTTGCCGTCTGTGCCTGAGCCGTCAAAGAGACCATTACAGCCTCCCATACTAGCAGACAAAGCATGAAATGCCTCTTTCCGACTGTCATTTTACTTCTTTTTCTTCGGTTTAGGCCAGGGAAGTTCCTTGCAGGTTTCGCGGACGAGGGCAGAGAGATAGTCCCTGTCGTCGACGTCAGCAATATAGAAGTAGTCTTTCGCCCCTTCGTAGGGTGGACGAAGATCGAGGGAGCGCAGCAGGGCGCGCCCGCCCTCCGTAGGCTTCACGTAGAAGCAGTCATCGCAGATAAGGCCGAAGATTTTCCCGTCGCAGTAGATGCCGTAGTCGCCAAACATCTTCCTGACCGTCACCTCGCCTGCTCCGCTACATTGGTCCACAATATATTGTACAAAGTCACTTGTGCTTGCCATAGACTACTATTATTTGTTTTCGAAGGGGTTTCTTGGTGGAAAACTAATGGGGAGTGTGTATTTAACACGCGTTTTCTCCCCCTTCTGCTCACCAGGCTTCCATTTTGGCATATCCCTCACGAGCCGAATAGCCTCTTTGTCAAAAAGAGAAGCCATCGAGTCAGCAACCTCAGAAGAAGAAGTAAATGGTTTTATAACTTCGATGTCAGAACGCGAGCCGTCCTTCTCCACAGTAAACCGCACTATCACCCTCCCCTTTATTCCCCTTCCACGAGCCTCTTCGGGAAACCTCTGATTCTTGCAGATATACTCTAGCATAGCTTCCGTGCCTCCTGGGAATTCAGGCATAATTTCTACAACTAAATTAGCAGGTTCCTCATCAGGATTAAACTCTTCCAAGTCGTCGTCACCTATTGGGAAATAAGGGAATTCTTCTATAATAGTAGCTTTCCCGTTCTCTACATATCCCCACCAATCTCTATCTCTAACCGTTGTATCGCCATCGGATGATATCAGGACATAGGCATCGTTGCTCACAGAATACCATATCTTTATTGTCGTATCATTCCCCTCCACTATCGTATCCCGCTTCGTCACATGGCCGCCCTTAAACATCCACTTTATCAGTTGGGCATTCGTTTTTATGCTATCAAATTCGATTGTTTGTGGGGCAGTAGAGGCAACATTTGATTCCTTCTGCGCATCACTCCCTTTTTTTCCCTTGCAGGCCACAAGCCCCACAAGGGAAAGCGCTAAGGCGAAGAAAAGAAACGACTTCTTCATAACCCACTCCTTTCAAAAACGTTTTGACGCTGCAAATATAGAGAAAGGAATTCATACTTCCAAGAAAACGGGGTCGTTTTTGCAGCGTTTGATACTTTTTATAAACAGGGGGCGCGTTTATATAAACAGGGGCGCTGTTTATAAATAACGCAGGCAACTGAGAAAATAGAATAGGCAATTAATTTGCCAGAGCAGGCGAATAAAAATTTAACGCAGGCAAATAATTCCGCAGAGCAGGCAAATAAATAGGCAGGACAAACCGTTGGCTTTTACAGGAGCCATCCGGCAACGAGGTACCCAAGGAAGGCTATTATCCAAGCAACGGCACATTGGAAGCCGACAACGAATAGCGCCCAGCGGGGGCCAAGCTCGCGTCGTATGCTGGCGATGGCTGCCACACAGGGGGTATAGAGCAGGCAGAAGAGCAGCATCGGGATAGCCGTTACTGCCGTCAGCGAAGCCGTCACATTCAGCACCTCCATCGTTGCCACTACGCTCTCCTTAGCCAGGAAACCGCTGATGAGGGAGGTGACGACGCGCCAGTCGCCCAGCCCGAGGGGACGGAATAACGGAGCAACGATGCCTGCCACCCACGCCAGCATGCTGCCCTCGCCATTCTCCACCATCCGCAGGCGGAAGTCGAACGACTGGAGGAACCAGATGACGATAGTAGCGAGGAAGATAACCGTGAAAGCGCGCTGGCAGAAGTCCTTCGTCTTATCCCACAGAAGATGCCCCACGTTCTTCAGTCGCGGCAGACGGTAGTTGGGCAGCTCCATGACAAAGGGCGCAGCCTCGCCCCTGCCCCCAAGATGCTTGCCACATAACGCCACTACGACACCCACAAGGATGCTCAGCAGATAGAGCCCGATGAGCACCAGACCTCCCTTGCCTGGGAAGAAGGCTGCCGTAAAGAAGCCGTAGATAGGAATCTTCGCCGAGCAGCTCATAAAGGGTGTCAAGAGGATGGTTTTCAGACGGTCTCGTGCCGAGGGGAGCGTCCTCGTAGCCATGATAGCAGGCACGGAACAGCCGAAGCCTATTAGCAGCGGCACGATGGAACGGCCCGAGAGTCCCAGTCGGCGCAGCAGCTTATCCGTCACGAAGGCGATGCGGGCCATATAACCGCTGTCCTCAATAATACTAAGGAAGAAGAACAGGATGACAATAATAGGAATAAAGCTGAGCACGCTGCCCACGCCGCCGAAAATGGCGTCGGTAACGAGTGAGACGACGGCAGGACTGACGTCAGCCGCCTCCAGCCCCCTTTGGCAGATTGCACCAAGAGCGCCGATGCCCTCGTCGAGCCAGCCCTGCAAGGGAGCGCCCAGCACGTCGATGCTGAGCCAGATGACAAGGCACATGACAGCCACGAAGATGGGCAGCGCCGTCCAACGCCCCGTGAGGATGCTGTCAATACGCTTGCTGCGACGATACTCGATGCTTTCACGAGGTTTGACAACCGTCTCGCGGCACAGCCTGTGGATGAACGTGAAGCGCATGTCGGCCATAGCGGCAGCACGGTCGAGGCCACGCTCCTCCTCCATCTGAAGGACGATGTGCTCCACCATCTCCCGCTCGTTCTGCGTCAGCTGCAGGGCGTTGGCAACCGCCTCGTCGCCCTCCACAAGTTTTCCGGCAGCAAAGCGCAAGGGCAGCCCGGCGCGCTCGGCGTGGTCCTCGATAAGGTGCATGATGCTATGGAGGCAACGATGTACGGCGCCTCCGTGGTCGTCCTTGCTGCAGAAGTCCTGCCGCGCAGGCACCTCCTGATAATACGCCACGTGGACGGCATGCTCCACGAGTTCGTCGATACCCTCGTTCTTAGCAGCCGAAATAGCCACGACGGGGATGCCGAGGATGCGCTCCATATCGTTCAGACGTATGGAGCCTCCGTTGCCTGTCACCTCGTCCATCATATTCAGCGCCAGCACCATCGGAACGCCTAACTCCATGAGCTGTACCGTCAAATAGAGATGACGCTCAATATTCGAGGCATCCACAATATTGATAAGGCCGTGAGGCTTTTCCTTGAGGATGAAATCGCGGCTGACAATCTCCTCAGCCGTATAGGTGGAGAGGCTATAGATGCCTGGGAGGTCGATGACGTGGGCAGAAGTCCTTTCGTCGGCCTTGCCGGAGAAGAAGGTATCCTTGATTTGTCCGTCCTTACGGTCGACGGTAACGCCAGGGAAGTTTCCCACATGCTGGTTGGAGCCCGTGAGCTGGTTGAAGAGCGTGGTCTTGCCGCTGTTCTGCTGCCCGGCAAGGGCGAAGGTGAGCGTGGTGCCCTTGGGCAGCGGATTCTCCGTGTCGTGGTTATGGTATTTGCCCGCCTCGCCAATACCAGGGTGAGGAGCCTCACTAAAGAGTCCCTCTCCCCGCTCCCCCATAAGGGGGAGGACCTCCCCTCCCTCCTTATGGGAGGGGCTGGGGGTGGGTCTTATCTCTATTTTCTCTGCCTCCGCAAGGCGAAGCGTCAGCACATAGCCTTGCACAAGCAGTTCCATCGGGTCACCCATCGGCGCATACTTCATCAGCGTCACCTCGGCACCCGGCAGAATGCCCATATCCAAAAAATGCTGGCGCAGACTGCCCTCGCCCCCTACTTTCATCACCACGGCGCACTCGCCGATGCCTAATTCTCGCAGCGTCATAACTTTCTATTTTTTCGGGCTGCAAAGGTAAAGGCTTTTCGGCGAGTGTGCAATCCCCATTAGTAGGTATTTATTGACAGTTTTCCGCTTTTTTTCCTGCTTTTCTCTTTTTTCTTTAAAAAAAGTGTTATTTTTGCCTTCTCAAATTGACCTAATACATAATTCATACTAAACAAATCATTATCTCAACCCCATGAAAAGAAAAACCTCCCTCCTGACGATTGCTGTGCTGAGCCTGATGGCCTGCACGACAACCCCGAAGACCGATGTGTTCACTCCGTACAAGACTACGGATTTGCGGCTCCCCTCCTATCCGCTGGTTGTCTCCGACCCTTACTTCTCCATCTGGTCGCCCTATGACCTGCTGACCGAGGGCACCACGCGCCACTGGACCGACGACGAGAAAGCCATTGAGGGTTTGCTGCGTGTCGATGGTACTACTTACCGCTGGATGGGTGCCGAACGTCAGGTGCTGGAGAGCATCGTCCCCATGGCTGACGAAAGGGCATGGCCCGCCCAGTTCACCCGTACCGAGCCGAAGGGCGACTGGCGTTCGCCTGACTTCGACGACTCGAAATGGGAGACGCGCCGCGCCGCCTTCGGTTCACCCGACTTGTCGTACGTCCGTACCCGCTGGAGCGACACCAACAGCGACATCTGGGTGCGCCGTACCATCGAACTCAAGGCCGACGACCTGAAGGGTGACCTCTGGCTCGTCTTCAGCCACGACGACAGCTTCGACATCTGGTTCAACGGGCAGAATATCTACGACACGGGCAACGTGGAAATCTGGCGCGAGGGCGTAAAGCTACAACTCAGCGAAGCACAGCGCCAGACGCTCCACGAGGGTACCAACGTCATCGCTGCCCATTGCCATAACACTACCGGCGGCGCCTACCTCGACTTCGGCCTCTACCGCAACGTCGGCGCCGACACCCGTGCCATCCAGACGGCCCAGCAGAAGAGCGTCGACGTCATGGCCACCTCCACCTACTATACCTTTGCCTGCGGCCCCGTGGAACTTGATGTCGTCTTCACCGCCCCCATGCTGATTGACGACCTCGACCTCCTCTCCTCACCCGCCGGCTACATCAGCTATCAGGTGCGCAGCACCGACGGCAAGGCCCACAGCGCCCAATTGCTCCTCGCCACCACCCCACAGCTGGCTGTGAACAAAGCCGCCCAACCAACCGTTAGTGAGACCATGGAGAAGGATGGCGTGAAATACGTGAAGACTGGTACCATTCAGCAGCCCATCCTTGACAAAATCGGCGACGGCATCTGCATCGACTGGGGTTACCTCTATTTGCCTGACTACAATGGCTCCGTCTGCCTTGCTGCCGACCCTGCCGTCAAGCAGGCATTCCTAACGGGCGGCAAGTTGCCTGAGAGCGAGAGCCGCGTCATTTGCAATCGTCCTGCCGACTGGCCCACGCTGGCTTACATCCACGACTTCGGCACCACCACCCAGGCTGCCAGCCACTCCCTCATCGGCTACGACGAGGTATTCGACATCCAATACATGTATAAGAACTACAAGGCCTATTGGGCTCACGACGGTGCCGTCAGCATCTTCGACATGATGGAGCGCCTCGAAAAGAACTACGCTTCCATCATGGCCCGTTGCCGCGCCCTCGACCAGCGCATCTACGACGACGGCTTTGCCAGCGGCGGCAAACAATATGCCGAAATCCTCAGCGGCTCGTACCGTCACGTCATCGCCGCCCACAAGCTGTTCCGCGACGACGAGGGTACCCTGCTCTTCTTCTCGAAGGAAAACAACTCCAACGGCTGCGTCAATACCGTCGACCTCACCTACCCCGAGGCTCCGCTCTTCCTTGTCTATAATCCTGAGCTGCAGAAGGCCATGATGACCAGCATCTTCGACTACAGCCTCAGCGGGCGCTGGACGAAGCCCTTTGCGGCTCACGACCTCGGCACCTACCCCAAGGCCAACGGCCAGGTGTATGGCGGCGACATGCCCCTTGAGGAAGCCGGCAACATGATTACCCTTGCTGCCATGCTCTGCCGTCTTGATGGCAACACGAAGTATGTCGATAAATACTGGGACGTCATCACCACCTGGGCCGACTATCTTGTCGAAAACGGACAAGACCCTGCCAACCAGCTCTGCACCGACGACTTTGCCGGGCATTGGGCACACAACTGTAACCTCTCCGTGAAGGCCATCATGGGCGTGGCGGGCTATGCCCTGATGGCTGAGATGAAGGGCCTCGGCGATGTAGCCCAGAAGTACATGGCCAAAGCCAAGAACATGGCAGCCGTCTGGGAACAGAACTCCCTCGACGGCGACCACTACCGCCTTGCCTTCGACCGCCCCGACACCTGGAGCCAGAAATATAATATGGTATGGGACCGCCTCTGGGACATCAACATCTTCCCGAACAACCCCATGGAGCGTGAGCTGAAGTACTACCTCACCGTACAGAACCGGTACGGCTTGCCCCTCGACTGCCGCCGCGACTACACCAAAAGCGACTGGATTATGTGGACAGCCGCCATGGCCGACAGCCCCGAGCAGTTCGGTAAATTTGTCGCCCCGCTTTGGGACTACATCAACGAGACCCCCAGCCGTGTCCCCATCAGCGACTGGAGCGACACCAAGACCGCCCGCATGGTGGGCTTCAAGGCCCGCAGCGTCATCGGAGGCTACTGGATGAGAGTACTTTATGATAAGGTGAGGAAATAAGTCAACCAGTCAACAGGTCAACTAGTCAACAAGTATATTATGAAAAGCAAGACATTCCTAAAAGTCTTAATCATAGTCCTTGGCTTTTGTCAATTTGTCGCTTGCGACAAGGGGACGACTGCCGAGGATTATGTGGGCGTGCAAGTCACAGCCCCTTACGACCCTTCGCAACCTGTCACGCTGACAAGCTTCGTCCCCACCTCCGGAGGTGTCGGGCAGCAAGTGGTGCTCCACGGTAGCAACTTCGGTAACGACCCCTCGCTGCTCCACCTTACCATCGGCGGCAAGCCCGCCGTCATTGCCAGCGTGAAGGGCGAGTCCATCTACTGCTTCGTACCCTCAGGTGCCTTCACGGGCGAAATCATCCTCACCGTGGGCGAGGGTGCCAATGCCAAGACCGTGCAGGCTCCTGGACGCTTCGAATACCAGCGCAAGATGGTCGTCGGCACGCTTTGCGGCTTCCTCAACGAACGCGGTGAAGCCCCTTGGGTCGATGGCACCTTCGAGACCGCCACCGGCTTCAAGAACGACGGCGTCATGCAATTCTCACCCTACAACCACGACCAGCTCTTCATCGTCTACGACCAAGAGCCCCGCTGGGGACAGCCGCAGCACGGCATCCAGCTCGTGGACCTTAAGGAGCGCACCGTCAAGACCATCATCGGCATCAGCATGTTTAATAACGAGCGCACGCGCACCATCGACTTTGCCGTCGACCCCTTCGCCTACGACGAGCGCGGCGAGTTCCAGCAGACGGGCACCGACGACCTCGGCAATCCCACCTACTACGCCACCGACGCGTGGACGGCCACCGCCAGCCCCCGTCAGCTCAGCTGGCGCGAGCACCTCATCATCTCCGTCGACCAATACAGCAGCGACTTCCGCGCCCCCTGTGCCTGGATTGTCGACCGCGACCCCGCCACGGGCGAGTTCAACAACAGCTCCCCCCACCGCATCATTGCCTCGTACAACCAGTGTAACGGAGCCTACCTCCACCCCAACGGCGAGCTCTACTTCTCCTCCTACACCCAGGGCGAAATCCTCCGTCTCGACATGGATCAGTACTGGGCCACGCTGCCCGTCGATGGCGGTGCCTCGTGGGAACCCAATGCCATCGACAACACCTCTGCCTTCGAGCGCCTCATCAAAGTGCAGGACAATGCCTACGAATGCCAAATGGACATCCACCCCACAGGCAAATATGCCTACATCGTCGTCATCAACCGCCACTACATGCTCCGCACGGACTATAACGAGAAAACCAAGCGTTTCTCCACCCCCTACGTCATCGCCGGGCAACTGGGAGCCCGTGGCTTCACCGACGGCGTCGGACAGAGCGCCCTCATGAGCCGCCCCTATCAGGGCACTTTTGTCAAGAACGACCGCTACGCTGGCTCCACGGACGAATACGACTTCTACTTCTGCGACAGCGAGAACGATGCCATCCGTTATCTCACCCCTGACGGCATCGTAGCCACCTACGCTGGAGGCAGCGCCGCCACCCATGCCGACGGGCTCACCCACGGCTCCGAGAACGGCGAGCTGCGCGACGTCGCCCGCTTCTACCGCTGCACCGGCCTCGTCAACGACGTCCACCGCGACCGCATTACCGGCGAGAACACCCTCATCTTCTATATCCTCGACACCAACAATGCCAAGCTCCGCACCATCACCATGGAGGAGGAAGAGGAAGAAGAGGCAACTCCAGAGAATCAAGAAACCGATGAGTAATCCCTATAAATCGCTCAACGTATGAAAAAAACTCTGTTATTGCTTGCCTGTCTGATAGGATTTGCCGTCGCAGGAACGGCACAGAACGCTATAGAAATCACAGGTACTGTCACGGACGAGACGGGCGAGCCCGTCATCGGCGCCAACGTCGTCGTCAAGGACGTGGCGGGACTGGGTGTCATCACCGACATCAATGGCCGCTACGCCATCCGGATACAGGAGTATCAGACACTTCTCTTCTCCTACATGGGATACAGGAATCAGGAAGTGCTCGTCAAAGGCGACCGCAAGGTGATCGACGTGGTGATGGTGGAGGAGAAATTCTCCGCTGTCGATGAGGTGGTCATCACCGGTATGGGCGCCCAGAAGAAAATCTCCGTCACCGGTGCCGTCACCAACGTGCAGATGGAAGACCTGAAGCACTACAACACCACGAACCTTTCCAACACCCTGGCGGGCAACGTCCCCGGCATCATCGCCTACCAGCGCTCCGGCCAGCCGGGGAAGAACACCAGCGAATTCTGGATTCGCGGTATCTCCACCTTCGGCGCCAGCACCAAGGCCTACATCCTTGTCGATGGCTTTGAGCGCGAGAACATCGACGACATCAACATCGAGGACATCGAGACCTTCTCCGTCCTGAAGGACGCCTCCGCCACCGCCATCTACGGCTCGAAGGGTGCCAAC
Source organism: uncultured Bacteroidales bacterium (assembly GCA_947303715.1). GTDB lineage: Bacteria > Bacteroidota > Bacteroidia > Bacteroidales > Bacteroidaceae > UBA1189. The sequence continues at coordinate 170,763 of CAMYYY010000001.1, read as the reverse complement.
GGCGTCATCCTCATCACCACCAAGCACGGCCGCGCCGGCAAGGTGGCCATCAACGGCAAGGTGGAGACCTCGTACAACACCCGAACGATCACCCCCCGCTTCGTGGACGGTTTCGCGTATGCCAACTACATCAACGAAGCCCGCATCACCCGCAACCTGGGCACGCTGTACCAGCCCGTGGAGCTCGACATCATTCGTGACGGCCTCGACCCCGACCTCTACCCCAATGTGGACTGGCAGGACCTGCTGCTCAAGGACGGCGCCGGCAGCTACCGTGCCAACGTGAACGTGAGCGGAGGCGGCGAGACGGCACGCTACTACGCCTCCATCTCCTACAATGAGGACGAGGGCATGTACCGCACCGACCAGACCTTACGCGACAAGTACGACACCAACGCCAACTTCAAGCGCTACAACTATCGCCTGAACGTGGACATGGACATCACCAAGACCACCCTATTGAAATTGGGCGTCAGCGGCGACCTCACCAAACGCAACTCGCCGGGCATCGGCGACGACCGCGTGTGGGGACAGCTCTTCGGCTACAACGCCCTCTACTCGCCCGTACTCTACAGCAACGGCTACACCCCCTTCAAGTTCACAGGCACATTCGTGGAGTACGATGATGTCCACAAGTTCATCGATGCCCGTGCAAACTACGTCAACCCCTGGGTCAGCTCCGCTCAGACGGGCTATAACACCGAGTGGAACAACTCCGTGCAGACCAACGTCACACTGGAACAAGATCTCGGCTTCGTCACCCAAGGACTGAAATTCACTGGACGTTTCGGCTACGACACTTACAACTACAACTCCATTGCCCACTTGCGCATGCCCGCGCTCTATACCGCCCGCCAGCGTAACCCCGAGACGGGCGAGGTGGAATACGACAAGGTCATCGACACCACCGACATGTGGCAGTCGTCGGCCAACGACGGGTCACGCCGCGAGTTTCTCGACCTGCTGCTCCACTGGGACCGCACCTTCGCCCAGTGCCATACGCTGGAAGCCAATGTGAAGTACACGCAGGACGAAAAAATCACAACCCAGAACCTTGGCGAAGACATCAAGAACTCCGTCAGCCGTAAGAACAAGGGCCTGGCTACGCAGATAAAATACAACTACCTCGGCCGCTACTTCCTCGACTACAACTTCGGCTACACCGGCTCCGAAAACTTTGCCGACGGACACCGCTGGGGCTTCTTCCCCTCCTACTCCGTGGCATGGAACCTGGGCGACGAACCTTTCATCCGCGACAATATTTCGTGGATTAACATGCTGAAAATCCGCGCCTCGCATGGCAAGGTTGGCTCCGACACTACCGGAAGCGACCGTTTCCCCTACCTCTATACGATAGCGGACAACGGCAGCGGCTACATGTTCAGCCTCGACGACACCCACTACAGCTATAGCGGCACCTACTATTCGCAGGTAGCCTCGAACAACGTCACATGGGAAGTCGCCGAGAAGAATGACATCGGACTTGACATCACCCTCTTCGATGACCGTTTCGCCCTCACCGTTGATTACTTCAACGAGCACCGCACGGGCATCTACATGACCCGCAACTACCTGCCCACCATCATCGGCCTTGAGAGTGCTCCAAAGGCCAACGTCGGCACCGTATTCTCGCAAGGCTTCGATGGCAACTTCAAGTATGAGCAGCAGTTGGGGCAAGTCCGCCTCACCGTTCGCGGCAACATGACCTACAGCAAAAACGAGATTGGTGCCTACGACGAGGAGAACAGCGTCTATCCCTACCAGAACCTGCATGGCTACCGCGTGGATCAGGTACGCGGCCTCATCGCCCTCGGCCTCTTCAAGGACTACGATGATATCCGCAACAGCCCCAAACAGGAGTTCGGCATCTACCAGCCGGGCGACATCAAGTACAAAGACGTAAATGGCGATGGTGTGGTCAACGACGGCGATGTCTGTGCCATCGGTGCCACCAGCAAACCGAACCTCATTTATGGCCTCGGCATCTCGGCAGCCTGGAAGAACTTCGACTTCAACCTTCATTTCCAAGGCGCTGGCAAGAGTACCTTCCTCATCTACGGCAAGTGCGTCTATGCCTTCAGCGAAGGCCAGTGGGGCAATATCTTCCAAGGTATGCTTGACGACCGCTGGGTGGATGCGCAGACGGCTGCCCAATTGGGCATCCCCGCCAACGAAGATGTCAATGCCTCCTACCCCCGCCTCTCCTACGGAGCGAACAACAACAACTTCCGTTCCTCCACCTTCTGGCTCCGCGATGGCCGCTACCTGCGTCTGAAGAATCTCGACTTTGGTTATTCCGTGCCCAAAACCGCCGTCAACCGGCTGCACATGAACAGTATGCGTTTCTATGTCTCCGGCACCAACCTCCTGCTCCTTTACAAGAAGTTCGGCACATGGGATCCCGAGTCCCTCCAGCCGCGCGGCGAGGATTATCCTATCACGAAAGCCGTCACCGTGGGCTTGCAACTGAATCTGTAATAAGGGTTAAAGGTTAATGATAAAAGGTTAAAGAGTTATGAAAAGCAAGACATCATATTCTTCATTTTTCATTTTTAATTTTTCATTGTTTTCATTGCTACTGCTGACGTCGTGCCTCGATCTCGACTCAGACAAATACTTCGTAGACCGCAAGACGGAGGAGTTCGTCTTTACCGATAAGACACAGAGCGAACAGTGGCTGGCGCATGCCTACTCGTTCCTGACGGGCTGCAACTTCGAGGTATGCTCGAAGGGCGGCACAGGCGGCACAGGCGGCGACTGGAACCCCTTCTGCTTTGCCGACGACATCTACTACGGCGACCGCGACAATGCCTACGGCGACCACAAGGATGCCGACTACGCCTCGTACAACTCGTTCCGCGAGGGACGCTACGACGAACAAGTGGGCTATAATGCCTGGGTGAAATGCTATAGGGGCATCTATCAGGCCTCCATCTTCATCCACAGGATTGACCAGCTCACGGGGCACGATGGCATGACGGCCGAAGAGGTCATCGACATGAAGGGGCAGGCACGCTTCGTCCGTGCCTACTACTACTGGCTGCTACTCCGCAAATACGGCCCTGTGCCCATCATGCCCGACGAAGGCGCCGACTACACCGAGAGCTACGACGACCTCGCCATCCCCCGCAGCACCTATGAGGAAGTGGCACGCTTTATCAGCGATGAAATGATACAGGCTGCTAAGGAAATCCAGTTCACACAGCGCGATGCCAACAACATCGGCCGTCCAACGAAAGGTGCCTGCTTAGCCACCCGCGCCATTGTCTATGCATACGCAGCCAGTCCCCTTGCCAACGGGCAGCTCAGCAACGGCCAACATCCTGCGGGAGTGACTGACGATGCAGCACGCAGTCTGGTAAACCGCGACGGCACGCCCCTGCTTACCCTTACCTACGATGAGAGCAAGTGGGCACGAGCCGCAGCAGCGTGCAAGGACGTGATGGACCTCGGCGTCTATGACCTCTACCACGTACCGGCATCGAACAGCGCCAGCGACGGCTATCCCGTCACCGTCACGCCCTACGATGACGGCAATTTCTCCACCAAGGGCTGGCCGGAGGGCTATGCCGACATCGACCCCATGCAGAGCTACCGCCAACTGTTCGATGGCGATGTCACACCCGTGGAGAATTACGAGCTCATCTTCTCGCGCGTCAGCAATATGAATATCGGCGACAACGACAACGGCATCGGCGCCCTGGTGCTCCACGAGATGCCCACGCTGCGCGGCGGTTGGAACACCCACGGAATGACGCAGAAGATGGTGGACACCTATTATATGAACGACGGCACGGACGTCCCCGGTATGTACAGCGAATGGGGTGGCGCTGCCCGCGGCGGCAACGACCTTCCGCGCACCATGGGATGGACGGAGCGCAACGACGTCCGCAAGGGCGCCTACCCCGAATTACAGGTACGCACAGGCAACAGCTACGGCGTAGATGTGCCCCTGCAGTACACCAAACGCGAGCCGCGCTTCTACGCCAGTGTGGGCTACAACGGTGCCATTTGGGAGGGCATCGGCAACACCACATCGGGACAGCGCTGGTACCAGTGCTTCTATTACCGTGGCGAGGGCAACGGCTATGTCAACAACTTCAACTATCCCCGCACGGGCATCGGCATCAAGAAGTGGTATCACCCCTACGACTGGAGTGAGAGCACCTCAAACGGCTATGCCCACCTGCGTCCCAAGTACGAGACGGCAATCCGCTATGCTGACATCCTGCTACTCTACGCCGAATGCCTTAACGAGCTCACGGGATCATACAACATCGCCTCGTGGGACGGCACGAAGACGTATACCGTCAGCCGCGACGTGAATGAAATCCGCCGCGGAACAAACCCCGTCCGCATCCGTGCCGGACTGCCCGACTACAGCGACAACATCTATGCCGATGCCAACCTGCTGCGCGCCAAAATCAAACGCGAACGTATGATTGAGCTGATGGGCGAAGGCAAGCGCTACTTCGACCTCCGCCGCTGGATGGATGCCCCCATCGAAGAGAATACGCTCATCTACGGCCTCAACGTCTTCCAGACCAAGCCATTCCGCGACAAGTTCATGCAGGTCATACCGGTGTTCAACCTCTCATCGGTGTTCTCCGACAAGATGTACTTCTGGCCCATAGCCCACACGGAGTTAAAACGCAATAAGAACCTTGTCCAGAACCCGGGGTGGACGTATAATGACTGATAGAATTATAAAATTAGGAATTAGAAATTAGGAATTATGAAAAACAGAGCATTATATTTTTCATTTTTCATTATTTATTTTTCATTGTTGCTTGTAGGTTGCAACGATGAGTGGAAAGAAGAGCAGTACGAGCATTTCATCGGCTTCCGTGCCCCACTGGACGACAATGGCGTCACCGCCATCTACGTGCCCTTCAGCCGCCATAACGATGACGGCTCGCTCACTTTCGGTCAGGGTAAGAGCAACTACTTGCTGCCCGTCATCGTCAGCGGCACCACAACCAACCCGGCAGACATTACCGTCCACGTGGCGCACGATACCGACACATTGGGCATCCTCAACTACCAACGCTTCCAGAACCGCAGCGAGCTCTACTATGTGGATATGAGCGACTATGCTTCGTACCCCGAGACGATGGTCATTCCCGCAGGTAAGGACGTGGGGCTGCTCGACATCCGCTTCGACTTCACCGGTATTGACCTCACGCAGAAATGGGTGCTCCCCATCAAGGTGGCCGACGACCCGTCGTATGGTTACCGCTCGCATCCCCGCAAGCACTACAACAATGCCATGCTGCGCATCTACCCCTACAACGACTACTCGGGCAACTATGCCGCCACCACGCTGAAGCTCGCCAACAGCGACGACGACACTTCGGGTGCCATCGGTATGGAAACCTCGCGAGCCTACGTCGTGGACGAGAACACCGTGTTCTTCTATGCAGGAAACATCAACGAGACGCGCACCGACCGTGCCAACTACCGCATCTTTGCCCGCTTTGAGGAGGGCGATCAGGGCAAGGTGGAGCTGTGGAGCGAAAACCCGCTGATGAAATTCCAGACCGACGGCAAGGCTTCGTTCCGCATCTATGACAAGATAGACGACGTGCAGCCCTATCTCGTCCATCACTACATCATCATCAACAACATCTGGTACACCTACGTGGACTACACCTCCGTTGGCGGCCTCGAATTGCCCTATACCGCCGAAGGTTCCATGACGTTGGAACGCAAAATCAACACCCAAGTCCCCAACGAAGACCAGGCCATTGAATGGAATTAAAGAATTAAATAATTAGGAATTAGGAATTAAGAGTTAAGAGTTAAGAGTTAAGAAGATATGAAAAGCAAAGGTTTTTATTTTTCATTTTTAGTTTTTAGTTTTTCATTTCTGCTGCTTTCAGCAGCGGAAAAACTCACGCCCGTCGATTACGTCAGCACGCTGGTGGGCACCGAGAGCAAGTATTCCCTCTCCACGGGCAACACCTATCCCGCCATCGCCATGCCTTGGGGCATGAACTTCTGGATGCCGCAGACGGGACGCATGGGCGACGGTTGGGCCTACGTTTATAGCGCCGACAAAATCCGCGGCTTCAAGCAGACCCACCAGCCCAGTCCGTGGATAAACGACTACGGCCAGTTCTCCATCTTCCCTGAAACAGGCGACAAGCCCATCTGGGACGAGAACGACCGTGCCAGCTGGTTCAGCCACAAGGCTGAGACAGCCAAACCTTATTATTACAAGGTCTATCTGGCGGACTACGATGTCACCGCCGAAATTACCCCCACAGAGCGTGCCGCCATGATGCGTTTCACCTACCCCGATGCCGAGCGTGCCTACATCGTCGTCGATGCCTTCGACCGCGGCTCGTACGTCCGCATCGAGCCTGAGCGCCAGCGCATCGTGGGCTACACCACCCGCAACAGCGGAGGCGTCACAAAGGATTTCCGCAACTGGTTTGTCGTAGAGTTCGACCAGCCCTTCACCTATACAGCCGTTGTCGCCGGAGAGCGCCGCGAGGAAGGCGACAACGAGAGGGGGCGCCAACGTCAACAGCCAAAGCCGAACGAGGATGCCATCGAAGCCACAGCCTACCATGCCGGAGCCATCATCGGCTTCCCTACCCGCCGCGGGCAGCAGGTGACCGTGCGCACCGCCTCGTCGTTCATCAGTCTCGAACAAGCTGAGCAGAACCTTCTTGAAATTGGGCGCCGCTCGTTCGACCAAGTAGTCCGCGCAGGACGTGACCGCTGGAACGAGGTACTCGGCCGTGTCGAAGTGGAGGACACAAACATCGACCACCTCCGCACCTTCTACTCGTGCCTCTATCGCTCAGTTCTATTCCCCCGCTCATTCTTCGAGGTAACGTCCGATGGCGACATCGTCCATTACAGCCCCTACGGCGAAGGCGGTGTAAAGCCTGGCTATCTCTTCACCGATAGCGGTTTCTGGGACACCTTCCGTTGTCTCTTCCCCCTCCTCAATCTGCTCTATCCTGAGATGAACGAGAAGATGCAGGCAGGCCTTGTCAACACGTGGCTGGAGAGCGGTTTCCTGCCCGAATGGGCCAGTCCTGGACATCGCGGCTGCATGGTGGGCAACAACTCGGCCTCCATCGTTGCCGATGCTTACTTGAAGGGCTTGCGTAACTACGACATCGATGCCCTTTGGGAAGCCGTCAAGCATGGTGCCAATGCCGTTCACCCCGACATCAGCAGCACAGGCCGTCTCGGCTGGGAGGATTACAACAAACTGGGCTATGTCCCCTGCGACGATATCCGCGAGAGTGCTGCCCGCACCCTCGAGTATGCTTACGATGACTGGTGCATCTACCAACTCGGCCTCGCCCTCGGCAAGAAAGCCAAAGAGCTCAAGCCCTACCGCGAACATGCCCTCAACTACCGCAACCTCTTCGACCCCAGCCACAACCTGATGCGAGGCCGCAAGAAGGACGGCTCGTGGATGGAGCCTTTCAGTCCTCTCCAATGGGGCAACGCCTTCACCGAGGGCAACGCCTGGCACTACACGTGGAGCGTCTTCCATGACCCACAGGGGCTCATCAACCTCATGGGCGGACAGGACGTCTTCAACCACATGCTCGACAGCGTCTTCAGCGTCCCACCCCTCTTCGACGACAGCTACTACGGCTCCGTCATCCACGAAATCCGCGAGATGCAGATTATGAACATGGGCAACTATGCCCACGGCAACCAGCCCATCCAGCACATGATCTACCTCTACGACTGGTCTGGCCAGCCGTGGAAAGCGCAGTACTGGATTCGTGAGGTCATGGACCGCCTCTACTCCGCTGCCCCCGACGGCTACTGCGGCGACGAGGACAACGGCCAGACGTCGGCCTGGTATGTCTTCTCTGCCCTGGGCTTCTACCCCGTCTGCCCTGGCAGCAACCAGTATGCCATCGGCACACCTTACTTTGACAAGGTGACGCTCCACCTCCCCTCGGGCCGTCCGCTCACCATCACCGCCGAGAACAACAGCGCCGCCAACCGCTACATCGACAGCATGACGTTTAACGGCACGCCCTACTCGCGTAACTATCTCAGCCACTCCGATTTGCTCCAAGGAGGCACCATCGTCTGCCGCATGGTCTCCCAACCCAACACCGCCCGTGGCACCGACGCCGATGCCTTCCCCTACTCCTTTAGTAATGAAAAATGAAAAAACAATGCCACATTTTAGTGAACAGAGAACAGTGAACAGTGAACAGATAATACCAATGCCACCGGCTACAAGACATCTATCTGATCACTGTTCACTGTTCACTGATCACTTCTTAGTAGTTTTAGTTTTTGTCTTCGGTTTTAGTCTTACAGTCTCTGCCCAGCCCGCGGAACAGAATCTGACGCGGGCAATGGCATTGCTCGACGCCACCATGCAGCACAGCTTCAGAGGCTCCGACCTGCAGATGTACGATACCTACAACACCTCCACCCATAAGGGCGATGGCACGGCCGACGTCTGGCCCTACACGTCCGCCCTCGAAGCCACTTGCTCCGTTCTCGAAGCCCTCGATGCCCTGCGTGCCGACCACCCTGCCCTCTACGACGAGCATCACGACCGCTACGTCACCCTTCTGCGCAGCCTCTTCGACAACCTCGCCTACTACCAAGGCGCCTACCGCGTCAATTCCTACGCCCACCGCGGGCGCTGGGAAATCTACGGCGTACACCGTGCCTCCGTCAAGGGCCACGCCATCGTAGCCGGTATCGAGAACGTCTATGACGACCAGATGTGGATTTGCCGCGAGCTCACCCGCGCCTACCGCCTCACCGGCGATGCCGACTACCTCGCCGAAGCCACCATGCTTGCCGACTACTGTCTCGACGGCTGGGACTGTTGCCTCGACCCTAACGGCAACGAGTATGGCGGCATCAGTTGGGGTCCAGGCTACAACAGCAAGCACTCCTGCTCCAACGGCCCCATCATCCAGCCCCTTGCCTGGCTCCACGAGCTCTACCTCTCCCCCGATGAGACAGCCGACTACACCTACTGCTACATCGCCCCCGACAGCAGCCGCCTCTCCACCCAGCGCCTGCGCTCCGAGGTCTATCTTGAGTTCGCCCACAAGGTCTATGCCTGGCAGAAGACGAAGCTGCTCAACCGCTCCACCGGCGTCTATTACGACATGCTTGGTGCCGACAACACCATCCGCTACGTCACAGCCCCCGATGGTCTCCGCTACCGTACCCACGTCGATACGGGTTCGCCCGGCGGCACCGCTTACACCTACAATACGGGCACCATGCTCGCTGGTACTGCCGAGCTCTATCGCCTTACCGACGAAGCCGACTACCTCACCGACCTGAAGAAACTGCTCACATCTTCCTATAATCAGTTCGGGCGCTGGAAGCGCATCGACGGCGTACGCTACCGCCAATGGCCCACCGACGAGAAGGCCACCAGCGGCTTCAACTGCTGGTTCAACGATGTGCTGATGCGCGCCTGTGTCGATGCCTGGGCCTACGACCCCGAGGGCGCTGCCAAGATTCTCGACTCTTTCCAGGAGAACCTCGACTACGCTTGGGAGCATTTCCTCACCTCCGATGGTTTCCTGCCCATCGACCTCCTGGGCGGCTGGGGTGACGACCCCGTCACCAAGGGCTTCCATCAGCTCGCCTTTGCTGCCGAGTATGCCATGCTCTCCGTCTGGCAGCAGCGCGTGCTCGCCACCGACATCGCCTCCCCCGCCGCCGACGCCCGCCCTTTCCCTGACGGCGCTGCGCCCGCCTACACCCTCGCCGGCCAGCGCCTGCCCACAAGCGCCCCACCCTCTGGCATCCTCATCACCCAAGGCCGCAAATACCTCGTGAGGTAAAAACAGATTTCCAGGCCCGGCGCAACATACCTTTTTTCCCTATGTCTCATCTGCTGTCATTGCTGTCTGTTCTGGTCTGTTGCGCCCAGCTTGTCTCTGCCCGGCCGACGCCCGGATGGAATGTCCCCGCGACGGACCGTGCAACGATGCCCGAGCGCCTCAGCGTGTCCTCCAACCATCGCTATCTGGTTGACGAGCAGGGCCGTCCCTTTTTCTATCTGGCCGACACCGCCTGGGAGCTCTTCCACCGGCTCACCCGTGAAGAGGCTGACATTTACCTCGATGACCGTGCCTGCAAAGGCTTCACGGCCATACAAGCTGTGGCCATCGCCGAGCTCGACGGCATCAGCACGCCCAATGCCTATGGCCATCTGCCTTTTGTGGACGAGGACCCCACGCGTCCGGCCGTCATCGAAGGGGCCGACAACGACTATTGGGACCACGTGGACTACATTGTCCGCAAGGCGAATGATAAGGGGCTCTACATGGCCATCTTACCCACCTGGGGACGCTACTGGCACGACGGCGACAACCCCGTGTTCAATGCCCGTAACGCCCGCACCTACGGCCGCTGGCTGGCCGGCAGATACCGTAATGCGAAGGTGATATGGGTGCTGGGCGGCGACCGCAACCCCGAGAACGACAACCATCGCGAGATCATCCGCCAGATGGGTCTCGGACTTATCGATGGCGACCAGCACACACACCTCATCACCTATCATCCGACGGGTTACAGCGGCAGCGCACAGTTCTTTCACGACGAGGAGTGGCTCGACTTCAACATGCGGCAGAACGGGCACAACCACTGGGCCGAGGCATATAAGCTGACGCGCGACGACTGGAACCGTTCCGATCCCGTTAAGCCTGTCCTGGACGGCGAGCCCATCTACGAGGACCACCCCGTGGCCTTCGATGCCGCGCGGCGCGGTCATTCCGTGGCCGCCGACTGCCGCAGGGCACTCTACTGGGACCTCTTCGGGGGCGGCGCCTGCGGACACACCTACGGACATCATTCCGTATGGCAGATGTACGACCCTGCCCACAGTCCCTATCCCGTCAATAACCCGCTGATGCCCTGGTACGAAGCCATCAACCAGCCTGGCGCAGCCCAGATGCAGTGGGCCCGGCGCCTCATGCTCAGCCGTCCCTACCTGCCCCGTATTCCCGCCACGGAGCAAATCCTTGCCGACAACAGCATCCCCTCGGCATGGCCGGGCGAAGGCATCTACCGCTTTGCGGCAACCATGGACACCGACGGCACCTATCTGATGGTCTATGCCCCCGTGGGACGCCGGTTCGAAGTCAACACCACCGTCATCCGCGCCAACAAGCTTACAGGCTGGTGGTACAACCCCCGCAACGGCAAGTCAAGGAAAATCGGTCCCATTGAGCGTGCCGAGCGCGTTAGCTTCATCTCCCCCAATCCCAGTGAGGAACTCGACTGGGTGCTCATCATCGACGATGCCAGCAAAAAATACAAACGCCCATAGATCAAGGCATCCTCGTCACCCAAGGCCACAAATTCCCCGTCCGCTAAACCTCCGGGCGCTATACACCAAAGGCAGTAGTGACGGGTTGAAAAGGGGCCGTTTAAACTTTTTGTCGGGCGGTACGACAATCAGTTATCCCAGACGCTGCCCGTGCTGCGGCGTCGGGGAGCCTGGCTGGGTCCCCAGCCGCCCGGAGGGGTTTGTCCCTCTTCGACGACGGTCGTGCTGATGGTTGATTCGCAGATGAGTTGGTGGGCTGCTATGGTGATGACTACGATGTAGGGCGTCTGATAGGCTTTCTTATTCATTTATATTTAATTAAGAGTTAAGAATTAAGAGTTTCTTTTTAATGAAAAATGAAAAATAAATAGTTCTGCAAGCGGGGAACCTACGGACGAGGAGGAGAATGCTCGAAACATTTTATTTTTCATTTTTCATTCTTCATTTTTCATTTTATTATCCCCTTTTTGCCGTTGCTGATGAAGATTCCCTTCGCAGTCGTTGTCATAGGACGTCCGCTGAGGTCATAGACGTTCTCGTTGCCGTCGGCATCGATGGTACGGATGGTCTCTACGCCGGTCAAGTCGTCTACCAACTCCGTGGTCAGCGCTCTGGCGTTTGCCCCACCCTTCTGCAACAGGAAGCAGCGGAAGGCCGGGATGCTCGCCGCCTCGACATGGGCAGGAGCGGGATACCACTTATTGTCACTCTGCATCAGATAGGCGCCCAAATCGTACGCCTCAGCATTGGTGAGGTTATCGAAGGTACCGCGCATGGTGAAGCCCGGCGCATCCTTCTCTTTGCCGAAGGTGTTTCCTCCAGAGGCTGGAATCTGTTGCTGGATATCCGTGCCGAGGGTTACATTCGCCGAGGCCGTTTTGATGAGATAAGGCTGCATGGCCTCCAGCTTACCCGTCACAGCCGTGAACACCAGCTGATTGCCATCGCGTTCGGACAGCTGATAGGCCGTGGCCCCTGCGGGCACGTTCAGTTCGTAGGGCAGGCAGACGGTGTAGAGACTGCCCGCCGTGGCGAAGCTGCGCGTGTTCTCGACAGTCGCGGCCGTGAAGGCGTAGGGCACGCAATAGTCCTTGCCGTCAACGAGGCGGAACGTCCGGGCAGAGAGGCTGGTGCCGCTGTTCACCACGACGTTCGTCTCCTGCGTCTCGCCATACTCCTTCGGCAGATATACCAGTGTCTGCTGCGTGTCGATGCCGAGGTCGGCAAGGCCACGCGTCTTGACGTCGGCCGTCAGGTCGGCATCGAGCATCAGCATATCCACGTAGCGCAGGCCCGGCGACTGCGAGAAGACATCCTTGTCGATGGACGTCAGCGTGACAGGCAGCACCACCCGCTCCAGCTGCGTCAGCCGCTGCATGTCGGCGGCTCGCAGTTCGTCGATGGCGGCGAAGCCCAGCGGCGTGAGGTCGCGGACGCCCGTATGGTTGTCGAACCAGCCGTTGACGCTATACACCTCGGCGAGGTCGTCGTAGGTGGCGGCAGCGTGGGCGGCGAAGGCGCAGAAGGTCTCGTCGTCGTCGAAGTCGCCCCGCGACACGTTGTTCGTCCGCTGCCACGAGCTGCCCGTGTAGGCATCGTCCTCAAGGTACTGCTGATAGAGGCTTGGACGCACATAGAAGGCGTCGAACGTGGGGTTGTAGTTGTTGCAGAGCCAGCGCCAGACGGCCAAGTCGGTAGTGATGTTCACTTTCTGGTTGGCAAGGATGTACATGCGTGTGAGCATGGCGTCGTCGTCGAGGGCGTTCCAGTTGAAGGATGTCATGTCGTCGCCGAGGACCAGCGTCTCCAGTCCCTCGCACTCCTGCAGGGCGCGTTCGTTCACCGCGGTGCAGGTGCGCGGCAGGATGAGCGTCCGCAGGTTGTAGGCTCGCAGGAAGGCGTGGTGCGGCAGTTCGTTCTCATCGACATCGTAGAGTTGGAAATTCTCGGCCATGTAGAAGCTGGTGCTGGCCTTGTAGTAGCCCGCCACACCCATGTCGCTCTCCACGAGGTTGGCATCGTAGAGGTCGATGTACTCCAGTCGTCCGGCGTAGTTGCGCGACGATGTCCACGGGCAGTAGCCGGCCAGATGGCGCATCACGTCGAGGTCGCCGCCCGAGATGGGGCCTATAACCTTCAGCTTGTAGATCTTGCTGTAGTCGCCTTTGAGGCCATTGACCCAAGTGTCGCCGACGGACGTTTTCGTGGTGGCGGTCAGGCCGAGGGCCGCAGCCAGCGTGTTCGGTTCGGTGAGCGTCACGGTGACCATCTCCTCGTGGGCATGGTTAGTGTTGTCGGGGTTGATGTGGTCGGCATACTGTGCCCACCGTTCGCGGTAGAGCTTGCAGTACTCCTTCGGCACCAGAATCTGAAAGTCCGACGGCAGCGTGCAGAAGGCATCGTCAGCCAGCGTGGGGGTGATGTACTGGAGTGAAGTTTCGGTGTTCTCGGAATTCTCATCGGCAGCCTTCACCTCGACGCTGCTGACGTGGATGGTCTTCAGGCTGGTGCAGCCGTCGAAGGCATGACGGCCGATGGCCTCGACCGACGAGGGCAGCGTAACGGTTTCCAGACTGCTCATGTCGGCGAAAGTGTTCTCCAGTTGCCTGACGTTCTGGAACAGATAGAACTCGTCGAGGTCCTTGATGGTGGTGTTGCCGTTGAAGATGCCTTCAGCGCTCTCCAGCTCCAGGTATTCCGAGGGGAAGAAGTGACCCTTGTCGGCCAGTGCCCACATCAACTCGTCGGACGAGAACGGGCTGGTGACGTTTTGCGCCCGATTTGTCAGGTTCGTATCGCCCAGATAGTCGCCCAGCTGCGTCGGCAGCGTATAGACCTGCTTGATAGGAGCCTCCCACGGGTCATCGCTCTCGCTCGAAGCGTGCGCATCGGTCAGGAACACCACCTCCTCGATGCCTGTGAGCTCTTGCAGCAGGTCGCGGGTGTAACGGGTGGTATTACGTCCCACGGCGATGCGCTTCAGGCCGTAGGCCTCCTGGAAGGCGTTCTCGCCAATCTCGGTGACGGTCTTGGGCAGGACGACGCTCTCCAGCGCGTTGCAGTTATGGAACATATATTCGCCCACCCAGTTGTCCTGCTCCAGGTATTCATCCACGCCGTAGCCGTTGTAGCTGTTCACGTTGTCTTGCGTCAGGGTGGCATCCCAGAGGTTGAGGTAGCGCAGCTGTCCGTCGGTAAAGTCGCTGTCGTAGGCATCGGCACCCATCATGTGGCGCAGCACGGCCACGTCCTCGCCGTTCAGGGGGCCGACGACGGTCAGCGAGTCGTATTTGGCGTAGGGGCCTTGGATGTAGCGCACCTTGTCGTTCTCCTTAATCAGCGTCAGGCCGAGGGCCGAGGCCAACTGTCCCGGTGCATCCACGCGTACCTTTTTATTTATCCGGTACTCGGACATGGGCTGGATGTAGGCGGCATAGTCGCTCCAACGGGTCACGTAGTCGTTCAGCTTGTCGGTGGGCACGTAGATCTTCAGTCCTTCGTGTTTATCGAAAGCCAATTCGCCCAGCGTGGCGGGCACGTCGCCTTTCACCACGATGGTGTTCAGACGGCTACAGAGGTCGAAGGCACACTTGTCAATATGGGTGACTGCTGCGGGTATCACTATCTCTGTCAGGCTGATGCAGCGCATGAAGGCATACTCCCCGATGCGTTTGATGGTAGAGGGCAGCTCGATGTTGGCCAATTTCGTGCATTCCCTGAACCAGTCGCCTATATAGTCAAGTCCGACACTCTCGAAATACTTGAAGTCAGAGAACGAATAGATGTTGTCCCGCTGGGCATCGAACCTGCCGTCGAGCCACGAGAAGCCTGCGCCGCCGATGCGGGCGAAGTCGCAGTAGTCGTCCCAGTAGGCGGGGTCGGTGCCGGTGTTGGCGGGGTCGTAGTAGGCCATCTCCTTCAGCGCCTTCTTGATGCCCGGGTCGGTGAAGCGGACGACGCACGGCATGAAGCGGTCCTTATACTCGGCCCACGCGTCGTCGGCCTCGAACCACGCCACCTGCTGCGGCATCATCTTGATGCGTGCGGGCGAGTCCTTGAATACGTCCTTGCCGATGGAAATCATCTGCGGCGTCATGGGCTCGATGTGGTTCTCGCCGTCGGTCACCATGTAGAGCAGGTCGAGGTCGGCCAGGTTCGAGCACCCTTGGAAGGCGCGGTCGCCGATGTGCATCTGCAGGCCGGTGTAGCAGTCGCCGAAGGCACCGAAGCCATAGAGGTCGACGAACGACACGGAGCGCAGGTTCTTGTTGTCCTTGAACGCCTCGGCCATCACCTCGTCCAACTGGTAGTTGTTCCATGTGCCGATGTCGTTGCAGAGCTTCACGGCTCCCTGATGGCCGGTGATGAAGTCATTGTCGGCTCCCACCACGAGCGTATGCTCAATGAGGTGACCCGTCACCTTGTGCTCCTTCTTGATGCTGTTCTGCTCGTAGGCGTAGGCGTATTGTGCGCCGTACTCGCTGTACTTCGCAGCGGGCTGGGCACTCTCGTACTTGAAGAACTTCTCCAACGGCTTCCACGACTCACTGGCGAGGAAGTCGTCCTTGCGCAGCGGGTCGATGATGATATAGAAGGGTACCAGCCCTGCTCCCTGGCCTATACCAGTCAATGAATCGACCTCAGCTTTACATTTCTGATCGGCAAAGATGCTGTCGCCGGCCAGGATAAAGTTCTCGGGCCCGAGGGCGCGTGTGCCGTTGTCGTCGGTCGCGAGCAGGGTGCTGAACTCCGTCAGCGCCGTGCAGCCCTTGAAGGCCTCGTCGGGGATGGTGAAGAGGAACGCCATGCCCGTATTGCTCGACTGGTTGGAGATGTCGTGGAACCTGACGGTCTTCAGGCTGGTTTTGTTCTGGAAGGTGGCGGGCAGGAAGGTCATGGTGCGGTTCGACGTGTTCGAGTTGTTGTCGTTGTCGAAGCCGGCATAGATGACGGCATCCTCCACATTGTCGGCCACATTCTTGATATAGGTGTGATAGACCAGGTTCTTCTGCGGCGTGGTGATGACGTAGCCGCCGCCCACGAGGCCCACCTGGTGGATGTTCGAGAGGATGTTCTCGCGCATGCCCTTGTTCATGGCGTCGGCGTTGTACGAGCCGCTGCCGCCCCAGCACTTCGAGGCGATGAGGCCGGCGGTGGAGGTGGCTGCGCTGGCGGGATTGACGGTATAGCGCAGGGCTTTCAATCCCGCATGGCCCATGTCGAGCGCTGCTGCTGCCATACGTTTGATGGCCAGGGTGCGCCATGCCTTTTCGGCTATCTGTTTCTCCGCTTCCAACACAGCCAGCCGTGCCGTGGCGTCGGCCGCCGCCTTTCGGGCAGCCTGGAATACGGCCTGATGAACCAGCGACAGCTGTCCGATGGAAAGCTGTTCGAGCGTTCCGACCGAAGCAATCAGCGTTCCGTCGGCAGAACAGACACCCAAACTGACCAACTCTCTAAAGGCGGCTTGCCCTATTTCTCTCATAGAAACCTTGGCACCGTTTTCCGCGGCAAATTTGGCCAGGGTGGGGATGCCTGCCTTGCCCCACGATGCGGCTATGGCTGCCGCGTTCGTCTCGGCGGCCTGCACCAATCCCTGTTGTGTCTCGACGGCTTGTCCGGCGACGAGAAGAGCATCCCAAGCCTCGCTGCTGGCCGTGGTCGTGGATTGTATGACGCCCTGGGCACTTACAAAGGAGCCAATGGTATAGGCAGCCATAGCCACCTCGATTGCGATGCGCGGTGCCGTCCACCATGACACGTCCTGGCTGACCACCTGCGATGTCTGCAGGATGCCGCCGGGCGAGGTCATGTAGTCGTAGGTCAGTCCGCCTTCGGTGAACGCGCCTTTTGCGGTAGGCGAATAATCGACCGGCTCTATGAAGGCCAGGTAGGGTTGCCAGTTGGGGTCGTCCTTGAAGTCGGGATAGAGTTCGGTGGAGACGAGGATTTTGAAGTCGCTGTGTCGCAGGTTCTGCTGTGCCTCCCAGTCGGCCTCGTTCATGCCGTTCACTTCATCGTCGTTGGTCACGTCGGCATAGCCGAAAATGTTGTCGCCCGGGATGACGTCCTTCGGGCCAAGGGCCATCCAGCGGTCCTCGCCGTCCTGCACGTAGTAGAACAGGCGCAGCTCCTTGAGGTTCGTGCAGCCCTTGAAGGCGCCGTTGGGGATGACCATCTTCAGGTCGCTGTACGAATTCTCGCTACGGCCGTTGGTCTGCCAGAACTCAATGGCCTCTACGTGCGTGTTGCCGGCGATGGCTTCGCGACCCAGCACGATGGTCTTGTAGTTGTAGTACGAGCCAGGGTCGTTGTAGATGCGCATCGTGCCGTTCTCGCTGTCGATGTCGTCGTTATCGACACCCACGACGGAGGTGTAATAGACGTTACAGTCTTCCTTGGTGGTGAGCAGCGAGGCGGCGTTGAATTGCTGGTACATGCCGTTCCACAGCCTCAGTCGTGTCATCATGTCGGCCTTACCCGCCTCGTCGTTCTTGATGCCATTGTTGTCCTCGGTCGCAACGTCGCGATACCAGCGGTACTTCACGCCTTTCACGGTGAAGTCGGCACCCGTGGACTCGTAGGCAATGAAGCGGTTCTGGTGTTTCTTCCAGACGGCAGAGGAGAGGTAGTCCTGATAGTGGTCGGCACGCACGCTGATTGTGAGGTTGGGACAGCCCGTGAAGGCATCGTCGGCCACGCGGAACACCTGTGCGGAAGTCGTCGTTGTCGTGGGGGTCAGCCCCGTCCAGTGGTTGTCGCCCTCGGTCGTGTATTGCATCAGCATCAGCTCCTTGAAATTCGGGCAGTTTTCGAAGGCTCCCTGATCAATCAGGAAGTCGAAGGGCGTACGGGCGTTTCCGATGTTGTCGTCGTTGTCCTCGAAGAAGAGTTTTTCCAGATTCGTACAGCTCTGGAAGGCATGGGGGGCGATGAGTCCCAGATGGGTGTGGTTATAGAGTAACGACCTGTAGAGGTCGTTGCGGATGAGGACGCCCTTAATCCCATCTCTGGTCTGCGGGGCGTCGGCGTTGTCGTTGAAATCTACGACGGCGGTGATTTCCGAGGGGTCGCCCGCTGTGTACATAATGAGGTTGGCGTCGCTGTTGTCGCTCTCGAACGTCCAGCCCTTGGCTATGCGGTCCTCGTCGCTGATGTAGAAGTGGTAGTCGCGGCGCGACAGGTAGCGGTAGGTGACGCCATAGAACGTGCGCTCCGTCTCGGCCTCGGGGATGGCGCTGGTCCATACGCCCAGGCTGGGTTTGTGTTTGAGGTCCTTGAGCTGGTGCAGGCCGTTGCGCGTCCACGGGTCGCTGATGAAGCAGCCGTTCATGCCGTCCTGCCAGTGGTTGAACGGGATGCTGGCATCGAGGGCGGTACGTATCCAACAGCCGTTTTTGTAGTAGCCGCGTCCGTTGAAGGTCACGTCCGGCTCGCCAACGAACTCGTAGCTGCCGCCTTCGGGAGCATAGAGCTCATCGACGACGAAGATGCCCTGAGGGTCTGACAATGCCAGTGTCAGGTTTTCTGCCTCATAATTGAAGGTGGTGTAACAGTCCTCCATCGTGAGTTTGCTGTAGTCGGCCATCCGGACGAAGTTCTGGCCGGTTCGGACGAGATTGTACCAGACCAGGTCGGCGGGGTCGAAGAGGCTCTCGCGGATGGTGACGGGTACGTTCGACCAACCCACGAAGCCACCGCAGCGGGTGGCACCTCCAGAAGAATGCAGATTTCCCATGAACGAGCATCGCTCGATGACGAGCGAATCGCCGCCCGAAACCGCGCCAATGAGTCCGCCGTTGGAGGCATCGCCGCTGATGGTGGAGTAGATGGTCATGGACGAGTGGCAGTCGTAGAGGCGGACCCGGCCGCTGCTGCCACCCACTTGCCCGATGATGCCGCCCGTGTATTGGGCGCTGGTGCAGACCTTGCCTGCGGTGTGCAGATGGCGGAACGTGGCCTCACTGACACGGTAGAAGGGTGCCTTGGCCACGTCCGAAGGATTGTATTCGCTGCCCACGTTGAGGGTGAGCGTATGGCCGTCGCCGTCGAAGGTGCCGCTGAAGGGGTGCTCGTCGGTGCCCACGCTGATGCCGCCGCAGTCGATGTCGTGCGCCAGGCGGAACACCTTGCCGGTGTAGGTGTTCTCACCCGTAGCCAGGTCGAGGAACAGCTTAGTCCAGTCGGCCGTGCTGCCGATGAGGTAGGGCGACTCTTCGGTGCCGTCGCCCGTGAAGTCGCCGCTGCTCTTGATGGTGGCATCAATGGTGATGACGTTGGGCGTGGCCGCCGGTGTCAATGTATACCAACCGCCGTTGGGACCAGTAATCGTGGCATCGCTGGCGGTGAGTTGGATGAGGGAGAATCCGTCATCCGCTGTGGCAGAGAAGTGGGGTGTCTCGCTACGCCCCACCATGAACAGGTCGTCGAACAACAGGCCTACGCCGTATGACGCGAGATGGCTTACGGGGTATCGGACTGGTTCAGCCGGACCCATCAAGGCGTATGTCAGCCTAAGGGCAGGATTGGCGTTGCGCACCACCATCATCGGACTGCCCACGTCGTAGCCGCCGTAAGTGTTGGTGGCTGAGCCTGCGCGGCCTGTCCGCGTATCGTCCAGCACCAGGTCCATCTTGCAGCCCGATGCGCCAATGACATGCTGGTTGTATGCCGCACAGTCCTCAAGCGTGATGCCGTTGCCGCCCGTGGCGCACCAGCCCACGAGGTAGCCGGCGTTGGCGAGCGAGCTGCCCGTGATGGTGCCGTCGAACAGACAGCCGCGCAGCGTGGTGGTCGAGCTGGAGGCATGGCCCACGAAGCCGCCGGCATGGGTGCTGCTGCACGTGATGGTGGCCGACACACGGCAGTTCTCAATCAGGTTCACATTCCCGTTACCCAAAATGCCAGCCACAAGTCCTGCCGAGTGGATGCCGCCGGTGATGTCGCCTGCCACATGCAGGTTCTTGATGGTGCCGCCGTTGAGCTTGTAGAAGGGTGCCGTATTGTCGCCGCCACTCAGATGGGCGGTGATGGTGTGGCCGCCGCCGTCGAACACGCCGGTGAAGCAAAGGTCGCCGGTGCCCTCAAGCACATAGCCCGCACGGGTGTTGATGTCGATGTCGTCGGTAAGAAGGAAATGATAGCCCTTCGTGCCTTTGTCGGCGAAGTCATAGGTGAAATACAGCCAGTCGCCTGCATTCTCTATAAGGTAGGGATTGTCTTCATCGCCGTTGCCCTTCAAGTTGCTGTTGAGCGCCATATAGACATCCTCTGCCGGCATGGTGAGTGTTTGATCACCGCCACTAATTGTGACATTGCCTTCGGGTGCGCTAAAGCAATAGTCCATGAAGACAAGCCCGGCGGGAAGGTCGTAGGACTCAAAGGTTATCGTCTCGCCGCTGCCCAGATAGAATGTCTCGCCCAGTTTCAGCCCCCGGGGCAGAGTCTGGATGGCTGTGGTGGTATAGGTGGCATTGGCTGTACATTGGGGAGGGTAGCTGTCCGAGAGGTAGATAAGCTTGTAGCCGTGCTTCACCTCGCCCCAGTTATGGGCCAGCGAGTAGCAGTTGGTTGTCGGCACGGTCGAGGCGCTTTGATTCGCAGCGTAGTTGAAGCCGGCGTGCGTGATGCCACTATAGGTGCCGTTCTCGATACAGTTCTTCACCGTGACCCCCGCCGACGTCTCCGGGCTCCAGCCCACGATGGCTCCGCCATAGCAGAAGTCTTGGCTGGCGTAGGTCTTGAGTTCACCGTCGAACAGGCAGCCCTCGACGGTCAGGTTGCTGCCGTTACCTACGAAGCCGCCCACTACAATCATGCTGTTCTCGGGGAACGTGGTGATCTGGGCCGACACGTGGCAGTCGGTAATCACGTTGCCCGTGCCGCTGACCGAGCCTGCCAAGCCTGCGGTGTGCAGTCCGCCCTCGATGGTGCCGTCAATCTTCACGTGGCTGATGGTGGCGTTTTCGATGTAGCCGAATGGCGCCGCACGGCCGCTGGTCGTGGTGATATCGGCGGTGATGGTATAGCCGCCGCCGTCGAAAGAGCCCTTGAAATGATGGGAGCTTGTACCTACCATCGTCGTGGCGTTGATGTCGCCCATCAGACGGAAGGCCGTGCCGCCGGTAACCTTACCCTCGCTGACTTCCGAGGCCAGCGTCGCCCAGTCGGCTGAGTTGCGAATCTGATAGGGATCGGCGGCTGTGCCCGAGCCGTCCCATTTCGCTGTCTCCTGTGCAAAACCCTGCACGAAGCCAAGCAGCAACACAATCATGGGGAGGAAGAATTGGTGTTTCTTATTCATTTTTGTCGGTTTTTACATTATGCATCAGTCGTTAATTGCATGTTTTTCAAATATTCTGGATAAAAAAATCACTCTCCGGGGCTGATCCAACAGCCAAAAATCTATGTTTCTTCTCGTCGTCATAGGGGAGTTATTCCGCGTTTTAGCTGCAAAGATACGGCCTTTCGTCGGAAAACGCAAAGAAATGTCAGATTCTTTTTTATTAGGTTTTAGGCTTGTCCTATCCTTGGCAAAGCGGATAGTGACGGGTTGAAAAGTGCCCATTTAACGTTAGAAGTACCGTTTGCTGCGCGGTTTCCTTTTCAACCCGTCACTACTTTTTAAACTTCTTCGCTGAAGCGGATGTTGTACAGCCGCACCTTATTGTTGCGCAGCTGGACGGCCCCGAGGCTGCGCAGGACTTCGCCGAAACGGCCTTCCGAGAAGCGGCTCAGCAAATCAGGATTGACGCCCACCAGGTGGTTATAGACATCCGCAGCCGTCAGCAGCCCCTCGTCGCTTGCCTTCGCGCCGGGCAGCACCTCGAAATGAGCGCCGAACAAGTCCCTGAGCGCCAGCGGAGCACAGAAGGGACGGTTGTGCGCCTCCAGCTGCGCATTCTCCTCGTCCGTCAGCCACACCATGTCGGGATTGGAGCGGTACGCAGCCAGCGCCTCGGCATAGAGCTGCCCGTAGTCGAGCTCCTCGTTCTCGATGGGACGCGACACCACGACGGGCAGGTAGCGCCGGCTGCCCGTCTCGTCCATCAGCACATACCGCCGGTTGCTCGTGCCCCAGAAGCTCGCCAGACGCTCCTTCACCTCGTAGCGTCCCTGATAAAGCTGCTTCAGGTCAACAGACGACATCTGGATGAAGTTTTTCAACGTCGTCAGCCGCTTGCCCACGAAGCGGTCGAACTCGTCCAGACAGATGAGCGCCCGCGTAGCCATGCGGCGCAGGCATTGGTCTTCCTCGGCGGGGTTGAACGAGTCGGTAAAGTAAGGACGAAGCTCCTCGGGCAGCAGGCGCTTCACAAACTGCGACTTGCCCCAGCCATGCCGCTGGCTGATGAGGATGGGACAGAGGCTGTTGCCATAGCCATTCCGACGGCAGCCTGCCATCTGCACAGCCATCGCCACGAATGCCCGCACAAGCATCGAGCGCTCGTAGGCATCGTCCGTCACATGCCCCATCAGCGCCTCCACGCGCGGCGTGCCGTCCCACGCGGGCAGCGAGGCCATCCAGTCGTGTACGGGATGGAACGCCGTCACGGAGCGGTTGTTGATGACGGCATCGAGGGCAGCCAGCGTCATCACGCCGATGTTCTGCTCCGCCAGCTCCATCAGCAGCTGGTTGCGGTCCTGCCGTGTGACGGGTGCCCAGGCATCCTCGGGCACCAGCTCGCCGTCCCGTTCCACCCTGCGCCTGCGGCACATCTCCGGCACGTTCGTCAGTACGTTCAGGCGTACCTTGTAACAGCTGTAGATGTACCACTCCGCCCGCACCAGCGGAGAGACTGCCGTGCCGTCGGCATCGGCATGCTTGTTGAAACACTCGTTAGCACTCACGCGAAGGCTGTTCTGCGTCGCCTCCTGACGCTTCGGAGCACCAAGCACCCGGCTCAGCTTTCCGAGAATACAATGTGTAGAAAACATAGCGAAAATCGAATTCCGCTGCAAAGATAATACATCGGAGTGCCGAAAAAATGACATAAGTATCTGACGGAAAAATTTGCACAATCCAAGGAAAACCCTTACCTTTGTGCAGTCAAAAGTTATCGTATCAAAGCGCTTGTGACGGCTGTCCCAACGGGTTAGGTAAGGTGTCCTAACGGGTTATGCCGGGTGTCCAAACGGCTTTGTCCGATAAGAAAGCAAGGAAGAACCATTTAAATAGCAGAAAAAGACAATGAAAACCTCATCCCAGACCAAGAAGGGCGGGCAGATTCTCTATCAGACCGTCCTGCGCGCTGCGCTGGACAACGAAGAACTGGCAGAAGGACGCCAGCCCGTCCGCATCATGCCCTACAACCAGACCACCATCACGACGGACGAGCTGGCGAAGACCATCGCCCGACGCTGCACGATGAAGGAGCCCGACATCAAGGGCGTGCTGACTGCCCTCGGGCAGGTGCTCAGCGAAACGCTTCTCGACGGAGACCGCCTGAAAGTCGATGGCATCGGCACGTTCGGCCTCTCGCTGGCGTTGAAAAAGACCTACGAGGACGGGCGGAAACGCCAGCCCAAGGCACTTTACGAGCGGATTGCCGCAACGGACATCCGTATCGGGCGCATCACCTTCACCCCCAGCGCAGAGCTGCGCAACAGCCTGAACGAAGCCGTCTTTGTCAGCAGCGGCGTGCGTGCTGACAGCTCGCTTGAGCGCGAGGAGGTTGAGGAGTTCCTTACGGACCATTTCGACGGGCACGACTGGATTACGCGCAGGGAGCTTGAGACCCATTTCGACATCTCGCGTACGCAGGCCCTCCATTGGCTGAAAGCCTTTGTCAACGAAGGCGCCTTGCGTCCTCTCGGCGTCAACAACGCCCGCTTCTACATTCCCGTTCCTGGCCATTTCGGAAGGTAAAAGTCTTTCCTTTTGTGACAGGTTGAAAACCAAACCGCGCAGCAAACACCATTTTCCTATAGGAAACGCCACTTTGCAACCCGTCACGCGAAATAAATTCAAGTCGTGGGTGCTATTTCTATAGGTGAGCACAAATGATTTTCCTTCTAAGGATAGGATTCCCCGAAACGTAACGAAGGTTCTCTCTCACCAATCAGAGTATCAGGAGTCGGCTAGCAATAAAAATATAAATAGTATCTCTTTATGATTACTTTGTGTTGGGAATACCTGCATTCAATTGAGTAATCTTTTCCCACATAATATCACCATCCTTTGTACAATACTTCGATATAAAATCTAGAGTCAAACGAGTCAACAGTTTATTATACTCCTTCTGATATGCATCATTTTTTTCCTTGGCGTTAGCACCCAGCGGTTCAATGATATCTGTATAAAGCGTATCGGATTCCGAGATAAATTGCCAGAATCGCTGTCCACATAGAATAGTTTTGGTATCATCAGAACTATATTTCTTGCCATAACAACATCCAATGATTGCCTCACAAGCAACTTTATTCCCGCCCGTTCGATAAACCTGTTTAGCCTTTTTGAAATGGTCATTTTGTTTCTTCATGGAGCTTGAGTTCGACCAATTCGGTCCAGACTTGATGCTAATAATATAGTGAACACCATCTTTGTCCATTTCTAAATCCACTCCTTCTGAAGAACTTTTTCGTCCCCCATAAATATCACTTGCGATAAATATGGCCAGCTGCTCTAACCAATCACCAAATAATGTTTCTTCGGACGATGAGACAACTGCTTCTACAAAACTTCTTACAAGGTCTGAAGCACTTTCCAAATATTTAGCCTTAAAAAGGTATGGGTTCTTTTTCTTTAATATTTCATTTAACTTCAGTCCTTGAAGTTTTTTTATTCTTGACTCATGGAATTCGGAGATGTGTTCACTTACATACTCCTCGACGCGTGAAATAATTGTCTTCATACTTTGTCTTGTATTAAATGGAACTTTGGGTTCAAACAGGCGTGACGCTTCATTGTCCATTGAATTTGAATAACGGGAATAAGGAATCTTGTTTGAAGCTTCTTCGTTCTCAACGGTTCTACCGAGTATTGAATTCATAACTTGCCGTCCTACGGCATAGCCAAGTCCCACAGGTACTGCATTCCCGATTTGTTTGTATATGGTTTCTATTCGTCCCTTAAACTTCCATGTATCAGGGAACTGTTGAATTCGAGCATATTCTTCAATAGAGAGTGGACGAAGTAATGTTGGGTGACAGAGCAATGTAGCAGGCATTGTAGGACTCGTCACAAGTGTTGGTGATGGCTCGTCAAACCGAAGCCTGCGAAGGAATCCTGTTTTCCCTCCTGATAGGTAATATGCCTTCCCCATGGCTTCCTCTGCACAAATTGGTGGTAGATCCTTCCAATTTTGTCCTTCACTTAACATCTGCATATACTTCACACTCTTTGGGCGAAGTGGAACATATCGCAAATCTTCTCGATCCTCCAAATCTCCAATAGCATCACGCAAAGAAACCCAGGGTTGAGTTCCATATTCTCCTTTTTGTGAATGAGTGGGACTTGGAATCGGAACACGCGCTCCTAGATGGCCTATAAAAACGACTCGCTCTCTACGCTCTGGAACTCCATAATTAGCGGCATCTAACAAAGCATAACTAATGCTATACCCTAGTTCCTTAAATTGTGATGTAATAAACTCAAGTACACTTCCTTTAAAATCCTTGATTCTCTCATACTCCTTATACTCCTCAGGAACATAGTTTAATTTTGCAGATAAAATTCCACGAACATTCTCCAAAATGAAATATTCTGGTCGAATTTCTGCTACGACACGCAAATACTGCAATATAACATTACCCCTAAAGTCTGCCAAACCACGTTGCCTACCCGCAGTAGAAAACGCTTGACAAGGAGGACCGCCGACGACCAATTTTACTTCCTCTTTCTTCAGGTTTGCAACCTCAAGGATATGCTCTGTAGAAACGTTGTTGATATCTGCATTTATTACACGGATATTTGTATTTGCAGAAATCGTCTCTGATGCCCATTTATCCATTTCTACGCACACACGTATATCAAACCCAGCACGTTCAATGCCAAGGTCAAGTCCCATTGCACCCGAAAAAAGCGATATCGCGTTGTAAGGCATTTTGAAATCTAACTATTTTTTTTCTACAAAAATAACTAATCCTTTTTTACTATTGAAAACTATCCTCCTAATAAACTATAGAAAAGAACTACATCTAGATAATTTTTAGGAAATTGTCCTCTAAGTCGCTTACACCAGCTTCAACCAATCTTCGCGCGAGCCGGGGAGGAGGTCGATGACGGGAATCTCAATCATAGTGTAGGCGCCGGGCTGCTGGCGGATGGCGGCACGGGCGGCGCAGACGAGCACCTGACCGGTGAGGGCGGGGTTGTTGATGCTCATGCTGAAGCGGAAGCGCTGGTTCTGGGTGGTGCCGCTGACGCCTTTGCGGGTGAGGTTGACACCGTGGCCCATGTCGCGCAGGGCATCGACGCTAGGGACGGCCATGACGTGGGTCTCGTCGGAGGCAAAGTAGGGGTCGGCCTTGATGGCAGCGGTGACCGCCTCGAGGGTGGCACCTTCCTCCAACTCGACATACACCATGCGGCGATGGACACCCTCGCCCGTGGGGATGGTCATGGAGAGGGCATCGCGCACGCCCTCCTTCGAACGGACGCAGACGCTGTGGCCCATGCTCATGCCGGGGCCGAAGTTGGTGTAGGTGAGTCCCTTTGGAGCGATGGCCTCAAGCAGGGCGCGGACGATGCTGTCGCTACCCGGATCCCAGCCGGCGCTGATGATGCTGACGCGCCCTGCCTTGCGGGCAGCGTCGCCCAGCGTCTGGCGCAGCGAGGGGATGAGGGTGTGGATGTCGAAACTGTCAACGGTGTTGATGCCAAGCGCAAGGCACTCAAGGGCGTACTCCTCGACCTTGCGTGTAGGCGTGGCGAGGATGGCGACGTCTACATCGCGCAGCTTACTGATGTTATCCACGACGGGCACCCCAGCCAGCTCAACGGGACAATCCTTGTTGCCCTGACGACGGACAACGCCTGCGACTTCGAAATCGGGTGATACCTCAAGCGCCTGAAGCGCATACTTGCCAATGTTGCCGTATCCGACGACGGCGGCTCTGATTTTTTTCATATGTTTTTTGATTTTACCTTATGTACTATTGCCTATTTTTCGGCCACAAAAGTAATCATTTGTCGGGAAATATGGGCGTTTTTATCATTTTTTATTACTTGATGAAAAAAAATTTCATCTTCTCATGCAGTATTTTCGGTATCCGTACGTTTTAAGAGTGTGAGAAGACTAGTCGGACTGAACCTCGCAGTGGATGATTGAACAACGTTTAGTGGAACAATGCAGAAAGGGCGACAATGCCGCGCGCGCGGAGTTGTATAGGGTCTATTCGCCGCGGCTGATGGCGGTATGCCGGCGCTATGCCTCGGAGCGGGAGCAGGCAGAGGACTGGCTGCACGATGCGTTCCTGAACATCTTCGGCGGGCTGAACCGGTTCCGCTGGCAGGGCGAGGGCAGCCTGTGCGTGTGGATGGAGCGCGTGACGAGGAACGTGGCCATCGACAGCCTCAGGAAACGCCAGACGCTCACCGTCGTCCCGCTGGACGAGATGGGAACCGAGCCGACAGATGTGCCCGAGCCCACAGCGGACGAC
This sequence comes from uncultured Bacteroidales bacterium, assembly GCA_947303715.1. Lineage (GTDB taxonomy): Bacteria > Bacteroidota > Bacteroidia > Bacteroidales > Bacteroidaceae > UBA1189. The sequence continues at coordinate 142,856 of CAMYYY010000001.1, read as the reverse complement.
ATCAACCGCATCAGCGACGACGAACTCTTCCGCCTCATCGGCGAACTGCCCGAGGGCTACCGTGTGGTGTTCAACCTCTACTGCATCGACGGCTGTTCACACCGAGAGATTGCCCGCCTGCTGGGCATCAAGGAGCGGACATCGGCCTCGCAGCTTGCACGCGCCAAAGCCCTGCTGGCCTCACGCATCAAGGAGAGAGTATTTGAGATTGAAAATGGAAAAATGAAGATGGAAGATGGAAAATGGTTTAACGTTTAAGGTTTAACGAGGCTGGCGCGATGGAATGGTTTAACGGAGAACGTTTAAGGTTTAACGAGGCTGGCGCGATGGCGTCGGAGGACATGTTCGTTAAACGTTAAACATTAAACATTAAACATTAAACAAAAAAAACCGAAGGACGTGTTCGTTAAACATTAAACCCTAAACGAAGATAAAAAGGAATATGGATAAGAACATGAAACCACAACAGGACTGGACGGATGCCCTGCGCCGTCGGCTGAAGGATGCCGAGCTTCCGCCTCCCTCCGATGGCTGGGAGAGGCTTGCGAAGCCTCACTCCATCCCTCCCCTAAAGGGAAGGGAGCCAAGTCATTCCTCCTTTAGGAGGGGCAAGGGGGAGGCTATCCTCTGGATAGCTGCTGCAGCTGCCGTGCTGGCGGCAGTACTCATTGTTAATCCCTTCGGCACACGCACCTCTGCGCCTGCCGACGAGTCTCTGGCAGCCCATAAACAAGTTCCTACATTAATCCAAGAATCATCGGACAGCCCAAAGAATGTGGCTGTTTCGGATTTTAGTGAATCATCGGATTACTCGTTCGGGCAGACGAATAATCCCCCGCTGCTGGCAGCAAATGACAAATCCCCTTCTCACCGCAGCCGAATCACGAAAGCGCTTGAAAAAAAGGGAGAGCAGACCTCAGAAAGCTCAGAACTTCCAGAATACTCGGATTACTCCAATAATTCCATCACCACAAAGGAAGCAGAGACCCCAGCCGCCTCAGAGATTTCAGCCGCTCACGATAACGCCATCGCCATCGCTAACGCTAAAGCCAACGTCGCCAACGCCACTCATGCCGCAGACGCTCCATCATCGTGGATTGCTTCTGCTACTCTCAGCCGCAGCACGTCCAAACAACGCCGCAGCCTCACCTTTGGCATCCCTGGTGGCGGCTCAAGCGGAGGAAACACGAGCTACTTCCCCGTTGCACCAAGATTCTCCAACAACAGTTACTACTACAGCAACCGCCCGGCTGCTGCACCGACCTACTACTCCTACAGCAACCCCTACAACAACCTATATAATAATATGGGCAGCTATGTCTTCAATCACAAGCCCGAGCTTAGCCTCGGCTTCACCGTTGCCTACGAACCCATCGAACGCCTCATCATCGAGAGCGGCTTGACGTGGAGCATCCTCACATCGCAAGTGGTCACCCCCACCTCCACCCGCACGCAACGTATCCAGTACCTCGGTGTGCCTCTCTATGTGGGTTGGCGCTTTATTGAGCACGGCGCTTTCTCCCTCACCGCCAGCGCGGGAGCCACCGTCGAGCGCTGCCTCAGCGCACAACTCGGCACCTGGAAACAGGATGAGCGCCCGTGGCAATACGCCGTAGGCAGCAAGATTGGCGTCCACTACGACCTTGGGCATCACTTCGGCCTCGCCTTAGAGCCCAGTGTCAACTATCACCTCACCGAAACACGCCTCACCACCTCGCGCACCGACCATCCGCTGGCACTCTCCCTGCGTCTTGCCCTGCAATATACCTTATAGAATTAAATAATTAGGAATGAGAAATTAGGAATAAATAATAATAGACGATATGAAAAAGACAATCTACCTCCTCTGCCTCGGCCTGACAGCTCTACTCACAGCCTGCAATAATGAACTTGTTGCCGAATTCTCTCCAAAGGATGAAGACATTGCCGAAAACACCCTCTTCTACCGCATGTACATAGAGCCCTACATCGGACAATGGAACCTTTCCTCTTACTGGACGCTCACCCGAACCAACGTTCTTGCTGCCGATAGCACCATCTGCGATCAAATTCAGGGTTTTAACTCCCAAGAAACGAAAGGCACATGGACGTTCCAAGGTGACGGCTGGGGAACCATCAGCCTTCAGGAAGGATACTCTTGCCCGCTACTTACGAATGGGAACACTTATGAGTTCCAGTGGGTACCTATAGAAGAAACCGGCGTTCTGCATTTCACCCTCTACTACACAGTGGATAAAACCACATCCGACATATCATTCGATGCAACCCCCGACTGGCCTGCCTATAGCAATGCCAACTCCTATGATGCAGATCGTTTCGGCTTTATCATCCATTATGAGACAAACGGTACATATTCGGAACTTGAAGATATCTATCCCGAATATACACTTAACAACGATCGCTACGACGGCACGGGCTGTACATTTATACAGTATGTCATGCTCGCCTTGAATTTCGAGCGGAAATAATCTTTTTTTCCGATAAACGTGAAAAAAGCGCCCCAAAAGGGCGTTTTTTCGTTTTTTATGCTTACTTTTGTCCTCATCTTGCAATAACAACAACTTATCCAAATTATAAAAACCGAATCCTTATGAAAAGCAGAATCCACCTCCTCCCGTGCCTCGCGGCACTTCTTCTCCTGACAGCGACTCATCTGGCAGCCCAGGAGTTCAAGGCCGAACAGAACTACATCATTCGCAACGCTCGCACAGGGCTTGTGCTGGACAATCGTGGCAGCCTCGACCCCAATGCCAACCTCTTCCTTGCCTCAGCCGACAAGAAAAGTGAATCGCAGGTATGGCGATTCGTGGACTGCGGACGCGGCGCCTACAACATTGCCTCGCCCCTCAACGACATGAGCATCGATAACGGCAATCAGGGTAGCCGTCAGGGCAACATCATCCAATGGGGTACCGAACTCGGCAACGCTAACCAGCAGTGGCGTGCCCGCAAACTCGACAACGGGCGCTACACCCTCGTCTGTCTTGCCGGAGGCCTCGCCCTCAGCGCTAATCCCGACGATGCCAGCCGCCCCATCATGCAGTGCATTGCTGCCGGCGACGATGAGGGACAGCAATGGATTGTCGAGCCAACCAGCCTCAAGCTGAAGCCGCGCCCCGTCTCCAGCCACGAGTGGGAGAACGAGAAAATATTTGCCGTCAACAAACTTGACGGGCACAGCACCTTCATCCCCTTCGCCAGCCGCAGCGAGATGCAAGGCGACCCCGCCTATCGCCAACCGTGGCAGCGCACCAACTCATCGCGCTATATCCTGCTCAACGGCAACTGGAAATTCAACTGGGTGAAGAGTCCCGATGAACGACCCGTCAACTTCTACAAGCCATCGTTCGACGACAGCCGCTGGGACGAAATCCCCGTCCCCTCCAACTGGGAGATGCTGGGCTACGGCACCCCTATCTACACTAACGTCACCTATCCCTTCCGCAACCAGCCTCCCTTCATCCGTAGCCAGAACGGCTACACCAACAGCGTCGAGCCCAATCCCGTCGGCTCGTATCGCCACACCTTCACCCTTCCCGCCGACTGGAAGGACAAGAGCGTGCTGCTCCACTTCGATGGAGCCTACAGCGCCATCTACGTCTGGGTGAACGGCAAGAAAGTAGGCTACAGCCAAGGCTCAAACAACGATGCCGAATTCGACATCACCCCCTACGTCAAGGCGGGCAAGGAGAACCTGCTTGCTGTGGAGTGCTATCGCTGGAGCGACGGCAGCTACATCGAGGACCAGGACTTCTTCCGCTTCAGCGGCATTCATCGTGACGTCTATCTGAAGGCCGTGCCCAAGCTCCACATCCGCGACCTCTACCTCACAGCCGACTTTAACGATGACCTCACGGCCGCCACACTCGACGTCCGCGCCTCCATCCTTAACGGTACAGCGAAAGCCGCCGCTGCCTCGCTGCGCACCATCCTCAGCGATGCCGAGGGACGCGAGGTGGGACGCGCCACGGACGATATCAGCCTTATTGCCAAGGGCAGCGAGAGCGACATCAATTCCTCCATCGCCGTCCGTCGCCCCATGCTCTGGAGTGCCGAGACGCCTTACCTCTACACCGTCGATTTCGAACTGCTTGATGCCAAGGGCGAGGTGATTGAAGCCACCACGCAGCAGTACGGCTTCCGTAAGATTGAAATCCGCGATGCCCGCGTCTTTATCAACAACCAGCGCATCTTCTTCAAGGGTGCCGACAGACACGACACCCACCCCCAATACGGCAAAGCCATCCCCGTGGAGAGCATGATTGAGGATATCCTCCTCTTCAAGCGCCACAACCTCAACACCGTCCGCACCAGCCACTACCCCAACGACCCGAAGATGTACGCCCTCTACGACTACTACGGCATCTACGTCATGGACGAGGCCGACCAGGAGTGCCATGCCAACCACAGCCTCACCCGCAATCCCTCATGGGAAGCAGCCTACGTCGATCGTGGCGTACGCATGGTGGAGCGCGACAAGAATCATCCTTCCGTCATCTTCTGGAGCATGGGTAACGAGTCTGGCGGCGGTGCTAACATCACCGCCATGTACAACGCCATGAAGGCCATCGACGGACGTATCATCCACTACGAAGGCATGAACCAGCAGGCCGACATCGACAGCCGTATGTACCCCTCCGTGCCCGACATGATTCGTCAGGACCGTATGCCCTCCAGCAAGCCCTTCTTCCTCTGCGAGTATGCCCACGCCATGGGCAACGCCATCGGCAATCTTGCCGAGTACTGGGACTATATTGAGAATGAGTCCGTCCGCATGATTGGCGGCTGCATCTGGGACTGGGTCGATCAGGGCATCAACAAACCCGGCGAGCCTGAGAACCACTTCTACTTTGGCGGCAGCTTTGGCGACAGCCCCAACGATAACGATTTCTGCTGCAACGGCATCGTCACCCCCGACCGTAAGGTCACAGCCAAGCTCTTGCAGGTGAAGCGCATTTATCAGTATATCGGCTTCAGCCTCGAGAACGACGGCATCCTCGTCAAGAACAAGTACGCCTTCCTCAACCTCAACCAGTTTGCCCTCCACTACACCATCCTCAAGGATGGCGTCAGCGTCCGTGAAGGCGACATTGCCCTGCCCTCCTGCGCTCCAGGCAACAGCTGCGCCCTGCCCCTGCCCCTTAGCGAAACCATCGGCGACGACACCTCGTCAGAATTCCACGTCAACCTTTACGTCAGCCTCCGCCGCGGTTGTGTCTGGGCTGAAGCAGGCCACATTGTCGCCTCCGCCCAATTGGAAGGAAGACCCACCCCCAACCCCTCCCATGAAGGGAGGGGAGTGGTTGGTACGCCAGCTCTCGAACGAAGTGAGGCTCTCCCCCTTCACGGGGGAGCGGGGAGAGGGTCTCTCTCCGCCCACATCGAAGACTGGAGCACGCTGGTGCTCAGCAACGGGCGTGACGAAATCACCTTCAACACCCGCACCGGCATCCTCACTGCCCTGCGCTACGACGGCGGCAATAACCTTATCCATCGTAGTCAAGGCCCTGCCCTCTACACCTACCGCACCATCAGCAACGACCGTCACAACTGGGCCGACGCAGAGAGCACCGTCAGCAAATTCGACTGGGAGCTGACTCCTCAAGGCGGAGCACTTATCACCGTCATCCGTAGCTCGCAGATGCCCCGCACCGTCATCAACGACACCACCGTCTATACCGTCCATGCTGACGGCATGGTGGATGTCCACGCCACGTTTGGCACGGCTGATGACTTCCGTCTGCCGCGCATCGGCCTGCAAGCCATGCTTAGCCCCGCATTGGAGAACGTCAGTTGGTATGGCCGCGGCCCCATCGAGAACTGGCCCGACCGTAAGGATGCTGCCTTCGTCGGACGCTACACCTCCACCGTCACGGACATGGAGGAGTTCTATGTCCGTGCCCAGTCCATGGGCGAGCGCTGCGACACCCGATGGCTCACACTTACCGACAACAGCGGCAAGGGCCTCCGCATCGATGGCGACGGACAGACGTTCGACTTCTGCGCCCTTCACGTCACCGATCGTGACTTGAACGACGTCAAGTACGGACACCGCATTCCCGAAATCCGCCGTGCCGAAGTTGTCCTCACCCTCGATGCCTGGCTGCGTGGCATCGGCAATGCCTCCTGTGGCCCCGGCCCCCTGCCCACCTACGACTACCAGCCCGGCGCCACCCACACCCTTGCCTTCCGCATCAGCCCGATAAGGTAACAAATAAATGAAAAATGAAGAATGAAAAATGAAAAATAAAATGACTTGTATGCAGTATCTCAATAGCAGGGCTATTTATTCTTCATTCTTCATTCTCCATTCTTCATTAAAAAGAGGTCTTCTTCTTTTTCTCATCTTTCATTCTTCATTATTATTGGCGTCCTGCTCAACGCTAAAGGGAGTCCGCGCGGACTCCCTTCGCGCCGCAGCTACAGCCGACAGCATCATTGATTTTGCCCGCCAGTCTTTAGGCAAGCCCTATCGCTACGCAGCACAAGGCCCTGCGGCGTTCGACTGCTCGGGCTTCACCTCCTACGTCTATGCCCGCTTCGGCTACAACCTCAGCCACTCCTCCAATGCACAATCGCATCAAGGACGTGCCGTCAAGAAAGGAATCAAACACCTGCAGCGGGGCGACCTCGTCATATTCAGCGGGCGGCGCATCTCTGAGACACCCGGGCACGTCGGCATCTATATCGGCCCCGACCCAGGCGGCAAATCCTTCTCCTTCATCCACGCCGCCCTCACGGGCGTCATCATCTCCCACCTCAGCGAGCCCTACTATCAGGCGCGCTACCTTGGCGCACGTCGCATCCTGCCTGACTTCGCCCCAGGCGCTGCCTCCATCACTCCCCTTCTCCCTCCAGTTGAACCTCAACTCCCCATTCCCTCTCCCCTCCTCCCGCCTGATAGCATTTGTTTAATGAATAATGAAGAATGAAAATGGTGTTCAGACAATAGCTATAAGAACTGCATACGAAACAATTGCCTGCAACTCCTGTACTCCTGAGCTCCTGTATATCTCTTTAATTAAGAATAACACTTTTGCAACCCTCGTTGCAACGCTTTTGCAACGCATTTTCGCTTGCACGACTAAGAAAGACGAGTTATCTTTGCGTCGAATTTGAAACTGAGCTGCATGAAAAAGTCCATTTTTCTCCTCTTCTGCCTGCTGCTGGCCATGCCCGCATCGTCATCTTCCGACGTCTATCGCCAGCTTCAGTCCATCCGCTCCTATATCAATGACGACCCCGCCCGCGCCCTTGCGGAGCTGGAAGCCTACCCCCAACCCCTCCCTAAAGGGAAGGGAACAAAGTCACCCCTCCTTCAGGAGGGGATGGGGGTAGGTCGAGAGGCTGCTCTCTATGCCCTGCTGCGGACGCAAGCCGAAGATAAATGTTTCATCACGCACACCAGCGACTCGCTCATCCTGATAGCCGTTGATTATTACGCCCGTCGGGGCCGCAACAAGGAGCTGCGCGCCCTTTCGCAGTTCTACCTCGGCTCTGTCTGCCGCGACTTGGGCGATGACTTCCGTGCTGTCGAGGCCTACCTGCCTGCAGCCGACGGCTTCCGCGAGCTGTCCGACCACGTCATGGAACGCCGCGCGTCGCAGAACATCGCCGACCACCTATTCAACCAGCACCTCTTCGCCGAATCGCGCGAGTGGTACCGACGGGCTTATGATTGTGCGGTCTTCACACGTGACAGCCTCCGTATGATTATGCCGCTCGAAGGCATTGCCAAGTGCCAGATGGCCGCTGGAGAATGGGATGCATCTTACGACAACTACGTCACCCTGCTGGCGCTGAGCCGTGCCATCGAGAACCCCATCGGTACAGCCCTCGCTGCCGAGCAGCTCTCCATCATCACGCGCCGCAAGGGGAACGCTGCTGATGCCCTCGCCTATGCCTCGCTGGCCGAATCGCTGCGTACAGGGGACGACAAACTCTTTCCTTATTATTTAAAAGGGCAGGCGTACAAAGCCCTCGGCCAACCCGACTCTGCACTGCTCTATCTGAACCGCTGCTACGGACAGACGGGCAATCTCTACCTCGAAGCTTCGGCTACCAGCGCCCTCGCCTCTCTCGATTCACTCAGCGGACAATTTGAAAGCGCCTATGGCCACATGCAATACTACGCCAGCCTCAAGGAGACCATTGCTGGCAGCGTGGACCGTGTCCGCATGTCGAATGTGCTGCACCGTTACGAACTGAGTCAAGAACGGCGGCAGACAACTCGTCACTACACCATCCTGCTGTATTGGCTGCTCTTTTGCTTTGCGCTGGTTTGCTTCAGGTATCGGTGGCTAAAACAACATGCTCGTAAGAACGATAACAGCACCCTTCATTTTGAAGAGCAGCTGGGCGCCTGCATCAATCAGTTCATGCAAAGCCCGTGGAACAACGAACTCAGCGCCATCCACCTAAGCCGCACGCGCGGCTTCGATGCCTTCCCCTCTGAGCGTACCGCCAACTTGCAGATGGAGCTCTTCCGCATCTTCCGTCCAATCGTGGACGAACTGCGCCAGCAGAGCCCCACGCTCAGCGACTCCGAGCTTACCTGCCTGCTCCTCTGCCGCCTCGGCTTCTCCACCTACACACAGACCATCTGCACCGGCGTTACCGACACCACCATCCGCTCCCACAAGCACCGCCTTCGCGCCAAGCTTGCCGAGCCCTACCTTAGCCTGTTCAAGATATAAATTGAAGATTGAAGATTGAAAATTGAAGATTAAAAATATAAGCAATAGAATATGAAAAAGACCCTTTTCACCCTCTCCCTCCTCGCGGCGCTGATGTTCTGCGGATGCAACGATGCATTTGACCCAGGGAACCCACCCGAAGAACCCCTCATCCGCCCGGGTGGCATCGTGGACCGCATCTTCAAACGCGAAGATTCAAAGCCCCTAATGCTGACGCCCAGCGAAGAAGAAAAAGCCTACGCCCAAATGGGTGCCGACTTTGCCCAAAAGCTTTTTGGTAAGCTCTGCCTCGAAGCCGAGCCGAACAAGAACGTCTGCATCTCGCCCCTCAGCCTCGAAATTGCCCTCGGCATGCTGGCTAACGGCGTGGACGACGAAGCCTGCGCCGAATTGCTTGACAGCATTGCCGGTAAGGGTGTTACCCTCGATGCCCTCAACGCCTGGTACCACAAGCTGCGCGATGCCCTCGAGAGCACCAACAACGTCTGCCTCGCCAACGCTGTCTGGACGCAGAAGGGCTACCCCATCAACCGCAACTTCATTAGCACCAACAAGACCTACTACGATGCCGAAATAGGCCATCTCGACTTCACCCAAACCACGCAAGCAAAGGACTCCATTTGCCAATGGGCCTACTACCATACCTATGGCAACATCCACGAGCTGAATCTTCCTATTAATGAAAGCACGCGCATCGTTGCCGCCAATGCCACTTGGTTTGGAGCCGAATGGGCAATCCCCTTTAAAGCGGACAGCACCCGAAAGGACACCTTCGTCCTCTCCAGTGGCGAAGAGCAGACCGTCGACATGATGCAGAACAAATCCTATTACCACTACGCAGAAGCCTCCTCCTATCGTCTGCTTTCTTTGGACTATATTTATCGGAATTTCAATATGCTCATAGCCCTTCCCCTTGAAGGCTATTCGACGAACGACATTCTCCCTGAAATCGACTGGAACCAGCCGTATGATTTCGGGCAAGTCATCGTACACCTGCCCAAATTCCAGTTCAAAACGAGTTACGAGCTACTTGACCCCTTACAAGAACTTGGCATCAGGAAAGCCATGCAGCGGCCGCTTGTGAATATAAATCCCGAACTGATCCTCCATTTCATCAATCAGGACGTATCTGTCCGCTTCGACGAAAACGGAGCAGAGATGGCAGCTGTCACAGAATGGGGTAATTTAAGAACGTCCCTTGGAGACAACACCCCTCGTCCTGAGCCCATCAACTTCTTCGTTGACCATCCCTTCGTCTTTGCCGTGCGCGACAACAAAAGCCACAACATTCTTTTCATCGGCAAAGTGGAAAGCATTGAGGAGAATTAGGAGTTAGAAAATTAGAAAATTAGAAATTAGAAATTAGGAATTAGAAATTAAATAAGAAGTATATGAAAAAGACACTTCTCACCCTCTCCCTCCTCGCGGCGCTGGTACTCAGCGGATGCAACGGAGAACTTGAACCAAGCAACATTGACTCAGGCAACACGCCTGAAGAACCTCTCATCCGCGGCACAGGCATTGTGGACCGCTTCTTATTTACCTCGGACGACAATCCCGAAAAGGACACACATTGCGCCATAGCCTTCGAAGACAGCAAACTAGTCCTTTCGTTCGACAAGGCCTTCTCGTTTACAGCCATGTTATTAGAGGAGGAGACCGATTCGGTTGCCTTCATCAAAAAATACGTCAACGTCACACTCTGCACTATCCCTCTCTCAGAGATTGCAGACGGCACCTATTCGCTGTACCTCAACTTCACAAACGTCTGTACCTTCTCCGTCAAGGACGGCAAGCGGTTTGCGCCTGACGACAAGCCTGAGAGCGAGGAAGAACAGAAAAGCCCTTGGTACGACCCGGACAACATGTTTTGTGATCTGAAATTCCATTTCGAAAAACCCGAGCTTGACTTCAGCAAAGCCCTTTATCCGCTCTCAGAAGAAGAAAGTGACGAATGGCCTTTTGGCGAAGCCGGGAAACTCGAACTCACTGTAGGTCGTATAGGAGAAGTGCCCATCTATATGGCTTACGACACCCAGAACCCCTCCGTACTAATGTTCCCCTTCTCTCTTGGAGAGTACTATTGCATCAATGGAAACACTCAAGTTGGGGAAAAGCCCCACACGGGAAACTACACCTTAGAACAAATAAATGCCATCAACAACGGAGATATCGAATATTGGGAAATCCGTGAAAGAGGCTATATGGTTCCCACTCTGTTCGATACTGCCAAGAAAAACACAGCGGATGATGGAGCCGTGTTTTATAGTGTTGACCTGCCTGTTACCGTACGTTCTGCAACCATTCCCTATCAAATAGAAATCATCGATGCCACAGGTGCGCTATCCGCCGTCACCTCACTATCAGCCAAAGGATTCTCCCAGCTGTTTGTCAGTTCAAGGGCAGAGGGCGAAGATTATGGCCCGTATGGCGATGGCCGTCATACAACAATCTGCAAGGACATTCTCCCGGTGAGAACCATTCAGCTGCCTCAAGGTACCGTCGGCTCCATCGCTGCTGCCAAAATACGCACATGGAACCTTACAGGTGAAGTGCCACATATACCCATCACGCTTATCTTCACAGCTTTGTTTGAGGACGGGCACGAGGAAACCTTCTCTTTTGACATCACCGACCAAGTAGCTGCCCAGCTTAAAGGTGGCGTCATCTCCATCGGAGTCCCTAATTAAAGCGAAGCAAGATAAAGTAACATTTTTTCCTCTAATCATAAAAACTGTTGTAAAGCTTGCTTTTTTGTACGATGAAAGACTTGTCCCCGTTGCCTGCGAAGGTAGCGGGGATTTCTTTTTATTCTCCCTTCCTACATTTTATTGAAAAAATGCTACATTCCTACATAAGAAGGCCTATCTCGCTGAAAGATTACCGATTGCCCGATGTAGATAGCCTAAAATGCTACATAATGCTACATATTCCTACATAAAAAACGACGTTTTCAGAGGAAAACCAATCAAAAAGTGTTACGAATTCCTCTCTTTGATTAGCCCCTCAACAGCCTCTATCAACTGTCGCGCAAGGCCAATGCTCTCCACAACATCTTGTTCCGTTACTTTATAGAAACAGTTGTAGTCGCTTTTCTCACGAAGAGTTTGCAGATTGTTGTAGAAACGTCCGAAGTCCAAAGGTAATAAGCCCGTCTTAACATAGTGCTGACTGAAAAGGGCATGTGAGCCCTTATGCCTGCTGGCTTGTAGGCCATCATTGATAAACAAGGCATTGACGGCATGAAATACGGAATAATATACCCGATTAGCAGCTCCGCTCCAGCGGCTTGCCTTCTGAAGAATTTCTATCTCCTCGAAGGTTTCATGCGCTTTCTCTAATTCCAGACGGACAAGTGTCTGACGATCTTCTTCGCTCAGGCTCATAGCAGCACTATTTTGTCGTGTTCAACGCTTTTGTAGAAAGGAGTGAAATGGTATTCGTCCCATTCTTTCTTCGTATAAACCTGCGGATTGATTTCCTCGTTTATATCCCATCCCAATTCACGGAAAGGATAGCCTACGCCATAGTCGCTGAACGTGAGGGAGGGCTTGTCAAGCAGAATAAGCAAGTCCCAGTCGCTCCCCTTGCGGGCATCGCCACGCGCACGGGAGCCATAGAGCAACAGACTGCTGTTCGGTGGCAGCACAGCCTGAGCCACTTGCTTGATATTGTTAATGACTTGCGTTCTCCTCATCGGTCTATTGTTTGAAATCGAGGCAAAGATACGACTTTTCAAACGAATAAAGAAAGATTCTCTTAAAATTTCTTCGTTTTTATGAAAATGCCAAATAATCTATTCACCTGAATCTGCCCACGAATTAACCATGAATTAATGGATGAATCATTCGTGAGTCATTCGTGTGGAAGAAAACTCTTTCCCTCCAATAAAAAAGAGCTTTTCTGCGCTTGTGATAATAGGCTCTCTTTCAACCAGAATCAAAGACTATAAAGTTTTCATCGCAATGAAAAAAAGTTTTCACTGCAATGAAAAGAATTAACCATTGCGATGAAAGATTGTTTTCATTGCAATGAAAGAATTAAATCATTGCGATGAAAAAAAATATTCTTTGAAAACGCTCTGACAACAGGAGGGATTTTTCGGGCAGGGGGCGAAAAAACGAGGTGGGGATGATGGGATTTTGCGCGATTCGGAGTAACTTTGCAGCCGAAAGGTAAAAAGGACGTATGGATACGACATCGAAAAGCCATTTGGCAGGGCATCTGGCCTGCGCAGGGGCTTACATCATCTTCGGACTAAACATCGTGATGTGCAAGGAGATTGCCAACTCCGACGCCATCACGCCCACTATGCTCTTCACGATGCGGGCAGCGGGGGCGACGGTGCTATTCTGGCTGCTGTCGGCCTTCATGCCGCGCGAGCGGATTGCCCGCAGGGACTGGATTCGCATCGTGGCAGCATCGCTGCTGGGATTGTTCGCGCCGCAGATGACGTTCCTCGTCGCCATCACCATGACGACAAGCATCGACACCTCCATCCTCTCGTCCTTCAGCCCCATCATGACGATGTTCATTGCGGCGCTGTTCCTCCACGAGCCCATCACGCTGAAGAAGGCAGGCGGCGTTGCCATGAGCTTCGCGGGAGTGATGCTGCTCATCTTCAACTCGTTCCATGCCACAAGCGGCGTGGAGCAGACGAAGCCGCTGGGCGTGGTGCTTATCCTGATGAACTGCCTGACCTTCGCGCTCTATCTGGGTGCCTTCCGTCCTCTCATCTCCCGTTACAGCGTGGTGACGTTCATGAAGTGGAGTTTTCTGGTGTCGTTGTTGGTGTCGCTGCCCTTCTCGGCAAAGGACTTCGCTACGGCGCAATGGGCCACCATTCCCTCCAACGTCGTCTGGGAGGTAGCCTACGTCATCTTCTTCGCCACGTTTGTGGCGTACTTCCTCATCCCCTTCGGACAGAAGCGCATCCGCCCCACGCTGGTGAGCATGTACTCCTACATCCAGCCCATGCTGGCAGCCGTCGTGAGCATCTGCATCGGGCAGGATACCATAACGTGGCAAAAAGTCACCGCCGCGCTACTGGTGTTCAGCGGCGTGGCGGTGGTAAACCGCAGTCGAGCGGCAAAGCCGAAATAATTGCAAAGAGAATATAGTGAACAGAGAACAGTAAACAGAGAACAGATAATACCCTGGGATGGAGAACTATTATCTATTCACTGATCACTAATCACTGATCACTCTTTTTCATTCTTCATTCTATTTTATGCTCATGCTCTTGATTTCCCACGTAGCGGCGATGGAAGAACTGGAGGTGTAGCGGAAGGCAATATAGACCTTGTTGCCAACATAGCCAGCAAGGCTGATGTCGCCCGAATCAATATAATTCCAGTCAGCACCTGAGGGCCAAGAGGGTACAGTAAGCGTCACCCAACTGGCCTTCGCTGCATCGCCATCAAAACTGGTGGTAATGAGCACGGAGAGGAAGTCGGTGGCAGAATCACCAAAGTAGCGAGCCACATGACTGAATGACAGCGTAGCGGAAGTGGCAGAAGTTAAGTCGATTGCAGAACTGACAATGTAGCAGTCAGAAGGATATCGCGTATTATCCTTAAAGGCGCTGGCCTTCCAACCATACTTGGAGTCAACAGCCCACACGTAACTAAGGTTTTCATCCATTTCCACATTATAGATAGTGAAGCCGCACTCGCCCGTCGTGAAGTCGGCGCTGAAGATGCCCTCGCCACCCGGATTCGGGTCTTCGCCGCCGCCACTATTGCCGTCCCAGCTATACTTGCTGGCGGACTTCAAGCCAGGCTGCCCGAAGTATTTCTCCAAGTTGGCATAAATCCAAACCTGCTTGCCGAGGTTCTCAGGATGCTGCTGTAGGCTGAGGGCATCGCGGACGTCACCAGAAGGAAGCTGCACGGGGATGCAGAGCGAGGCATCGGTGCAATCGGCAGCGTCGGCAAGGAGGAGGTTGGTGCCGCTGGCGTTGGTGGTGCCGAACTCGGCAGAGTCGTAACTCTTGTCCGTCACTGTGCCGACGATGTAGCCCTTCACCCAAGCCGTCGTGCCTGGATTGCCTGCGCCGAGGACGTAGGCCACGTTGTAGGGCGATTTCTCGCTGCCGTCGCCTTCGCCTCCAGGGCCTGGGCCAGGAGTATCGCCACCCTTCTCGACGATTTCGATGAAGTAGGCGTTGAGGACTTCAATCTTGCCGTTGTAGTCGCCACGCTGGCCATGAATCTTGATCTTGTCGCCGTTGGCGATGCCCGTTTTGGCTACGAGATCTTGGAACTGTTTCTTCTCTCCGCCCTTCTCGGCAAGCAAGCCATAGACATAGACCGTGCCCGATTCGTCGGTAAGGTCGAAGTTACCGTACTGGTCGCCGTCCTTGATGGCAGAAGCCGTACCCACGAGTTCGTACCAAACGTCAGTGCTGACGGCTGCGGCATTGAACTCGGCAATGGTGACAGCCTTCACCTCGCCAGGCTCAGGGCCGGGAGTGGGGTCGGGTGTCATCCCCTCCTGCATAACGAAGTTTTTCAGCTCCCACGTGGTGGAGTTGGTGCCGTCGCATTGGAAGTAGAAGGCAATATAGACTTTCTCCTCGTTCAGCAGTTCGGCAGGCAGGTGGACAGGGTTGGCGGCGTAGAAGTCCCACGTCTGCGTGGCGGACTCGACAGGCTGGAAGTTGAGGTCTGTCCATGTAGCCGTCGTGACGTCGCCAGCATAGTCCTTGCTGGCCAGCACCTTGTGCCAACCCTTGAGGTCGGTGGACGACTTGACGTAGCGGAGCACGTTATCGAAGGCGATGGTGACACCATCGGTGCCCGTGCCTTCGGTGCCCGTGCCCGTGACGGTGGTGTTGATGGCAGGGCTGACGAGCCACGTCTTCGTAGCCGTAGTGGTGTTGTTGGCGTAGCCAGTAGCCTTAGCATACGATGAGCCGAGGCTCCAGTCGATGCCTTCGACGGTCTTCACCTCAAAGTCGTTCAAGCTGGCGCTGGTAAAGGGCAAGGGATTAGTAATAGAAATTGGGTTGTCATTTCCTTTAATTTCTGCCTGACCTTCTTCAAAGGTTAAACTCTTCACTTCTATCGTACTTGCTTTGCCACTTGTCGAGACATATTTGATAGCAACGTATATCTTTCCTCCCACAAATGGTGTCAAATCAAACTCTGTATCGTAAAAATTACTCCAATCACTACCCTCAACGAGACTATTGCCTTTTACCTGAGTCCAGTTTGATGACTCTATTGAAGAGCCATCAAAGGTAGTTGAAGCCCATACAGTAATATCATCTTCAGATGCTTTGTAGCGATAAATGTAATTCATTACCATCTTGGCAGAATCCACATCTGTCAAATCAATCGGACAACTCACCAGCCAGTCTTCGTTAGCATTACGGTTAGTCCCATCATAACCTGTCATTTTCGCCGTTTGATAGTCAATAATCCAACTTTCAGGACCAGTTACATCAACTGCAACAAAACTACCAAAATCAGAAACAAATTCTTGGGTAAAAGGCAAATCCCCCATAGTTGTACCTCCACCGTTTGGATCCGGCATAGGATAAGGAAGTTCAGGCACATCGGCACAGGAAACGACGCCCAGCAGGGCAACGACTGTAATAAGGAAACGGATTGTTTGTTTCATCGTATAAAGGATTTATTTATTGTTTATTTCGACTATTTCAATATCTTCTCTAACGCGGAGTAACATTTGTACCGTGGTATTAAAACGAGTGAGAACACCAGTAATATTCACCTTACCGGAAGGAATGGTATCTAATGCGAAGTTTGCATAACTGCTCATACGGAAAGTAACTGTGTTGTTTCCAACCCTTACAATACGGTCTTCTGTTTTATTATCAATTGGGGCAAATTGTTTACCTGCATCTCGAAATTCGACATTAGAAAGATGAACTAAAAGAGGCACATCCGAATCAAGGTTTATACTTTTCCACGTGCTGCTATTCAATTCTAAAGGATGAATAGCTTTAGGGAGGACATTACCTATTAATCGTACATGTTTCTGGAAAAGTGATTCGCTCATTCTTCCAATAGAACCATTAAAGGCGACACCTATTTGAGGCAGCTTTCTATAACCGCCAAAACAGAGATTCTTTAAACTTAAAACCACCTCTTGCCCAACAGGAAAGTAAGCATAGGTTCCTGTTGCATTAATACCTATAACAATGCCACCTGTTTCATCTTGAATAACCATTTGTTTGTACACGTTACCACTTTCATCATTGGAAACGACCCAACCATGAATATAAAGGTCTTCAGTAATTTCAACGTAGGTATCTCTAGAGGTTATATAAACATCACGATACTTTGCTTTCAGTTCTTGTATGGTAATATTTGCTTTTTCGGGCAAACTATTATTGCCGTATGGGAAGTTACCGTCTGTAAAGGTCAGGTCGTCAAACTGATTCATGCTGCACGCGACGAACAGCAATCCTGTCATCAGGAGAGATAAAAGGAAAAATGTATGTTTCTTCATAGGAATGTGCATTTTATTGTTCATTCTTCATTATTCAGAACTTAAAGCCTACGTTGAGGAAGGCGTTAAGTGCGTTAGCGTAGTAGAGCTTGGGATTCTTGGAGAAGACGTAGGTGCGGGCATCGCCTGCGGTACCGTTCTCGTAATAGAGGTCGTCGCGGCTCTGCTCGTAGCCACCCGTGCACATGTTGGTGTTGTTGAGCAGGTTGTTGACCGTGAGATTGATGCTGACGCTACGGCCCTTCTTCAGACGGATGTTGTGGCCGATGTTGGCATCGACCATGAAGCCGCCCTTGCATTGGCGCTGGCGGACGCTGTAGGTCTTGTAGATGGTGCCGTCGGCGTTGTAGAGGATGCCGCCATTCTCCAATAACGTGGCCTCATCGACGCCGAAGGAGGGATTGCCGTTCTCATCGACGCTGCCGTCGGAGATATAGCACTTCTGGTTAGCCTGATAGATGTTCGTCAGACGGTTGTAGGGCGAGAAACCGATGAAGACGCGGTCGTAGTAGTTGACATTGGCGCCGAGGTACCAGCCGTTGACGTTGTAATCGGCACCGAGGCTGAGGGCGGTAAGGGGCGTGCTGCCCACGCGGCAGCCGTCGGCGATGACGCGCAGCTGCTCTTCCTGCCCCGTGACGGGATTCTTGGGCGAGGCGATGTAGGCGCTGGCATCCTCGTAGGTAAGCACAGCTGTGGGATTGTTCGTATAGAGCGCCTCGCCCACGTTGCCAATGAAGGTGAAGTAGAACGAGCTGGTCACATGCATGATGGCTGCGGCCTCCACGCCGTAGTGGGTGCGCTCGATGCCGTTCATGGTGAGGTAGGTGAAGTGACTCTGCGAGTCGTTATAGAAAGCGGTCTGCTCCACGGCGTTGTCGAAACGGATGTAGTAGCCCGCCACACGGCCTTGGAACGGACCGGCGGTAAGGGCATAGGAGAGTTCGGTGTTGAGGACGCCCTCAAGCTTGAGGTCGTGGACGAAGTCGCTGCGCGTACGGTTGGCAATGAAGGCGTTGTAGGCCAGCGGGGCGTCCTTCTGATAGCCGGCATTAAGGCTGATGACGTTGCGTGCGTTGGGGCGCCAGGTGAACGAAGCCTTACCGCCGCCGCCAAGGAACTTGGCTACGCCGCTGGAGCCGTAGCTGCGGTCGGCTGCACGGCCGTTCTGCATAAGTCCGAAGCGCTCCAGCGTAGTGCCGTTGACCTGACCGGAGAGGACAAGGGCAAGCGGACCGTTATTGAAGGCGTACTGTCCCCAGACACGGGCCTTGTTGACATAGATATTGTAATTATAGCCAAAAACATCTCCTTCGTAGACCTGGCGATCACGGTGGTTAAGGTCGTTCTGGGCGATGTCGCTGCCACGGCCGTAGTCGCGGGCGGCAAACTTATCAACATCGATATAAGTGTCGGCGCCAAGAAGGTCGCTCATGGTCTTGTAGTGCATGCCCTGCGTGGCAGAGAGAGCGACACCGCCTACGATGCGGTTGAAGCGGTTGAGCGTACGATTGTAGGTGCTGGTGAGGTTGAGCGCCATCTGGTCGTTGTGGCGTTCCTCCACATAATAGAGTGCCTCGCCCCCCACGGCGTTGGCCTGCTGATTGGCGAAATAAAGCTGATCCCAGTTAATCTGGCGTCCTTCGGGCGAGCCGGTGAACGTGTCGTAGAGTCCCTTCCAGGCAGCATAGTCGTCAGCCGTCACACGATGAGTGGCATCCCAGACGTTATAAGCCGAGCTGGGAAGCTTCTTGTAGTAATCGGGGCGCGGGTCGGCAGCGTTGCCGTTCCAGCCGAGAGCGGTAGTGCCGTAATTGCTGTATTTGAACGATGCGCTGGTGACGAGGCGGCTGTCTTCGTTGATGTTGAAGTCCCATGTGGCAACGGCTGTGGGCTCGAACGAGGTGACGACGCGGGCGTTGCGCTTCACGCCGTTCTGATAGCCCCAGTAGGGGTTGTAGTAGTGTGAGCCTGCCAACGCGAAGGCCTCCTCGGTAGCTGCGCTCTGCTGGGCGCGCTCCGTCGGGGCGCCCCACGTGGAGAGGGAGAGGCTGTGACGGTTGCCCCACTTCTTCTGCGCAGCAAGGAAATAGCCGAAGGCGTTGTAGAACGTACCCTCGATGACGCCCTCGTTGGCCCAGCGGTAGGAGGCGCTCACGGTAAAGGCCCAGCCGTTGCGCATTAAGCCTGTGCTGTGGGTGAACATGGCGCGGGCAAGGTAGTTACGATTGCAGAGGCTGATGGTGGCCTTCGAACCGGTGGCGTACTGCGAAGCACGCATGTTGATGTTACTGGCTCCGCCCACGGGGGTGAAGGCGAAGCGGTTGGTTTCGAACGAGCCGACGCCCTCCTGATTACGGGTAGCTTCGTTCAGGCCGCCAATCATACCGTAGGAGAAGCGGCCCGTTTCGGCATCGTTCATCAGCACGCCGTTGACCAGCACATCGTTGTACTTCGAGTCGAGGGCACGCACCTTGAAGCGCATGGGACTGAACAAGAATCCTACCTCGCGCAGGAAGATATCGTTGGTCGACGACACCAGCGCCGAGACGCTCTGGATAGCATCATCGTCCTCGCCCAACTGCGACTCGGTGAACGTGAATGCCGACTCGTCAGTTTCCGAGGCGGCCTGATTGCCTGTCGTCACCACCTGTGCACGCCCCGCGCACACAGCCGTCAGCAGCAGACAAACCAAGAGAATTCTGTTTTTCATATCGTATTAATCTAGTAAATTGTCAACTCTGTCTTCGCCAAACGCCAAACGTTATCCGTAAGACGTCATTTTACGTGGCGAAGATACAAAGAAATCCCGTTTTTCAATACGATTTGCCGATTTTTTCAGGAAAAATGGGGATAAATTCATTTTTTGGACTTATATTTGTACCGCAAATTACAGATTAAAGGTTAGACCCATGAAAAGAAAGGCATTCTATTCTTCATTTTTCATTTTTAGTTTTTCATACCTCCTTCTGCTCTGTAGCTGCGGCACAGCCAACAAAGCAGCATCGTCCGTCGGCTCTGACGCTGAAAAACGCTATAGTCTCTACGGCATCGGCTTCTATAACCTGGAGAACCTCTTCGACACCGTCCACACGCTGGCGCCAGACGGAACGGACAAGAATGACTATGAGTACACCCCCGAAGGCACCATGAAATGGAGCACTATGAAATACGAAGCCAAGTTGAAGAACATGGCGCAGGTGCTGAGCCAAATGGCCACGGACCGCATCCCAGGTGGTGCCACGCTCATCGGCGTCAGCGAGATTGAGAACCGCGCCGTGCTGGAAGACCTGCTGAAGCAGCCCGCCTTGCGCGACCGCGGCTGGGAGATTGCCCACGCCGAGAGTCCCGACCAACGCGGCGTTGATTGTGCCTTCCTCTACAACCCCAAGCAATTCAAGCTGGAGACCATCGCCTATCCTCTTTATTATAATGAAGACGGCAGCCTCTACTACACGCGCGGCTTCCTCACCATCGGCGGCACGCTGGCAGGCGAACGTGTCCATGCCATCGTCTGCCATTGGCCCAGCCGTTTCTCCGAATCTCCTGCCCGCGAACGTGCCGGCGAGCTTGTCCGTGCCGTCAAGGACTCCATCATCGCCAAATACCCAGGCTCGTCCGTCATCATCATGGGCGACCTTAACGACGACCCCGACGACAAGAGCCTCGTCAAAGGCCTCGGCGCCAAGCGAACCAAGGAGGAATGCACAGCCGACGGAGACCTCTACAACCCCTGGTGGAAGACGCTGCGCGACGATGGCGTCGGCACGCTGAAGTACGACGGCAAGTGGAACCTCTTCGACCAGATTATCGTCTCAGGCCACCTTGTCGATGGCGACCGCAGCCACCTGCAGTATTTCAAGAACGAGATTTTCGTCCGCGACTACCTCATCCAGCAGGAAGGCAAATACAAGGGCAATCCTCTCCGCACTCACGCCTCCGGCACCTGGCTCAACGGCTACTCTGACCACCTCCCCACCACCATCTACCTGGTCAAAGAGGTGAAATAAAAAATGATTACAGGCATTCGCTATCGTACATAACGCGTTGGGTCACGTGTATCAACGCGTTGGGTCACGTGTATCAACGTGTTGAGCCACGTGTATCAACGCGTTGATACACCCCGTTTCCAGTAGAAAAAGATAAGTAATACCTGCACTATTCTATCTGATAAAGGGGATTGCCGAAAGCATCCACGTTATTGTTGACACCGAGGACGTCGCGCACGGCGGGGAGGCTGTTGTAGGGACGAAGGAAGCCGTTGACGGTAAGGCGGCGGAAGAGATTCTCAGGATGTTCCACCATGTTGACATCGCTGCGGATGCAGCCCTTGGGCAATTGTACGACAAGGGTTTTGCCCGTTTCGTTCTCCCCGATTGAATCTGCCATCACCACGTTTTCAACGGTTGTGATGGTGCTGATGGAGAGGGAGTCGGCAAACGTTACCTTCCCCTTGCCCGTGCTGACGCCCACGATGTAGCCTCGCACCCACTTCCTTTCGGAATACTCGTCTGTACCCTGCCCGGCTATTCCCTCAGCAACAGATAGCGGGTCGGCAAGGCTCTCGCCATGAATGGAATCGCCCGACCCGCCCTGAGGGTCGTCCCCATCAGGATGATAGGCTGCCACAATCGTGACGTCGCGAATGCCCGGCACATAAAAATATGTGGATACGGTACCCCGAATGCGCCGTATCTCGTGGTAGACATCGGGATTTTCCACCAAATTAAGCGCATACTGATACATGGAGCCCGACGGGAGTTCCACCGGCATACAATGCCACCAGTCCGTAAGGAAGGTGTCTGCCAAAAGGACATTCGACTCCACGCTGAACGGCGGGTCAAACTGACAGCCGCTCTTCATGCTCCCCTTTACCGTACCGACGACATAGCCCTTCACCCAAACGTTTTCCGCATAGCCAATAGCTTGAGCCTCAGCAATGGTGAATTCGTCACGTGCCGTTCCTGTGTGGACAATGGTGATTGTATCTGGGACAAAAACCAACGTATCATCCGCAGACTGTTCCTCCTCCTTCTCTTCGTCAGGAATAAGGGGAGAGAGGCACGAGACGAAGAGAAATGGAATCAGAAGGAATGAAATAAAGGAGCGAGGTTTCATGAGGGCTTTTGTCGAATTCGTTTTGCAAAATAACAGCATCCCAAGCGAAAAAACAAGCGTTTTTCACATTCTTTACACATCACAACGAAAAAAGTCCCACGAAACAGGCGAAATCTCCCAATTATTCCGTACCTTCGCGGACGGAAAAAAGCATGTATCACTAATAACAAAAACAAACATGGTTAGTTACAAAGAATTAGGCCTTGTGAACACCCGCGAGATGTTTGCCAAGGCAGTCAAGGGCGGCTATGCCATCCCCGCTTTCAACTTCAACAACATGGAACAGCTTCAGGCCATCATCATGGCTGCTGCCGAGACCAAGTCCCCCGTCATCCTTCAGGTGTCGAAAGGTGCCCGCAACTACGCCAACCAGACGCTGCTGCGCTACATGGCCGAAGGTGCTGTGGCTTACGCCAAGGAACTGGGCTGGGAGAAGCCTGAAATCGTGCTCCACCTCGACCACGGCGACAGCTTCGAGCTTTGCAAGAGCTGCGTTGACATGGGTTTCTCAAGCGTGATGATTGACGCTTCGTCGCTTCCCTATGAGGAGAATATCGCTCTCACCAAGAAGGTGGTCGACTATGCTCACCAGTACGACGTGACTGTTGAAGCTGAACTGGGCGTTCTGGCCGGTGTTGAAGATGAGGTCTGTGCAGAGGAGAGCCACTACACCAAGCCCGAGGAGGTTATCGACTTCGCTACCCGTTCGGGTTGCGACAGCCTCGCCATCTCCATCGGTACGAGCCACGGTGCCTACAAGTTCACTCCCGAACAATGTACCGTCGACCCCGCTACGGGCCGTCTCGTTCCTCCTCCCCTCGCCTTCGACGTGCTCCACGAAGTGGAGAAGAAGCTCCCCGGCTTCCCCATCGTTCTTCACGGCTCATCCAGCGTTCCCCAGGAAGAGGTTGATACCATCAACAAGTATGGTGGTGCCCTGAAGGCTGCCGTCGGCATCCCCGAAGAACAGCTCCGCGAAGCTGCCAAGAGCGCTGTTTGCAAGATCAACATTGATTCCGACAGCCGTCTGGCCATGACCGCCGCCGTCCGCAAGGTGTTTGCAGAGAAGCCCGCTGAGTTCGACCCGCGCAAGTACCTCGGCCCCGCTCGCGACAACATGAAGAAGCTCTACATCCACAAGATTGTGAATGTGCTGGGCTCCGATGGCAAGGCTTGCTGATTCTGAAAGGTCAACAAGTCAGATTAGTCAACAAGCTGTTTGATTGAAAAAAGTAATCGCCGCTGCATAAGCAGCGGCGATTATCATTAAACGTTTTCCATAGAGGACTTACTCTTCCTCAAAGCCTTCCTCAATGAAGCCAGACACCTGCTCGGCATACTTCTGGGCAGCCTCTGACTCAGCCTTGGCAATCTCGAAAGCGCGCAGACGAGCACGGGAAGCTGCATTTTCATCGATGATGAAGAAAGACTGCATCTCATACATCACTTTGCCGCTGTTTTTATCCTTGCCAACCTCACGGATAATGGAGAAACTTTCGCTCATCTCGCCTTTGATTTCCTTCTCGACGGTGGATTCATAGGCGGCATAGAATTTGTCAAACTCCGAGTCAATATTATCTGCATCGGCAGTAATGTCGCTGACTATGCGCCCACGGACGGTGCTGCCCGCACGACGGGCGTAGTTGTTGCAAGCATTGTTGACAGACATCTGATGGCCGATATTCTTCGAGTTGAAGTTCGAGGCAAAGCCCTGCACTTCGCTCACGCCCTCACCACCAGCGAGCAGTTTCTCGTAGTGACGCTGAAGAGCTGTCTCAAGACTAAAGGACGAGCCGTAAATCTCCCATTTTCCCTTTTTCAGTTCCTTTTTCTTCTGTTTGAACTCCTTCTTCAACACCTTGCCGAGGGCACGATTATTCTGGGCATCAGCCGATACGGGTGCCAACAGACACAAGGTCATAAGTGCAATAAATAACTTTTTCATACAATGATTTTTTAAAATTGACGCTGCAAATATAGTTGTTTTTTCAGTAAGGCACTACTTTATGAGCATTTTTTTACCGTTGACAATGTAAATTCCCTCCTCAGGCACTATCCGACGACGGCCCGAAAAGTCAAAAATGGTGTTTCTTGACGATTCGTCCTCTACTATTTCCTCAATATATGCAGGAATAAAAGACGTTGCCTCAATATACCATCGCGACACTTCGCTTCGCGCTGCTGGTACCACTTTATCGTAGTTCTCGTTGAGCGAAAGACAAGCATGATGCCCGATGGGATTCTGGCAGACGATGAACGACTGCCCGCGCAGGTTGCTGCTGACAGAGTAAATACCGGCATCGGATTTATCGGCAACTAACGTCAGTTGCTGACTGTCGCTGCCTGTTGGAGCCAGATAGCCCATATCTTTTGCACATTGCACATAATAACATCCGTTGCCATCGGCACTGACAAAGCGAAAGTACTGACCCGCTCCTGAAGAAATCAAAGATGTGCTGGACGTAAGCTTTGAGGAGATATTCTTCATATAGCGTTTACTTTGCCCTGAATATCGGAAAGCATACCAGCAGTCATCCATCTGAAGCGGAACGACAGTAGCCTCCATGGCAGCAAACACCGCTTCATGCGTTTGCTCATTAGGTTCAGCTTTGAAACGAGCAATGGCGACATCCACCTCATCGCGTCTTGCGGGGTCAGGCGCTCCTACCACGCGGACATCGCCATTGTAAAAGGGCTGACCTCCTCGTCGATATATCGACTTATAAAGGCATAGCGCTGTGGATTGGCATCAAGAGAGTAAAGTCCACCTGTGATGTCCTCCAACGAATAAGCTTTGTAAATGATGGAAAAATCGTAATTGCGAGTGCTCTCCTCATAGAGAAAAGCCACACGCCCATCAGCCTGCATGCACATAGTGCTATAGGCTGAACGAAGGTAGGTGGCCTGATGGCGTCCGTCCCAATCGCGGGCGAGATCAGCAGGAGTGCCGAAGTCGGACTTGTTGGACAACTTCTTATAATAGATTCCCACATTGTCACGCCCATCGTTGGACTTGCCATAGCCAAAGGGTACGGATTGTAAAGCCACGTAAAGTTTCTCACCATCAACGCTGCGGATGGCCGGAACTACCATGATTTCACCATTGCAGGAATTGCCAGCGGCAATGACACCATTATTGGACGCATTGGAGGTGGCGCAGGTACCCCATGAGCCTTCGCCGGCAACGACATCGCTGAACGTGAAGATATTGTACTTACGCCCTCCCGTCACACGGCTACTGCAAATGACGCTGCCGTCGGGGAGTTCCTCGGCCTTCGGTTCATCGCCGGAAGGGATGGGAGGTGTGTCGGCATCGCCGAGAAGTTTCCACGTACTACCGAAGTCATCGCTGTAGATAACGTAGTCGCAGTTCACGCCACTTTTGTCCTTGACGATGATAGAACAGTATAGACGGTAAAACTTCCCGACCTTGACGTAACGACTCTGATGGATTTTGCCGGAACCAATGAACAACGAGCGGACAGGACCATGGCTACTTTTATCAAAGAGCGCATACACAGGTTCCTGAATATAGTCCGGATCACTCCAAGACTCGCCCTCGTCGGTGCTATAGAAACGTGCAATGCCCTGATGCACCTCACGCGTACCATTCGGGAAGCCCGTATTGCCTGAGCAACTTAATATCAGGATGCTGTCGCTTGTACGGTCGGCCACGATGCAAGGGTCACCATATGCTGCGTCAAACTTTGGTTTGGGCGATGTAGCATACTTGCCCTTGGTAAACTCCACGATATCGCCCCACGTGGCGCCATTGTCACGACTAAGGCGGTAGCGAAGCTCCACCGAACCATAGCCGATGTCGTTGCCGCCATAGCGGTAGTCAGCAACAGCCACTAACGTGCCCTTCCGTGTGCAGGTAATAGCCGGGATGCGATAATTGGGCAGGCCTGTCGTCACAAAGAGTTCTTCAGAAGGCTCGTCGGACGAATCGCCAGCTTGTATCGGAGCAGCAAACAGCAAAAGGAGGCAAAACGCCCATAATAACGGAGGAAAATAAACAGCATTTTTCATGTCTCTCGGTTTTTGTTATCGCTGCAAATATAGAAATTTTCCTTTACAACTCAAAATAAAACTTCGAAAAAAGAAAAAAGCACCATTTTTCAGGTGCTTTGCAAGCATAGAGTCTCAGAACAAGAAAGACGATTACTGCTTGTCCTCGACACCGTATAAATGCCAGTCAGCCTTATCAAACTCTGTTTTGATAATTCGCTTCAGGCTTTGCAGGTCTTCATAGAGCGTCAATCGTGCTTCGGCATTGACTTCGCGTTTCTGGTTCAATATGGCCAGTTGCGCCTCAGTCTCGGCATCGGTCTGGCGTAGGCGTTCTATCTCGGTTTCCAATCGTTCCACCACAGCAGCATCAATGCCGTATGACGTCAGTTCATTGACTTTCTTCTTCAATCCATTGACAAGCACTTCGGCTTTGCCAATCAACACATCAGCTCCTTTTGACATTATGGTTAGTTTATTTGATAAGAATTATTGACGTTAGTATTTAAAAGAACATTCCCGGGCCGCCACGCATACCACCACGCATGCCACCGCCCATACCACCTTCCGAGCCAGAGGTATTAATTCCCTTGAACGAACGGAGGTTATAGACGATTGTCAGCATCGCATAACGAGGCATTACGTTGTAGTAGCTGTTGGTGATTGCCATATCGCTGACGCTACGGGTATAAGAACGCTGTGTACCGAGGATATCGTAGCCGGAGATTTTCACTTCAAGGGCATTGTTCAGGAACTTCTTGCCCAGCGAAGCGTTCCAAAGAAGCGTTGAGATATCCTGTCCCTCCATCGCGCTACCGGTGTAATAAGTGTAGTTGGCGCTATGTTCCATGGTGATACCCTTCCAGATAACCCATTGGAACGTGCCGCTAGCGCTATGAGTAAGGTAGTTGCGCGGATTGGTGTTGCTCTGCACATCGCTGAATGCCAAGTCGTAGTGGAGCGAGAAGTCCAGATTCTGGCTGATGTTCGAGGTGATTTCCAAGCCCGGCGCGATGCTACGGCTGATGCTCTTTGTCTTGAGTTCATCACACTTCAGCTTACCGTTCTCATCGGCCGTCACGACCTCCTGTACGCCAGTATAGACATTGTATCCTCCATCGAGATTAATGTTTACGTTACTCATGATAAGGTCAAAGGGCAAGCCGTAGGTCAGTCCTGCAAACAGGTTGTAGGTATTGTCGCTGAGGTTCATCGGGCGGGTAATCTGCGCACCTCTCACCAGCTCAAGGCCCTTGAACTGGTCGCCGCCCTGCTGGTAGAAGGCGATGGGAAGTGCGTCCACCGTAGTGCGCGTGTTGACAATGGTAGTCACCGTACCGATGGGGTTGTTCACCATTCCGCCACCCAGATGGAACTGCAGGTTGGTAGCTTTTTCCATATTGCTATGAATGAAACGGGCATTGATGTTGTGGCTCTGTTGCTGGCCGAGGTCGGGATTACCCGTAGAAAGCGCCAGAGGATTGGTGTTGTTTACGCTTTGCTGCAACTGGTTGATGCCTGGAGCCGATGAACTGCTGCGATAGAATATGTTCAGGCTGTTACCGCTATTGACCGTCCATTCGAACATTGCCATCGGCATAACATTGTAGTAAATCTTCGAGTCGATAACGTACGAAGGGTCACTCCCGGGAGCCCCACGATAGTAATCGTAGGTCTGACGGCCGGAAAGGTCGGCACGCTGCAGTTCCATGCGGGCCATCACATTCAGCTTATCGTTGTGGAAGCGATAACCGACGTTAGCGCCCTGCGTCTTATAGTCGCTGATGAACGTGTTGGAGAGGTTGGCGTCGATGGAGTCGCGGACGATGGGGTCAAGTCTCCTGCCATTCACCATGTCGCCCATTTGGTCGTACGTCGTCACGCGTTCGCTTTCTGAATGGTTGTTGCGCATGTTCAACGAAGCCGTCAACTGCATATTCTCGTTGATGGGCTCCGTCCAAGTCACGTCGGCACCATAATTGTAGTTGTTCGTTTCGTTTGTGGCATTCTGGTCAACGTATGTGGCGTTGATGGTACGCATGGCATCAGAATTACTGCCACTACCTGAAAGGGTGCCGTTGAATCCCAACGAAAGCACACGCCCTTTGTCATTCAGCTTGTGCAGCCACGTCAGGTTACCGCCTACGTTGTAGCCGTCACCTCGTGAAATCGTCTCGTTGGAGGTTGAAGCGGTATCGCGGACCAACGGAGAGATGGTGTAGTTGCGGGAGGAGCTCGTTGAGCTGTTGCGCTGGGCGCTGAAGCGGGGGCGGAACACTATCTGGTCGTTATCGCCGGGCGTAAAGCGGATGAGCATGTTCATCGAGTGATTCAGGTTCTTCGTATCGCTGCGCGAGTAGGCCTCCGTACGGCGGTCGATAGTCAGGTAGTCGCTAAAGGTAGAATCCTCCTGATGGGTATCGGTAGAGTTGAAGAAATAGCTGCCCTGGATCTCCAGCCTGTCATCAAAAAGTGCATCGTTGTAGTTGACGCCCAGACCGTTGGACTTGGCTACGCCGTTTTGTGCGCCACGCATACGTCCGCCCATGCCGCCCATCATTCCGGCGCCCATCAGGTCATCGAACGAGAAATTACGCTGGTTGACGTTGTTTGAGAGTCCCATCAGCGTCACGCGGCGGTCGCCGTTGAAAATGTTCAGATTGAAGTTGAAGTTATAACGGGGCGTCAGGCTCTCCTCGGGGGTGTATTTCGTTGGCACGTCGGCACCACCCTGAGCGGTAATCTTTCCAAACACACCATTACGCTTATA
This sequence comes from uncultured Bacteroidales bacterium, assembly GCA_947303715.1. Lineage (GTDB taxonomy): Bacteria > Bacteroidota > Bacteroidia > Bacteroidales > Bacteroidaceae > UBA1189. Next base: position 113,783 of record CAMYYY010000001.1, on the reverse strand, counting down.
GGAACGGGTGCGGACGTCAAGCGCCTTGAATCGCTCGCCGTCGTCGAAGCCTGTGAACTCGGCCTGATCGGATTTCTTGTCAAACACAGCCACGCTCTGCACCACCTCGGCGGGGAGGGTCTTCAGCGCCAGCTTCGGGTCATTCTCAAAGAATTCCTTGCCATCCACAAGCACCTTTTCGACGGTTTCGCCCTGGGCTTCCACACCACTTTCGGTAATGCGCATACCCGGCATCTTGGCAATGAGGTCCTCAGCCGAGGCTCCCTCCATCACCTTATAGCCATCGGCATTGATGATAGTGGTGTCGGCAGTCTGCTTCACACGCATATTCTTACCAATGACCTGCGCCTCCTTCAACGCCACGGCATCTTCCTCCATCTTGATCCGGCCAATGTTGTTCGCCTGGCCAGGACGGATATTATAATCCTTCGAAAAGGTCTTATAACCCAGATAGGAGAATTCCAAGGTATACTTTCCAGGGCGGCTGAGGGTCAGTTCAAACGTTCCTTTCTCGCCTGTAATGGCAAATGTGCCCTCGCCTCCGTTGGACGACGTGGCCTTCACCACGGCAGCCACTAACGGCTCGGAGGTCTTACTGTCCATGACGGTTCCCGTCACCTTCATCTCAAAACGCGGCTGTGCCGACGCTATCACCACGCCCATCATCAGCAGGGCAACGGCTGAAAACAATCTTAATGAATGCTTCATTTTTCTTTCCTTATTATATATTCTTTCTATCCGACTCAAAAAACGGCGCAAAGTTACTTCGTTTTTTTCTATTTTAACATTTCTCCCTGTTAAGAAAATTGAACAGAATGAAAATAATTTTCCCCTTCAGCGAATACCATGTTTGTTTTTTTCCTATCTTTGCGCTCGGAAAGAAATAAACATTCATTATTCACCCCTTAAAAGTAAATATCATGAACGAAAAACCTTATGTAGTAGGAATGGACATCGGTGGTACGAACAGCGTCTTTGGCATCGTTGATGCGGATGGCCACATCCTGAAGACCGGCTCGGTCAAGACCCAGCAGTACACCGTTTTCGAAGATTATGTGAATGCCATCTGTACGGCACTCTTCCCCCTCATCCTCGAGGTGGGCGGCATCGACAAGATTCGCGGCTTCGGCATTGGCGCCCCCAATGGCAATTACTATAAGGGCACCATCGAGTTTGCCCCCAACCTTCCGTGGAAGGACGTCCTCCCCCTGGCCAGAGCTTTCAGCGAGCGTCTCGGCATCCCCGTTGCCGTTACCAACGACGCTAATGCTGCCGCTATCGGCGAAATGACCTACGGCGCTGCCCGCGGCATGAAGAACTTCATCGAAATCACCCTCGGCACGGGCGTCGGCTCGGGCATCGTCATCAACGGACAGCTCGTCTATGGCCACGACGGCTTTGCCGGAGAGCTCGGCCACGTCATCGTCGAACGCGACGGACGTCTCTGTGGCTGCGGACGTAAGGGCTGCCTCGAAGCTTATTGTTCGGCTACCGGCGTCGCCCGCACGGCAAAGGAGCGTCTTGAGCAGAGCAAGGAGCCCAGCCTCCTGCGCGCCATCACCGACCGTCCCATCGAGTCGAAGGATGTCTATGACGCAGCTGTCAAGGGCGACAAGATTGCGCTCGAAATCTTCGAGTTCACGGGCAAGCTGCTCGGCGAGGCTCTCGCAGACTTCGTCGCCTTCTCCGCCCCCGAGGCCATCATCCTCTTCGGCGGTCTCACCAAGTCTGGCGAATACATCATGAAGCCCGTCCGCGAAGCCCTCGACAACACCGTCCTCCGCATTTGGAAGGGCAAGGTCAAGGTACTCGTCAGCGAGCTCAAGGACTCCGATGCAGCCGTCCTCGGCGCCTCTGCCCTCGGCTGGGAAGCCTAACCAAACGAACAACCTTTATTAACCCACTAATTTTGTTGAATCACTATGAAGAAATTTCGTTTTCTTTTGATTTTGGCCGTAGCCATTCTGGCCTTCTCCAGTTGTACAACCCTTTCACGCAGCATGCGCGAGCCCAATGTGCGTCTTGAACTGAATGCCGACGACATCGAGCTCTCCGAGCCTGTCAGCGGCACAGCTACCGTCGTCCGCGTATTCGGCATCGACTGGAAACGCCTGTTCAAGGGCGAATATGCTTCCGTCACCGCTCCCATTATGGGCCTCACTCCCGAGCTGCTGCCCGAAGGCTCCAGCCAAGCCATCTACAACATGCTGGAGAAGAACCCCGGCTGGGATTTCGTCATGTACCCCCAGACCAAATCTGAGAGATACAGCGTCCTTGGCCTTGGTTTGCTATACAGCGAGACGGAAACCACCGTTACCGCCCGCCTCGGCAAACTGAAGAAATGACCTCCGCGGCCTAAGAGCTACAAAGAGAAAGTTAGAATTTGATGTTTTAGGTTACCCAACGCGTTGTACAACGCGTTTTCCAACCCTGTTTATATAACCTCTATCCCCATAATATAGTCGTTCATGTAGAAGCCGTTACCTATCGGGAAATCCCCTTGCCTCATCCGATGCATGCCCAGATGCTCGTAGAATCCCACAGCTTGGTTATTCCGATTGACATTTAGTTCTACGCGGCACGGCGCTCCCACCTGCTGCCTCACATACTCAATCGCGTGGAGGAACATCTGCTTCCCCACTCCGCCAGCTTGGCAGTCAGGCAACACATATATCTTCTGCAGATGCCACAGCGGCAGTCCGTCCTCCGCCGTACCCTCCGGCTGCACAGACACATAGCCCACAGCCTCGCCATCAGCCTCAGCGAGGAAATAGACGTGCCCCTCCTCCGTCATCTGCCTTCGCAGATTCTCTGCCGAGTACATCCAGTCCATCATATACTCCATTTGTTCCGCGCTGAGGATATCCCTGTACGTATGGCGGAAGCAAACGTCAGCCAAACGCCCTATCAGCGAAATGTCAGCCAATGAGGCTGCCCGAATCACCACTTCCATCGTCTGAAGATTAGAAAAAGGCAAGCGGGAGAACCCCGCTTGCCCTCGTTTTGCCTTGGATAGTGTCCGTTAGAAGCAGAACTTCAGACCGAAGCCCACATCACCATAGCCAACGCCCACACTCGGCAGGACGTTCACACCAGGACGATAGTCCAGCGAAATGGCGATAGGCAGGCTCGGGAACTTGAACTCCAGACCCAGCACGGCATCAACGCCAACCCAGAAGGCTCCGTTGTTGTGCTCGTCGCCCCAAAGACCGACGTGAGCGCCCAAGCCATAGTACCAATCCAGTCCGTCTGCAAGCGGCTGCTGCCACTCGTAGAGTCCCTGCACTTTCAGGCGCGTGAAGTCAGAACGGAAATCCCACGTGCCCGTAAAATCCAGAGCCGTGCCGCCCATACCCTTCTTCAGCGTGAGACCGGCATTTTCCCAGCCACCACGTACACCAATTGCCCAGTTGTAGTCCTGAGCGTTAACAGCCAGTGCAGACACCATCAGCACGGCAATCATCATCAGTTTTTTCATTTGCTTACGATGTTTTAGTTAATGAATACGCCACAAAGATACTACACCCCCAACAAAAATCCAAATATTATATCAAAAAAAACCTGCCCTCTAAGGAGGACAGGCCTTTTCTCGTTTTCGAAATCAAGTTTCCAACCGTTAAGCCTTGGCAACGTTGACCCTCTTCTCTTTGATACGGGCCTTCTTGCCAGTAAGCGCACGCAGGTAGTACAGCTTGGCACGACGCACCTTACCGACCTTGTTGACGGTAATGCTCTCGATAGCCGGTGAGCTGATGGGGAAGATACGCTCCACACCCACGGTGCCCGACATCTTGCGGACGGTGAAACGCTTGTTGTAGCCATGGCCTGCAATCTTAATGACCACGCCACGATAGAGCTGGACACGCTCCTTGTTTCCTTCGATGATACGATAAGCTACGGTCACGGTGTCGCCCGACTTGAACTTCGGAGCAGTACCCTCTTTACCGGTAGCAAACGCCTCTTCTGCAACTTTAATTAAATCCATACTTTCAATACTTTATTGGTTCATTTTTGTCCTTACGCAACATATCAGGTCACACTTCCTCTGACAGCGATTGCGCGAAAGCGGCTGCAAAAGTACTACACTTTGCACAAAAAACCAAACAAACTTGTAACTTTTTTCAAATTATTGCAATTTCACTTGCTTTATCCCTCGCTTAGTCGTACCTTTGTTTCGAAAAATACCCATCATTCCCATTACTCCCATAATTCCCATCATTCCCATTCATCACCTTTAACCTTTCCCCCATGAAACCCTACCACAAGTTCGCATTTTATTTTTCATTCCTCATTCTTCTTTTTTCATTTTTCTCTTGTTCTCCCAACCCCTCCAAGGTTTCTGTCAACGGTACCTTCCTTGAAGTCACCGCCGCAGCCGACTCCCTGCCTCAAAACGCCGAGGCTGTTGCCATCCTTGCCGAATACCGCCAGCGCGTCATCGACGTTCAGGCTCCCGTCCTCGGCACCGCCTTTTGCGACATCGAACGCGGACGCCCCGAGGGGCTTATGAATAACTTCGAGGCCGACGTCCTCCGCGCAGCCGGCGATGCGGCCAATGGCAAGCCCGTCGATGTGGCTATTGCCAACTACGGCGGTATCCGCAACCTCTGGCTGAAGGGCGACATTACCGTGGGCGACGTCTATCGCGTCTTTCCCTTCGAGAATTGCCTCGCCCTCGCCACCCTCACCGGTGAGCAGCTCACCAGCCTCTTCCAATCCATTGCCCGCGCTGGCGGACATCCCATCAGCGGCGCTGCCCTCGTCATCACCCCCGACGGCGAACTCGTCACCTGCGATGTACAAGGACGCCCCGTTAACCCCGCCGCTCTTTACCGTATTGCTACGCTCGACTACCTTGTCGAAGGCAACGACGGCATGGATGCCTTCCGCGAAGCCACAGACGTCGCCGTCTACCCCGAGCTCACCATCCGCTCGCTTGTCACCGCTCGCATCGAAGCCCTTACCGCCGCCGGCAAACCCGTTGCACCCCTCCTTGACGGCCGCATAACCCTCATCGACCTCCCCTAATTCTCATAATTCTCATAATTCCCATCTCTCCCATAGTTCCCATTACTCCCATAATCCCCATTCCCCATGAAACCCCATTCCTTCCTTTACTTTTCACTCTTCATTCTTCATTTTTCATTCTTCTCTTGCGCCCCCACCCCTCCGACGACGACCACCCTCCTCGTTCTCCACACCTCCGATACCCACAGCTGCATTGAGCCCGACAGCAAGACCAACACCGGCGGCTACGTTCGTCGCGCCGCTGTTATTGACAGCCTCCGCGCCCATGTCGATTCCAACCTTATCCTCCTCGACTGTGGCGACTACTCCCAGGGCTCGCTTTACTACAACCTCTTCCGCGGAGAAGCCGAGGTGCGCCTGATGAACGCCATGCATTACGATGCCGCCACCATCGGCAACCATGAGTTCGACTTTGGCGAGGACAACATGCTCCGCCTCTTCCAGCTTGCCACCTTCCCCACCGTCTGCTGCAACTACGACGTCAGCACCACCCCGTTGAAAGATGTCGTCCACCCCTATACCGTCATCGAGCGCAAGGGTGTCCGCATCGGTATCTTTGGCGTCAGCCCCCCTATGGAGGGTCTAGTGGCCGACAAGAACTGCGAAGGAATCCGCTATCTCGACCCCATCGTCGAAGCCAATCGCATCGTCCCCATCCTGCGTGGACGTGAACGCTGCGACGTCGTCATATGCATCAGCCACCTCGGTTGGCAGATTGAAGGTCTCATCGACGATGTAGAGTTCATTGCTGGCACGCGCGACATCGACCTCGTCCTCGGCGGACATACCCACAGCCTTTTCGACGCCCCTATCCTCTACCCCAATCTCGACGGCGACTCCATCCCCCTCATGCACAACGGCAAGAACGCCTCCCACGTCGGCCTCTACACCCTCACCGTCACCCGATAGAAATTGTCAGCTCGTTTCGGACCCGACTTACTCTTTGAAAAACAAGACATAATTCAAAAAGGGGGATGCTCCTTATGAAGCATCCCCCTTTTTATACCTTGAAATGATTACATCATGCCGTCCATGCCCATGCCAGGGTTGGCGGGAAGTGGGGGCTGCGGCTCCTTTTTCTCGACAATGACGCACTCGGTGGTGAGGAACATTCCTGCAATGGAAGCGGCATTCTCAAGAGCTACGCGAGCGACCTTAGCGGGATCAACTACACCAGCAGCCTTCAGCGGCTCATAGACATCCGTACGGGCATTGTAACCAAAGTCACCCTTGCCCTCGCGCACTTTCTGGACAACCACAGCGCCTTCCTTGCCGGCGTTGGCGACAATCTGACGCAAAGGTTCCTCAACGGCACGCTTGATAATTTCAATACCAGTGGTTTCGTCAGCATTCTCACCTTTCATTCCTTCCAGAGCATCGATGGCGCGAATGTAAGCAACTCCACCGCCAGGAACAATACCCTCTTCGATAGCAGCACGCGTAGCGCACAGGGCATCATCGACGCGGTCTTTCTTCTCCTTCATCTCCACCTCGCTGGCAGCTCCGACATAAAGGACAGCCACGCCGCCTGACAATTTGGCAAGACGCTCCTGCAGTTTCTCCTTGTCGTAGTCGCTCTTGGTGGTGCCAATCTGTGCCTTAATCTGGGCCACACGGTCAGCAATCTGCTTAGAGTCACCATGTCCGCTGACGATAGTGGTATTGTCCTTGTTGACGGTAATCTTGTCGCATGTACCAAGCATCTCGAGCGTAGCCTGTTCCAGCTTGACACCCTTCTCTTCGCTGATGACAAAGCCACCGGTGAGAATAGCGATATCTTCGAGCATCTCCTTACGGCGATCGCCAAAGCCAGGAGCCTTGACAGCACAAATCTTCAACTGAGCACGCAGACGGTTGACGACGAGCGTGGTGAGCGCCTCGCTATCGACATCCTCAGCAATAATGAGCAGCGGACGTCCTGTCTGAACAGCCGGTTCGAGGATGGGAAGGAGATCCTTGAGGTTAGAGATCTTCTTGTCATAGATAAGAACATAAGGATTGTCCATGACACACTCCATCTTCTCCGTATCGGTGACAAAGTAGGGGCTCAGATAGCCACGGTCGAACTGCATACCTTCGACAACACCAATGCTTGTATCCGTGCCCTTGGCCTCTTCGATGGTGATGACGCCATCCTTGCTGACCTTGCGCATGGCATCGGCAATGAGCTTACCAATCTCAGCGTCATTATTAGCGCTGACGGAAGCCACTTGCTCAATCTTGTTGTAGTCCGTGCCGACCTCTTCGGCCTGCTCGCGAAGGCTCTCAACAACCTTGGCGACAGCCTTGTCGATACCACGCTTCAAATCCATGGGATTTGCACCAGCGGTAACGTTCTTGATACCCACATTGACAATGCTCTGAGCAAGCACAGTAGCCGTAGTGGTACCGTCACCGGCATCATCGCCCGTCTTGCTGGCGACAGACTTCACCAGCTGAGCACCTGTATTGGCGAAGGCATCGGCCAACTCCACTTCCTTAGCAACGGTGACACCATCCTTCGTAATCTGGGGAGCACCGAACTTTTTCTCGATAATCACATTGCGACCTTTCGGGCCGAGGGTAACCTTCACGGCATTAGCCAACTCGTCCACGCCCTTCTTCAACTGGTCGCGGGCATCCATATTGAATAAAATCTCTTTTGCCATATTATTTAGATTTACGAATTAACGATTTGTAAATGATTTAAGCGAGGACAGCGAGGACATCGCTCTGACGCATGATGAGGTACTTTTCGCCTTCCACCTCGAGCTCCGTGCCAGCATACTTGCCATAGAGCACCGTGTCACCAACCTTGAGGACTATCTCCTCGTCTTTCGTGCCGTTTCCAACGGCAACAACCTGACCTTTAAGGGGTTTTTCCTTGGCTGTATCGGGAATAATGATACCGCCGACTGTCTTCTCCTCTGCTGCTGCGGGAGCAATGAGGACGCGATCTGATAATGGTTTAATGTTCATAACTATTCATTTATTAGGTAAAACATATTTTCTGCAAACCCCTTCTGCGAAAAGCATGCCATGAAGGAGAGGGTACTTTCAGACGACAGAAAAATGTCATTCCGTCCGAAGGCTGACGCATGCCGTGACAGATTGTCACTCCTCGGACTTCGAGAGCAGAGCCTCCAATTCCTCAGGCGAGAGGTTGAGGTGGAACTCACCATTCTGGGCTATGGAGATATGGCCCGTCTCCTCGGAAACGATGATAACCAGCGCGTCTGAAACTTCCGAGATACCGAGTGCGGCTCGATGGCGAAGCCCCAGCTGTTTGGGGATGTCCTCACGGTGCGATACAGGCAACACACAACCAGCTGCCACGATCCGATTGCCGTTAATAATGACTGCGCCGTCATGGAGGGGACTATTTTTGAAAAAAAGATTCTCAATCAACATACGGTTAAGATTGGCGTCAATGCGTTCGCCCGTCTCGATGTAGTCGCCCAGATGCTGATCACGCTCAATGACTATCAACGCGCCGACCTTACCGTCCGACATATTCTGGCAGGCACGAACCAGCGGGAGCCAGTCCTGAGTCTGTGTATTCTTACTCTTTCCACGAAGAAAACGGAAGAACTTCTTAAAACGCTTTTGGGAACCCAATTCACGGAAAAAATGACGTATTTCATTCTGGAAAATGACAATGAGAGCCAGAATACCCACATTAGCCAGGGCATTGAAGATAGAGCCCAACAAAGGCATCTCCAAAACCTGAGAGACCAGCATCCATACCACGACAAAAATAAGGATACCCAGGAAAAGGTTCAACGAGCCCGACTCGCGCATCATCTTATAAAGATAGAAGAGCAGCAAGGCCACCAGGAAGATATCAACGAGATTAAGAATACTGAATCCGAGAAGCATAGGAGTATTTATGATTTGACAATTTACAATTTATAAAGTGTTATGTTTTATTAAGCATATCCAGCAATCGGACACATTGGGCGGCTTCGCGAACATCGTGGACGCGGAGGATAGATGCACCCTGCCGGAGGGCAATGGTATGAAGTACTGACGTGCCGTTGAGAGCCTCGTCAGGCGTGATGCCAAGCGGTTTATAAATCATCGACTTGCGAGAAACACCTACCAGCAAGGGAAGGCCGAAACGACGAAGGCCGGAGAGATGGGAAAGGATGCGGTAGTTGTCCTCTACCGTCTTGCCAAAGCCAAAGCCCGGGTCAAGAATAACGTCTGTCACACCTTTATGAGCCAGTAGCGGTAATTGCTCGTCAAAGAATGACTCCGGGTCAGCCGTAGGACACGTCAGCACATAAGGCACACCCGGTAATGCCGCCTCACCTCCCGATACATCATTTATAATAAGGAAAGGACCAAAAAGACGAACACACTCCTCAGCTACAGACGAACGGAAAGTATCAACCGACAACGGCACCTCAGGCAACTCTGCGTGGATGGCCTCTAAAGCGGGTAACAGGCGACGCCTTTCTTCCGTTTCATCAACAGGAGTGGACTGCGGACGAGTAGAACAGGCACCTACATCCAGGATAGCCGCTCCTTCAGCCACCATTTGACGAGCACGCTCCACTACCCCCTCCACCGACGTATTTCGAGAGGCTGCATAGAACGAATCGGGCGTCACATTCAAGATGCCCATAATGACAGGAGTACGGCCGTCAAGTAGGTTTTTTATCGTCATTTCCTCCATTTTGACCACAAATATACGTTCTTTTTTTGTTTTGATAATGAAATTCGATAATTTTTCGTACTTTTGCAGCACAAAAAGACAATGAAGACTGAAGAACTCTATTCCTATTATCAGAAATGCAACGGTGTAACCACCGACACGCGTTCGTGCAGCGAAGGCGCATTGTTCTTTGCCCTACGGGGTGAACGCTTCAATGGCAACCATTATGCAAAGGCTGCCTTGGAGGCGGGATGCGCCTATGCAGTCATCGATGACAAAGCCTGCTATGACGCTTCGGATCCCCGCCTGTTGCTTGTTGATGATAGTCTGAAAGCATTGCAAGCATTAGCTCGCTACCATCGTCGGCAACTCGGTCTGCCGATAATCGGTATTACCGGCACCAACGGCAAAACTACGACTAAGGAACTTATTGCAGCCGTATTGAATCGCAAATACCGCACCCACTATACCCACGGAAACCTCAACAACGCCATCGGCGTCCCCCTCACTCTGCTCCAGCTGAACCGTGAGCATGAACTTGCCGTCGTTGAAATGGGTGCCAGCCACCCTGGTGACATCCGCGAACTGGTTGAAATTGCTGAGCCTGATTGCGGTCTCATCACCAACGTAGGGCGTGCCCATCTACAAGGCTTTGGTTCATTCGAAGGTGTTGTCCGCACAAAAGGAGAACTCTACGACTTTCTGAGGGAACGTGAAGGCGGGTTTATCTTCCTCAACGACAACGACCCTAATCTGGAAACGATAGCAAAAGGTCTCAAAGCCCTGCGTTATGGAACAGGCGAGCGACAAGAGGACAGGCTTGTACAAGGCGAAGTCTTAGCCTGTAATCCCTTCCTCGCATTCCGCTGGAAAACGGCTGACGGCCATTGTCAGGACGTTCAGACGCGATTGGTAGGACGTTATAACATCGACAATGTTCTCTGTGCTGCTGCCGTCGGCATCCATTTTGGTGTGACTCCCGAAGATATCAGCGATGCCATACGTTCATACGAGCCCACGAACAGCCGTTCGCAGCTACTGAAGACTGCTCACAACACACTCATCGTGGATGCCTACAACGCTAACCCGACCAGTATGCAAGCCGCATTGGAAAACTTCGAGCTGATGGAAGCGCAAAAGAAAATGATTATCCTCGGCGAGATGAGAGAATTGGGTGAGGCAAGCAAGGAAGAGCACCTGAACATCCTCAAGCGCTTGTCTTCCATGGATGTCCAGACCATCTGGACTATCGGCGACAACTTTGCTAACCCTTCGTTCTCCTTTAGAAACTTCAAAGATGTGGATGCAGCCATCGAAATCCTTCAAGCGGAACGTCCCGAGGGTATGACCATCCTCATCAAAGGCTCAAACAGTGTCCATTTATCCCACTTAATCCCTTACCTCTAAATGACTATGCGTACCAATTACTATAAAGTAGCTGAACAAGTGTTTGCTTTCCGCACGCAGGATGACGATAAGCAAAACTATATTCCCTCCTGTGAGCCCTTCGTCTATACCCCAGCGGAAGGAGAGGCGATACTTTTCACACTTACCGTTGACGACAGCTTCTCCCCTGCCCAGAAAGGAGAGCTTATCGGCGAATTTCCGTGCGGAGGAGCAGACTTCAACGTCTATCGCCTTGCTGATGGCAGTTATCAGTTCCTCATTGCTCCTCCTGGAGGAGATTTCTGCGGCTTATTGCAAGCCAATGCACAATTTAGCGAAGCCACATTGGCTCTGCATGGCAACCAGTGGGCACGCGCCTTTGCTGCCAACAACAGTATAATGCTGTTGTATGCCTTTGCTGCGGCTGACAAGAACACGCTGCTGTTTCATGCCTCCGTCATTGAGAACGACGGATATGGTTACCTCTTCTTGGGCAAGAGCGGCACAGGCAAGAGCACTCACAGCAGCCTTTGGCTCAAACATATTGCGGGAAGCGAATTGATGAACGACGATAACCCTGTAGTCGTAGCCACCGAACAAGGAGCCATTATCTATGGTTCGCCCTGGAGTGGCAAGACACCCTGCTATCGCAACATCAGTGCCCCTGTAGGTGCCTTTGTCCGTATCCGTCAGGAGAAAGTCAACCACATCACAAGGGACAAGACGCTGGAAGCCCTCTCTGCCCTGCTCCCCTCCGTATCTTCCATGAAATGGGACGACCGAGTCTATAACGGCATTTACGATAGCATTAGTTTATTGATTGCCCATGTGCCATGCTACACGCTCGGTTGCCGTCCTGATCAGGAGGCGGCTGAAGTATGCTACCAAGCCGTAAAGGTTAACAAATAAACAGTTTATGAGTCAACAAGCAAACGAGAATATAGTCGAACTGCCCAATGATATCTTCTTGAAAGGTGTCAGGGATTTGATTGAAGAGGGACATACAGCCACGCTGCGTGTACGAGGGAATAGCATGCGTCCCTTCCTGGAAGACCGACGCGATAGCATTGTCCTTACGGCTGTGACACATATCGAAGTGGGCGATGCCGTACTGGCTGAGATTACCCCTGGGAAATATGTCTTTCACCGCATCATTGCCATCGATGGGGAGAATGTAACACTCAAGGGCGACGGCAATGTCAACGGCACAGAACATTGCACGAAAGCCGACGTCAAAGCGAATGCCTTGGCTGTCATCCGAAAAGGAAAGGAATACAGCACTACGGGTAAGCGATGGCTGCGCTACTCCAAGCTGTGGATGCGGTTGGATCCTGTTCGCCGTTGGCTGCTTGCCATCCATCGACGCCTGCCAAGGGGATGGAGATAACGGATAGAATATTAAGATTAGAATTAAAAGAAAAACAAAGTATAAGACAATGAAAATCAAGGAAGGATTTGAACTCAGAGAGATGTGTGGCGAGAATATCATCGTCGCCAAAGGTGTTCAGAACATCGATTTCAATAAGATTATCAGCCTCAACGAGAGTGCTGCCTATCTCTGGAAAGCGCTCGTGGGAAAAGAGTTTACGCCGGAATCCATGGCAGAACTGCTTCGTCTGGAATACGAGGTAAGCAAGGCTACCGCTTTGGCTGATGCCCAGGAACTTGCCAAGTCCTGGCAGGAAGCCGGACTCTGCGAGTAAATCAGAACTGGAAGTAGATGAATGCCTGGAGGCCGGAGGTGATGAACTGATAGACTACAAAGACCACCACGACCATCAGAAGGACAAGCACAGGCATAGGCAACAGAGCGATATTGAGTCGGTACCAGCGTTTCCAACGTGCAGGCAGCCAATGAATGGCCATGCCGAGTGCGAAAAGAGTGAAGACCTTCCAATAGGCGCTGACAATAGCCCACACATCTACCCCACCCCATGCTGAGCCAATCTGGTTAATCATGCTCTTTGCGGTGTTCCACGCCTCCTGATTGGCCACGGCAGGGTCGAGGTTAGAACCCGAACGGAAGAAAAGACGAGTAAAAGTAATGAAGGTGAATGTCTGAAGGATTGCCCAGGCATTCGCCAATTTGTTTGTCGTACCAATAAGTGAGGAGGGGATCGTCTTCATCGCCTTCTCCATAAAATGATAGATGTATCGGACGAGTGTGCCGATTGTCACTACCGACATCCACACGAAGAAGACATTGAACACGGGCCGTGGTACCCACTTAGTAAGACCATACAGGAGCAGAGTGACGCCAAGCACCAGGGCCATACGGACATGCCACGACATCTCCTTCCAGAATTTGTAGATAATCATGCCGATGCCGTTCAAGCCACCCCAGATCATGAAGTTCCACGAAGCGCCATGCCACAGGCCACCCAGCAGCATGGTGATGAATGAGTTGAGGTTGCCCATCAACAGTTTGCGGCGCTTAGGTTTCTCCTTTGTCACTCGAATGGCAATGAGTACTCCCACAGCTGCTGCCAGGATAATGGCCGTCACCACCCAGCTGCCACTAAGGATAAGGACGATAAGACTTATCAGTCCCAGCCAGAAATAGGTACCGAACGTGGTATTGCGATTACCGCCAAGGGGGATATAAAGATAGCTCTGCAGCCATCGGCTCAACGACATGTGCCAACGTTTCCAGAAATTGGCGGGGTTAGGAGCCTTGTAAGGTGAATTGAAGTTCTGCGGTAAATAAAAACCCATCAACATCGCCACTCCAATGGCAATGTCCGTATAGCCTGAGAAGTCAGCATAGACTTGCAACGAATAACAGAACAGGGCACTCAGGTTTTCAAATCCGCTGAAAAGCAGGGGATTTCCAAAGACACGATCAATAAAGTTGACAGCCAGATAGTCCGAGAGTATCAACTTCTTCATCAGACCGTTCATTATCCAGAATACGGCTACACCGAATTGTCGCCGTCCCAGGAAAAAAGGTTTATACAGCTGTGGAATGAACTCCGATGCCCTCACGATGGGTCCCGCCACCAACTGGGGGAAGAAACTGACGTAGAAACCGAAGTCAAGAATGTTCTTCACAGGCTCCACTTTGCGGCGATAGACATCGACGGTATAGCTGATGACCTGGAACGTGAAGAACGAGATACCCACAGGCAGTACAATCTTATCGACGTTGAACAAATCCTTCCCACACAGGATATTGCCCACCCACGAGAAGACGTCGAACACGCGGAAATGGATATGGAAGAGCTGGTTAATGATGTCCGTAAAGAAATAGGCATATTTGAAATAGCAGAGCAGGGCCAAGTCAATGGTGACGCTCAGTACCAGCCAAGCCTTACGCTTCCCTTCTGATGGGGCTCGATGGATGTGCTTGGCTATGAAGAAATCGGAACAGGTCACAAACAGCAATATCAGCACAAACAGACCGCTCGTCTTGTAATAAAAGAACAGGCTGACGAAGAACAGGAACGCATTGCGCAACAACCGTTTGCTGTGTATCAGACTGAAGATTGCAAAGACAACGGCAAAGAATGCCCAGAAATAGAACTGTGTGAAAAGCAGAGGCGAATTCTCCTGAAAAAGGAAAACATGTTTGAGGAAAGGTACCAGCTGCTCCATAGTGCCTTATTGTGGGTCAACAAGTCCACGAACCAATGGGGCAACTGGGGCTGTTGACTCCATATAATCGTCAATCAGGGCGTTGTAGAGCAGGTCGCCCAACAGTTCATAGCCCGTGCGGGTAAAGTGGATAAGGTCCGTTGACATCAGTCCGGCATCGCGCCAACGGGGACTGCTGTCCAATCCGCCCATAAAGTCATAGACATCCCAGACTGCCCCACCATATTCCCTGGCCAGGTCAAAGAATGCTTTCTGCACCAATGGAGCGTTGCGGTTGGCACGCTTCACCCGACGTGACTCACGGCGATAGGTATCGTTGTTGGTGATGAAGATATACGCACAGCCAGGCGACACCCGCTCCACCATTTGGATAAGACGCCGGTAGCCAGCCTTGAACGATTCCGCGTTGAAATCCCCATAGGGTACTGCTGCATCGTTGACCCCGATGGCAAAAATCACCAGGTCAGGGCGGACGAGTCCAAGGTCACGGGGCAGACACGAGCAGCGAAGCCATGTCGGTACGGCTGCCCCATTGATGCCTGATGAGTAGTAGTTGATACCTTTCAAGTCATTCTCAGGTATCAGCCCCGTCAACGTGAACTGTTCACCCGAGGGGATGCAGAAACGAACCTGAACGGAATCGCGCAACTCATCAAAAGGCAACAGCCATCCTCCATAGAGCGAGTCCGTCATGGCATACACCGTATCGCGAGTCTCGTCCCCTCCTTCCACAGCGAAGGGAAAGACTCTGTCAGACGAGGAATAGCCCATCAGGCGTAAGCGACTGAACTGCCAGGATGGTGTCATTCCCACATTCATCACCAACGTCAGTGTAGCGAGGCTGTCGGTTGTGGTAGCGGCTATGCCACTGATGCCAAAGTCGAAGTTTGTGTCACGCTGGACATTGCGTCCCGCTGTCCATGTGCCAGTATATTCCATTCGGTAGTTGTGGTTCCAATTGGTGTTTGCCATACCGAAAGGAAAGAGGATGCCTCGTACACCGATGTTTCCTGGCTGCATGTCTGAGAGATTGCTGCGCATTCGATGGGAGAAGAAGTCGGCCTGGACATGGCTGCCACCCACATGCCAGATGTTTATGCTGCGGCTATGGAAGAGCAGCAGGCTGTCCAGCTTCTCATAAAAAGCGTCCTGAGCCTTATGCCCTGCGGGGAAGTGGAGCCCCGTACGGTCGTAGTGCAGACAGTCGTAATAAGGCAAGGGGCTGAGCAGGCGATTGTTGCCTGGCAACAGATGGCTGACGATGTTCTTCATCACAGAGTCGGTGACCATCGTGCGGTTGGTTTGTGCCGGCAGGAGGAGCACGCCCAACAGAAGCATGAGGAATAAAGCGCTGCGTTTCATCAAAATCTCACTTCTAATTCTTGATTCTTCCCTTCCTCCTTGGGTTTACGCCAACGATAGTAATCGTAATAAAGCATGAGTGACTTACAGAAGAGGTCCGCCACACGCTCGCCACCCTTCATCGTGAAGTGTATATGGTCAGGACCAGCCAGGGGAGGATTCTGCCCACACCACTGGGCCATGCTATTGTGACCACCCATCACCTGATACATATCCCAATAAGCGGCTCCGGCCCGGTTGGCTGTCGTACGCAGCGAATCGATGATGGCAGGCAGCATGGGATAGGTCTGCCACGCCCCCCTGAGACGTGTGGACATATCCGAGGGACCGATGAACAGTATCTTGGCCTGGGGAGCCTGTTGCTGGAGGTAGCGAATCTGCCGTCCCATGGTCTCAGCGTAGGTGTGGATGTTCTTCTCCGTCTTCAGGTAAGGAACGGAGTTCCCGCCATATTCCAGCAGGATGAGACGCACGTTCTCCTTCTGGTAATAGTCGCTCAGGTGATTCCTGTTTATCGAGGTGAACATGGCTCCTGAGCAGCCACGCATGGCGATATTGTCCACCGAGACTCCACTCTCACCATCCAGCATGATGCCATAAAGGTTGGCGTAGCCCGACAGCGACAACGACACCCTTTCCAACGAATCGGGGAACTGGAACGTGATGCGCGTCATCTCCTTCGTCGGTTCAATGACACGCCGATCACCTTTACAGGTGACATAGAGTTTCGAGCCGATGTTGTCTGCCAACAAGGTCACACGGGTAAACTTCCGGCAATGCTTTTTCTCCTTGATGCGAGGCCACACGCTGACCACAGCGAACGTATCGAGATAGGCCACCTGTGCCATGGGCCCATAGTTGCCACTTCGGGCACGGGCTTCAGCCGGGCCGTAGGCCAGGGCTCTGCGTAACTCGGCACTGCATGCCAGCCCTGTATTGATGCTCCCCACCGTCTCGATGACGGGTAAGATGCCAGGACCGATGCCGCCGAAGGTTTCCTGCAGCTCCTCACGGATGACGCCTGTGATACGGTCGCCCTCTATCTGCGAATCGCCATAGTGAACGATGCGGACACGGCTGCTGTCGCTGTTCTCAAAGGCTTCAAAGAGGTCGTCAAACCAGGTAAAGTCATCGTTGGGCAGATTGAACCTGATGTTGCTCTCACGGAAATAGGTCAGGTACTGCTCACGTTCCTGCATCCTCATCTCCTCCAGCTGACGGGCCAACAGTTCCTCGGGGCTTTCCTCAGGAAGTGCCGTCTCTTCCGATTCTCCTGGGCTCAGCACCTCAGCGAGTGAGGGGAAGGTCAGTGTAGTGCCCGACAAACGGATGCCGTCAGGAGGGAAGACGGCACAGAGGACAGCCAGTACGGCTATCACGGAAAACAGGTAGAGGGTTATCTTATAGGGTTTCACTTCTTCTGTATCTTCAGTTTCTGTCCTTCACGGATAAAGTCGCCCCGAAGGTTGTTCCATCGTTTCAGCTGGGCCACCGTGACGTGGTGACGCTGGGCAATGCGTCCCAGATAGTCACCCTTCTTTACCTTATATATTATATAGCTGCCGGACGACGCCTTTCCTACGGTGGGTTTTCGGGCAGCCAGCTCAGCCACGCGTCTTTCACGTTCGAGTTTCAGCAGCGAGTCCCGTCGCAGGGCATCCTCGTGCACTCTGTCCAGGGGAGCAAGGAAGCCTGAGCGCCGGTGTCCGTGCGAGTATTCCTCCCCTATCCGTTCCAGAGCCTGTAAGACGCTGTCCGCCGTTACACGCAACACAGGCATTGTCCGCACATACTGCTGCAGGACAAGTGTATCGTTTCCCTCAAAGTGGAGGCGGAGGTCGCTGAGATAATGTGTAGCTGCCAGGGTGGATTTCTCCATGCAACGTCGCTCGTCGATGCTGTCGTTGATGGCCAGCCCATAGCGATGAGCTGCGGGGACCGACAATGCCCAGGCTCCTGAGGCGTACTGCCCCACGAACAGGCTGTCGCAGTCCGTCAGCAACAGGGGGATGTACCGATAGCAGTCGGGGAGGCTCGCATCCGAGACTGCCGCCGTCACCAGGCTGTCGCATGCCTCGAAAGGCGTATAGTCTGCCCTCACCGGCTGTGAACAACTCATTAATAAGAAATTAAAAATGAGAAACAGATATTGTATTCTTTTCTGTATGTACACTTTCTTGTCCTGAACTCCTTAATGAAAGATATATTTTACTACTTCACCTGCAGCAGGCTGTCCAGCTGCCGAGCGAAGGAGAGGTGCACGGCTACGGAATCAATCTCAATATCCGGCTTTACAAAATCCAACGGATCCAATACCTCCTCTTCGTATTCATCGGCAGCTCCCATGTCATCCGTAAATGCCATCACTTCCTTTTCCGGAATACCGATGAGGCGCATGTTGTTCCGGTTTTCCATGCGGATGTTGGCTGCATAGAGACTGAGCTCTCTCCTGATATTATGAAGGCTCTTCAAGTCCGATCTCGCCGTTTCATTCCGCAGGATTCGCTCAGCATACGTGTTTCCCGGATAATCACTCGGATGGGCTAATATATTGTTCTTTTCCTCGCTGATTTCACTGATTGCCGAGTAGAAAGTTTCCTCAATCGTGTTCATGGCAGAGAAACACCATCCCACATGGTCAATGAATTGAAAATTCCCCATGTTTTTCCAGGTATCGATATGGCTGCTGAAAATCGATTCTGCGGTTTTGTCGTGGGTAATAATGGGAAGAGAATAGACCTCCACCAACGCATCGTCAATGGGGCCATCGTCCATTTGGGCAACCGTTTCGATAGGGAGACTCAAGAGCCAGGTGGCGATACTGTCACTATACGCATATTGTTTCTCGATTGTTTCCAGGTCGCGCACAAACTGCTCGATGCTGCTCATCACCATCAGCGCCGTGAGCTTGCGCTCCTGCTTCTGCCTGACGCGGTTTACGACAGCAGTCGTGCCGAAGGTCAGGATAATGGACAATGTCGTGGCAGCAAAGGCAACCAGCAGGTCCTTCACCCAGGGTGCGACACGTCGCTTCTCTACTGGAGATTTCTCCCTTTTATTCTTCATTCTCAATCTTTTTTTGTTTAACGTTTAATGTTTAACGTTTAACGAAGCTGGCGCGATGGCGTCGGAGGACGTGTTCGTTAAACCTTAAACGTTAAACCATCTCTTCCGTTAAACCTTAAACGTTAAACGTTAAACCATCTTCAATCTTCAATTTTCAATTTTCAATCTTCAATCTTCAAAGTCCTTTCGCCTTTGCCTCGTCCCACAGGGCATCCATCTCAGCCAGGGTCATGTCCTTCAGTTTACGTCCCTGGGCAAGGGCACATTCCTCCACGTAGTTGAAACGGCGGGTGAACTTCTGGTTCGTATGCTCCAGAGCCGAGTCAGGATTGAGCCCCGACAATCGGCCCACATTGACAGCCGAGAAGAGCAGGTCGCCAAATTCAGCCTCCACCTCGTCATACTCAGCCACTTGGGGACGGTCTCCCTCCTCAGGGGCAGCCTCATGCTTGAGTGCCTCGCGCAGTTCGGCAAACTCCTCCTGCAACTTGTCCCAGGCACCGTCGGCCGTGTCCCAGTCGAAGCCCACGTTCTGGGCTTTCTCCTGAATACGGAAGGCCTTGATGAGCGACGGCAGGCTGGCAGGCACACCGCTCAGGGTACGCTTGTTGCCGCCCTTCTCCTTGAGCTTCAGCTCCTCCCAGTTCTTCAGCACCTGATCGGTACCATTCACCTGCTGCTCGCCGAACACATGGGGATGGCGGAAGATGAGCTTGTCGCACAGACGGTCGCAGACGTCCTTGATGTCAAACTGTTGCTTCTCGTCGCCAATCTTGGCATAGAACACCACATGCAGCAGCACATCGCCCAGCTCCTTGCAGATGTTCTTGTCGTCTTCCTGAAGGAGGGCGTCGCTTAGCTCATACACCTCCTCGATGGTGTTCGGGCGCAGCGTCTCGTTGGTCTGCACACGGTCCCACGGGCATTTCACCCGCAGCTCATCCAGTATGTCCAGCAGCCTTCCGAACGCTGCCATCTGTTCCTCTCTTGTATGCTTCATTTCTTTATTTTTAGTCGCCTCCGGCGAGAAATTTTTCAAAATTATTAAAAAAATTCTACAAAATATATCTTTTTCTATAAGAGTTTCATTTTGAATAATTTTGAATCCAATTTTGTCATATTTCTGCCCCGAAGGGGCACTTCTCACCGCGAAGCGAATTTTTTAACTATGAACTATGAACTCTTAACTATTCACTATCTCACTTAGTATTTCCACCAGGAAGGTGTGTTCCCTCTCCAGCACACGTGCTGCCAGCACTTCAGGCGTGTCACCGTCCATGACAGGCACTCGCGTCTGGGCCACAATCTCCCCCCCGTCGATGACGCTGCTGACGCGATGGATGGTGACACCCGTCTCCTTGTCCCCCTCGCGGATGACAGCCTCGTGGACATGGATGCCATACATGTCAGGTCCCCCGTGCTTGGGCAGCAGGGCAGGATGGATGTTGTAGATGCGTCCCTCAAACCGTTGGATGACAGCCTCGGGCACCTTCTTCATGTAGCCACACAGCATCACCATGTCTGCCCCAGCCTCGTCGAGTGCATCCAGCATGGCCTGTGCCAGGGTCTCTTCGTCGGGGTACCGCCGGCTGCTGATGTGGCGTGTGGGAATCCCCTCCCTACGGGCACGCTCCAGGGCAAACGACTTCGAGTTGTTACTGATGACCAGACACACCTCAGCCTCTATCCGCCCGCTCTTACAGCCGTCGATGACGGCCTGCAGATCACTCCCGTTGTGCGAGGCAAAAACTGCTATCCTCTTCATATTTTTATCTTTTTAGTCGCCTTCGGCGAGAAATTTTTCAAAATTATAAAAAAATTCTACAAAATTCTATTTTTACTTGTAAGAGTTTAATTTTGAACAATTTTGAACTAAATTTTGTCAAATTTCTGCCCCGAAGGGGTACTTCTCACCGCGAAGCGAATTTTCTTAACTCTTAACTCTTAATTCTTAACTCTTAACTATCTCACATTCCATGTATTTTATCCGGATTCTTCTGCGCGTAGGCCTTCCACGAGCTGGCGCCCTTCTCCACCTCGGGCCGTCCCATCTGCAGGTAGTGGCAGTAGGCGGCACCCAGGGCGTCCGTGGCGTCGAGGTGCTTGGGCATCTCCTCCACAGGAATGCTCAGGATACGGCGCAGCATGTCGGCCACCTGCTCCTTCGATGCCGAGCCGTTGCCCGTGATGGCCATCTTTATCTTCGTGGGGGCATATTCGCTGATGGGCACGTCGCGGCTGATGGCAGCCGCAATGGCCACCCCCTGAGCCCTGCCCAGTTTCAACATACTCTGCACGTTGGCACCGAAGAAGGGCGACTCGATGGCCATCTCGTCAGGCAGGAAGGCATCGATGACCCTCTGCACGCGGCGGAAAATCTCACCCAGCTTCAGGTAGACGTCGCCCACCTTGCGCAGGTCGATGACTCCCGAAGTCACGAGCTCCACCTTGGTGCCCACGACCTTCAGCACACCGTACCCCATGAGGTTCGTCCCCGGGTCGATGCCCAATATCACCTTCTCTACAACAGGTTTCAACATCCGCTTCTGAAATTTTTTGCAAAGGTACGAGTAAACGAGAGAAATCCCAAATTTATTTGAGTATTTCCGAGCCGCAGCCTAATTTAAACGGACGTAGTTCGTTAAAGTTAGCCATTATTTAGAAAAAAAAGCACATTTTTCTTGGTTATTTCTTCAGAAGGCCGTACCTTTGCACCGCAAAAAGGAAAGCGTGCTTCCTTTTCGCTCATAAAATCGGGGCATTGACTTCGTCTTTACCCCTCAAATTCGGGAAAGCAAACGAGTTTTCTTTCCGCTCATAAAATCGGGGCATTAGCTCATCTGGCTAGAGCGTTTGACTGGCAGTCAAGAGGTGACGAGTTCGAGTCTCGTATGCTCCACGAGAGAAAGGCCAGTAGGCCTTTTTCTTTTTTTCATAGAGCGTTATTCTCCTCCGCAGGGACAAAAAAAGGAGGGGATTTCCCCTCCTAAACGAGTTCGACTGTTTGAAAATTTGATAATTTGATAGTTTTGACCTATCAGGCAGCCCTTTCTGTTTTGCGGTATTTTCCTCGGTCTATCCTCACCACGAGACCCTGCTTCACCCAGTTATGCAGCATCTGGTTCGTGCTGCTGTATGAGCCCTTTGCCCCTCTCACAGCCACAGCGTCACTGATTTCGAACTCAACGGGCAAACGACTGAAATAGGTATCGTTGGCCCCATGTCTTTCGCGTTCACCTGAGGGGTAGTCCTCGGCAGCGTAGGCTGCCTCGATGCGGGTGCGGAAGTAGAGGAGCAGCATGTCCAGCGTGTAGTCGGCAAGGGTGTCGAAGAGCGTCAGCATGGCATCTGTCTGATAGGCTTGCAGGGCGTCGTTGAGGGCGTCAGGGTGTGCCTCCAGATACTCCTTTGCCGTCTGGCAGCCGTCGGCCCACGCGGGCTTCTCACCCTCGTTGTCGTCGAGCTGGCGCAGCAGCGCCTCGGCATGGGCGCAGAGCATGAAGCACACGGTGTAGCGCATGGCTGTCACAGGGGCACGCATGCGCAGGCGCGCCTTCACACGGTCGTCATTCTTCAGCGTCTCCAGCCGGATGCGCTCCAGCCACGCGCGGCAACGCTCCTCCAGCAGGGGCAGGCAGACGTCGCCCTGCATCAGTTCCAGCACCTCGGCCACGCGGGCGATGTTACGCTCGGCCTGGGGGCTGCGCTGCACCGTCTCGGCAAGCGGGGCGTAGGTGTTGTCGGGCGTGCGGGCAAGCGCCAGGCGCGTGATGGCACCGTTGGTGTAGTTGCGGTGTGCGCGGTAGAGCGCGTCGGGCGTGCAGCAGAGGGTCATGTTCCACAGCACCTTGTGGATGACGACACCTGTCGATTTGCCGTTGGCAAAGTCGGTGGTGTAGGCGCTGTTGTCGTACGCATCGCGCTGGAGGACCGACGTGTTCGCCCACGCTGCCGAGCTGTTCTGCGACAGCTGGTCGGCCTCCGAGGTGTAGCTGTAGAGGTGCTTGCCCTGGCTCTGCTGCAGGCGCGTGAGCAGCTGCGCGATGGAGGTGCGGAGGCTCTGGCAGCGCACCAGCACCTGCGGGTCCTTGGGCTGCTCCTTGGCGTTCTTGCGCTGCTCGCGCAGGCGGATGAACTCCTGCTCGCGCTTCAGCGCCTCGTCGTCCTCGCGGATGAGTTTGCCCATCCACAGGAGGTAAAGCGCGTCCAGCTTGCTCTTGTTCGATGCCGCCTCGCCCACGATGTAGGCGGTGAGGTTGAGGTGCCTGAGGTCGCCGTGCACGTCCAGGCGGACGCCCGTTGCCAGCGCGCCTATCATGGGCCCGATGCCGATGAGGGCAGGCAGCGCCATGGTGCGGGGCAGGCCCTCCAGCGAGTCGCGTACGCCCATGGGCAGGGCGGCAGGGGGGATGCGGTTGATGTAGTGCTGCTCGTCCTGCTCCTCGGCCTCGTCAAGTGCCTGTACGAGGCGCAGGTTGTCGGCGTTCTCGGCCTTGATGCTCAGCAGCACCTGATGCAGGCGCGGGGGCATGCGGGTGATGTGCTCCTTCAGGGCGCTGTCGATGCACGCCAGTTTCTCCGTCTCGGGGAAGCCGTCGTAGCAGGGGATAATGCGGTCCAGCAGCTCACGCGAGAAGCCGCAGATGTGCCTGAGGTTGCACGCCAGCTCAAACGTCAGCGTGTTGCGGTTCGACTTCACCGGCTCCTGCCCCCCGTAGTGAATCTCCCACCAACGGCGTATGATGTGGGCGTAAGGGATGCCCAAATAAGCCTCCCCCGAAGCCTCCCCCGACCCCTCCTGAAGGAGGGGAGAAGACCCACCCCCGACCCCTCCCGTGATGGAGGGGAGTGGGCTGCGCTCGGGTTGGGAGTTCAGGAGTTGCAGGGAGTTCAGACGAATGTTCCGTTTGCTGGGTGCCGGATGTAGGGGTATTGTCTGTAACTCCTGAACTATTGTAACTCCTGAACTCCTTAATATCTTCCCAAAGGGAAGGATCCAGATAGTAAAAATACTCCTTGCTGACAAGGAACGAGCTGCGTGCCAAGTCCTTGCAGACGCTGTCAATCTCCACGCCCAGCACGTCAGCCACGCGCTGCTGGTTGCCCGCGATGTCGAGGGCAGGGTCACACACCGCCACGATGCGCAAGCCCTTTGTCGAGGGCGTCAGATGCACGGCAAGGATGGGGAGAGAGGCCTCCCCCGCCCCCTCCTGAAGGAGGGGAGACTTGAAGCCCTTCCCTTTAGGGGAGGGTTGGGGAGAGGCTATTAGCGGCTTTATCCTCTCCTCATACAGACCCTTTGGGTTGTCCACGTGGTCGATGTCCACCATGAAGAGCCCGCTCGGCTGGGCATCGGCGTTCTTGCGGCGCCCATGGGGGAAGTGTGCCTGCCACGTCACCACGGGGAGGCGTTTCTTTAATTCCCCACGCTTGTCGGGGTCCTTCTCGGCAACAATCTGCTGGAGCAAAAGGCGCAGGGCGGGAGCCTGCACGGCACCCTCAAAGAGAGTGCGCGTGCAGATGACGCCGGTGGAACGGACGTTACGGAAAAAGTCGAACGTTGCCATAGTTTACGCCGCAGTATGCTTGTTATCAACATAGTCGAACGCCAGCCAGTCGGCCATGTCGCTGGCTTCCTCCTCCAGGCAGTCGGCAATCTCCTCGGGGCGCATGCCGGGTGCGAACTGGAACTCTGCAATCCACTTCGACTTGTAGCGCCTGAGCGTGCCGTGCATGGTGCTGAACACCGGCGCGGGCTTCCGACGGTCCGTCTCGTTGTAGAGGCGCACGATAAGCTCCTCGTTACCAAACTCGTCCTGCGTGGCGCGAACAGACGCGCGGCGGACATTACCTAACTCCAAACGAATATCATTTTTCATAATGTTTTTGGAATAATGATGTTAAACAATGATTGTTTTTGAACACGGGAATCTTTCAACTACGAATCCTTAATTCTTAACTCTTAACTCTTAATTCTTAATTCTTAACTCTTAATTCTTAACTCTTAACTTTTAATTCTTGACTACATCCCTCAGGATGGCCTTGTTATACACGCGAGTGCCCCAGCTGTCGGTAGTCAGTTGGATGTCCGCGTCCACGACGTCGCCCGTGCGGATGCCCTGAGCGAGGAACTGCGAGGCATGCTCGCCCGATACCATTGCCATCTGGCGCTGGTAGTAGTCACCGTCTGCCCACTCGACGAGCACGTCCATGGCCTTGTAGGGGTTGCCGGTGGTCTTGCTGACGCCCTCCCTGAGGGCGCCGATCATCTTGATGGTTGCTGAAATCTTCATGTTTTGTTTGTTTTTTTAGTGGGTTAATGAATCATGCCGGATTCTCTGGGGTGCGCACCGTTTCAAATCCGATGCAAAGATACGGCGACCCTGAAAAACCAATCCCCTATATAGGGCCTATCATAGCACCTATATAGGGGATTGTCATGCTGATTGTCAGCGCGTTTGTCTAATCGTCGAACACCGCCTCAATCTCCTTGCAGCGTGCGGGCAGGCTGCCCGTCTGCTGGATGTCCCACTTCTCCTGCGCCAGGTTCCTGATGCCCCACAGCGCCTCGAAGGGTTTCCACTTCGCCTTCAGGTGCAGCCTCTCGGCAAACAGTTCGGCGATGAGCATCGCCTGCTTGCGCGTGGTCGAGGGCATCAGCAGGCAGTCCGCATCCACGAAACCCCTCTCGCGCAGGCGCTGCCAGTACGTCACGGCCTCGGCAGACGTCAGCTCGTCAGGCATCGCAGGCGCGGGGCTGCCGGGGGCAGGCGGCTCCGTGGGCACCCCTATGTGCACGTGCTCGTTGTCGTGGATGTCGAACATCGGGCCTCCGAAGGTCACGCTGCCGTTGAACGTCACGCCCAGCCTCTCGTTCGTCTTCGCCTCAGTTTCCATAGCCCCGGATGTTTACGTTGCCGTTGCCCACGATCTCGTTCATCGACCCCTCGAAGCGGGGGTTGTTCAGCGTGATGATGTTCACCCTGCCGGGCGCCTCCTCGGCGTTCAGCTCAGCCACCTTGCACTTGATGTCGCGGCGCAGCTGGCGCACCTGTTCGCGCTTCAGCATCGGCTCCATCAGCTTGCGTGCCTCGTCGCGCTGCGCTGCGTCCTCGTACGAGGCAATCAGCTCCACCACGTTGTCGTACGTCACGCGGCTCGCCCAGGGGTCGTTTCTTAGCCGTTCGCACTCCCGTTCCAGTTCGGCAATGCGTTCGTTTTTCTGTTTCAACTCAGTCTCAAGGGATTCGACGGACAACCTCACCTCTTGCAGACAAATACCTATCTCCGTGGCCGATTTCATCGGGGCGGCCACACCCCTCCTGACATCTTTCAGTTCGTTCATACTAAGTGTTTTAGACGTTAATACTATAGAAGGAAAATCCCCTTTTTATCGTCGCTGCAAAGGTACGACGATTCCCCCTGCCCTGCAAGGAAAACCGACAAAAGTTATCAAAAAATCCTCTCCGACGAAGATTTAACTTAAAAGTACGGGAATGTGGTACACCTATCGCTTATCTTTGCAGATTCTTTTCGTGTGCGCACTCGAAGGACGTTACAACTTTTCAGGCCGTAAACGGAAGGCATTGTCATCAACACGCATTTGGTAGAGGTTGATTTGTGGATTCAGCTTCGTGCGTGCATATCGCATAAAAGCTTAGGGGTTGCGCGATCTCCGATAAACAAAATCCATTAGCTTTTTCAGGTCATCATAATATGAGGAGCAACCGTCATACCCATACCCGATGTTTATTCCTTTGTAATCTAAATTGTATAATGCGTTTCTTGCGAATCGAACTCCAACATATTCATGCCTAATCCCATCTTTTTCCATTTTTGTGTACATTTCCCAATCTGAAATAACGTCAAGATGTTTCTTGCAGCATTTAAGTATTTCTTTTATTTCTTCCTGGGTGAATAATGAAAATCCTGATCCAGGTACTTTTTCAGATAACTCCTTAACCCACTTCACTATTTTATTATAAAGATATCCCGCAGTTGGTGTATGACGATAACAAAACTTTTCATTGTAAATTAGTGCTCCTACTTGTTTTAAACCCACCAGATTCATAGTGCTATATGAGTACCATGAAACTATTAATAAATTCTGAGTAGTATGATATCCCAGCCTAATAGCCTCCAACGCATTAGTATATGCTTTATGGGGGTATGTCTCATCCTCCGCAGAAAGCTTGTCATATAAATATGCGGCAAAATCATATTCTTCCGCATAGGATGGGAAAGGATGATTCGGATCCTCGCAATTTGCGAGTATTTCTCTACAATTTGCCTCTGGATCAGGTATTTTTTTTATTAATTTTGGTATTTCAAGTAATCCCATATTCTATATAATTGGTTCTGTAATAGTGTTTATTCAAATTTATAGCGTTACGTTTTATACTACTCCCCAATCCAAGACCAGTGCCCCTATGTTGCTAAGGCAATAGCAGGTGATGTCGTAGATGCACTCCGATTTCTGGAAGGCGATGAGGTTCTTGTAGTCGCCTTTGGGTGCGAGGAAGCTGCTGTTATCGGTGGGCATAAAGGGGTGGAAAGGGGAGTTATGGGAATAATGGGGAATAATGGGAACGGATAATAAGAAAACGAGGATTCTTCAAAATCTGATTCTCATAGGATGTCTCGCCATATATTTTCAGACCATCTTCTGTTATTTCTTCAGGGAGGGCTGAAAGTCTTACTTCTTGTATTTCTTTTTTCTTCAACATAGTGACGGCAAAGATACAACTTTTCTGCAAACAGGAAAACGAATTGCGAGAAAAATGGAGGTTGTTGTGGATAAAATCGCGAAACGATTTGCGGGAAAATGTCGGATAGGTGAGGGGTGAGGGGGAATGGGGGCATGGGGGAATGGGGGCTTGCCGGCTTGCCGGTTCGGGGGAGAAACTAACAAACTAACAAAATAACAATTTATATTTTCGTTTTTCATCTTTCCTTCTGCTGGGGGGTGATTATAATTTATTATTATATATAAATAAATATATATTATTATATAAATATAATAATATATATTTAACCTTCTCCCGAAGGGTGGGCAGTATTGAGATAGAAAATAGAAAATATAAATTGTTATTTTGTTAGTTTCCTCTCAATGCGTTGTTAATCAGGGGATTTATTTTGTTAATATTATAACTCGCTGTCGGTGAAAGTGTTAGAAATGGATGTGCGTTCAGACGTACTCGTCATGCCGGAATAGGGGGATGTTGCCTCGGCTACGCCGAATGTTATAATTCGGGGCGCGACAGCGCAGTGGGCTGGGAAATTAGTCCAATGGGCTGGCGCGGCAGCGCAGTGCGATAATTTTTTATTTAACGGCGATTTTTCAGTAGAAAACGTTGGTAATTTCGCGTAAAATCAGTATTTTTGTGGTGTAAAAAAACTGAAAGCACCACACTATGTACTACATTCTCTACCCTTGCCAGGGGCGCAAGCGCTCCTACACCTTCTCTATCGACGCCTGCACGCCCCCGCGCGCGATGCTGAAGCGCGAGCTGGCACAGGCGTACCATCCGGAAGAGCCGAAGGGCGAGCTGGCTCGCAAGGCGCTACACTACGAACTCCTCCATGCGCGGCAGCCGGTGGGGACACTCTCGGACGACGACCGTGCGCTGGCACGCGATGACGGCAACGTCTATCTCTCCGACGTGCTGAGCGACATCTGCCCCTGGGTTACCGCCAAGCAGTTCCAGCCCGCCCACGTGGCTGCCATCCTCCACTTCCTCGGCCCGATGCCTGACAAAGAAGATTACGCTGCTCTTGCAGCGTAATCGGCGTGAGAGAGGGCTCTCGCTGCCATCGGAAACTGACAAAAAAGAATGTATTATCTTTGCATTGAAAATGCTAAGATAGGCTGCGCCTCGGCAAAGAAAGCGCGCTCTCTGCTCTCGGCTTGCACTATCTTTGCACAGGAATTCCAAAAATCTTCAATCTTCAATTTTCAATCTTCAACCTAAAAAACTAAACTACCATGCCAATTACTTACCAGATTGTGGGTTGCACCAACCCGAGAGGTGCCGAGGGCGTCGACTACGCCACCAACCGCGCCGTGAAGACCGGCGACTATGATTTCAAGAGCCTCGCCGAGGACATCCAGTTTGCCACTACCGTGACGAAGGCTGACGTGGTGGCGGTGCTGACCGCCGCGAAGGAGTTCATCAAGACGCACCTGCTCCAGGGCCAGCGCATCGTGCTGGAGGAGATCGGCGCCTTGCAGGCGAACCTCCAGAGCAAGTGC
Source organism: uncultured Bacteroidales bacterium (assembly GCA_947303715.1). Taxonomy (GTDB): domain Bacteria; phylum Bacteroidota; class Bacteroidia; order Bacteroidales; family Bacteroidaceae; genus UBA1189. Next base: position 84,456 of record CAMYYY010000001.1, on the reverse strand, counting down.
TTCGCGCAGAGCGTCATCCCCGCCGAAAGCTTCGACCCGTCGAGCTACATCAAGAAGGTGGGCATCCGCTTCCGCCCCGAGGCCGACCTCCTGAAGTACGTCCGCACGAACAAGACGCTGAAGAGGGTGCCGAGCGAACTCTTAGCCTAAAAAGACCCACCCCCTCAATGGTCTTTACACCCCCCTCAGTCCCCCCGTTATCGGGGGGCAGAAACCCCTCCCGTAAGGGAGGGGAGGTGGGGGGTGGAAGGGGTGCCCTAACGGGCAGAAAGAGTGCCCCTGCGGGGCAGAAATTTGCCTGCGGCGCCACACGAATTAACCATGAATTATCCATGAATTATTTTTGAGAAATTAGTGTCCATTCGTGATTATTCATGTAGCGTCGCAGACTCTCAGGGAGTGCCCCTCTGGGGCAGAAATTACGCAAATTAAAAACAAAATTCTACAAAATCAAACTCTTAATTCTATAACAAACCCGTTTGCCCTCGCGCCCCTCCATTACGGGAGGGGATGGGGGTGGGTCTCTTAAACTTCACCATTATGAAAAACATCCCATGGAAAAAGATTCTCGAAATCGTCATAGCCGTGCTGACGGCGATTGTGGGCACGCTAAGCGTGCAGAGCTGCCTCTGACGCTTGCCCTCGCGCTTGCTGCGCTCGCGCTAATCGGATGAGAAGTGCCCTAACGGGCAGAAAGAGTGCCCCTGCGGGGCAGAAATTTAACAAAATTAAAACAAAAATTAAACAAAATAATTCGTTCACCCGCCCCCCTCCCTCACGGGAGGGGTTGGGGGTGGGTCACCTGAATATGAAATACTTCACCTTTACTGAGTTTGAGCGGAGCGTGACGGCTGCCCTGAAGGGGTACGACAACGAGGCTCCGCGCGAGGCAAGGAGGAACATAGAGTACCTCGTCGATACCGTCATGGACCCGCTGCGGGAGTTCCTCGGCTGCCCCGTCATCATCACCAGCGGCTATCGCTGCCGCGACCTGAACCGCGACGTGGGAGGCAGCCCTACGAGCCAGCACCTGCTGGGCCTTGCGGCTGACTTCGTCCCCAACGGCTGTACGCAGGAGGCGTGCGACAGCATCCGCCGATGGTTCCGCCAGCAGCAGACTCGCCACACCGAGGCGCAGGACACGGCCTGGGACACCTCCATCCCCTTCGACCAGCTGATCGACTACGGCACGTTCTTCCACGTCGGCCTACGCCCCGAGGGCAGCGCCAACCGCTACCAGATGCTCCACTACAACGCCTTCGGGCAGGGGTATAGGAGGGATTAGGGGTTAGCGGTTAAGGGTTAAAGGTTAAAGGTTAAAGGGGATTCCGTGCAATAAAATCGGCGCATTTCACAGCGAGCCGATTCTTACCAAACTTTAAAAATTCTAATTATTATGCGAATAGCTGTACTATTCGCGGCAAAGATAAGGTCTTTTTTTTACCCATGCAAGATTTTTTTAGTTTTTTTCAAGGCCTGCTAATCCTTACAGGGTTAAGGGTTAAAGGAAGTGCCCCTAACGGGGCAGAGGGAGTGCCCCTGCAGGGCAGAAATTTGACAAAATTAAAAACAAAATTAAACAAAATGACCCGTTTGCCCTTGCGCCCCTCCCTCACGGGAGGGGTTGGGGGTGGGTCTCCTAAAGGGTTGGGGGTGGGTCTCTTAATAGCGGTCTTTCCAGAGAGCGTGGAGGCGCTCGGCAAGGCGGGCCTCGGCGGGGTTGTCCTGGGGATGCCAGAAGGAGGCCGAGGTCAGGCCGTCGGGAAGGAACTGCTGGAGGACAAAGTGGCCCTCGTAATCGTGGGCGTACTTGTAGCCCTCGCTATAGCCGAGGTCTTTCATCAGCTTCGTGGGGGCATTGCGGAGATGAAGGGGAACGCTCAGGTTCCCTGAACGCTGGACTTCCTCCAGGGCGGCTCCGATGCCCATATAAGCGGAATTGCTCTTGGGGCTGGAGGCGAGATAGACGGTAGCCTCAGCCAGGGGTATCCGTCCCTCAGGCCAGCCTATCTTCATCACGGCATCGAAGGCGGCATTGGCAATGAGCAGGGCATTGGGGTTGGCCAGGCCGATGTCCTCTGAGGCGGAGATGACGAGACGCCGGGCGATGAACTCGGGCTGCTCGCCCCCCTCAATCATGCGGGCCAGCCAGTAGAGGGCGCCGTCAGGGTCGCTGCCACGAATGGACTTGATGAAGGCAGAGATGATGTCGTAGTGCATCTCACCGTCCTTGTCGTAGGCCAGAGGGTTCTGCTGCAGGCGAAGATTGACGGTCTCGTTGTCAATCACCACCTTATCGCCCTTCTCAGCCTCAACCACCAACTCCAACACATTGAGCAGCTTACGGGCATCTCCTCCGCTATAGCGCAGGAGGGCCTCTGTCTCACGTACCTCGATGTCGCGCTGACGGAGGTAGGTGTCCTTCGTAAGGGCACGATGCAGCAGCGCCAGCAGGTCGTCCTTCTCCAGCGAGCCCAGCACATAGACCTGGCAACGGCTGAGCAGGGGACGGATGATCTCGAAGGAGGGATTCTCCGTGGTGGCGCCGATGAGGGTGATGATGCCCCGCTCCACGGCGCCCAGCAGCGAGTCCTGTTGGGACTTGTTGAAACGGTGGATCTCGTCGATGAACAAAATGGGGTTGTTCTTGGCAAAGAGGCGGTTCTTCTGCGCCTTGTCGATGACGTCGCGCACGTCCTTCACGCCGCTGGTGACAGCGCTGAGGGTGTAGAACGGGCTCTCCAGCCGGTTAGCAATGATGTAGGCCAGCGTGGTCTTGCCCACTCCCGGAGGCCCCCAGAGGATGAAAGAGGAGACATGCTCCGACTCTATCATCTGACGAAGGATAGCCCCCTCGCCCACCAGATGCTGTTGACCGATATAGTCGTCAAGCGTACGTGGTCTCATGCGTTCTGCCAGCGGTTCCATCGTTAAAATTGAGGATTGAAAATTGAAAATTGAATAAAACCTTGCAAAGATACGAAAAAAAATTCCTATCTTCGCACGATTTTAGAGGATTCTTTAAAAAATGGGCGATTTAAGCATACTGATTCCCGTCTATCGCTATGACTGCACGCAGCTGGTGGCCGACCTGCACACGCAGGGTGATGCCCTGGGCATCGACTACGAGGTGATTGTGGCTGACGACGAGAAGCTGCGCCTGGGACGGGCCCGTGTGCGCAACTGGCTGGCGGATCAGTCACGGGGGGAGAAACTCCTCTTCATCGACTGCGATGCGGCTGTGGACAGCCCCCACTTTCTGGAACGCTACTGGCAGGCCTCGATGCTGGCACCCGTGGTGTGTGGAGGGCAGCACAACGTCGATGTCCTCCCCTCGCCCGACGTCAGCCTGCGCTTCCACTATGAGGAAGCAGCCAGGCACCAGCGACGGGCAGCAGCGCGGAACCGGCATCCCTATGAGCGCTTCACCTCCTTCAGCTTCCTCATCGACCGGGCCACGTTCATGGACATCCGCTTCAACGAGCAGTTTACGGAATATGGCCACGAGGACACCCTGTTCGGGGCTGAGCTGCAACGCAGGGGAATACCCATCCTCCACATTGACAACCCCCTCCTCAACACCGATATCGAAACCAACGACGTTTTCCTTGAAAAAAGCCGCACGGCCCTGCGCAGCCTGAAAAAGATGGAGAGGGAGCTGGAGGGCTACTCGACCCTGCTGAAGAGTTACCGAAAGGCGCACCGCCTGGGACTGACCGGAATCCTATCGCGGCTCTACAAACGCTGTGGCAGACGCTGGGAAAGACGGCTCACACGGAGCCGGCGCCCCTCGCTCTTCCTTTTCAAACTCTACAAACTGGCCTATTATTGCACCCTATGATTATCACCTCCACCGACATAAGCCAAACCCTCAACGACCTCATCCGCGAAGCCAAGGCCGACCGCGTCTTTGTGCTCTGCGACGAAAACACGAAGGAGAAGTGCTGGCCGCTCGTCCTGTCGTCCGGAGCTTCCGGATTTCCAGGATTTGCCGGACAGCCCATCACCGTTGCAGCAGGTGATGACAACAAAAATATCGACACGCTGGCCCTCGTGTGGAGGGCGCTCTCGGAGCAGGGTGCCACACGCCACAGCCTGCTCGTCAACGTGGGCGGGGGCGTCGTGACGGACATCGGAGGCTTCGCAGCAGCCACATTCAAACGCGGCATCCGCTACATTAACGTCCCCACTACCCTGCTGGCCATGGTCGATGCAGCCACAGGAGGCAAGACGGGCATCAACTTCGGGGGGCTGAAGAACGAAATCGGAGCCTTCCACCTGCCCGAGCATGTGGTACTCTACGGCGGATTCCTCGCCACACTCGACAAGGAAAACCTCCTGAGCGGCATGGCTGAGATGTTCAAGCACATCCTCATTGGCAGCCAAGGCAACGCCTTAGCCCAAATGGACGAACTGGCAGACATCTTCAGCCAGGGAAAAGACGCTACAGCCCTTATCCGCCAGTCCGTCGGCATCAAGGAGGGGATTGTGGCAGCCGACCCCACGGAAAAGGGGCTCCGCAAGGCACTCAACTTCGGCCATACCATCGGCCACGCCATCGAATCGCTGTTGCTGGAGAAGCACACCCCCGTCCTCCACGGCTATGCCGTGGCATGGGGCATGATCGGCGAGCTCTACCTCTCCCACATCGCCCACGAACCGACCTTCTCCATAGAGACCCTCCGCAGCACCACGGGCCTGCTCGCCGAGCTCTACGGCCCCTGCCCCATCAGCTGCAAGGACTACGAACGGCTCTATGCCCTGATGCTGCACGACAAGAAGAATCTTTCTGTCGACGTCGTACGGTTTGCCCTGCTGGCTGCCCCTGGCGACGTACGTCTCGACAGCACCGCCACACGCGAGGAAATCCTTGAGGCGCTGGACTTCATCCGAGAACGATAATCATCCATAAAGATAAAAGAACACCCTATCATCATGAAAAAGAGATGTTGGAATATCATGCTGTTTGCTGCCCTCTGCCTCGCAGGAGGGGCAACGGCAATGGCCCAGAACAATCATAGGACGGAGAAGATGACCGTCGGCAAGGACGTCATCTCGGTGGACCGCACCCTCTTCCCCGACCTCAACCTCGAGCCCGTCCACCAGACGGACAATCCGGTCTACCAACGCTTCAAGGCACGCCAGCGTGCCGGCATCAAGACAGAACTGCCCGACCATGTCAACAATGGCGAAGACAAATACTTCTCCCCCATCTTCAATCAGGACGGAGGCTCGTGTGGCTCGGCACAGAACATCGCCTATATGTTCGGGCATGAAATCAACGCCTGGCGCGACCTCGACGGCTCACTCCCCGAGAACATGTACCCCACCCACTTCACCTGGCTGCTCACCTACCAGAACAGCGACAAGGAGGTGATGGCCTGTACGAACGGCATCCCCAACGTCGTCACCTACGGAGGACGAACCTACAGCCGGCTCTTCGGCGCCCAGACCCACGACGACAACGACTATGGCTGGATGCAGGGCTACGACAAATGGTTCAGCGCCATGTGGAACAGAGCCGAGTCGTCGTTCTCATTCCCTGCCACCAACACGCCCGAGGGACGCCAGATGCTGAAGGAATGGATCTACAACCATTGTGGCGACGAGAGCTATCACTCAGGTGGCGTAGCGGGCATCGGTGTGGCAGCCTACGGCACCTGGGCAGCCATCCCCAACACAAAGAACAACAAGGATATCGGTGTGGCGGGCATGAAGTACGTCAAGGCCTGGGGCGACACCTACAACCACGCCCTTACCATCGTAGGCTATGACGACCGCATTGAATTCGACCTCGACGGCGACGGCAACGTGGGCGAAGTGGACGAGGACGAAGTGGGAGCCTGGATCATCGCCAACTCGTGGGGTGACGGCTGGGAGAACAAGGGATTCATCTACTGCCCCTACAAGTATTGCTACGGCGTAGGTACCGATCAGGTAGTCTGGACACCCGGCTCGTATTACATCCGCAAGGTCTATCGCCCCCTGCGTACCATCAAGCTGAAGATGGACTACTCACGCCGCAGCGAGATATTGCTTTGCGCCGGCATCTCTACCGACCTCAACGCCACTCAGCCCGATCAGACCATCAACATGGAGCACTTCAAGTATGCCGGCGACTCGAAAGCCAGCGTACCTGCGCCCGAGGTTCCCATGTTGGGACGCTGGGTCGACGGCATGCACTATGAGCCCATGGAGTTTGGCTACGACCTCACCGACCTTACGCTCACCTTCGACCGTACAAAGCCCCTCAAGTATTTTTTTATCGTCAAGACCAAGAGCACGGCTGTGGGCGAAGGACACATCTACGATGCCTCCATCATGAACTACGAGGTGGACCCGAACGGCATAGAGATTCCCTTCGACAAGCACAACGTCACTATTCAGAACAAAGGAAAGCAGACCATCATCAGCGTCATTGTCCCTGGGGAACAAATCTATCCCCCACGCAACCTCCAGCTTACGGATGGCGTCCTCTCCTGGACCGTTCCCCAAGCCTCGGGTATTGAGCTGTTGGGGTACAATCTCTACGAGGGCAGCCAGCTGATAGCCGAGCTCCCTGCGGGTACAACTACCTATCAACCTGCTCTCCTCGGCAGCGATCCCTACACGGTCTGCGCCGTCTATGCCTGTGGGGAATACCGACAGGAATCCGCAAAATCCAATCCGGCTCTTGCCCTGACACCCCTGTCGGAAGACAACAACGTCCTCGTCCTGAAGGAGAGCGGCATGGCTATCCCCTCGGCTGTCACGCAGCCGCTGGGCAAGGCTACCTTTGAATTCTGGATGCGCTCAGACCTCAACCGCAGCTACGTGGACCAGCTTGGACCAGGCTGGGGCACCTTCCTCTTCCATACCGACAACAGCGGGCAGCTCTATGCCGGTTGGAACACCACCTCTGGCGACCGTATGGTACTGGGGAACGCTTTCAAGACGGGCAAATGGACACACGTTGCCATTGTCATCGACCGCAACACCATGATAGCCTACGTGAACGGCGTCCGCAAAGGTGCCATCACCTCCGACACCTACTCGGGTCTGGGTGCTTTTGGCACGCTGAAATTCGGACATTCTGGCACCAATCAGTTCTGGAGCGCCGGGCTGGACGAGTTCCGCCTTTGGAAGAAGGTACGTACACAGGATGAAATCAAGGCTGACATGTACAGCCGCATCGCCAACCCCGCTGAGCAGGAGGATCTGCTGCTCTATCTGCCCATGGACACCATCCACGTGGGCGATGAGGTACGCATCCGCGAAATGGTCTCCGGCAAGCACGCCACCCTCTGGGCTACCGGCACATGGGAGACAGACATCAACAACGACCTCTGTAATTCCACTTCAGAGCCCTCGGTTGAAATGGCTGTTGATGATCCCATCATAGCGGGTATCCCCACTACATTCCGCGCCATTACCCCTGTCGATGCCGTCAGCTGGCAATGGCATGCCGATGGCGCCGAGATGCCCGATGTGAGCGGTAAGAACCCCACGTTTGTCTTCCCCGAAGCAGGCACCTTTACGATTAAGCTGGCAGCTACCTTTACGAATGGCGAGACGGCCTGGGGCAGTACGGATATCATCGTTCAGGAAGGCTCAGCGCCCGTTGCCGCCTTTGAGGCCTCAGCGAACGTGCTGCCTGCAGGCGACAGATTCAGTTTCATCAACCGCACGGAGGGCGACGGCTGCACCTATGTCTGGGAGATGCCCGGTGCTGAAGTGGAACACATCACTACCACCAACGCATCAGCACTCTACACCTCTCTCGGCACCTTCCGCGTCACCCTTACCGCTACGAATGCCTATGGCTCCTCATCCGTCAGCCAAGAGGTAACGGTTAGTGCTGCGGCTCCCGCTGCGCTCTTCGATGTCACACCCACAGCCGTCCTGTTGGGCGATACCGTTTGGCTGAAGGACAAGAGCCGCTATGAGCCCACAGCATGGACATGGGAGCTTGTGAACGCGCGTCGCGGCTTTACCATCAGCGGCAAGAATCCCGTCATCGTCCCCGCTGCCCCAGGTATCTACGACGTCTCTCTCATCGTCAGCAATACGGAGGGAACAAACAAGTCTACCCAAGGCGGGCTGCTCACCGTCAGCAACGCCGATGCGGGTACGGCCCTCCACTTTACAGGAACTGAATACTTGAAACTCCACTCCCCCATCGCAGCCGAGACACCAGCCTTCACTATCGACTGGTGGATGCGCCCCTCGTCCTACACAGGCTGCTCTACCTTCTCCTCCAGCGTCTTCAGTACCTCATGTGCTGAGAATGGTGCCGTTACCCTTGTCCTTGACGGCAAGAAGGTTACCTCCGACACGGGATTCGTCGTCCTCAACGAGTGGCATCACTATGCCATCACCTACAACGCTGGTGCCGTTACCTTCTGGCGCGATGCTATCGTCTTCAGCAGCCCAACCACAAAGCTCGGCACAACCTCTCCCGCGTGGGAAGGGGATGTCGTCATCGGCAGCGAGACAAGCAGCTTCAATGGCCTGATGGATGAATTCCGCATCTGGAGCACCGCCCTTGACGAAGAGGCTATCTGTCGCTACTGCAACGCTCCCATCGCCGACATCGCCTCGGCACAAGCTGACGACGGGCTCTGTGTCTATTACGACTTCAATCAAAATGGCGGCAATGTCATCGACCGTACCTCAAACAGCCTCGATGCCCTTCGCGTCAACTTCGGTCCTGATGGCGATGCCTGGAACTCAGCCCTTGGCGTCTTCACCCTTGACCTCGAAGCCGAGCCTTCAGGCGACATCTCCGCACGCTATCTCACCAACTACCAGCGTCCCTATCGTACCGCCTCGGGTACTGTCAACCCCACGAACAGCAGTCGCTTCCTGCGTCTTGAAATGGGTACCGCCCGCAGCGGTTGGAAAGAGGCAAATGCCATCAAGAGCGGCAGCATCGTCACAGGTGCCCACGTCGATACCGCTCATGGAAACGACATCACCATCGAAACCATCTGGAGCAACTTTGCCGACGAGCTGCACGACTACCGCCTCTGGCAGACCATCAACCTCCCTGCGGGTCATTACACCTTCTCGTGTACCCTCAGCGACGGCACCTCCACGCAGACCAGTCGCATCGTCGTCAACTACGGCTCGAAACTGGTGGGCGAGGACGACTGCGAAACGTCAGCCCTTGCCTGGGATATGCTCAACAACTGCACCGTCAGCTTCTCCCTGCTGCAACCCTCTGAGATTTCGCTGGGTATCATCGTTAACATGACGGGGCAGTCGTGCCTTAGCTTCAGTTCGTTCAAGCTCGAGGGCATCCCCTTCGAATACCTCAAGGGTGCCGATGAGACACCTGCCTACACCTCATTGGCAGCCTTGGTAGCCGAGTACACGGGCGACGGCATCAACTACCATAGCGCCATGTACGATCCCATTGGCGTCAAGGCCTACTTCGAAGCCCTTGAAGCTGCCCAATTGGCTCTTGCTGCCCGCACAGCTACCGATGAGGAATATGCAGCCCTCGAAGCAGCCCTGCGTACTACCCACGATAACATTGCCATCCGGCGTGACCTTGCCGACGGACGCTATATCATCACCAGCAAAGCCTTCTCAAGCGGTGTTGTCAAGGCTCTCTATGCCTTTGGCGACAACCTCGTGGCATGGAACAACGTTGATCCGGGCAACCCGAACTTTATCTGGCAAGTAGTATACGTCAATTCCACCCATAAGGGCTGTCGTTATTACATAAAGAACGAAGGTACAGGACGCTACCTTTCCTATACCGATGCCGACTATGCCCGTCTGACGGAAAGCCAAGTCCCCATCTATGTCTGCCCCTTGAGCGACAATCCTTATGAGGTTCACACGGACGATCCTTACGCTATCCGCTGTGAACAGACAGAACTCGACTGCGTCGCCGACTTTGAGATGAGTGGCTTTGGAGTAGGTGGACGCGTTGCCGGCGTTGCACCCAGCGAAGCCGCTGACGGTCCCTCCGCATGGGCATTCATCCCAGCTTCCAGTTTCGGCTCAGCCGATGAGACAACGAAACGGATTGACGGCTCGAAGAATGCCCCCAGCGACGATTTCATCGACCTGTACCCACAGATTAACGAGGTCGCCCAACTCAGCACCAATAGTCCGGGAGCAGGGCGCAACGTGCTCTCGTCGCTCATCGACGGCAAGTCTTCTACCGCCTACCAGACGAATCCCACCCTTCACACGCCAGAGGAACTGGCAGCCCTCGACAAACCCTACATCGAGATTGCGCTGCCCAAGCCTGTGCAGTCCTTCTGGCTCTACACCCGTGCATATAGTTCCACGAAGACTTACCTACGCCCCATGCGCATTACCGTCAGCGCCTCTGTCGATGGTGAAGAGTGGCACGACTGCTGCACCATCCAGAACATCGGCAACGCTTACCCGCAGGACGGCGGTTTCGTTACCGAGAGGGAGGCTGACTGGTACTCTCCCCTGCTCGACCTCGGAAGCCCCTACAGCTACATCCGCATTATCGTTGATGATGTGAACTACCGTAACCACGCAGCACAGGACAACAACCTCTTTACGGATTTCGGTCTCTCGGAACTCCAGCTCTACGCCCCGTTCGACACTGGCATCGATACCGTCGTAACAGGCGTGACGCCCAATAGTACCCTCATCTACTCACCCGACGGACGTTGCGTTGGAACCGACACCCGCGCACTTCCCTCGGGCATCTACTTCCGCCAAGGACAAAAGATTATTATTCACTAATACCTTTTAAAAAACAGAGTTTATGAAAAAAATCCTTCTCACCCTCGTTCTCCTCGGCGTAGTGTGCGCCGGAGCAGCCATGGCTCAGGAAGCTCTCTGGAGCGGCAGCCAAGTCACTTCACCCGTCGTCAATCCTGACGGAACAGTTACCTTCAACATCGTCGCCCCCAAGGCCGTCAAGGTCGAAATTACGGGCGACTTCCTCGCACCCCAGAAGATTGAGACAGCTATGGGTACCTACGAAGCCCCCGGCGTAGCTGAGCTCAAGGAACAGAACGGCGTCTGGACCTACACGACTCCCCGTCTCGCTCCCGAACTCTATTCCTACTCCGTCCGCGTCAACGGCCTGAGCATCCTCGACCCCTCTAACGTCTATGTCAACCGCGACATAGCCTCCCTCACCAGCATCTTCATCGTCTCCGATGCCAAGGGCGACAAGGGAGACCTCTATCGCGTCAACGAAGTGCCCCACGGCGATGTGGCCAAGGTGTGGTACGACAGCCCCACGCTGAAGATGAAACGCCGCATGACCGTCTACACCCCTGCCGGCTACGACAAGGGCAAGAACTATCCCGTCCTCTACCTGCTGCATGGTGCCGGTGGTGACGAGGATGCCTGGACTACCCTCGGACGCGCGGCTCAGATTATGGACAACCTCATCGCCGCAGGCAAGGCCAAGCCCATGCTCATCGTCATGCCCAATGGTAACACCAACTGCCAGGCTGCCCCGGGCGAATGGTCAAAGGGAATGTACACGCCCTCCTTCCTCGGCAGCCTCGACACGCCCGCTGTCGCCTCGATGGACGAGAGCTTCCCCGACATCGTGAAATACGTTGAGAGCCACTACAAAGTTGCCAAGGGCAAGAAGAACCGCGCCATCTGCGGCTTATCGATGGGAGGCGGACACTCCTTCGCTACCTCCAAGCGCTACCCTGACATGTTCAACTATGTCGGCCTTTTCTCCGCAGGACTTCATATCAGCGGAGACCAACAAGGAAAGTCCTTCTACCAAATGCTGCAGGAGAACAAGACCGTGCAGAGTGAGCTCGCCAAGCTCTTTGCCGGCAAGCCTGCACTCTACTGGATTGCCATCGGCAAGACTGACTTCCTCTACGCCCAGAATGCCGACTTACGCCGCTACTTCGACGAGAAGGGATACCCCTACGAATACCTCGAAACCGAAGGAGGCCACATCTGGCGCAACTGGCGCATCTACCTCACCGAGTTTGCCCAAAAGGTTTTCAAGTAAAGGCCTGACCTCGCAAAATAAAGTTTGATTTTAATTTTTTAGCGCAGTGCTCTGAGTTGCCAGAGTACTGCGCTAAAAATTTATTCCACTACGTTATCAACCGCTCGTTACAGGCGACGGAGCCAGTCGGAAAGTTCCATCGTCCAGCAGGGCTTGTAGATGAAGGAGTCGTTGTAGCCCCATCCATGTCCTCCTGTGGGATAGATGTGCATCTCCACGGGCACGCCGTTCTGGACGAGAGCCTGGAAATAGCGGATGCTGTTCTCAGGCGGCACGACACGGTCGTCGGCAGAGTGCATCAGGAAGGCAGGAGGTGTCTGGGCATTGACCTTCTTTTCGTTGCAGAAGGCATCTACTTGCTTGGCGTTGGGATTTTTGCCGACTACGCCCTCACGCGTTCCACGATGGGTAATGGCAGCATCGACGCTCACCACGGGATAGAACAGAATCTGAAAATCAGGGCGCGGGCTGAGGTCGGGACGACGGATGCCATAGGCAGAGGCGTCGTAAGCCTGCCAATGGTCGTCCCAATGGGTGGATGTCATAGCCGCAAGATGGCCTCCTGCTGACGAACCCATGATGCCCACGGACTTGATGCCCCATTCCTCGGCATGGCTGCGCATGATGCGGATGGCCTCCTGCGTATCGCTAAGGGGTACTTGCCACTTTCCACACGGCATACGGTATTTGAGAACGGCATAGGTGATGCCCTGTGCATTAAACCAATCAGCCATGTTGAATCCTTCGTGATTCATGGCAAGATGGGTGTAGCCGCCTCCAGGGCAGGCAACAATAGCCTTGCCCGTGGGGTTCTTGGCAGGAAAGACGGTAAGATGGGCGACACACGAGCCGCTGATGCTACCGACATTGGCGCCGCGCTCATTTTCAGGCAGCAAGCCATTGTCATTCGGGGCGCCATTGGGCCAAAGGTCAATCTCAATACGCTGTGCCCACACGGGGAGGGCAAGAAGAAGGGAGAGGAGAAGAATTGCTTTTTTCATTGTTATAGATATTTTAAGGGTTTTCGGAAAACAACGAGAAGTGTACACTTCCATAGGTGCGCATCTGAAGAAAACGGGGATGCGCGGAAAAATCGTGATCGGCACCATGCTCAAGGATAAAAATCCCACCAGGAGTCAGCAGAGTGCTGCCGAAAATGAGGTCGGGCAACTCTGCCAGACGTTCCAGGGCGTATGGCGGGTCGGCAAAGATGAGGTCGTAGCGCTCATTCGTGCGCCCAAGGAAGGTAAACACGTCGGCCTTGACGGGCTGCCAGGCTTCGTCGCCCAGCTCACGCTTTACCTTATTAATATATATATAGTGGGCGTAGTCCTTTTCCACAGACACTACCCGAGCGCAGCCGCGGGAGAGCAGTTCGAGGCTGATGCTTCCCGTTCCGGCAAACAGGTCGAGCGCCATGTGGACATCCTCGAAATCAATAAAATTGGAAAGGACATTGAAAAGATTCTCCTTGGCAAAGTCGGTCGTGGGACGCGCCTTGAAAGTCTTGGGAACGTCGAACCGACGATGACGATATTTGCCGGCAATCACTCTCATGACTATCCGTTTACCAGAGTCTGTACATCGAAGGGGACGGCTGCAAGGCGGGCAAGCTCCGTAGTATGGAAAAGCTCTGCCGGATTGGGCTCGACAACACGACGAACGAAGCGGCTGGCCTTAGCTGCCAGCTCACGCTTGCAGGACGAACGCCCGACGAGCGTCAGCACATCATCCTCCTGCGAAAGCCCCAACGACTGCCAAGTGCCCAACAAGTAGTAAAGGCCATTCGCAGCCGTATCACTATCGAACGTATTGGCAAACAGAAGCCGTCCTTCACGAACGCACAGCATGTCCATCCGCCTGCCATGAAGATGACAAAGGTTCACATTCTCTTCCTGAAGGGCGAAACGGAGTACGGGAAAGAGCCCTGGGACGATTTGCACATCAGGGTAAGCCTCCTCAGCCCATTTCACCAACACTGCATCAGCCTGGAAACGCAAAGCCAAGGCATACTCGGGGAGTCTCACTATCTGCTCACCAAGCCCCTGAACATCGGCATACTCTTCTGGAACAACCTGACAGGGAGCATCGGCAAGAAGCAGATAAACCTTGCCATAGCGATGCTGAAGCATGGGCAATGCCTCCTGCGCCCGCTTCAGATTGGCTACTACGGGCAACAGCGGGTCGGTATCATAGGGCATGAAAGCAAACTCCTCTGCACGCTCAGGATGATGGACGGCAAAACAAAATCCATCCGCACTCACGCGGATGGACAATGTATATTGCTCGGCGTGGACGTAGTCAACCACAGGCGGATGATTACTCCCAGTTACCGGCGTTGTTGTTACCCATTTCGACGTCGCCAACCTTCAGACCGGGATAGCGGCCCAGCTTCACCTGGTCGTCGATGATGTTGGCCAGCTCGGTCTTGTTGATGCCATCCAGATAGACGGTATAGGGCGTCTTGGCCTCGAAGAGGTAAATCTTTGTACCTGATTTGTTGCTGGAGTCGCAGCCGACAGCCATCTCAAACTGAGCGCCGTTGCCGAAGGGAACGTAGCGGAGCGAGTCGGCATTGAAGCCTTTCGGATAGAGTGTGTCAAGCACGGCTACCCATGAAGTATCACGGCTATAGAGCAGCGTGGGGGTGCCATCGGCAGCAAGAGTAACAAATCCGGCCTCTGCCAGCTCTTGCCAGATTTTCTTTGCCACGGCAGGCTTGGTAGCCTTGCGGGCTTCGTCAATCATCGAGGTAACCTTCCTCTCTGTCCAGCCATTCTCAAGCTGCACATCCGTCAGCTCACCCACCTTCTTGACAAAAGGAAGGCTGCCCGTCTTGACGAAGTTAATCAGTTCATCGAAATTGTCGGTGTACTGACCACCGTTCTGATTACGGAATTCGACCTGAGCGGAACGAATGTCGATGAGGCGTGCGATAATCTCTTTTTCGCGCGTTTTGCGAACCTTATCAAAGTTGATAGTACCCATAATACTGCCTACGCAAATGTAAGCAAGACCCACAACACAGAGTGCTAAAAGCACGTTTAAAACTTTTTTCATTGTTATTATTTTTTTATTGTTTACTTTTGTAGCCGCAAAATTAAGACTTTTGTTTGAAAAAGAATAATGTTTTTCAAAAAAACTTTTAAAGTTTATGATAAATAACTTCATAGCAGACCAAATTCGGGCAAATTTTGGGTTTGAACCGACCTTTGAACAGTCTGAAGTCATTCATCAACTGTCGGAATTCATTCTTTCCGGCAACGCCTCCGAGGTCTTTCTTCTCCGCGGATTTGCAGGCACGGGAAAGACCTCCCTTGTGGCGGCATTGGTGAAGACACTCGATGCCATGAAGCAGCGCGTGGTGCTGATGGCTCCCACGGGAAGGGCAGCCAAGGTGTTTGCCCTCTACAGCGGGCACCCCGCCTATACCATCCACCGGCGCATCTACCGACAGAAAAGCCTGACGGACGAAACGTCGTTTTCGCTGAGTCCGAATCTGACCCGCGACACCCTGTTCATTGTTGACGAAGCCTCCATGATTGGCGACGGAATCAGCGACACATCTTTCGGCAGCGGATGTCTCTTGGACGACCTTTTCCAGTTTGTCTATTCGGGCGAGGGATGCCGGCTGCTGTTGTTGGGCGACACCGCGCAGCTCCCTCCCGTCGGCCTGGATGAAAGCCCTGCACTCTCGCCCCAGCGTCTGAGCCATTACGGAACGGATGTCAAGACCATGGAACTGACGCGAGTCATGCGTCAGGATGAGATGTCGGGCATACTGGAGAACGCTACCGCCATACGCGAGCGTATCTGCCAATTAGCTGACAGAGGAAGTAATACAAGCATCAGGCTGAATAAGCCTCTCCGTCTGCGTTGCATGCCCGATGTCCAGTCAATCAACGGATCAGAACTCATCGAGAAAATCTCCGACAGCTATAGCGATGTGGGCGAGGATGAAACTATGATTATCTGCCGTTCGAATAAAAACGCCAACATCTACAATCGGGGTATCCGCGCCACTATTCTTTACCGCGAGGAGGAACTCTGCTCGGGCGACCGTATCATGATTGTGAAGAACAACTATTTCTGGATAAAGGAGAAAGCCGCAGGAGAGGAGACCTCCTCCCCCACCTTCCTTGCCAATGGCGATATGGCTGTCGTCCGACGAATACGGAGGACGCGGGAACTCTATGGCTTCCGCTTTGCCGATGTGCAGCTCACCCTGCCCGACTACGACGACTATGAACTGGAGGCTACGGTGCTGCTCGACACGCTGACGTCAGAATCCCCATCGCTGACCAAGGAGGAACACGAGCGGCTCTTCGAAGCAGTTATGGAGGACTATGCCGACCTGCCGAACAAGACCGACCGTTACAAGAAACTGCGTGAGGACATCTACTACAACGCCCTGCAAATCAAACATGCCTATGCCGTCACCTGCCACAAGGCACAAGGCGGACAATGGGACACCGTGTTTATCGACCAAGGCTGGCTTCCTCCCGAGGCAGTCGGCGATATCCAATACTACCGGTGGCTATACACCGCCTTCACCCGTGCCACGCAGAAAGTCTATCTGGTTAACTGGCGCAAGGAAGAACTTGAAGAATTGAAAAAATAAAGAATTAGAAATTAGGAACCGATGGAGCAGCGAGAGCAGAGATGTGCCCCACACAATCTATACCGAGTCGCAACAGAGGAAGAACGAAGTTCAATTAGAGATTGCCCCCCCATTATCCCCCTATAATATAATTAATAAGGTATATGATCAAGAATATCATTTTCGACTTTGGCGGCGTGCTCATCGACTGGAATCCGATGCACCTTTACGAACGCTACTTTCAAGGCGACAAGGAGAAAGCCCAATGGTTCATCGACAACATCTGCACCATGGCATGGAACGTGCAGATGGATGCCGGCAAGCCCTTCGCGGAGGGCATCGCCGAACTGACGTCCCAACACCCCGAATGGGCCGACGCCATTGCCGCCTACCGCCAGCGCTGGCACGAGATGATTGGAGGCCCCATCCCTGGCATGCTGGAGTTCGTCAAACGGCTGAAAGCCGCTGGCTATCACGTGTATGGACTCAGCAACTGGAGTTGGGAAACGCTCTCCACCATCATCGACGATTTCCCCTTCATCAAGGAGCTGGAAGGCATGGTAATCAGCGGACTTGAATACGTCATCAAACCCAATCCCGAAATCTACCAGCTGCTCCTTGAACGTTACCACCTGACAGCCGACGAATGCCTGTTCGTCGACGACAACATCGCCAATGTCAACGCCGCCGAAGATGTCGGCATCCACGGCTTGCAGTTCGCCGACATCAGGCAATTGGAGAATGACCTGCAAAAAATGGGCATCTTATGCCAATAAAAGAGGCCAGTTTGACTTAAAAAATGAAAAAACGGCTTTTTTCTGAAAAGATTTCTGATGATTTTTTGTGGCTACAAAGTTTTTCCATATATTTGCATACTCAATTCACTCTAAAAATACAAAAACATGGAAAACGTATGTAATCCCAACAACGTGTCTGGTTTAAGACAAGCAGATTTTCAGAAAGATATCCAAGGGAAAAAGACCGACCTCTTTATCCTCACCAACAAAAAGGGCTGCGAGGTAGCCTTCACCAACTATGGCGGTGCCCTCTGCACCATCATGGTTCCGGATCGCGAGGGTAAGATGGGCAACGTCGTGCAGGGACACGACACCATCGACCATGTCGTCAACAGCCCGAACAAATTCCTCAGCACCCTCATAGGCCGTTATGGCAACCGCATCTGCAAGGGCCATTTCACCCTCGACGGGAAGACCTACAGCCTTGCCATCAACAACGGCCCCAACGCCCTGCATGGCGGTCCTACCGGCTTCCATGCCCGCGTGTGGGATGCCGAGAAGCTGAGCGAGAACAGCGCGCGCCTGCACTACGTCTCTGCCGACGGCGAGGAAGGCTTCCCTGGCAAGGTAGAGGTTACTGTCACCTACACCTTCACCGACGACAACGAGTTTGTCATCGACTATGAGGCAACTACCGACCAAGACACCATCATCAACCTGACCCATCACGGCTTCTTCAGCCTCTGCGGCACGCAGAAGGACACCCCCTCCTGCGAGCGCTACCTGCTGACCATGAATGCCGACCATTACATCCCCATCGACGAGACATCCATCCCCCTTGGTGCCGTAGCCCCTGTGGAGGGCACCCCGTTTGACTTCCGCACCGAGCACCTCGTGGGCGAGCGCATCGACGCCGACGATGTCCAGACACGTAACGGTGCCGGCTACGACCATTGCTGGGTGCTCAACAAGCGCCAGCCTGGCGAACTGACCTTCGCCGCCAAGTGCGTCGACCCTGTCACAGGACGCCGCATGGACGTCTATACCACCGAGCCGGGCGTACAAGTCTATACCAGCAACTGGCACGACGGCTTCGCGGGCATCCACGGCGCCACCTTCCCCAAGCGCAGCGCCATCTGCTTCGAGTGCCAGCACTTCCCCGACAGCCCCAACCGCGCCTACTTCCCCAGCGTGGTGCTGAAGCCCGGACAGGTCTACACGCAGACCAGCATCTATAAATTCTCCGTAGAGTAATCATTTCCATTTCATTCACTTTAATAATTTCTAAAAACAATGAGTACAGAAAAAAAGAAAAGTAACGTAGTAGCTATCGTTACGATGTGTTTCATCTTCGCGATGATTTCGTTTGTCACCAACATGGCTGCCCCCTTCGGCAACATCTGGGGCAACCAGTACGAGTGGTCCAAGATGGCTGGTAACCTGATGAACTTTGCCGCTTACCTGTTCATGGGTATCCCTGCCGGTAAGATGCTGATGAAGATCGGTTACAAGAAGACCACCCTCGCAGCCCTTGCCGTTGGTTTCATCGGCATCTGCATCCAGTACCTGTCGAGCTTCGACTTCCTGGGCGGTGCTGCCATCTACGTCTATCTGCTTGGTGCCTTCGTCTGCGGCTTCTGCGTCTGCATGCTCAACACCGTCGTCAACCCCATGCTGAACATCCTGGGTGGTGGCGGCAACCGTGGCAACCAGCTCATCCAGACGGGTGGTACGCTGAACAGCCTCACCGGTACCCTTACCCCGTTGCTCGTGGGTGCCCTCATCGGCACGGTCTCCAGCACCACCTCCATGAAGGACGTCACCCCGCTGCTCTTCATCGCCATGGGTGTCTTCGCCGTTGCCTTCATCATCATCAGCATGGTCAAGATTCCCGAGCCCGCCAAGGAGCGCAACGCCCATACCTATGAGCACAGCGCATGGAATTTCCGTCACTTCGTGCTCGGTGCCATCGCCATCTTCTTCTATGTAGGTATCGAAATCGGCATCCCCGCCCAGGTCAACTTCTTCC
Organism: uncultured Bacteroidales bacterium; assembly: GCA_947303715.1. Classification (GTDB taxonomy): domain Bacteria; phylum Bacteroidota; class Bacteroidia; order Bacteroidales; family Bacteroidaceae; genus UBA1189. The sequence goes on along the minus strand of CAMYYY010000001.1, from coordinate 65,122 downwards.
TGGCTGATGCTTCCAGCAAGGGCGCCGGCATCGCCGTCAACGGTGCTGCCATCGGCGGTGCCATCGCAGCTGTCTACTGGCTCCTCATGATGATTGGCCGTGCCGCCAGCACCGCCATCAGCGGCAAGGTCAGCACCCGCACGCAGATGATTACCGTCAGCTCGGTTGCCATCATCCTCATCCTCATCGCCATCTTCCTCCCGAAGAGCACCACGGTCAACATGCCGGGTTATAGCGCAGCCGACGGCTTCGCCATGTTCCAGGTACCCCTGAGCTGTCTCTTCCTCGTCCTCTGCGGTCTCTGCACCTCTGTCATGTGGGGCGCCATCTACAACCTCGCTGTCGAAGGCCTCGGCAAGTACACCGAGCAGGCTTCCGGTATCTTCATGATGCTCGTCGTCGGTGGTGGTATCATGCCATTCATCCAGAACCTCATCGCCAAGAACGCCGGCTACATGATCAGCTACTGGCTCGTCATCGCCATGCTGGCCTACCTGCTCTACTACGCTCTCATAGGCTGCAAGAACGTCAACAAGGACATCCCCGTTGATTAATCCCGAACCCATAAACTTATAAACCCATATACCATGGATATTCAGATTGTAAGAGCCGCTTTCAAAGCGAGATTCAATACCGAGGGCGCAGTCTATGCCTCCCCCGGACGTATCAACCTCATCGGCGAACACACCGACTACAACGGCGGTTTCGTCTTCCCCGGCGCTGTGGACAAGGGCATGGTAGCTGAAATCAAGCCCAATGGCTTGAACATCGTCCGTGCCTATGCCATCGACATCGACCCCGCTGACGGCGAGGCCAACTACGTCGAGTTCGGCCTCAAGGAAGAGGACAAGCCGAAAGAGCACTGGGCCTGCTACGTCTTCGGCGTCTGCCGCGAGCTGCAGAAGCGCGGCGTCGAGGTCAAGGGCTTCGACACCGCCTTCGCCGGCGATGTCCCCCTCGGCGCAGGCATGTCGTCCTCCGCTGCCCTTGAGAGCACCTTCGCCTTCGCCCTCAACGAAATCTACAGCGGCAACATCGACAAGTTCGAACTTGCCAAGGTAGGCCAGATGACCGAACACAACTACTGCGGGTGCAACTGCGGCATCATGGACCAGTTCGCCAGCGTCTTCGGCAAGGAAGGATGCCTCATCCGCCTCGACTGCCGCTCGATGGAATTCGAGTACTTCCCCTTCAACCCGAAGGGCTACAAGCTGGTGCTTGTCAACACCTGCGTCAAGCACATGTTGGGCGACGAGTACAACCAGCGCCGCAAGAGCTGCGAGAACGTCGTGGCAGCCCTCAAGCCCAAGTACCCCAACATCGAGACCCTGCGCGACGTCACTTACGACATGCTTGAGGAGGCCAAGCCCCTCGTCAGCGAAATCGACTATCGCCGTGCCCACTACGTGCTGGGCGAGAAGGACCGCGTCCTTGCCGTCTGCTACGCCCTGGAGAAAGGCGACTACGAGACCGTCGGACAGAAGATGTACGAGACCCACTGGGGCATGAGCAAGGAGTACGGCGTCAGCTGCGAAGAACTCGACTTCCTTGCCGTCCTCGCCAAGGAATGTGGCGTCACCGGCTGCCGCGTCATGGGAGGCGGCTTCGGAGGCTGCACCATCAACCTTGTCAAGGATGAGCTCTACGACAACTTCGTAGCCAAGGCCAAGGCTGAATTCACCAAGATGTTCGGCCATGCCCCACTCGTCTACGACGTCGTCATCGGCAACGGCTCACGCCGCATTGCCTAAGGCTCATGGCAGAACACAACGAAACGGGACGTCGTGGCGAAGACCTCGCCACGGCGTTCCTTTTAAGCAAAGGCTACGGCATCCTCGAGCGCAACTGGAAGAGCGGGCGCAAGGAGATTGACATCATTGCCCAGGACGGGCGCGACCTGGTCTTCGTCGAGGTCAAGACCCGCACGGGCGAGGACGTCCTCCCTGCCATCGATGCCGTCGATGCCCGCAAGCGCCAGCGCCTCATCTCGGCAGCCGAGAGCTACATCCACATCTGCCCCTTCAACCTCAGCCCCCGCTTCGACATCGTCACCGTCATCGGCGAAGCCCCCAACCAACAGTTCGAGCATATCATCGACGCCTTCCTCCCGCCCGTTCGCACTCATCGATAAATTTCGTTTAACGTTTAATGTTTAATGTTTAACGTTTAACGAGGCTCGCGCTGGTGGCATCGAAGGACATGTTCGTTAAACCTTAAACGTTAAACGTTAACCCCAACCCCACAGGACCTGTTCGTTAACCCTTAAACCTTAAACGTTAAACCAAAAACATGAAACCCAGCAACGGCATCACCTTCATACACCTGGAAGAGACCGACTCCACCAACACCTACCTCAAGTCCTACCCCAGGGACCCGGTGCAGCCCTACATTGCCGTCATGGCCGACTACCAGACTGCCGGACGAGGCCAGCGCGGCAACACCTGGCACTCCGCCCGGGGCCAGAACCTCCTGTGCAGCATACGCCATCACCCCACCTTCCTGCGCCCCCAGCAGCAGTTCATCCTCTCGCAGCTCATTGCCCTCACCATTACCGACGGTCTGTCCGAACTCCTCCCCGATGCCGATGAACACCTGCGCATCAAATGGCCCAACGACATCTACTGGGACGACCGTAAGCTCTGCGGCATCCTCATCGAGTACGAGCTCAGCGCCACCTCCATCGAGCAGGCCATCATCGGCTTCGGCGTGAACGTCAACCAGACCGACTTCGGCAGTGCCCCCGGCGACACCACCCTCCGCCTGCCTGGGCGCGACATCATCGGCGCCACCTACCGCCCCACCTCCCTGCGGCTCATCACGGGCAAGAACTTCGATGTCCCCACCCTCTTCTACGCCCTCACACGCCGCTACATCACCACCCTCTCTACTTTTAACTCTCAACTCTTAACTCTTAACTTACGTTACGCCCGTCGTCTCTACCGTCTCGGCACCCCCGCCCGCTACCGCGATGCAGAGGGCGACTTCACCGCCACCATCGAAGGCGTCAACCCCGACGGCACCCTCCGTCTCCGCCTCCCCGACGGCACCCTCCGCCACTACGAATTCAAGCAAGTCGCCTACCTCTTCTGAACGCTATTTCCGGAAACAAGCTGCACTTTTTAGGAGAGCCTTTATAGCTTTTTCCTCATACAAACAAATTGCGTACTTGAAGGCATCACACTCCAACCCTTTTGAGAATTTTGTTTATAACATTTGAGAATTTTGTTTGGTAGATTTGAGAATTTTGTTTACCTTTGCAAAGCAAAATCAGCTTATTATGTTTAAGAGATTAGAGTTTAATGTTTTAATGACGCGTATTTCCGAACCAAGAAACAAAATTCAGGTCATCTCCGGTCCGCGCCAAGTGGGCAAATCCACTTTAGTCAAGCAAGTTCTTCAAGAAACCGACATACCTTACATGTTGGTTAGTGCAGACAATGTTGACCACACCCATATTGCTTGGATAAGTGAGATGTGGGCAACAGCCAGAGCACGGATGATAGCAGCAAAAAAAAGGGAATATCTGCTTGTCATTGACGAAGTCCACAAGATTGACAATTGGAGCGAAGCTGTCAAGAAGGAATGGGATGATGATACATTCAACGATCTAAACCTTAAAGTTGTCATTTTAGGCTCATCAAGGCTATTACTGAAAGACGGGCTGACGGAATCGCTCGCAGGAAGATACGAGATGATAAAAATGCCCCATTGGAGCTATGCCGAAATGCACGAGGCTTTCAATTTCGACATTAATCAATACATTTATTTTGGTGGATATCCAGGCGGGGCATCGTTTGTGGGCGACGAACGGCGATGGCGAAGCTACATAAAAGACAGCATTGTAGCCCCAGCAATCGAGAGAGATGTACTTCAGACGAAAACCATCTATAAGCCTGCATTGATGAAGCAACTGTTTGAACTCGGCTGTGCCTATTCCAGTGAAGAACTTTCACTGAACAAAATGCTTGGACAGTTACAAGACGCAGGCAATGTGACGACATTGGCTGGTTATCTGAATACGCTTAATGAATCGAGACTACTGTGTGGTTTAATGAAATATGCATTTGATAGTGCCAGAAAATACAATTCCGTCCCCAAGCTGATGGTTTATAACACGGCTCTCTTTTCCGTCCAAAGTGGTATGAATTTCAATAAAGCCTTCACAACGCCCAGACTCTGGGGACGATGGGTTGAAAGCGCAGTGGGCTCATACCTTCTAAATCAGGCTACAAAATACGACTACAAACTTTCTTACTGGCGCGAGAGGGATGATGAGGTGGATTTTATTATTGAGCACAACAAACAATGCATCGCCATTGAGGTCAAGAGTGGAAGAAGAACCAGCAACAACGGTCTTTCGGTCTTTCGCGAGAAGTTCCACCCCGCCTATTCCCTGATTGTTGGTTCCGGGGGAATTCCCATTGACGAATTCCTTGCGATGGATATAGGCAGCTTTCTTGGCAATACGGAGTAAGTGCACCCTCCGCCACTACGAATTCAAGCAAGTCGCCTACATTCAATAATTATAATGCTCTCGCGCGTGCGCGAGAACATTGCAAAACATCTACACAATCTACACAAACGCATTATATTGCTTATTATTAATTAGATAGCATGTGTAGATAAACATTTTTATATACACTATCTACACAATCTACACACTTTTTTCTATTTTTCTGAAAAAAGTGACTAATTATTTGCGCGTTTAAAATCTTTTTTGTACATTTGCATCGTATTAATAACCCTCTAAAACTACTGCTATTATGGGAAATAAACTAAATGAATTTGATGTAAAAAACACCTCCGCAGAGGAGAATTTCAACCAAGCACTCTCCCCATTTGAGGAGTATCTGCCTGGGATGCGTCCAAGCAATTCGGACAAGTACCTAACCTTGCTGGCTGAAGCCATGCACGACAAAGGCGTGGAGGAAGAACAAGCCTGCGAGCTCATTCTGGAGCTCAATCCGTTCCTCTTGGACGAAGCCCATTTGAAGGAATTGGTACATGAGGCTTTCAATGGGGACAACGAGTCAACAGGCCCAGTCAACACGCCCTCGAAGGTGCAGGAGGAGGCTGTGGCGTTCCAGGAGTTCATGCAACGGCGCTACTCGTTCCGTCGGAACGAGGTGCTGGGCATCACGGAGTATTGCGAACGCAAGCGCCTCCATACAAGCTACCGCCTTGTGGATGAAACCGTTGTCAACTCCATAGCACTCAACGCCCGCGAGGAGGGCATCAACGTCTGGGATCGTGACGTGAAGCGCTACCTGAAGTCGGATCGTGTGATGACATTCAACCCCTTTGACAAGTTCATCGACAGCCTGCCCAAGTGGGACAGGAGGCCCCGCATCGACAAGCTGTTCCACGTCATCCCTACAGACGACGAGGCGTGGTACCCGCTTGCGCACACGTGGTTCCTCGGCATGGTAGCCCTTTGGATGGGGAAGAATCGTCGGAAGGGCAACGAGTCGATGCCCCTCCTCATCGGAGCGCAGGGCGTGGGCAAGAGCGCTTTCTGCCGCTGTCTCCTGCCGCCTGAACTGCAGCCCTACTATCTGGAAAACTACAGATTAGACGACAAGCGCAAGGCCCTGCTGATGCTGACGCGCTATGGTCTCATCAACTTCGACGAGGTAAACCGCCTGACGGAGCGCCAGCAACCCGTGCTGAAGAACATGCTTCAGCTACCCACCATCGACGAATACAAGCCCTACGCCTCCACGTCGGCACAGATGCCGCGTTATGCCTCGCTCATTGGCACGAGCAACAACTTCGACGTCATCACCGACCTGACAGGCTCGCGCCGTTACGTCTGCGTGCACGTGACGGACAACATCAAGCTGCCGAAGACCCTCAACTATCCGCAAATCTATGCCGAAGCTGTTTATGAGATCGAGCACGGGCACCGTTACTGGCTCGACGAGCAGGACGAGAAGGCATTGATGGAGCGTAACCTTCGCTTCGTGAAGATGCCAGCCGAAGCCGAGACGTTCGACACACTCTTTGAAGCCGCACAGCCTGAAGACCCTGAAGCCGAATGGCTCTACGCCTCCGAGATCAACCAGCGTCTGCACCCGACAGTTCACAAGCCGATGACAACAAGGCAGGCACGCGACTTCCGCGCCTACATGAATACACAAGGCGTTATTTCGCGACGTTCCAATGCCGGAATGGTATATTGTTTGAAACAAAAAACGCCAAAAAGCGTGTAGATTGTGTAGATAGTGTAGATAAAAACGCCCATCTACACGTCCTAATGCACTAATAACAAGTTCCTTGGCTTGTCCGTGTAGATTGTGTAGATGTTTTTAAAACAATTGGAGAAGTTTTCCCAACGTTTGACGTTATCTATAAACAGCGCCCGTGTTTATATAAACAGGCCCCCTGTTTATAAACCGTTGCTTGGAAAAACGAATCAGATGCTTACTCTAAACAATTCAAGATATGGCTATAGTATATGATTTCAAGAAGCTCCCCCGCACATCGGGGAGCGACGAAGAGGCGGCGCGGCTCTATCCGCAGGCCGTCAAGTTGAAAACCGTTACCTTCAAGGAACTGGCTGAGGAGATCGAGGAGGCCACGACCTATACCGTTGCCGACCTGAGGGGCTTGATGGAGGCTGTGGTGCAGGCGGCAGCCAAGCACCTCAACGCCAGCGAGCACGTCGAGCTGGAGGGGTTGGGCACGCTCAGCCTCAGCATCGCCTGCAACAAGGACGAGGAGGGACGCCAGCCCGTCATCACCTCGCCCGACCAGGTAAAGCCCCATCACCTCCACGTCAGCCGCGTGAACTTCGATGCCAAGCCTGAGTTCATGAAAACGATCAAAGGCCCCTTCGCCCGAGCCGAGACGCCCTTCCCCATGAACCAGGAGCGCACCATCCCCACCCCCGACGAGCGCCGCACCCTCCTTTTGAGCCACCTCGACGAGCGCGGCTACATCAGCACCACGACCTACATGCAGCTCACCCGCCTCACCCGTCGCCAAGCCTCAGCCGAGTTGAACGCCTTCGTCGCCTCCGGCCTCCTCGCCCGCTCCGGCTCCGCCACCCACGCAGTGTTTGTGAGGGGATGACAGCTATACTCATAATCTGGAGGTCCCAAGTTCAAGCCCAGGCTGGATATTCCTGCTTTGTTATAGGCAAAAAATGGTATTCTCATCACAAATTATCAGAATAAGCGCCAAATTAAGAAAAATTTTTCTACATAATAGTTTGCAATTAAACTATTGTTCGTATATTTGCAGCGCAAAAGTTTAATATTGAACCATTATGGATGATATTTATATGCTTGCAGATGCCATAATCCTTAATAGGATAGGCAGTCACTTGAAAACTGTCCGATTAAGGCAGAACATCACCCAGCAGAGTCTTGCAGATGCTGCTGGAGTGTCTTTGTCTTCTCTGAAGAAAATCGAGAAGGGGGAAATCGGTTCATTTGATTCTCTCTTGAGAGTACTACGCACATTAGGAAAACTCGACGTGCTTCAGCCTTTGGTGGATGAAGAGCAGCTGAGCCCCAGTGAATACTATAATCTTGTACAATCGAATACCGTCAAGCACCAACGCCAACGAGCAGCTGGACGGCTTAAGAATAATAAGGAGGAGTCCGCATGGTAGATGTAGCGAAAGTCAGTATGTTCGGCATCCCTGTCGGCATCTTTAATTGGGATGACAGGTATGGAGTTGCTCGATTTGAGTATGACCCAAGTTTTATTGGCCGTGGTTTGGAGCCTTCTCCATTGATGATGCCTGTCCGGGAAGGACGAGTTTACTCTTTTGCCAATCTGGGAAGGGACACCTTTCAGGGTTTGCCTGGCATGTTGGCGGACTCCTTGCCCGACACTTATGGACGTGCCCTGTTCGACAGGTGGCTGTCCCTGACAGGCCGCACAAGTGGCAACCCCATTGAATCACTCTGTTTCTTGGGAAAACGGTGCATGGGGGCATTGGAATTTGAGCCTGCAATAGACATTCCTTACGGCCTTGACGACAGATTTGAGATTGACAAATTAGTCGAGGTGGCCAAAGATGCCTTAGCGGAGAAATCCTCTTTTGCAACCAATCTGGAAGATGACAAGAAAGCAGCTATCGCTGAGATACTGCGCCTTGGCACATCTGCAGGTGGCCAGCGGGCTAAGGCTATCATCGCTTATAACAAAGAGACTGGAGAAGTCCGTTCGGGTCAAGTGGAAGTACCCGCCGGCTTCGACTACTACCTCATCAAACTTGATGGAGTCTCTGCTAAGGCTGGTTTCAGAGAGACCGAGAACTATGGACGACTGGAGTACTCTTTCTACAAGTTAGCCAAGTCTTGTGGCATAGAGATGTCAGATTGTTCTCTCATTGAGGAAAACGGAAGAGCGCATTTCCTTACAAAACGTTTTGATCGGAAGGAGGGGAAAAAGGTACACATGCAGACTCTTTGTGGAATTGCTCATTTTGATTACCAACTCCATCAAGCCTATTCATACGAACAAGCCTTCAACGTCATGCGAGCGCTACGGCTGTCTTACGCTGAAGCCAGGCAAATGTTCCGCCGAATGGTGTTTAATGTTGTGATTCGCAATCAGGATGATCACACAAAGAACATCTCTTTCTTGATGGAAGGGGATGGGAAATGGCGCCTCTCACCAGCATACGATATGAGCTATGCCTATAATCCTAATGGTGGTTGGACGGCTACCCACCAGATGTCCATCAATGAGAAGTTTGACAATATTACCAGAAACGACCTGTTGGCATTCGCTTCTAAGAACAACATCAAAGATGCCGCATCCGTTATCGATGAAGTATGTGAAGCTGCCACACATTGGGAAGATATAGCTAAAGATTGTGGTGTTCCAACTGCTATGATTCGTATCGTTAAGTCAAATATGATGCCAGATGTTATTGGATAGCAACTACTTCTCTTGCTGTAGCTCATTGTAAAGCGCCAGGCCCTTTACCGTCAACAAGTATTTTTGACGAGGGTGACGGGGCGATTCGGGATAGAGCAAGCGGATAAAACCGCCAGAGATAGATGGATTAAGATAAAGATTCAAGAAATTATCGCGGCCCTTCAAACCTATTGCCTCCATCATCTGCTTCACAGACATTTGAAGTGGGCCAACCACACTAACAAGTTTCTCTATATTCGGATCATCGGAAAGTAGGACATCTTTAGCTTGTCTTGCACTTGTCCCGAGCTTGTCCTGTACTTGTCCTGTGCCTGTAAAGTCCTCCCATTCCTCCGGAGGGTTCACGAGCATGTTCCGGTTCTTCAATTCATTCTGCTCACCCATCAACAAATTACGGAAGAAACGTATCAGAAAACTGAAATCCTGACTGATACCTTTTGCCACATTTTTATAGTTGGCTCTTACCAGCGCATTACGGAAATACCACGAATGCTGCTCAAACATATCGTTGTTAACTTCAAAGCCTATTGACTTCAAATATTTGATAGTAAAAACGGCTGTCGCTCGTGTGTTTCCTTCCCTAAAAGGATGTATTTGCCAGATGCCCGATATAAACTTAGCCAGGTGCTCCACGACTTCCGCCAGAGAAAGCCCCTTGTAGTCAAACTTTTTTTCCTGTTCAATGTCGTAGTCCAACGTCATACGTAAGTCCTGCCAGCGCCCATAGAGCACGGTGTCCCCTCTCAATACCCATTCATTCTTTGTGATGTCGTATGTGCGCAATTTACCCGCATGTTTGAAAACCCCATCAAAAATGGCGCGATGAACAGCCATGAGGCCAGCCGCGCTGAAGGTGAACGAGGGGGAGACTATGAGTTTGGCTATATTGCCCGAAACGTTGTCAGCCTCTGCCTTCTCTTCTTCATCTTCATCATGCTGAGTCTTCGAAACGTAATATTGCTTCACCAGCTCCCTGGCTTCATCAATCGTAATCTCGCCTTCGATGTGCCGGCGTGCCGTCTGCTTCAAATAGTCAGAAACCTGCAAACCATCCACAGCTTGCAGACCGATAGCCACCTTCCACGCCTCCGCCCGTTCTCGTTTATGCGGCTCGCTGGCAACGATATACTCGTCAAAGTCCCAATATCCCTCTTTCTGTGCCATGTTTCTCATTGTTCAACATCTGACAAATCTTATTTTGATAAACACATAATGAATCCCTTTTGGATCTCCGTTTATCAAGCGTGTTGTAACTATTTTACCTTTTTTTTAGTTTGCATAATTGCAATTATACCTACAGAAAGTGCAAAAATTATAAAATAGTAGGTTCATTAAGAGTATCTACTAATCGTTGTATTACAGAACGTTGTAAAATATTTTGTTCTTGAGAATTCATTCCACGTAATTTGATTAGATTATTAAACTGAAAAAGGCCGAGTTCCAATAATAGTTTAGCAATTAATTCATCTGCAAAAGATGAAGAGATAACAGCTATCTCCTTGAAATCAATAATTACTGGTTTTTTCGTTTCAGTTATTATATTCATAACCTCATTTTTGATTCTTAATGCTGAATCACGTGTTCCTGTTCCACCAGAATGATCTTTTACCGAATAATAATTATGCCCTTGATTATCATCAAAATCCTCGATATATAGATCTACAATACTATAATCCCTTCCTCTAAATTTTAATGCATTTTCCAAAGAGATGTCTTTGCCATAATTAAGTTGGAAATCAATAATGGTTCCAGGTTTTTTAAAAGAGTATATTGGCAAACCCTTATTTATAAATGTTTTACCTTCATTCAACTTGTATGATGCTCCACTCGATCTAATTTCTAGTGTGCCATCACCTTGGCTGATAATCGAATGTAGTCCAAAAAGTCCATTCCCTTGCCCTACAGAACTATCTCTTGTAACTTCTTCTTTTATTGCTAATGTAATAGCATCAATAGCTGTGCGTGGCTTATGTAGTTTAGATTCACGTAAAGAATTTAATATACCAATACCGTAGTCACATACTGAAAAAGCAATATTCTTTGAAGTCTTATGTATTTGACCCATAACATAACCAATTTCTGCTCCAGAATGAATAAGAACATTATCCATCACCTCATTCAATGACCATAGTAAAGAAGTGATGGTACCAGCGCTAAATCTATCTTCTTTTCTAAGTTCTTTACCATAAGCATCAACAATTGTAGAAACTTCACTGGAACTAGAGAATTTCCATATACGATTAATAATATGATCAGAATTTCCATCAAAAAATTGTGGCTGTGAAAATTTTGTGGAACTCAAAGCAGTAGGTATTTTACCATATTCAAAAATGACACCTTCACTTGAATACAAATCAATTAATGCCGAAATAGCTACAACAGAATTTGGAAATACGCCTTCGTCTAATTCTGAAGCATCAAAATAAAAATTATCATAGCCACTCTTTATTCCGTACTGTATTGCATTTAAGAATTGTGAGACAGCTTTAGCCTTATTAAGTCCACGGATATGAATCACATCTCCATCTCTTTCTATAAGAAGTCCTTTATTTGATCCGTATTTATTCATATTATTACTTTTTTCAATACAAACTGCAATTATTATTAATGAAAAAAACAAATGGTATTCCCTTTCGGGTCTCCGTCTATCAAATATGTTGTTACGGTTTTACCCATAATAATTACATTCCTCCCCAAATAAGAGGATTGGTTATTAGATTGGCCACAATGTTTGCCGCAACGTCTGAGCCAATTTTTTTTAGTTTTTCTATGATCTGAGGCTTAGCTTTTTCTAAATCATTATTGTTATCATCAACAACCTGCTTTATTTCTTTTATTTGTCGACCCGTCAATTCGTCTTTTATAGCTTCAAGAAACAAATCAATGGCCATAGTTTGTTCCTGACTTTGTGATTGGCTATTAGTATTGTTAATCGTGGTATTAATATTTACTTGTTCTTTCGCATTTTTGCTGTCAGGTCTTTTTACTGGAATGACAATCGGCATTTTCACAAAAGATTCAAGTATATTTAATAATCCCACCTGTTGTTCAGGACATAACCGTTGATTATATATAAGCTCAAACTCTTGTACATATTTGTCATTGGGAAATTGAATGTTGATAAGTCGAATTGCATCTATAGCCCATTTCTGATAAAGTTTTTTTTCTTCCTCATCATATTCGTACTGATAATAACTTCTGTGTATCAGTTTGGGTATTCGCATTTTCTGTTCCTCTATAAGGCTTTCCAAAGTTATATTTTCCATATCTATTCATATATTATGTTTTCAAATTCTTTTAATGCATTTTCCCTCATTTCTTGGGCTTTTTGCTTTAGCTGCTTTGCTAAAGCTTTTTGTTCTTTGATGTGAGCTACCATTTCATTTTGAACCTCCATTGGCGGGACAACCACATCATAATCTTTGATTTTACCAGCATTGAGATTGGGCTGGTTATTGCCACTTGCCATAGAGCGCAAATCGTGATAACGCCCTTGAAGGTAATACCATAGATAATCCGTAGAAACAATACTGTTGTCAATATCATGTAAGACGGCACATGCTTGATTCGTAGTTGCTTCTATTCTTAATTTGGCAGTTCGGCCTCTTGTATCTCCTTGCCCATACATGGCAATAATCAGAGAGTTCTTGGGGTATAATTTGGCAGAACTATTTGCGATAGCCTCTTCCGTAATATGTTCCTCTGTTTCTGTTATAACATCGTTTACGACTTCGCCAGTCTTAACCCAAGGAATAGTGCCATTATAGTATTGTGGGCAAGAGCGGGATGGTGTTCCCCCACTTCCCAACTGACAAAGATTCTTTATCTTCACTATTGGATATTTAAATGTTTCTCTTTTTTGCTTTTTCTGGATGATGTCAATACCCCATTCAAATATATTTTGGAGATTGACAATCTTCAAATAATTGTACTTGTTTCCTTGTTCTTTCTTGTCTTGTTGGGTAGTTGCACCTAATGTGTCTTTTAAGAAATTCTCTATCCCCAATTCTATTTGAGAGACTTTTTGTTCTATGCTCTCCGCCTCTATGATTCTGTTATTATATTGCGAAACAATTATTTCTTGTCCCTTTTTGGAGGGAAGAGGTATTTTTTGTGATAAGAACTGATTAATATCTATCCTTTGTCTATTAGTCGTCCCACTACTGCATGACTGGGCAAACTTAACAAATGCTTTGGTTGTAGTCACAAGAAGCAAAAAGGTAGGATTAATAATTGTCTCATCAATATCGAACACGGGGAAATCGTTTGTTACAATTGCGCCATCGAGTTTATCAGATATGATTCCAAAAGCCCCGTTTCGGGCATCTATCTTTGAAATCACGAATTGCCCACCACAAACAACATTTTGTTTTTTAGTTCCAATATCTGAGCCTTTTTTCTGGTCTCGCAGGACAACACCACCATTTTGGGTTTTTATTGTCAGTTGTTTATAAATGACATCGTCTTCAAGGATAATAGTTTGAGTGTTTTTTCTCAAAAATAAGGAAATAGGAACAAGCTTATACTTTTTGTTGTACCTAATGCCTTGGGATATTATACCGGCTGCACTCCACAACACAAGTTCTTTGAAGGTTGTAAAGTTCAAAAATCTGTATCTGTCGGGATGCATAGCCATTACTTCTTTATGTTATAAAATGCTTCAGGCTCAGAAAGAATGTTGTCCGTCATTCTGAAACGGAAAGTGTTTCCATCATCATCTATTCTATATTTAACAGATTTGATGGGTACTCCCCACAGTTTGTTTTCTATACGATAGGGGGTGAACTCTTTCGCCAATGGTACGAGTTCATTTTCTATTTCTGCACCAGTCGAGCTAATGCCTGCCTTTTGGACTTCTGCAATTGGGATTTCATAGTCGAACTTTTCTTTTACAATTGATTTGACCTCTGCTTCTATTCTTTCCTGTAGGGCATTCAACTTAGCCCGACAAACCTTTTTGTCTTCCTTTGTAAGAGCATCTTTGCCTCTCAATTTTATTTTTTCTTCAAGTTCATTAACCTCTTCCTCATATTTAGAGGAGACGCTCATTTGGGCTTGATGTAAGATTTGGGAATACTCCAATGCCTCATCCTCATCAAACTTCTTGAAGAAAAGGAGACTTGGTTTTACTGTCGCTCCAGATGCGATAAACACATCCTGGGGTATAGAAACAATCAGAAGTATCTTTGCTTTTCCTTCCACAAAATCACGTGCCTTTTGCAAATTCGTATTATTCAACACGCCTTCAGGAAGGACAATACCCATTCTACCGCCAGGCTTCAAAAGATTTAGACAACGCTCAATAAATAGAACTTCCGTCAAACTGCTGTCAATCTTGTATAAACTCAGTAACGATTCGCCAACATTGTCATTAACTTGGCTTAAAGCTCTTTCATATTCCTCTTTGCCATACCGATTTTTATATTCTTCTATCTTGGCTTCATCTGTGAATCTGTCTGCCTCTGATATTATCAAGTCCTTTTCAACTCTTGCGCCAAAAGGAGGATTGGTTAAAATGACATCAAAACGATTCTCGAAGATACCGTTCACGTTGAGCAGGCCATCATGATGATGTACACCTCCATGACCGTCACCGTGCATAATCATATTCATCTTGGCGGTGCGTGCCATGCGTGGATTAGCATCTGTGCCATAGATACAGTCAAAAGAAAGAGAACGTAACCGGCCTTTTTCATTGTTGATATTTAGTTCCTCATTCAGATATGAAAATATCTGAGCAACCTCAGCCTCAACCTCTTGTTTTTTCTTGTCAGACATCTTATCGTAGTCATCACCATAAAACTGCGCTTTGATGTCCTCTTTCTGCTGTTCTATGTCTTTTTCTATCTTTTCACGAACAAACTCAAAAGCCTTTATCAAGAACCCACCGCTTCCACAACATGGATCGCACACCAATTCTCCTTCTTGTGGGTCAAGTACAGACACCATGAAGTCCACAATGGTACGAGGAGTAAAGAACTGCCCCAACTCTCCTCGGAATGTTTTACCCAGGAATTTCTCAAAAGCGATGCCTTTCACATCGTCTGAAGTCGTAGAGAGGTTATAAATTTCCAGTTCCTTTACGATTTGCTCAAAGCTGTTTTCACGAATTTCTATTTTAGCATTATCGTCAAAAAGATGGTCATGCACAAACTCTTGTTTTGTTAGGTCGAAGAGATGTTGATGAAAGGGCTTCTCGTCCTCTATTTTCATTTCTTTGTTATAGTCCTCCCTGCTTTTCTTTAGAGCCTTGAAACGTTCTGCGGAAAAGATTTGTGAATCAGAATTATTTCTTTCATAGCGTATCTTTATGAAAAGGATTTTGCTTATCTCATCAAAAGCTGCCTCAGGAGAAAGCTTGTCGTTATTGCGAATGATATTGTGGCATTTAAAAAGAAGCTTCGAGAACTCATCGCGCGTGAATGCCTTTGTCTGCTTCAACAACTTATCGATTTCTTTTTGGTTGTTGGCTTTTGAAGCATTGGGTATATCCACAATTTCATCGAGTTTGTCTGGTATTTGTCCTTTGACAATCCTAAAGATGCGAGTTTCTTTCAAATTGGTGGTAACGAAGAAGTCTGCATGAGCCCATGATGCATAATTCATACCTTGGTAATAGTCCTCTTTACGGATGGTGACAGATTCGGCTTTACACTCTACAACTATCAAAGGATACTTCTTTGATTCTTTATCCTCTTTACTGCGCCAAACAACAATATCTGCTCGTGCCGCACCCTGCCCACGTTGTGAATTAGAAACTTGTATCTCTTGATCCATCTGGTCAAGGGAGTAACCATAGCTATCAACTAAGCGGCAAATATATTTTTGTCGTACTTCCTCTTCTGGTTTCATCACAAGCCACTTGTCCTTAAGAGGAGCATAAATCTCTTTATCGCTCTTTCTTTTTTGTATTTCCATATGCTGAACCTTTATTAACGATGATAAAGATACTAAAAGACGACCAAACTGTTGCTTTTATTATTTGATAATAACTAATTATCTCACAAATTAAGACTACAAAAACTTGCAAAAGCCCCACCAGCTATTGCAAACAGGAAATCATTTGAAAACCATTTTGTATTGGTAACAAAAAATGGTTTTCCATATTCAACGATATCAGATAGGTAACAACAAATACTCCTAATAACAACGCTAATAGTCGTTTGATTGTATTTACACTTATACTCATGGTATATTTTTATATGGGTTAATCTTTTTTTCGTTTTCTTTCAATCGTCTTCGTTCCATGGATTACAATCTTGATTCTGCCACAAAGATACTAATTTTGTTTCAATTTCAATGCTACTTCGGCTAAAAACTATCTTGTTGAGGTGAAAAAATGTTGTGAAAACACACTTTATCAGACTTGCTGTTAGTCCTTCAAACAGCCGATAGGAACAACCATTACACCGTCTGTTCGCATGTATGCATATTGTCCAACAGCAGTTTAAAGCATCTTAAATGATGGCTTCTTCATTTTTGTTGTGTCTATCTTTCCTGGTTATTTGGCATATTTTTGTTTGGTTATTTGGCTTAATAGCGATTGGCTATTTGGCTTAAATACGCTTGGCTATTTGGCAAAGTTTTATTCGGCGATTTATGGCGAAATTATTCGGTCGTTTGTGAGCTACAGATTTGCAGTCAACAGTTCTCAAGACACTCTCGAGTATAGCTTCATTCTTTTTGCCGACCGGACTCTCTTCAATAAAACATAAAAGAGGTACGCGCGTGTGCGCGTACCTCTGTGTATCGGAGAGCGACAGGGTTGTGGGTCGCCCAGACTGGTCTCTTAGAAGAAGAGGTAACGGTTGTCGACCACCTTGCCCTTGGTGAAGAGCTCGTTGATGAGGCGGGTATGACCAAGGCTGATGATAAGGTTGCAGAAGTTGTGATTCCTAGTTTTGCCTGAACTTGGAACACACTTCTTCATTTGCTTCTTTTCAATCTAAAAGTGCTTTCTCGTCCATGAATCCACATATAATCAGATAACTTCCAATTCAGGCAGTATCACAGGTTCTTCACGATACTCATTATATAGAAACATACAATAGTAGATGGGGAGATAGGTTGTTCCTCTTTTCCTGAAGATTTCTCGCTCGTTAGAAAAAACGAATGCACGATTTATGCCATAATCAGGGTTATCAAGAAACTTTGAGAGTGCGCTATGCTCTGTGTAGTCCTTTCCCGACTTTATCTCTAATGGCAAAATCGTTAGCTGGTCATAGTCATCTATCAAGAAATCAACCTCGCCCTTTTTCTTATTATCAAAATAATGTAGTTTGAAACCATGTGCAGCCAGTTCCTGAGCAACAACAGACTCATACACCGTGCCAAGGTTGATACTTTTGATATCTTGTAGGACAGCGTTCACGTTCACTCCATAAAGGAGGTTGGTCAGTAACCCCACATCGTTCAAGTAGAGTTTCACAAGGCGTTTCTGCTCTGATTCGGCAAGGGGAAAATGAGGGTTACTGATTGCAGATACTTCCAAGGCTACGCCCGAATTAGTCAGGTATTCAAACTCATCCGCATAGTCAGAAAAAGTTTTTCCTTTCTTATCTTCAATATTTTTATATACGATGCGTTTCTTTTTGTTTTCCAGATTGCTTGGAATTAGATCGTATATCTTGCGAATCTTCAGTTTGTGCTCGTCGTCATACTGAGAAGCATCGATGCGATAAAGATCGTATATATCTCTATGGGTCGCCCTGACACGAACCATATTCCTGTCCGCAAGATAATTATTGATGGCTTCGGGTAATCCGCCGACAAGCAGGTAGTATTGGAATCTTTTCAAAAGGATATTATGCGTACTTTCGTCCAATGCCTCTTTACGGAGATAGTTCTGCCGAATGTTCTCAATCCATTCTTTGCCGATGCCTGTAGCCCACAGAAATTCCTCAAAGTCGAGAGGATACATCTGCTCGATGGTCACACTGCCAAGTGGAACCGAAGGAGTTTCCGAAAGGGCAACACCTAATTGGGACCCGCTCGCGATGAATCTGTAGCGTGACTCCTGATTGAGAAACTTTAGCATTGTCATCAGATGAGGATAGCTTTGAATCTCGTCCAAAAACACGAGAGTATTGGATCTGTCACCTAAAGGTTTTGAGTAATAATTGCTCAAACGCATGTAGAGGTCGTTGGTTGTATGTACATCGGCAAAAACCTGATCACCTTCCTTATCTTCCTTTAGGTTGATTTCAACGAAGTGTGTGAAAAGTTTCTGTCCAACATAACGAATAAGATAGGATTTTCCTATTTGTCGTGCGCCGTTGACGAGAAGAATTTTGTTTGGTTCTTCCTTAAGGAAGTGTTCCAGAATTCGTGTAAATTTACGTTCAAGCATAATTCTTTTGTTTTAATCCGATGCAAAATTACAACATTTCCCTCATCCGACAAACAGAAAAACCACTTATTCCATATTTTTAACCACAATTTTACCAACTTATTCCGTTTTTAAGACCACAAATATACCCACTTATTCCGTTTTTTCGTTATAACTTGGTGCAAAATTGCAAAAAAGTTGAGATTGTGCCCAAAAAGAAGAGAAAGACAAGACAGAGGTACGCGCGTGTGCGCGTACCTCTGTGTATTGGGGAGCGACAGGGTTTGTGGGTCGCCCTGACTGGTCTCTTAGAAGAAGAGGTAACGGTTGTCAACCACCTTGCCCTTGGTGAAGAGCTCGTTGATGAGGCGGGTGTGACCAAGGCTGCGGGTTGCGGTGGAGACGGCGTTCTTCTGCTCCTGAGCGGCGTCGAAGGTCTGGGCGCCTTGTCCGCGCTCAACAACCTGCACAAAGTAGATACCACCGTTGCCCTTGATGGGGCCTGCGGTCTGTCCCTGCTCCAACGTAGCAGCTACGCCGCTGAGGGCGGGTTCGCTGGCGGGAACTGCGCTCACGAAGACGGGCGATGAGAAGGTGACGCGGGCCAGCGTGTCGGACTTGGCACCTTCGAGGGCAGCAGCCTCAGCCAATGTCTTCACGTTCTTGACACTGGCCAGAATCTTCTCGGCCTTCTTGTTGTTGGTAGCCTCGTACTTCAGCATGTCCTTGACGGTTTCCAACGAAGCGTAGCCTGCGGGATGGATGTCCTCAAGTGCAAGTGCCAGCAGATGGTCGTTGGCACCGGCCTCGAAGATCTGGGAGACCTCGCCCTTCTTGGCACCGAAGGCCCAGCGGAGGGCATCGCGGGTGCTGGAGACGCCGCCGATGTTGTGGGCGGAGTTCTGAAGGCCCTTCAGGTCAAGCAGACGGAAGCCTGCCTCCTCGGCATTGGCCTTGAACTCGTCGAAGGACTGGTTCGATGCGACGAACTGGCTCAGACGGTTGTAGGCTGCGTTGTAGGTGTCCTTGCTGAAATAAGCCGGACGCTTGATGTCAGCCACGAGGTACTTGTCGACAGGATTCTTGGTGTCCGTCACCTGAAGGATGAGGTCGACGCCCTGGAGGGAGAGCTTGCGGATCTCGCCCTTCTTCATGCTGTTGAGCGTGACGAGGTAGGTGGCGTTGTCGCCAACGATGGTGCTGCGCTCGTAGCTGGAGGAACCCAACCAGTTGGGCTCGGTAGGCTGTCCGTAGCGCTCAGCCAGCTCGGCAAAGTCGGCACCGGCGAGGAGGGCATTGTAGATGCTGTCGCTGAGTTCCGTACGGCGAGCCTCTTCCTCCTCCGTCACCTGAATCTGACGGAACTGGATGGAGTCGGGAGCCGTGGCCTTGGCCAGGAGCTTGAAGGTGTTGTAGCTATCGTCGGCCTCGTTGTAGTAGGCAGGGGCAACCTCGCCGATGTTCATGCTGGCGATACGCTCAGCCACATCCTCGGCCAGACCGGCAGCCGTGCGGGGCATCAGGCTGAACGGGATGGTGGATTCGGACATGCGGACAACGGCGTCGATTTCGCTCTCGGGAGTCTCAGCCAGCTGACCGGCAACCTCGGAAACCTCTGCCATGAGGGCAGTACGATCTTCGTCGCTCGGCACCACGGCAACGTCGATGTACTTCACATCGCGGCCCTCGGCATACTGACGGTAGTTCTCCTTATGCTCATTGTAGACAGCGCGCAGGTCGGCATCCGTGACGGTGACAGCCGAGTCGGAGAGGCTGGTGAACGGGATGACAGTAAAGGCCAGCTTGCAGTAGTTGTTACGGCCATCGTAAGCCTTCTGGGCTGCCACGGGATTGCTCAGCTGGGCATTGGTGACGAGGGCTTCGTACTTCTCCAGAAGGAGTTCCTGCTTCAGGTTGCTCTCGATGAAGTTCCAGTAGCGATAGAGGTTACGATAGTAGTCTACGTACTGTGAGGGCATCGTCGAAGCGTCCATGCTGTTGTACTCACTGAGGAAGTTATAGAGCAGGTCCTTGTCGAACTTACCCGTCTGCTGATTGACAAACATCGACTGGGCGAGCAGCGTGTGCGAGCCCTCGTCGAGGGCGGCCTCAAGCTCAGCGGGGGTGACGGTGATGCCAAGACGGCTTACCTCATCCTCAATCAGCTTGGTGCTGACCATCTGGTTCCACACCTCATCCTTGATTTGAGCGATCTCAGCCTCGGTGATGGTGTTGTTGCCGCGGGCGAAGCGGACAACCTCTTCATACTCGTTAACTGCTTTCTGATACTCCTCAACGGAGATTTTGTCGCCATTGATTTCACCGACGTTGCGGATGTTCTTACTCGGGCCGAGGGCCTTGATGCCGTCGCCGACGATGAAAGCAAGAAGGGCGATGCCGATGACGACAAGCAGCAGCCACCCATGCTTTCTGATTTTTCCTAATGTTGCCATTTCGTTTTTATTAAGTTAAAATTTATCGTCTTAAAATGTGCTTTTTGCGGGCGGTTTTCCAGCCTGACTGCAATTTTAGCGCGCAAAGGTACAAAAAAAACTTCAACTACCATAAAGAAGTGGAAAAAATTCGTCAATTGGGGCATTTTATTCTACTTTTTGCGGATTTTTGCATCCTTTTTCCTATCTTCGCAGCTCGGAAATATCACTTAAACTTATTTTAAAATATGAAGAAGAATCAGCGTATCATTCTGGCAGCCCTGCTGCTCGCCTTCACAGCTCTGCCAACCGCCCTTCAGGCAAAGGACTTTAAGGTCATCTCCTACAACATCCGCAACAGCGGCGGTGCCGCTAACGCTGCCAAGGCCGACGGCGAGAACTGCTGGATGAACCGTAGGCATGCCACCATAAACCTCATCAAACGCGAGAAGCCCGATATGATCGGGATGCAGGAGGTGCTGCCCGACCAATATGAGTTTATCAACAAGAAAATCAAGGGCTATGGCCACATCGGCGTAGGCCGTGATGACGGCAAGAACGAAGGCGAATACATGGTCATCTACTACAACAAGCGCCGCTTCCGCCTCCTCGACAGCACCACACGCTGGCTCAGCGAAACGCCCGAGCAGGTGTCGCTGGGCTGGGACGGAGCCTGCCGACGTACCGTCACCTACGTCCTGCTGCAGGAGAAGAAGACGGGACAGAAGATTGCCTACCTCAACACCCATCTGGACCATGTGGGCCCCGTGGCGCGGCGCGAGAGCGTGCTGCTGCTCTGCAAGTTCATTGACGAACTCGTTCCCGCCGGTGTTCCCGTCATCCTGGGCGGCGACATGAACAGCACCATCGAGGACGTCATCTTCCGCCCGTTGGAAGAGAAGGCTCACATGAAGGTGGCCCGCGATGTAGCCCCCATCACCGACAACGAGGGTACCTTCAACGCCTGGGGACGCCATGCCGACGTCATTGACCACTTCTTCGTACGCGACGTTACCCCGCTGGAGTTCCATTGCCTCAAGGGCGACTATGGTGCTCCCTTCATCTCCGACCACTACCCCATCAGCCTCATCTTCAGCCTCTGACATTATAACCAACGCCCGCTGCTTTAACGGGCGTGGAGAGAAATAGAAAAAACATCATTACCTATGAAAACAAGAAGAGCCATATCCCTTATCCTCTTGGCGGCTGCCTGCCTCGCAGGCCATGCCCAAAAGGTGGTAAAAGCCCAGAGTCCTGACGGACAGACCAGTGTAAGCGTCACGCTCGCAGACCGTATTTACTATGACGTAGTGAGCCATGGCGAGACGCTGCTGAAAAAGAGTGTCATTGGCATGCAGCTCTCAGACAGGACATTGGGTGCCAAACCCGTCCTGAAGAAAAAGAGTGTCCGCAAGGTCAAAGAGACCGTGACGCCCCTGCTTCCCCTGAAGTACAGTCAGGTGGAAAACAACTACACGCTGCTCACGCTGGACATGAAGGGCGGCTATGCCGTTGACTTCCGTCTTTACAACGACGGCGTGGCCTTCCGCATGAGGACATCGCTGCCGGGCGAGATTGAGGTGATGCAGGAGAACACCGTCTTCCAGCTGGCTGAAGACTGCGACCTGGTGCTGCAGCAGCCGGGCGGCTTCAAGACCAGCTGCGAGGAGAACTACTCCTTCGTCAAGAGCAACGAGTGGAAGAAGGACGACAGGATGTCGGAGCTGCCCGTGCTGATTATGGGCAAGAACCAGAAGATCCTGCTCAGCGAATTCGACCTCGTCAGCTATCCCGGTCTGTTCCTGAAAGGCAATGCCGACAACAGTCTGTCGGCCATCCAGCCGAAGACACCTCTGGAGTACGAGGACCAGGGCGACCGAAGCCAGCGCATCCTGAAGGAGGCTGACTACATCGCCAAGACCAGCGGCACGCGCACCTTCCCCTGGCGCTACTTGCTGATTACGCAGGAGGACGGCCGCCTGGCAGAGAACACCATGCCCATGCGCCTGGCGCAGAAGTGCCAGATAGAGGACACCCGTTGGATTAAGCCCGGACAGACATGCTGGGACTGGCTCAACGGTATCCCCTACGGGCCGGATGTAACCTTCAAGAGCGGCATCAACCTCGACACCTACAAGTACTTTGTGGACTTTGCCTCGCGCAACGGCGTGCCCTACATCATCATGGACGAGGGCTGGGCGCTGAACACCCGCGACCCCTATCGCACCAACCCCGAGGTGAACCTTCCCGAGCTAATCCGCTACGCCAAGGCGAAGAACGTGGGCATCTTCGTCTGGCTGCCCTGGCTGACCGTGGAGCACAACATGGACCTCTTCGCAAAGTTCGAGGAGTGGGGCATCGTGGGCACGAAGATTGACTTCATGGACCGTCAGGACCAATGGATGATTGACTACTACGACCGTGTGGCCAAGGAAGCTGCCAAGCACCACATCATGGTCGATTTCCACGGAGCCTTCCATCCCAGCGGCATGGAGTACCGCTATCCCAACGTGCTGACGTTCGAGGGTGTCCGCGGCATGGAGTTCAACGGAGGCTGTACGCCCAAGAACAGCGTGTGGCTCCCCTTCCTGCGCAATGCCGTAGGTCCCATGGACTACACGCCAGGCGCCATGCTCTGCTATCAGCCGGAGGACTACCATGGCAACCGCCCCATCTGCCCGGGCGTGGGCACCAAGGTCTACAACATGGCTGTCTTCGTGCTCTTCGAGAGCAACCTGCAGATGCTGATGGACAACCCTTGCCGTTATGACAAGTGGCCCGACTGCCGCGACTTCCTCACCAGCGTACCCGTCAACTGGGACGAGACATGCGTGCTGGCAGCAGAAGCCGGACAGTATATCGTGACAGCCAAGCGCAAGGGCCAGAAGTGGTTCATAGGCGGAATCACCAACGACAAGGAGCGTGAGCTGGACGTCGCGCTCAGCATCCTCCCCGAAGGCAAGACACTTCAGATGACCTCGTTTGTGGATGGCGTGAATGCCAACCGTATGGCCATGGATTACCGTCAGGAGCGGGCAACCGTAAACAAGAGCACGTCGCTCCACATCCACATGGCTCGCAACGGAGGCTTCGCCGCTGTGATTGAATAACACGACGGAGGACAAAAAGAGACTCCTGCCCAGCCGGCACGGCAATTACACGCCGCTGCCGGCTGAGTCGTAGAAAGGACTGCGAAAGAAATACCTTTTGACAAATCCTATTTAAACCTTTTTTATCGGGAGGTGTCTGAAAAATGTAGCGCAAACGAATTTGCGCGTATTACCTTTTAAAAAATATATGACTTCGATTCTCAGCAAATGTAGGAAATTGGCCCTGATGGGCGTATGTTTGGCTATGAGCCTTGCCGCGATGGCACAGCAACAGCGCACGGTGAATGTTCAGGGCGTCGTGAAGGATTTTGAGACAGGCGAACCGGTTCCGCAGGCAACCATCCAATGGATGGCTCTGCCCGACAGCACATTCGTCGAGGGCATTACCACGTTCAACAACGGACATTTCGAAATGCAGAAGCGTGTCCACACGGGCAATTACTTCATTCGCATTTCCTACATTGGCTACGGCACACAGGACAAGCCATTTACCGTCGACAGGCGCACGGAATCCATTCGTCTGGACACCATCAAGCTGAAGAGCGATGCCATCCTACTGAAGGAGGCTGTCATCGAGGCGCAGATGGCCGATATCCAGATGGTTGAAGACACCCTGATGATTAACGCCGAGAACTTCCGCGTTCCCGAAGGCTCTGTGCTGGAGGAGCTGCTCCGCAAGATTCCTGGCATCGAGATAGAAGACGACGGCACCATCAAGATGAACGGACGTAAGATTGACCGTCTGTTGGTGGGCGGCGAGGAGTTCTTCGGCAACAACCGCGAAATCGGCACCAAAAACCTGCCTGCCAGCATCATCAAGCGCATCAAGAACTACGAGCGCAAGAGCGACCTCTCGCGCGAGACGGGTATCGATGACGGCGAGGAGGAATTCGTCCTCGACCTGGAAATCAAAAAGAACATGATGCAGGGTTGGATAGGCAATATCGACCTCGGCTACGGACGCCCCACACACCGGACGGAGTTTGTCGAGGAGTTGGGCATCAACAGCCTCTACTCAGGAAGCATCATGATGAACCGCTTTGAGAGCCAACAGCAGTACACCGTTTTCGCCAACACGGGCAACGTGGCAGGCGGCAGCATCGGAGGCGGCGGACGAGGCGGACGTGGAGGAGGCAGTACAGGCCTTACCACCAGCACCGCAGGCGGATTCAACATGGCAAAGAACTTCGGCGAGAAATGGCGCCAGAACCAATATCAATACAGGGCAGGCGGAAACGTCAACTTCAGCCTCTCCGAGGGGAACTCCCAGAGCCGCTCATCCAGCGAAACCATCTTGCAAAACGGCACCAGCTCGTTCTCCAACCGATGGAATCAGGGACTCAACCAGAACCGCCGTGCCAGCGGTGACTTCCAGTTCGAGTGGCGCCCCGACACCACGTGGAGTATCATCATACGCCCCAACTTCAGCTACAGCTCAGGAGCCAACATCAACCAGAGCCGCTCATCGACGTTTAACCAAGACCCCGAGGCAACCATCAACGAACTCTACCCTGGCAGCAATTACGTACCCCTCGACTCCGCTTGGACAGACCGTACCAACAATAGCCGCATCAACTTCGCCACGTCTGCCTCGGAGGGAAACAACAGCAGCACCTCCGTCAACGCCTCCCTGCAAATCAACCACCGCATGAACACCGAGGGGCGTAACGTCACCCTTCAGGCCAACGGAGGCTACACCACCAGCCAGAATATCTCGCAGAGCACCTCGTTCACCCGCTTCTACCAGCGCGGCGACAGCACCTCTACCATCAACCGCTACAGCAACACCCCTTCCAAGAATTACAACCTCAACGGACGCGTCATGTGGAGTGAGCCCCTTGCCCTCGCCACCTACCTCCAGCTGAGCTATCAGATCAGCTACCGCTACCGCGACAATCAGCGCAACACCTACGACCTGCCCAGTTGGATTCCTAATTGGGACCTCGCCGAGTGGCTCTGGCAGGACGAGTACGAGCAGTATCTCAGCGAGAGACTCAGCCGTTTCTCTATCGACGAACAGCTGAACCAAAGCATTGTCGCCCAGTTCCGCAAGGTTACTGACAACTACAACATCAACATCGGTTTCGACCTGCAGCCCCAGACGCGCCACATGGACCAGCAGTACCAGGGCATTCACATCGACACCACGCGTACCGTCTTCAACTGGACGCCCACGCTCAACTACCGCTACCGCTTCACCAAGCAGCGCAGCCTCAACGTCAACTACCGTGGACGCAGCCAGGAACCCGAACTCACCCAACTCATCGAGGTCGTCGACGACAGCAATCCCATGAACATTACCACGGGTAACGCCGGCCTGAAGCCGACCTTCAACAATACCCTGCGTGTGGAGTTCCGCGACTACAATGCCGAGCATCTGCGCAACATCAACTTCAGCGTCAATGCCGGCAACACGCTAAACAACATCGTCAACCAGACCACTTATAACGAGGAAACGGGCGGACGTATCACACGTCCCACCAACCTCGACGGTTTCTGGAGCACGTGGAATGCCGGCACGGACTTCAACTTCAACACCGCCCTCACCAACCAGCGCTTCAACGTCTCCACCGGCACAAGCTTCAACTACAGCCACCGCGAGAGTTTCCTCCGCTCCGGTGCCCTCACGCTCGACAATCCGGTCTATCCCCTCGCCACCACCCATCAGATTGGCGTCAACCAAACCCTCTCCGGCAGCTACAAGAACGACTGGATGGACATCACCATCCGCGGCAACGTCCGCTACAACCACGCCCTCAACGAGATGCAGCCCGAGAACAAGCAGGACACCTGGCAGTTCAACTACGGCCCCAACGCCAACTTCAATATCCCCTGGCAGAACATCAAAATCTCTACGAACCTTAGCATGAACAGCCGTCGCGGCTACAGCAGCGCCGAGTTCAACACCAACGAGCTGCTCTGGAACGCCCAGATTTCAAAGAGCTTCCTCCGTATGAATGCAGCCACCGTCAGCCTGCAGTTCTATGACATCCTTGGCCAACAGAGCAACGTCAACCGCAACGTCAGCGCCACAGGTCACACCGACACCTACAGCAATAGCATCAACAGCTACGTCATGCTCCACTTCATCTATCGCCTCAACCTCATTGGCGACCGCAACACCCGCCGCGAAATGATGCGGGGCGGCATGCAGTTCGGCGGAGGCGAGCGCAGCGGAGGCGAAGGTCGTGGAGGCCGTGGAGGCTTCGGCGGTGGTGGAGGCGGAGGCTTCGGCGGTGGAGGCGGCTTTGGCGGCGGCGGAAGACCTTAAAGCCCCAACCATAATCCCCTTATCCCCTCCCCCATCTGCGGAGGGGATTTTTGTGGAATGGCATCAAACAATAATGCGTGTGAATTCGTCGCGAAAGATGACAGAAGGAGATTTCCCTTAAGCCTCAATAGCAGACCTTGCGGACGGAGCCGTCAGCGTAGCGAACAAGACAGACGGTGCCCTTGCGAGGTGCCTCGAGACGGCGACCCAAAAGCGAGTAGATGGCTACCGGGGCGGTCCTATTCGCATCAGAGGAAATGAATTCCGAAATGCCAGAAAGGTCGTCGAGATAAGTGAAGTTGTTGGCAATAATAGTCTGAACCAGTTCCCTACCCCGAACGTTATAATCCTCCGAAATATCGACGCCTGCATAGTCCATCAATACCACTCCCGTGGGGCCGTGGTTGCCGCTGAGGATATCAAGGATAGCAGCATGCGTATGGGAGGCGTTATCACGATAGCCCTCGCTGAGCGACACGGAATTGCCAAAGAGGTCGGTGACCTTCGAATAGGCAGAGGCGAAGTTGAACACCCAGCGGATGGAGCCTTGCGTAGTGGTCTGGTGCGACGTGCTGAATGTCAGCAGGCGGGTCATGCCGTTAATCTTGTTTTCCATCGCTCCGCCCGCCCACGTCTCGGGATAGTCCTGTACATAAAGGGAGGCTGTGGCTCCTGAAGGGCCGGTGATGGAGGCTCCTGTCATCTTCTGCCATGTGGCATCGTGGGTCCAGTTGCGGAAAAAGCCCCCGATGGGCGACGAGGCATAGACGTCGCGGCTCAGCAACAGCATCTTGCCGCGCATGTCAGCCACGGTGAGATCTTTTCGAAAGGGGACAAAGAAATCCTTAAGATCGTTCCTCCCCAGCAAGTCAAGCAGCTGCTGGTTATAGGTACCGTCCACCTGATCGCCATCGGTCTCATGGAGCAAATGAATGACGACGAACTCCGAGGGATTGGCCTTCAGCGAATCACGTAGCAGACACAGGGCCTTGTCGAATCTCACACGGGTGGGAATAATGCCGTGATTGATGTTCAGGTAGCCGTCGCGGGTACAGGGGCGGAGGTCGAAAGCGCGCACGCCCACGCTCCACAGTTCGGCGAGGTTTAAATCCTGAGTACGAGCAAAGAGGTCACCCAAACTCTCGTAGCCTGCCTCCCATCCTGTACCGGTAGCGGCATCGTGAGCGCCAGGAATGGACACCACAGCCACATACGTCTCATCGGGCAAGCGGCTCATCCAGTTCTCAGCAACGCCCTTGGCAGGCAGACAGAGGATGAAGAATAAGAGGATCTGGGACAGACGGTTCATAGGCAATCTGCGTCAACGAAGGGGATTTTTGTCGGACTGATACCAGGCAATGAAACGGGTGATGCCTTCGTGGAGGGTGATGGAGGGCTTGTAGCCCACCTCAGCCTCGAGTTTAGTCGTGTCGGCAAAGGTCTGATAGACATCGCCAGCCTGCATGGGGAGGAATTCCTTTTTGGCCTCGATGCCAAGGGCCTGCTCGATTTTCTGAATGAAGTCCATAAGGCGGACGGGATTGGAGCAGCCTATGTTATAGACTTTGGCGGGCACGTCATTGGGGCATTGGGCTGCCACGGGCACACGGTCGATGACGCCGATGGTTCCGTTTACGATATCGTCGATGTAGGTGAAATCGCGGCTGAGGTTGCCGTGGTTGAAGACCTTGATAGGCTCACCACGACTAATGGCCCGGGCAAAGAGCATGGGAGCCATGTCGGGACGTCCCCATGGGCCATAGACGGTGAAAAAGCGCAGGCCGGTGGTGGGCAGGCCGTAGAGCTTGCTGTAAGCGTGGGCCATGCCCTCGTTGGCTTTCTTGGTAGCGGCGTAGAGGCTGACAGGGGTATCGACCTTGTCGTCCTCACTGAAGGGCACCTTACTGTTCAGGCCATAGACGGAGCTGGACGAGGCATAGACGAGGTACTGGACACCGTAGTGACGACAGCACTCGAGGATGTTGAGAAAGCCGACGAGGTTGCTATCAAGATAGGCATAGGGGTTGGTGATGCTGTAGCGGACGCCTGCCTGGGCGGCAAGGTTGACGACCTTATCGAAGTGCTCGTCGGCAAAGAGATGGTTGAGCCCCTCACGATCGGTGAGGTCCATGCGTACAAAGCGGAAGTCATGCCCGAACTCGTCGAGGCGGCCCTGCTTGAGGCGGATGTCGTAATAGTCGTTAATGTTATCTATGCCAACGACGTCGTCGCCACGCTGTGCTAGCAGACAGGCAAGCTTCGAGCCGATGAATCCGGCTGCGCCGGTAACCAGTATCTTCATGAGTTTGATTCAGTCTATTTCGGCTGCGCCGAGGTTTATGGGGTTATTTTTTTGCAAAGATACATAAAATTGAAAAATGAAGAATGAAAAACGAAAAATAAAAGACATTACAGCATGGAGTTTGAAAAAAAATGACTATTTTTGCGCCAATTTATGAATAATTCATTCCATCAAACCAAAGAGAATATGAAAAAACTGATTGTCTTGGCAGCCGCAGCTCTGCTGTTGCCTTCTGTTTCCTTCGCTCAGGACGAGAAGAAGGACGAGAAAAAATCTGAGTTCACCCCCGTGGTGGAGAATGCCGTCACCTCTGTCAAGGACCAACATCGCAGCGGTACCTGCTGGGCATACAGCTCACTGGGCTTCTTTGAGAGCGAACTGCTGCGCATGGGAAAGGGCGAGTTTGACCTCTGCGAGTCGTTCCTTGCCTTCAAGACTTACATGGACCGCGCCGATAAAGCTGTCCGCACCCATGGCGATGCCAGTTTCTCTGAGGGCGGATCGTTCTACGATGCTGTCTATTGCCTGAAACACTACGGTATCGTGCCCGAGGGTGCCATGCCCTTCCCGGGCTCACTCTACGGCGACTCGCTCTTCAACTTCACCCAGCTGATGAAGGTTGCCGGAGCCGTTGTCAAGACCATTTCTTCCGAGAGCGTCAAGAATCCCAACCCCGTATGGAAGAAAGACCTTGAAAGCATCCTTGCACACTACTTCGGCGAACTTCCCGAGAACTTCGAATACAAAGGCAAGACGTACACCCCGCAGAGCTTCGTACAGTACCTCGGCATCAACCCCGATGACTACGTGAGCCTCACCTCCTTCAACCACCAGCCGTTCTATGAGCCGTTCGTCATCGAGGTTCAGGACAACTGGCGCTGGGGTCTCTCGTACAACCTGCCGCTCGACGAGTTCATGGAAACCATGGACTACGCCGTGCGCAACGGCTACACCTTCGCCTGGGGTGCTGACGTCAGCGAGCGTGGTTTCAACAGCGCTACTGCTACCGTCACCGTGCCCGACACCAAGGTGGAGAGCAAGGAAGGCAGCGATGCCGTTCGCTGGACAGGCGACAACGGCAAGGGTGAGCCGAAGAAAAAGTCCGTCAAGGAACTCGAAATCACTCAGGAACTCCGCCAGAAGGGCTACGACAGCTGGGAGACCACCGACGACCATGGCATGATCATCTACGGCATCGCCAAGGACGAGGATGGTAAGGAGTGGTACATGATGAAGAACTCATGGGGCTCGAATGGTCCTCACAAAGGCTTCTGGTACGTCTCCAAGCCTTTCGTGGCCTACAAGACCATCAACATTCTCCTTCACAAAGATGCCGTTCCCAAGGACATTAAGCGCAAGCTGGGCATCAAGTAAACGAAGAAGTTAAGAATTAAGAATTAAGGGCTGAGAGTTTTTCTCGGCCCTTACCTTTTTAAATAAAAAAAGCCGGCAAAGGGCTTTGCCAGCATTCCGTAAATGCGGGGGATAGTAACTTCTTCTGATTTACGGTAGAGGGGAATTACTTCAGGGAATAAACCACGTCTTCCTCGGTTTCAGCAGCGTTGAGCTTGCCTTCGCGCAGAAGCCAACCAAGACCCATGAAGATTTCTTCGTTCTTCTTAATCTTCGTAGCCTTCTTCAGGTCCTTCAGGTTCATTTCCTTCTCGTTGAGTGCATTCCAAATGAGGCCTGCGAACTCACCAACTTTCGTTTCTAACATAGCTGTTCTCTCTTGTTTAGTTAATAATTTGCCACGCGTTCTGCCATGGCGTTACCTAAAAACGCTGCAAAGTTACTGCGTTTTTATGTTATAAAACATATTTTTTGGCGTTTTTTTTGTTAAAAAATGCTTTTTTGCCTCCTCACCATAGTGTGGGGCGGTGTCGGCGTGCCTCGTCGAGAGTGAGCAAATCCTGTTGGCGCGAGGCAAACTGCTCGCGAAGGGCCGACTGGTGCTGGCGCAGCTCATTAACAAACGCTTCGCAAGTAGAAACGCTGAGCAACTGTGCCGCGATGCGCGAGTTCTGCGAAGCATCCTTCACATGAACCACCGGCGCGTCATAGACAGGCGCTATCTTCAGCGCCGTGTGCATGTCGCTGGTCGTTGCACCGCCTATCATCAGGGGGATGTGTAAGCCCGCAGCCTGAAGCTGCTCTGCCACAGTAACCATTTCGCCCAAAGAAGGGGTGATGAGCCCTGAGAGTCCGATAATGTCAGGGTGGCATTCCTGCGCCTTGCGGACAATCTCCTCGGGGGGTACCATCACGCCCAAATCAATGATGGTGTATCCGTTGCAAGCCATCACCACACTGACGATGTTCTTGCCTATATCATGCACATCGCCCTTCACCGTTGCCAGCAGGACGCGTTGTCCCTTTTCCCTACCCATACATTCGGGGCAGGAACAGCCAATGACGTGGGGAATCCGCAGGGAATCAATGGCTGGCTGGAGGATGCGCACAGCCTCTTTCATCGTGCGGGCTGCCTTCACCACCTGCGGGAGAAACATCTTACCCTCGCCAAACAGCTCCCCCACGCGGTTCATACCCTCCATCAAAGGCCCTTCGATGATAGCTACGGGCGACGGATAGGTTGCCAGCGCCTCAGCAAGGTCTTGCTCCAGATGGGAGCCATCGCCCTGAACAAGAGCCTGCTGCAGGCGGTCTACAAGGGAGGGAGAGGACGGATGTTCCAGATTATCCGGAGATTCCGAAGAATCCACTTTTTTAAAGGAGCGAGGAATATACTCCGTCAGCCGTTCTGTAGCATCGGAACGACGGGCGAGGATGAGGTCTTCTATCAGCTCCAGCTCTTCCGAAGGGATATCGGCATACTGCACCGACGTGGAAGGGTTGACGATAGCCATATCCATCCCCGCCTTGACGGCATGGAAGAGGAACACGGCGTGCATGGCCTCACGCAGGCTATTGTTGCCGCGGAAGGCAAAGGAGAGGTTGCTGACGCCTCCGCTGACATGAGCCCCAGGGAGATTTTCACGTATCCAGCGGGCAGCGCGGATAAAGTCCAGACCGTAGGCATTATGTTCGGCAATTCCTGTGCCGACAGCCAGGATATTGGGGTCGAAGATGATATCGGCAGGATTCATCCCTACCTTTTCCGTAAGCAGCTGATAAGCCCGTTGGCAAACGGCTATCTTCCGCTCGTAGCTTGTGGCCTGCCCCTGCTCGTCGAAAGCCATCACAACTACGGCAGCGCCCAGCCTACGAAGTTCGCGGGCATGACAGAGGAAAACCTCCTCCCCCTCCTTCAGAGAGATGGAGTTCACCACAGGCTTTCCTTGAATACACTTCAAGGCTGCGGTTATTACGTCCCAGTTGGAAGAGTCAATCATAAAAGGTACGCGCGCGATGTCCGGCTCTGCAGCCAACAGGCGGAGGAAATGCTCCATCTCGGCACGGGCATCAAGCAACCCGTCGTCCATATTGATGTCGAGCATTAGCGCGCCGTCATCCACCTGACGACGGGCAATAGTAAGAGCCTCAGCGTAGTTGTGCTCTGATATCAGACGCAGAAACTTGCGCGAGCCAGCCACATTACACCGCTCGCCGACGTTGACAAACGCGCTGCCCTCCCCTACTCCTTCCAGCGGGCGCAAGGGTTCCAATCCCGATAGGAAAAGTCCCTGCTGCCTCTCCGTAGGAAGCGCGCGCGGGTGGGCATCAGCAAGGTGCGGAGCCAAGGCCGCAATGAATTCATCGGTAGTGCCGCAGCAACCCCCGATGATATTCACAAGCCCTTCGTCAACAAACGAAGATGTTATCGTAGCCCACTCCTCAGGCGTGGTATCGTAGTTGCCTAAGGCATTCGGCAGTCCGGCATTGGGATAGCAGGAGACGTAGTACGGAGCTTTGGCTGCCAGCTCACGCAGATAGGGTTTCATCTGCGCAGGGCCAAACGAGCAGTTCAGCCCTACGGAAAACACCTCGAATGTGCTGACAGAAGCGAGGAAAGCCTCCAGCGTCTGCCCTGAGAGCGTGCGCCCTGCGTTGTCGCTGATGGTGACGGAGAGCATGATGGGCACCGTGCGCCCCGTCAGCTGCATCGCCTCCTGGGCAGCAAAGAGCGCCGCCTTGGCATTGAGCGTGTCGAAAATGGTCTCTATCAGCAGCGCATCCACGCCGCCCTCCAGCAGTACAGCCATCTGCTCCTTGTAGGCAGCGGCAAGCTCATCGAACGATATGGCGCGGTAAGCAGGGTCGTTGACATCGGGGCTCATGGAGAGCGTCTTGCCCGTAGGCCCTATGGAGCCTGCCACGAAGCGGGGTTTCTCGTCGGTGGAGAATTCGTCAGCCAGCCGTCGGGCAAGGGCTACGGCAGCGCGGTTGATGTCGCCCACACGGTCCTCGACACCGCAGTCAGCCAGCGAGATACGCTGGGCGTTGAACGTGCAAGTCTCTATGATGTCGGCTCCGGCGCGGAGGTAGCGGGCATGGATATCTCCGACTATCTCGGGATGCGTGAGCGACAGCATATCGTTGTTGCCGGTAGCGATGCCGTATTGCTGCACCATGGTGCCCGTGGCTCCGTCGAGGAGCAGGACACGTTCACGCACAAGTTGTGAGAGCGTCTTCATCTTCCTATCCGATGCCATACGTGGCTCAATGCTTGAACATACGATCCATCTCCCGACGATCTTCCTTCTCTTTAATGGACTGACGCTTGTCGTACTCTTTCTTACCTCGCGCCAAGGCTATGACGACCTTCGCCAGCCCTTTCTCGTTGATGAAAAGGCGCACGGGGACGATGGTGAAGCCCGGATTCTTCTCCTCCTGCTGCAACGAGCGCAGCTCTTTCTTGGTAAGCAGCAGCTTACGTTCCCGACGGGCATTGTGATTATTGTACGAGCCGTAGAAGTACTCGGCAATGTTCATGTTCTTCACCCACAGCTCGCCCCCCACGAAGTAACAGTAGGTATCGACGAGGCTCACCTTGCCCAGACGGATGGACTTAATCTCCGTTCCCGTCAGAACGATGCCAGCCGTATAGGTCTCGACGAACTCATAGTCGAACGAGGCTTTCTTGTTCTTTATGTTGATGGCTGCGGGTTTCTTATCCATGAAACTATGTGTGCAGGCTTAGCCGAAGGCAAGCGGCATCTTGTTGAATATAAGCTGTATGAGGAACGGGATAAGTAGGATGGTTGCCGACGTCAGCAGGCTGAAGGTCATCCGCCTGTCCTCGTCGATGTGCATCAGCACTTCGGCACCTACCCAGACGACATACACCACGTAGAACTGCAGCACCCACTTGAACAGCACCCATGCGGGGAAGAGCCCCACAAGCATCGTCAGCGCAAACACCACGGCAAACGAATAGCCCACGAGGAGAGCCGACAGCTTCTTGTCAGGCTCCTGCTTGAGCAGACGTGTGCTGAGCTGGTCGACGATAGCTGTTGCCAGATAGAACGCCGCCACCAGCCCCAGGCAGGCGATGGCAGCGTCGGCAAAAGCATTCAGGAAGCCCCCCTCGGCAAAGCCGTCGCGGATGAGGCGCCCGATGAGGATGGCCAGGCCGCAGCAGCACGTCAGCGGAAAGACGAACGTCATCGCCACATCCTGTCGGGGGTCTTCCTCCAGGATGTCGCTCCATGCCTGCCGCGGGTTGACTATCAGCGCCCACAGCCTCAGGAACAGCCGCTTGAAGTCTACCTTAATCAATACGCAGATGGAAATAGTTGGTCGGTACCATCGTCTTGACAATCGTGTCGGGCCAGACGTTCAGGTAGTCAGCCACCACGACCACCATGACGGAGTCGCTCGAGTGGTTCAGTTTATCAAGCATGGCCGTCATCACGGGTTTGGCACCCGCGTCGGCCGTAGCCGTGTCTGCCAGCGTGCGGAGGTCGAAGCACGTGAACTCGGCGCGCAGCGTCTCGCCCTTCTCGTATTTCGAGCGCAGGCTGAAGCTGAGCGTATCGTTGCTAACCCCTTCGGGCACCAGCAGATGCTCCCCTGCTATGTCCGCCTTGATCTGGGGAACGATGTTCAGATAGCCGCGGCTCACCCAGGCGTAGGGGTATGCCCAGCTCCTGTCGAGCTCCAGTTGCGAGAAGCCGTAGACGGGGCCGTACGAGTCGTCGAGCGCCAAGTCCTTGTTGCACACGGGCGAGACGACAATGGGTGCCGAGCCGTTGCCCAGCGTGTAGTCCACCTTATAGTCAGCCGCCAGCATCGTGGCAACAATCAGGGCACGCGGGGCATTCGCCAGGTCATACTTGCCGAGGTCGGAATTCTTCTGAATGTTGCTGAACTCAAAATCCTCGTTCGTATAGTCGGCATAGAAGTGAGGGGGCTCCACCGAGTGGTCAATGGTCACCACGCGCGCAAACGTGGCGGTATAGGTATAGCCCGGGGTATCGGGCAGGCACGACGTCAGCGCCACGACGCAGACGGCAGCAATAAGCGCAAAAAACTTTCTATTTTCCATATTCCTTAATTCTAAATTATGAGTACCCACATAGGGCAGAATTTTTTTTATTTATTTTGTTCCAAATTTTGTAAAATTTCCTGCGAAGCGGCTTATTCTTACTTTTCAATCTTCCAAGAATTGGTTCAAGTGTTCATCCACATAGTAGGCAATAGCCTTCGTTATATCCTCCTCATTCTCAATATACCAGTCCTCAATGTCGTCGAACTTCGGGTACTGCTCGTACATGGCCATGAACTCCTCGTCGGAGCGCTCGCGCGTCAAGTCCGCCTTGTTTGTGTCGTAGATGCGCTTGGCCTTATAGACAGCCTTCGAGAAGTCGTGCAGCCCCATCAGGCGCATGGCCTTGGCGAAGGGATTGTCAAAAATGTACGGTCCGTAGCCGTTCTGAATCAGTTGGCAGAAGCCGCCGTCCATCACCTCCTCCTGGAAGAAACGGTAGCCCAGCAGCGTGTGCTGCCAGCCGTTAAGGCGCGTCATGCCCTCGGAGCTGAGCCCGCCGCCCAGCGTTTCCAGATAGGCATCGGTAATCACCCGCAGGAAGGCATCCATGCCCTCCTCAGCAGCCTTTCGGAACGACTCTTCACTGATTTCGACTTTCATACACTATGGTTTGAATTGGCAAAGATAGGGTGAACCGAACGAAAATGCAAATTTTTTTGCAATTTTCTGAGGTGAACCCTATCTAAAAGCCCCGTAAGGGGATTAAAGATAGTGCAAGCCGAGAGGAAAAGCAAGAAAAAACGAAGATTTTTTTGATTTCCCGAGGCGCAGCCTACCTAAAAGCCCCTGTAAGGGGATTAAAGGTAGGAGAGAAATACAAAATAAATTAAGATTTATTTTTATTTCCGAGGTGATCCCTACCTAAAACCGAAGGTTAAAGATAGGGTGAACCGAACGAAAATGCAAATTTCCACATCCGTAGAGTTAAACTCTGCGCGCTCAGAATCAAACGCTAGCAAAATAGAATCAAACGCTGTCAAAATAAAATCAAACGCTATCAGCAGGACGTCAAACGCCAACTCTTGCCCCTTTTCTCATCTCATTTTTCAGGGAAAATCGCAAAAATACGCTAACACTTACCATTTGCGGCTTAACCCGCTATGACAAAGCGAATTAGAAGAGGTAAGTGTTGCTCAAACACTTACCTAACACTTACCTAACATTTACCTTTACACTTACCCCAAAAGCAATCAGATAACTAACTGTATTTCGATGATTTAGGTTTGTGATTTGCTGATTTAGGTTGTCAGTTTCTGTCTTACGACTAAAGCAAGTTGACGAGCTTTGAGGTAGGAGTATGGTAAGTGTTTGGTAAGTGTTGCCAAAACACTTACCACATCTAAGGCTCTATATGACAATTCGTTGGACGGAAAAAGGTAAGTGTTAGCACTTTTTTCGCAAAAACTATAAAAAAACGGACAAACTCGCACTCCTTAAAACCTTTTTTGAGGTGTGTCCTACAATCTGAACAAATTTGTACCTGGATATTGTTACTGCTTTTTTTCAAATTGTTTGTAGCTCTGTATGCTATTGGCTGTTGACTGTTCCTTAAGAGACTTGCCGCCCTTGAAGCGCCATGTAGCTGATAACAACAGATATTGTTCTTTGGTTTGATTGTGATAAGTAGTCCTGACGTTCAGATTGTCTGTGATAGTCCTTCGGTTCTTGAAAAAAGGCATAGCCTCGAGGGACATCAAGAAACGTTCTTGGTAAAAACTCTTCTTCAGTTGTAGGCTCAAATGATATACAGATTCCAACGTGAGGTCAAGGAAATGTGAGGTTGGCTCGTAATGGAAGTTCAACTCGCCTGAGAAGGTGGATGAGAAACGAAAATCATTTCTCCAGTCGAACGCCCAACAAAACGGGTTGTTGTAGTGTACTCCTCGCACTTCGCCTGACTCTTTTCTGAATGATGCTCTGGGTTTACTGGTCCACAAATCCTTTACCTTCAACAAGTACTCCATCCCCAAGTATAAACCATTCAAATATGCACAATTGTATGGCTTAATCTGAGTAATCGAAAGCGATTCCGGCGACTGCTCGCTGACGAAATAGATTTCATCGTTTGCCCGAAGTAGTGCGCTTGTCAAAGTCAATCTTCCCCATAGGCTGGCCATCAGCATCAGTTCGTGTCCAGTAGGCGCTTTCAGTTCAGGATTGCCCGTCTCGTAACTATAGGGAGAGGTATAGGAACGGTATGAACTAACAACACTATACGGCAAATCTTCCATGCTGTATTTGTACATGAAGTTAAGCAAGTGCTGGCGTTCAGGATTCATCATCCACATGAGATTAATGGTAGGATAAATGCCGAAATCGTTGTGTATGTTCTTGACATCGCCCTCCTTGACCTGCATATTCGTATGCTGTGCCCTTAATCCCATGTCGTACTGAATAGCATTGTAACTCCCTTTAATCTTCGCAAAGGCTGCGGGGGCATAGCTGTTCATTATGGTTCTTGGCAGAAGGTCGTTGTCATAGTAGGTTTGCTGATAGTCGAGCCCAGTTGTCAACATCAGCGATTTACTGAGTGGTTGCTGCCACTTGGGTTGTATGCGTAGCATGTGGGTGTTTTCTACTTGGGACTTTTCTGGAACAGGCACATTGTCGATAATATAATGTTGGCGGTCGTTCTGATACTTGTAAAGGTAGTCCACCATGAAATCGAACTGCTGACCTGACTTCGGTTTCCATGTATAGTCGGCAACACCTTGAACGAGATGTGACTGGTTAGGGTTCTGCCGTACAGAACTATGCATACCATCTGCCTTTGTAGTCAGTCCCGTTTCATTATTGTTCTCATCACCATAAACATACCATACGGAACCTTTGAGTTGCTGTATTTTGTTAAACTCATAACTCAGGCCAAGATATTCGTTCAAGTACCAACGTTTGTACCTTCCCTGCCTGTCAAAAGAATAGCTATCACCCTCGGGCTTTGGCATATACGTTTCGGCTTCATGTATCTTCGGCGTGTGGCGTGTAAAGCCAATACTGTTGAACACGTATAGTTTGCCTATACTTGCCGACAGGGTGTTGGCCACCTTTTCTCCACTTATGCCGTTTGACGGCTGGAGCGTCAATGCCCCTATTACATTCCCGCTAAAGCCTCCATTGGCTTCACGACGGGTTGTAATACGGATGATGCCACCTACAGCCGATTTCGCTTCATCAGCACCTGCCACATAGTCAACTTCGATGCTCTCAATTTTGTCTGTTGAAAGTGATTTCAGAACTGCGGGGTCTGTTTGACGGACTCCATCTATATAATAGGCTGTGACGGCATGGCCAAGAATAGTAATTTGGTCTTGGTCAATACTGATACCTGGCAAATAAGGTAACAACTCTGTCAGCATCTTATCTTTGGCAAACGGCAGAGCGTGAACGTATACTTTATAGCCAGAAGCGGTGTTCTGTATAATGTTTCCTGTTACCCTTATTGTCTTTAGCTTGATATTGTCCGGCTGTAGCTGTATAGCGCCTATCTCGGTAGTGTGGCAAGGCTTGTAAATGGTCTTGTAGCCAACATAGGAGATGCGGGCGAGGACGGGATGCTGTTCGCAGGGGATAACGAAGAGGCCGCTTTCGTTGGACACGCCGCCCGTCAGTAGCGTGGAGTCCTCGGGCGAGAGCAGGGCGACGTTGGCGTAGGCTATAGGCTCGCTCAACTCGTCTATAATGGTGCCCTTGTAGCGCGAGGCGGTCTTCTGCGGACACTCCACAATGATTTCCCTGCCATCGACGGTGACGCGGACAGGATAGAAGCCTATCATCTGACGGATGGCATCGGGGAGGGTCTTGTTTTGGATGGAGGTGGTGACGCGGAAGTCCTCCAGCTCGTTATAGAGGAAGCTGATGGTGTAGTCGTGGGACTGGCGCGTCAGCTGGCGCAGGGCCTCGCTCATCGAAACATCATCAAACTCGCACGTGATGCGCTGTGCTTGTGCCACGAGGACGAGACTACAGCAGAGAAGGAAGCAGATGGTCCGTTTCATGTTCATTTCACCGTAATCTTTTTGTCTCGTAATTCCAGGTTGATGCTCTCAAAACGGTTCAGGCGATTGAGCACGTGCTCAAGTGTCTCTTCGTGCCGCCACACAAAGTAGAAGCGCAGCTGGCGTGCATCGTCGCCCGTGAACACGACCTCGGCCTGATAGTATGCCGCAATCTCAAGCAGCATCTTCTCCAGCGTGACATTGTCGAACACAATGGGCAGAGCCGTTACGGTGGTGTCGGACCCGATGGTGTCCGTGGGATGTGCCGTTGCGGGCTTTGTGGGTAGGGGTTTCTCCGAAGGGGTTGTCTGAGGAGTGGGACGGCTGGCGTTCCGCACCACATAAATAGCCGCGAATGCTATACCTGCTGAGAGGATGATGCCGATGAATGCCGCAGCAATCTTCCTCGTTTGTGAGCCGAAGAGAGGAATACGGGTAGCACGGGGCTGCTGTGCCGATGAAGGTGTATCAAATTCGTCGGCGTGCTCTTCGGCAAACTGCTCCCAAAGGTCGTCCAAGGGGATTTGTTCATGCTCAGCCTCATGCTTGGCGAAGGCTCGCTTGGTAAAGGCGAGCTGTTCCGCCAGCTCTGCCAGCTCGGGATCGTCGGCAAGCAGGGCGGTAATCTGCTCGTTGGTAAAATTCTCAGGGTGTTCCTGCAGGGATAACAGGAGATTGATTTTGTCTTGTTGTTCCATAATGGTTATCGTTTTGCGGTTTCTTTACTGAAGTACTCATTGATTTGCCGAAGCGACTGCGAGAGGTGATTATAGATGGTGACTTTGCTCACTCCTACAGCCTGTGCAACCTCATCGTAGGTCATCTCCTCGAGGAATCTCAGCCGGAATATCTGCTGACTGAGTGGCGAAAAACGGGTTTCCACAAACTGCATCAGCCGTTCCAGACGGTCGTCATCAGGAATGAAAACCACTTGCTTCGGCATCATCTCTGCGAGATAGAGTTTCTGGGCGCGTTCGCGTACGTCCTTGTGGCTAAGCACATCGCGGCATTTGTTGCGGACTCCAGTCATGAGATAGCCCTCGATTTTGTCTTCTTGCGGAGCAATGTTCTCACGAAGCAATCGGGTGAAGACCTCGCTCACCACGTCCTTGCTGTCGTCAGTATCATAGAGAATAGTCCTTGCCAGACGGTACATGGCGGGATAATGCCGACGATAGATTTCTTCAAACTTCTCTTTGGTCATAATCCGACTCTCTTTTCGGTCTTTTTCACAAGGACGGTTCAGCGAACTCAAAAACTAAGCAAAACGATAACTTTTTTTCAATTATGGGCAGATTAGGGAAATAATAGTTTAGGAGAAAGAAAAGACTGAAAAAAACAAGGGCAGCCTTTAGCCCTCGATGGTGACCTCGCGGAGGTTTTCGAGGCGGGTGCGCAGGCGGGGCATGAGAGAGGCGCGCTGGGCGAGGGTCATGGTGCAGAGGTTGTCGAAGGTCTGGGCGAGGACGGCGGGGCTCTCCTCCTTAACGATGCGCATGACGTCGTTCATCAGCAGGTAGTCGAAACTGATGCGGATGGTCTCATCGACAGTCTTCTCGATGATGGTAGCGGCAGCGATGGCCTCGGCAGCAGCAGCACGATAGGCCTGGATGAGGCCAGAGGTGCCGAGCTTGATGCCGCCGAAGTAGCGCACGACGGCGATGACGATGTCGGTAAGCTCGCCCGAGTTGATTTGCCCGAGAATGGGCTTGCCTGCGGTGCCGGAAGGCTCGCCATTGTCATTAGCGCGGAAGGTGTCGCGGGCAGCGCCCAGCATATAGGCGTAGCAGACGTGACGGGCGTCGTAGTACTTCTTCTGCACCTCGGCCACAAAAGCCATGGCCTCGTCAACCGTCTGCACAGGGGCAGCAAAGGCAAGGAACTTACTGCGCAACTGGGAGTAAGTTCCTTCTGATCGGCCGGCTATGGTCTTGAAAGTGTCCATTGCTTCTTAAGTTAAAAATGAAGAGTTAAGAGTTAGGGGAGTTAAGAATTAAGAGTTAAGAATTAAGAAAAATAGCTTTGGAATCTGAATGCAGCGTACGGGACTTTTTTTCTTAACTCTTAATTCTTAACTCTTAACTAAAAAATTCTTAACTCTTAACTACGCCTTAGGATAATTTGTGTATCACCAGCCCTGAGCGGAGCTTGGGCTCGAACCAGGTGGTCTTCGGGGGCATGATGTTGCCGGTGTCGGCAATGGTCATCAGCTGCTTCATGGTGACGGGATAGAGGGCGATGGCGACTTTCATCTCGCCGCTATCGACGCGGCGTTTCAGTTCGCCCAGGCCGCGGATGCCGCCCACGAAGTCGATGCGCTTGTCCTTGCGGAGGTCGCCGATGCCGAGTATCTTGTGCAGGATGAGGTCGCTGCAGATGGAGACGTCGAGCACGCCGATGGGGTCGCTGTCGTCGTAGGTGCCGGGACGAGCCGTCAGGCTGTACCACTCGCCCTCGAGGTAGAGGCTGAAGTTGTGGAGGCCAGTGGGCTTGTAGATGTCCGTGCCCTTCTTCTCCACCACAAAGCCCTCGCTGACTTGCTCGAGGAACTGGGCGGGGGTGAGGCCGTTGAGGTCACGCACAACGCGGTTGAGGTCGAAGATGGTGAGCTGTCCAGCAGGGAAGCAGACGGCCATGAAGTAGTTGTACTCCTCGTCACCACGATGGTTAGGATTCTGCTGGGCTTTCTCAGCACAGACACGGGCTGCGGCAGCCGAGCGGTGATGGCCATCAGCAATATAGAGGCTGGGCATCTTGGCAAACTCCTCGGTGATGGTGCGGATGTCGGCATCGTCGTCGATAATCCAGAACTTGTGGCCAAAACCGTCGATGGGGGCGATGAAGTCGTACACCGGCTCGGTAGCGGCGTAGCGGCGGACAATGGCATCGAGCACGGCATTGTCGGGGAAGGCAAAAAAGACGGGTTCAACGTTGGCGTTGTTGACGCGGACATGCTTCATGCGGTCTTCCTCCTTGTCGGCGCGGGTGAGCTCGTGCTTCTTGATGACGCCGTTCATGTAGTCGTCCACATAGGCGCAGACGACGAGACCATACTGCGTGTGGGTGCCCATAGTCTGGGCGTAGATATAGTAGCACTCCTTCTTGTCCTGCACCAGCCAGCCTTTGTCCTGAAACATCTGGAAATTCTCGGCGGCCTTGGGATAGACGCGAGGATCGTGCTCGTCGGTGCCGACGGGGAAGTCAATCTCGGGGCGGATGATGTGGTAGAGGCTCATGGGGTTGCCCTCGGCCTCGGCACGTGCCTCGTCGCTGTCCAACACGTCGTAGGGGCGGCTTTCTACCTTCTCAACCAGCTCTTTGGGCGGACGGATGCCGCGAAAGGGTTTTATCGTTGCCATTTCCTTATTTATTTACCTGGAACTTGCGGATGCCGTCCTTGAGGAAGCCCACAATCTGATGGGCAGCAGCGATACCGGCGTTGATGTTGGCCTCAGCAGTCTGGGCGCCCATCTTCTTCGGTGTGGAGAAGTAGCGTCCGGCGAAGAGCTCGGTCATCTTGTCGTTGGCAGCGGGCATGATGTCGGTGACATACTTGAAGTCCAGACGCTGCTGCATGAACTCAATGAGCTCGTCCTCGTTGATGACCTCCTTACGGGCTGTGTTGACGAGGATGGCGCCCTTAGGCATGCGGCTGAGCAAAGCGGCGTTGATGCTGCCCTTCGTCTCGGGCGTGGCGGGGATGTGGAGGGACACGATGTCGTTGCTGGCATAGAGTTCCTCGGCGCTATGCATGGCACGCACGCCGTCGGCCTCCATGACGCTATCGGGACAATAGGCGTCGTAGGCTGAAATCTCCATGCCGAAGCCCTTGGCGATGCGGGCGACGTTGCGACCCACGTTGCCGTAGGCATGGATGCCCAGGCGCTTGCCCTTCAGTTCGGTACCCGAGGTACCGTTGTAGAAGTTACGCACAGCCATCACCATCAGGCCCAGCGCCAACTCGGCTACGGCGTTGCTGTTTTGTCCAGGGGTGTTCATGACGCAGATACCGTGGGCGGTAGCAGCTGCCAAGTCGACGTTGTCGAAGCCGGCTCCGGCACGGACGACAATCTTCAGCTTCGGGGCGGCGTCCATCACCTCGGCATCGATGACGTCGCTGCGGATGATGAGGGCATCAGCGTCGGCCACAGCCTCAAGCAGCTTCGTCTTCTCGCCATATTTCTCCAGCAGAGCCAGCTCGTAGCCTGCATCGACAATCACTTTCTTTATACCGTCAACAGCCACTTTGGCAAACGGCTTGTCTGTTGCAACAAGAACTTTCATATACTTATTTAAATCTTAGTTTTTTCGAACTCCTTCATGCAGTCCACCAATGCCTGTACGCTCTCGAGGGGCAGGGCATTGTAGCAGCTGGCGCGGAAGCCGCCCAC
Source organism: uncultured Bacteroidales bacterium (assembly GCA_947303715.1). GTDB lineage: Bacteria > Bacteroidota > Bacteroidia > Bacteroidales > Bacteroidaceae > UBA1189. The sequence continues at coordinate 20,944 of CAMYYY010000001.1, read as the reverse complement.
GCTGCGGTGGCCCTTCACGCCCACCATGCCGCGTTCGGTGGCAAACTTCAGGAAATCGGGCTCCAATTCCTTGTACTCGTCCTTCATGACGAAGCAGATGTTCATCCTGGAACGGTCACGCGGGTCGGCAATCGTGGGACGGAAGATGGGGCTCTCGTCAATGGCCTTGTAGAGCAGGTCGGCGCGCTCCTTGGCACGACGCTCCATCTCGGCTATACCGCCGCACTTCTTAATCCAGCGCAGCGTCAGCATGGCGCTGTAGATGGGCAGCACGGGAGGCGTGTTGAACATCGAGCCGCCTTCGACGTGGGTGCGGTAGTCCAGCATCGTGGGGATGGTGCGCTCCACCTTGCCCAGCGCGTCGTTGCGTACCACCACGAAGGTGACACCCGCAGGGGCGAGGTTCTTCTGTGCGCCTCCGTAGATGCAGATGTACTTCTCCACCTCGACGGGGTGCGAGAAGATGTCGCTGGACATGTCGCAGATGATGGGCACGGGGCTGTCGGGCGTCTCACGGATTTCGGTGCCGTAGATGGTATTGTTCGACGTGTAGTGGAAGTAGTCCACGTCCTTGGGGATGGTGAAGCCCTTGGGGATGTAGTTGAACGTGGTGTCGGCCGACGATGCCACCTCGATGACTTCGCCAAACTGCTTGGCCTCCTTGATGGCCTTCTTCGACCACACACCGGTATTGAGGTAGGCAGCCCGCTTGTTGAGGAAGTTCATGGGCGCCATGCAGAACTCAAGGCTGGCACCGCCTCCGAGGAACAGCACGCTGTAGCCCTCCGGCACACCCAGAATCTCCTTGAACAGCGCCTCGGCTTCGTCGATGACAGCCTGAAAGTCCTTGTGGCGATGGCTAATCTCCAGAATGGAGAGGCCCGAGCCGTTAAAGTCAAGGATAGCCTGAGCCGTCTGTTCAATCACTTCACGCGGCAGGATACTCGGTCCCGCATTGAAATTGTGCTTCTTCATATTTGTTTGATTTGTTGATGGTTTATAAGGATTATTCGTTTATCAGTCTTTGGGTTTAGGGGTTTAACGTTCGTTTAGAGTGTGCAAAGATAAGACATTTTTCTCACATTGTGCGCGAAAAGATGAAAATTTCGCAGGGCAAACGAATAAATCCACAGAGTAGGCAAATAAATTCTCAACGCAGGCGAATAAATTTTTAGAATAGGGGAATAAAAAATTAGAGCAGGCAATTATTTTCCCTGAGCAGGATGGCGCTGGAGAAAGGGCCTTTTTTGCACGAATGCACCACTTCTTTTCACGTCGGATGCCCCAAAAGGACTCCCTACAGGCAAAAAACCGCGTTTTTTCTTAAAAAAAATCCGATTTTCTTTGGTGGAATTGAAAAATCGACGTAATTTTGCAGCGATTTTTAGAAAATCAAAAGCAATAAACGTTAAAACAATGAATGCAACGAGCGTCGTCCTTAGCCTGCTGGTGGTAATTCTGGTCAAGCGAAAATGACCCGGACGTGAGACGCATTGCAATATACAAACAAGGCTTTTCTCACACAGGGAAAAGCCTTGTTTCAAATAGAAGAATTAGGTAGGTCGAAAAAAGATAAAAAGAGAGGTTGAGTAGGACAACAAGAAAGGAAACGATAGGTATGAGTACGGAAAAGGTAACAAGACGACGGGTGGAGATTATGGACACGACCCTGCGCGACGGAGAACAGACGCCGGGCGTGTCGTTCCTCCCCCACGAGAAGCTGTCCATCACCCGCCTGCTGATTGACGACCTCCATGCCGACCGTGTGGAGGTGGGTTCCGCCCGCGTGAGCGAAGGCGAGCAGGAAAGCGTCAGCGGCATCTGTGCCTGGGCCGCAGGAGCAGGCTGCATCGGACGTATCGAGGTGCTGGGCTTCGTCGATGGCGGGCGCAGCGTCGACTGGATTGCCGGATGTGGCGGACACGTCATCAACCTGCTGGCCAAAGGCTCGCTGCGCCATTGCACAGGACAGCTTCGCAAGACGCCAGCCGAGCACACAGCCGACATCATCGATACCGTACGCTATGCCCGCAGTCGCGGATTCGATGTCAACCTCTATCTCGAGGACTGGTCGGGAGGCATGAGGGATAACCCACAATACGTCTACGACCTCGTGGAAGCCCTTCAGGGCGAGGAGATTCGCCGCTTTATGCTGCCCGACACGCTGGGCATCCTCAACCCCGCCCAGACGTCAGCCTTCGTGAGTGATATGGTGCGCCGCTTCCCCAAGCTGCATTTCGACTTCCATGCCCACAACGACTACGACCTGGCTGTGGCTAACGTCTTTGCTGCCGTCGCAGCAGGCGTCAGCGGCATCCATACCTGCATCAACGGCCTCGGCGAACGGGCAGGCAACGCTCCCCTTGCCAGCGTGCAAGCCATGCTGAAGGATCAGCTTTGCATCGATACCGCCATCCGCGAGGACAGGCTGGGATCTGTAGGGCGCATCGTTGAGTCATATAGCGGCATCGCCATCCCTGCCAATCGACCCATCGTAGGCGAGAACGTCTTCACGCAAGTGGCTGGCGTCCATGCCGATGGCGACAACAAGATGGGGCTCTACTGCAACGACCTGCTGCCCGAACGCTTCGGACGCAAGCGTGAGTATGCCCTTGGCAAAACCAGCGGCAAGGCCAACATCCGCAAGAACCTCGACGAACTCGGCCTCGTGCTGGGCGAAGAGGCCATGCGCAAGGTGACAGACCGCATCATCGAATTGGGCGACAAAAAGGAAGTCGTCACACAAGAGGATCTGCCCTACATTATCTCCGACGTGCTGAAACACAGCGTGGAGGACGACAAAGTGACGCTCATCGGTTACAACGTGGCTCTCTCAAAGGGCCTGAAACCGACGTGCGCCCTGAAGCTCAACGTGAACGGGCAGGTATTTGAAGAGAACGCCAGCGGCGACGGACAGTACGATGCCTTCGTGCGCGCGTTGCGCAAAATATATAAGGTTACGCTACAGAGGAAATTCCCCATGCTCACCAACTATGCCGTCTCCATCCCCCCAGGCGGACGTACCGATGCCTTCGTGCAGACCATCATCACATGGGAGTACGAGGGGCACGAGTTCAAGACCCGCGGCCTCGACGGCGACCAGACAGAAGCCGCCATCAAAGCCACGATGAAGATGCTGAACATTCTGGAAGGACTCCAATAAGTCAAAGAAAACAAGTAAATAATATAATAGGTATCATGACAATGGAAAAAGCAAATCTGGATTGGTCGAACATCGGCTTCGGCTACATCAAAACCGACTACAACGTGCGCTGCTACTATCGTAACGGCCAATGGGGTGCCATCGAAGTCTCTTCCGATGAGAACATTCCCCTCCACATGGCTGCCACCTGCCTCCATTACGGGCAGGAAGCATTCGAGGGATTGAAAGCCTTCACGGGCAAGGACGGACGTATCCGCATCTTCCGCGCCGAAGCCAATGCCGAGCGTATGCAGGCCACAAGCGATGCCACGCTGATGCCTCGCGTCCCCACAGAACTCTTTGTGGAAATGGTGAAGCGGGTTGTAAAGTTGAACGAGCGCTTTGTGCCTCCCTACGGTAGCGGCGCCGTGCTTTACATCCGTCCCCTCCTCATCGGTACGGGAGCACAACTGGGCGTACATCCCGCTTCGGAATACTTGTTCCTCATCCTTGTTTCGCCCGTCGGCCCCTACTTCAAGGGAGGATTTGCCGTGACACCATACGCCATCATCCGCCAATACGACCGTACTGCGCCGCTCGGCATGGGTTCCTTCAAAGTGGGTGGCAACTACGCTGCCAGCCTGCGTGCCAATAAGATGGCGCACGACCTCGGCTACAGCTGCGAGTTCTACCTTGATTCCAAGGAGAAGAAGTACATCGACGAAGCTGGTGCGGCCAACTTCTTCGGCATCAAAAACGACACCTACGTCACTCCCGCCTCTACCTCCATTCTGCCCTCCGTCACCAACGACAGCCTGCAGCGCGTGGCACGCGACCTCGGCATGAAGGTGGAGAAACGCCGCATCCCCCTTGAGGAGCTGGAAACCTTCGAGGAAGCCGGCGCCTGCGGCACAGCTGCCGTCATCTCGCCCATTGAGCGAATTGACGATATTGAGACGGGCAAGTCGTACGTCTTTGCCAAGGACGGCAAGCCCGGCCCTTGGAGCCGCCATCTCTACGATGCCATTACCGCCATCCAGTTCGGCGAAGCAGAGGACAAGTACGGCTGGATAACCATGCTGGAAGATTGAGGGTTGAAGATTAATAATAAAGGATGAAACTAAGAAGCGATATTTCAACTCAAGGACGACGCATGGCAGGCGCCCGCGCCTTGTGGATAGCCAACGGCATGAAGCCCGAAATGATGGGACGCCCCGTCATAGCTATTGCCAACTCATTCACCCAGTTCGTGCCTGGGCATACCCATCTGCACGAAATCGGACAAACGGTGAAGGCTGAAATCGAACGTCTTGGCTGCTATGCAGCAGAGTTCAATACTATTGCCATCGACGACGGCATAGCCATGGGACACGACGGAATGCTTTACTCCCTGCCTTCGCGCGACATCATTGCCGATAGCGTGGAGTACATGGTCGAAGCACACAAGGCCGACGCCCTCGTCTGCATCAGCAACTGCGACAAGATAACCCCGGGCATGCTCATGGCAGCCATGCGCCTCAACATTCCCACCGTCTTTGTTTCAGGCGGCCCTATGGAAGCCGGCATCGACAAGCAGAGCGATCATGGGCTTGACCTCATCGATGCGATGGTTGTCAGCGCCGACGATAACGTCGATGATGCTACCGTACGTCGCATTGAACAGCACGCCTGTCCCGGCTGCGGCTGTTGCTCTGGCATGTTCACCGCCAACAGTATGAACTGCCTCACCGAGGCTCTCGGCCTCTCTCTCCCCGGCAACGGCACTATCGTTGCCACCCATGTCGCACGACGTCAACTCTTCATCGACGCTGCCCATCTGATTGTAAACAACGCCTTCCGCTACTACCGCGACGGCGACGAGCGCGTATTGCCCCGCAGCATCGCCACGCGCAGCGCCTTCCTCAACGCCATGACACTCGATATTGCCATGGGCGGAAGTACCAACACTATTCTCCACCTTCTTGCCGTTGCGCATGAAGCTGGCGTGAACTTCACGATGGACGACATCGATGCCCTCTCGCGCCGTGTGCCTTGCATCTGCAAAGTCGCTCCCAGCACTAACCGCTACCACGTTCAAGACGTAGGGCGTGCGGGCGGCATCCTCGGCGTCATGGGCGAACTGGAGAAGGGACATCTCGTCGATGGCTCTGCGCTGCGCGTCAACGGCACCACACTCTCCGAAGATATAGCACGTTACAGCATCATAAGTGGACAAGGCGATGAGCCACACTCCATCTACCATTGCGCTCCAGCAGGACGTTTCTCTAACGTCATGGCCTCGCAGGAGACCTACTACCCTACCCTCGACTCCGACCGCGCCAACGGCTGCATCCGCGACATGGCTCATGCCTATACTCTCGACGGCGGACTCGCTGTGCTGAAGGGAAACATTGCCGTTGACGGTTGCGTCGTCAAGACAGCAGGCGTCGACGAGAGCATCTGGCGTTTTAGCGGCCCAGCTCGCGTCTATGATTCACAGGAAGCGGCTGTTGAAGGCATTCTCGGAGGCAAGGTGAAGGCCGGCGACGTCGTTGTCATCACTTACGAAGGCCCCAAAGGTGGCCCTGGTATGCAGGAGATGCTCTACCCTACAAGCTATCTCAAATCGCGCCACCTCGGCAAGGCCTGTGCCCTCATCACCGACGGACGCTTCAGCGGAGGCACCAGCGGCCTGAGTATTGGGCATGTCTCACCCGAGGCAGCTGCAGGCGGTGCCATTGGCAAAATTATCGACGGAGACATTATCGATATTGATATCCCCGCCCGCACTATCAATGTCCGCCTGACAGACGAAGAACTGGCTGCACGCCCCATGCGTCCCCTTACCCGTGATCGTCGCGTGCCTGCCTCATTGAAGGCTTATGCCAGCATGGTCAGTTCAGCTGACAAGGGGGCTGTGAGAATAATTGAAGATTGATTATTTGATTGAATTATGAAAAAAAGGATAACAGGCGCAGAGGCACTCATGCAAGCCCTCATCCACGAAGGGGTGACCACCATTTTCGGTTATCCGGGAGGTGGTATAATGCCCGTCTTTGATGCGCTCTATGACCATCGAGAAGATTTCCGTCAGGTACTTGTCCGCCACGAGCAAGGCGCTGCTCATGCCGCACAAGGCTATGCCCGCAGCAGCGGGCAAGTGGGCGTCTGCCTCGTTACCAGCGGGCCTGGCGCCACAAACACCATCACCGGCATCAGCGATGCTATGCTCGACAGCACCCCCATCGTCGTCATATCAGGCCAAGTGGGCGCCGCAGCCCTCGGCACGGATGCCTTTCAGGAGGTCGATTTCGTCTGCATCACCCAACCCATCTGCAAATGGAGCTACCAAATACGCCGCGCTGAGGACATAGCCTGGGCCGTGGCTCGTGCATTCTATATTGCCGCAAACGGGCGTCCAGGCCCCGTAGTACTCGACTTCGCCAAGAACGCCCAAACAACGATGGTGGATTTCGAGCCTGCATCGCTGCCTATCCAGCGCGGTTTCATTCCCGTGCCCCAGCCCTCTGACGATGCCATACGCCGTGCGGCTGCACTTATTGACAACGCCGAGCGTCCTCTGCTCCTTGCCGGACAAGGCATTGAACTCGCCGGTGCACAGGAAGAGTTGAAACAATTTGTCGAAAAGACGGGCATTCCCGTGGGCTGTACTCTCCTCGGCCTCTCCACCCTACCATCTGGCCATCCCCTCCGACAGGGTATGCTGGGAATGCACGGTAATCTTGCTCCCAACGTGAAAACCAATGAATGCGACGTGCTGATTGCCGTCGGCATGCGTTTCGACGATCGTGTCACAGGCCGTCTTGCGACGTATGCCCGTCAAGCCAAGGTCATCCACCTCGACATTGATCCCTCGGAAATAGGCAAGAACGTCCCCGTCGATGTAGCCGTTACAGGCGATTGCAAGGAGACATTGGCACGCCTCACGAAGGCTGTTCATCCCGCAGAACATAAGGAATGGGTAGAAAGCTTCGCCATCTATCATACGATGGAGGACGAACGTGTCGTTCGCCCTGCTATCCACCCAGCTGAAGGGCCGTTGAAGATGGGTGAGGTCGCACGTCGTGTCAGCGAAGCTACGGCCGACAGCGCCATCCTCGTCACCGATGTTGGACAAAACCAGATGATGTCCGCCCGCTATTTTCGCTATACTCGCCCCCGCAGCATCATCACTTCGGGCGGTCTTGGCACCATGGGTTTCGGACTGCCCGCTGCCATCGGAGCCACCTTCGGCGCACCCGAACGCACCGTTTGCCTCTTTGTGGGCGATGGAGGTATCCAGATGAATCTGCAAGAATTGGGCACCATCATGGAGAGTGGCGCACCAGTGAAGATCATCCTCCTCAACAACAATTACCTCGGCAACGTCCGTCAGTGGCAGGAACTCTTCTTCAACCACCGCTATTCATGCACGCCGATGATGAATCCCAACTACGAATTGATCGCCTCTGCCTACGGCATACCTTCACGCACGGTTGCTGCCCGCGCAGACCTCGACGATGCCATCCACGAAATGCTCACTTCGTCTGGAGCCTTCCTTTTGCAGGTTGCCGTCGAAGAGGAGGAAAACGTCATGCCCATGACGCCTCCCGGTGCCGACGTGGATCACATGCTTCCCTTTATTGACTCCTCTACACCTACTGAACAATGGAAAAGCACCTTTATACACTGATTGTCCACTCGGAGCACATGGCAGGACTGCTGAATCAAGTAACAGCAGTTTTCACCCGTCGTCAGATAAACATTGAGAGCCTCAACGTCTCCCCGTCGTCCATCGAAGGCATTCACCGCTACACGATCACCGCAGTAGCTGACGAGGACACCATTGCCAAGGTAACGCTGCAAATTGCCAAGAAAGTCGATGTCCTGCAAGCGAGTTACTTTTTGGAAGACGAAATATTCATGCAGGAGATTGCACTTTACAAGCTCTCCACCCCCCTTCTGATGGCCAATCCTGAGATTTGTGAGATTATCCGTCGCAACGATGCTCCTATCATAGAAACCAACCCCGTCTACACAGTAGTGGAGAAGGCGGGGCGTACAGCTGAGACCGAGCAGCTCCGACGCGACCTTTCCACCTTTGACTGCCTCTTGCAGTACGTCAACTCCGGCCGCATTGCCGTCACCCGCAGTAGCGAGGAGCACTTGACAGAATTTTTGAAAACCCTAAACCAATAAACTTATAAACCAAACCAATAAACAACAATGGCAAAAATGAATTTTGGCGGCGTCACTGAGAACGTCGTGACACGTGAAGAGTTTTCCCTTGCGAAAGCCCGTGAAGAACTGAAGAATGAGACCATCGCCGTCCTCGGCTATGGTGTACAAGGCCCCGGCCAATCGCTTAACCTCCGTGACAATGGCTTCAATGTCATCGTCGGCCAACGCCCAGGTAAGACCTACGACAAAGCTGTCGCTGACGGTTGGGTTCCCGGCGAGACCCTGTTCAGCATTGAAGAGGCTGCCAAGCGCGGCACTATAGTCATGTGCCTGCTCTCCGACGCTGCTGTCATGGCCGTATGGCCCACTATCAAGCCTTACCTCACTACAGGCAAGACGCTCTATTTCAGCCATGGCTTTGCCATCACCTGGAGCGACCGTACAGGATGCGTACCCCCCACAGACATCGACGTCATCATGGTTGCGCCCAAAGGCTCTGGCACTTCGCTCCGCACCATGTTCCTTGAGGGACGCGGCATCAACAGCAGCTATGCCATCTATCAGGATTTCACAGGCAAGGCCTACGACAAGACCATTGCCCTTGGCATTGGCATAGGCTCGGGTTACCTGTTCGAAACGACTTTCCAACGTGAGGCTACCAGTGATTTGACGGGTGAACGTGGTTCACTAATGGGTGCCATCCAAGGCTTACTGCTTGCTCAGTATGAGGTGTTGCGCGAGAACGGGCACACTCCATCTGAGGCCTTCAACGAAACCGTCGAGGAACTCACCCAATCACTCATGCCGCTGTTTGCAGCCAAGGGCATGGACTGGATGTATGCCAACTGCTCCACTACCGCCCAGCGCGGTGCTCTTGACTGGATGGGGCCGTTCCACGATGCCATCAAGCCCGTCATGCAGAAGCTCTATGCCAGCGTGAAGTGTGGCAATGAAGCCCAGATTTCTATTGATAGTAACAGCAAGCCTGACTACCGCGAGAAGTTGGAGGAGGAACTGCGCCAGCTGCGCGAGAGCGAGATGTGGCAGACCGCCGTCACCGTCCGTAAGCTTCGTCCCGAAAACAATTGAGCCAGCCCTTTGTCGAAATAAACGAAGGTGTAACGGCAAATCCGCAATATGCTTTGGCGTCACCTGTAAACCTTTCCATCTGGGAAGGTGAGCAGGTGGCCATTGTAGGGCCGAACGGTAGCGGGAAAACACGTCTTGTTGAGATACTCACTGGTCACTATCGCCTACGGGGCGAAGCCATCCGCTATTGTTTTCCTGAAACAGAGGAAATCCCTGATAGCGAAGCCATCCGCTACATCACCTTCTGCGATGCCTATGGCGAGGCCGACAGCAACTACTTTCTGCAACTACGTTGGAACCAAACAGAAATAAGCGATGAGACTCCCACAGTACACGACTTCCTCAGTAAAACCGGCTCTGCAGATGACTCCCCTTCTAAATTAGAAGTGTACCGTTTGTTCGGTCTGGAACCCCTGCTTGATAGGACTATTGTCACCCTCTCATCAGGCGAGTTGCGGAAATGTCAGCTGGCACGAGTATTGCTTAGCCACCCCAGGATGCTTATTATCGACAACCCATTTATTGGTCTTGATGCTTCTGCCCGCACTATGCTGACAGAAGTTCTACAGACTATCAGCAAACAACAACACTTTACCCTTGTACTTATCCTTCCGAAAACCAGCCTCATCCCTTCATTTATCACCCGCGTCATTCCTGTTCAGAATGGGCATGTACTCCCCACTATGAGTCGCGAGATGTACATCCTTAAGAATAGCAGTTCCTGCCCACAGCCCGTTCTGACACCGGACGAACGTCTCCGCATCCTTTCCCTGCCGGAAAAAGATCTCAGCCAGACGCCGTTCTATCCTCAGGCAGGAGGAGAGATTCTGCAGTTTAACAATATCAGCATTTGTTACGACGGACGAACCATTCTGAAGGATATCAGTTGGACGGTTCATGAGGGTGAGCGTTGGGCTTTGACGGGAAACAATGGTTCGGGCAAAAGCACCTTGCTCAGTCTGGTCTGTGCCGACAATCCGCAGGGATATGCTTGCGATATCCGTCTTTTTGGTCATCGCCGGGGCTCGGGTGAGAGCATCTGGGAAATCAAACGCCACATTGGTTATGTCAGTCCTGAGCTCCATCGGGCCTATCGAAAGAACATTCCTGCCATCAACCTTGTAGCCAGCGGACTGCACGACACCGTAGGGTTATACACCCGCACTACAGACGAAGACAAAGACAAATGTCTCTTCTGGATGGAGGTTTTCGGCATCGGTCGTTTAGCAGACAAAACCTTTCTCCAACTTTCCAGTGGAGAACAACGCCTCTGCCTATTGGCACGTGCCTTTGTCAAAGACCCTGAACTGCTCATTCTTGATGAGCCACTCCATGGTCTGGACGATTATTACCACGAATGGGTTCGGGAGATAATCACCCTCTTTTGCAAACGATCTCACAAAACACTTATCATGGTAACCCACTATCCCGAAGAGCTACCTCCCTGCATCACCCATCACTTGGATTTGAATAAAAAGAATTAGGAATTGGAAATACAGAATCGCCCTATGAAAGTAATGAAATTCGGAGGCACCTCCGTAGGCTCTGCCGAAAGAATGAAACATGTGGCATCGCTCGTCTCTGCAAGCGGCCCCACATTCGTTGTCCTCTCAGCAATGTCTGGCACTACTAATACTTTAGTGGAGATTGCAGGCTATCTCTATAACCGCAATCCTGATAGTGCCATAGAAACCATTAACCGGCTAGAAGTCATTTACAATAGCCACCTAACGAAGCTCTATGCCACCGATGAGTGGCGTAACACGACAAGGGAGTTTCTTCACGAAATATTCGACTCGCTACGTGCCCTCACCCGCCAACCTTTTGGACAAGTGGAGGAAAAGTTCTTGCTGGCACAAGGGGAGATCATGTCTACTCACATGATGACCAATTACCTGCACGAAAAGGGCTTTCCAGCCGTGCTTCTTTCTGCCCTTGATTTCATGCGTCTGGCAGCGGGTGGTGAACCCGACCTCGCTTTCATCAAGGAAAAGTTGAGTGAACTAATGCAAGCGCAGGCCGATGCTCCTCTTTACATAACCCAAGGATTCATTTGCCGGAATGCCTACGGCGAAGTGGACAACCTGCAGCGTGGCGGTTCTGACTATACGGCATCGCTCGTCGGTGCAGCGATAGAAGCCAGCGAGATTCAGATATGGACGGATATTGACGGCATGCACAACAACGATCCACGCATCGTTGATACAACAACTGCCGTCCGTCACCTCCACTTCGACGAGGCAGCCGAACTTGCCTACTTCGGTGCGAAGATTCTCCATCCCACCTGCATCCAGCCCGCCAAGTACGCCAACATCCCTGTCCGACTTCTCAACACGATGGAACCTCAAGCTCCCGGCACTCTCATCGACAACAACCGCGATGCAGGTTCCATCAAGGCTGTCGCTGCCAAGGATAACATCACCGCCATCCGCATCAAATCCAGCCGAATGCTGCTGGCTCACGGTTTCCTTCGGAAGGTATTCGAGATTTTCGAAAGCTGGCACACAAGCATCGACATGATCTGCACCTCCGAAGTTGGTGTATCCATGTCCATCGACGACACTCGCCATCTCGGCGAGATTGTTCACGATCTGAAGAAATATGGCACCGTCACCGTCGACCTCGACATGTGCATTGTCTGTGTAGTTGGCGACATGGACTGGGAGAACGTGGGATTCGAAACCCGCGCCATGCAAGCCATGCAGGATATCCCTGTCCGTATGGTATCGTATGGTGGTAGCAACTACAACATCTCATTCCTTGTCCGTGAGGAGGATAAATCCCGAGCTCTCCGTGCCCTCTCCGCCTGCCTGTTTGAGAAATAAGAATTAAGAGTTAAGAAAAATGTACTTTCCCACCCACAGTTTTCAAGGCTTACAGACGCCGTTCTACTATTACGACACCGCTCTCCTCGGGCAGACGCTTGATGTCGTCGCATCTCAATTGGCACTTCGCGAAGGCTGGCACATGCACTATGCGGTGAAAGCCAATGCCAACCCTGTTCTGCTTCGCATTATCAGTGCCCGCGGCTTTGGTGCCGACTGCGTTAGCGGAGGCGAGGTACGGACTGCCATTGCCCACGGCTTTGCTCCTGAAACAGTAGTTTATGCCGGTGTAGGAAAAAGCGATTGGGAAATAAATCTTGCTCTCGACGCCGGTATAGGCTGTTTCAATGTGGAGTCGACTGCCGAACTGCGCGTCATCAATGACCTTGCCGGTGCCAAAGGGGTGCAGGCTCCCGTCGCCCTTCGTGTCAATCCCGATATCGGAGCCCACACTCATGCCAACATCACTACGGGTTTGGCCGAAAATAAATTTGGAATTAACCTCGAACAGCTCGAGGGCGTTCTGCGCGAAGCGCTCAGCCTCCCCCACATCATCTATCGGGGGCTCCATTTCCACATTGGTTCACAGATTACTGATATGCTTGACTTCCAAGCACTCTGCAACAGAATCAACGTACTGAGCCACGAGCTCAGCCGTCATGGCCTCCCCGTCGGCGACATCAATGTGGGCGGTGGACTGGGTGTTGATTACGAGCACCCTGACGATGCGCCCATGGCCGACTTCGAGGCTTACTTTGACGTTTTCCGCCGTCACCTTGACATCCGTTCAGGGCAGAAGGTTCATTTTGAGCTGGGGCGAAGTCTTGTCGCTCCCTGCGGCAGCCTTGTCACCCGTGTGCTCTACGTCAAGGAGGGTACCTCGAAGCGCTTTGCCATTGTCGATGGTTCTATGACTGAGCTCATACGCCCCGCCCTCTACCACGCCTTCCACCTTCCGCAGAACATTTCTGCCGACTCCGCCCGCCCCAGCGTCACCTACGATGTGGTGGGCCCTGTCTGCGAGAGTTCTGACGTCTTTACCCGGGCCTTCGGCCTCCCCGAATGCCGTCGGGGCGACTTCATGGCTTTCCGCACGGCAGGCGCCTATGGCGAAAGCATGGCCTCAAGCTATAACTGCCGCCCCCTACCCCAAAGCTATTTCTCCTCAGATTTCTTTTAAATAGGAAAGAAAATCTGTAACTTTGCGCCCCCAAACCGTTTAACCTCAAAATTCAATAAAACCACCAGCCCAATATGGACGACAGACTTTACATTTTTGACACTACGCTGCGCGACGGCGAGCAGGTGCCCGGCTGCCAGCTGAACACCGTAGAGAAAATCCAGGTTGCCAAGCAGTTGGAACTGCTTGGCGTGGACGTCATCGAAGCGGGCTTCCCCATCTCAAGCCCAGGTGACTTCAACTCCGTCATTGAGATATCGAAGGCCGTTACCTGGCCTACCATCTGCGCGCTGACCCGTGCCGTGCAGAAGGACATCGACGTGGCCGTAGAAGCCCTGCAATATGCCCGTCACAAGCGTATCCACACCGGCATCGGCACCAGTGACATGCACATCAAGTACAAGTTCAACTCCAACCGCGACGAGATTATCGAGCGCGGTGTAGCTGCTGTCAAGTACGCCAAACGATTCGTGGAAGACGTGGAGTTCTATGCCGAGGATGCCGGACGAACGGACAACGAATACCTCGCCCGGGTGGTGGAGGCCGTCATCAAGGCAGGTGCCACCGTCGTCAACATCCCCGACACCACAGGCTATTGTCTGCCCGAAGAATACGGTGCCAAGATTCGCTACCTTGTGGAGCATGTCGATGGCATCGATCGCGCCATCATCTCCACCCATTGCCATAACGACCTGGGCATGGCCACGGCAAACACCATCTGCGGCATCATCAACGGTGCCCGTCAGGCTGAGGTTACCATCAACGGCATCGGCGAACGTGCCGGCAACACCTCTCTCGAAGAGATTGCCATGATTATCAAGTGCCACAAGAGCATCCCCGTGCAGACGAACATCAACACGACGAAGATCTACCCCACCAGCCGCATGGTGAGCAGCCTGATGAACATGCCCGTCCAGCCCAACAAGGCCGTTGTGGGCCGGAATGCCTTTGCTCACTCCAGCGGCATCCATCAGGACGGCGTGCTTAAAAACGTGCAGACCTACGAAATCATGGACCCCAAGGATGTCGGCATCGACGACAACAGCATCGTCCTCACTGCTCGCAGCGGACGTGCCGCCCTGCGCCACAGGCTCAGTGTCCTTGGCATTGACATGGACGGCGAACGCCTCGACAAGGTCTATGAAGCCTTCCTTCGCCTTGCCGACCAGAAAAAGGAGATTGGCGACGACGATATCCTGATGTTGGCTGGTGCCGACCGTACGGCTGGCCACCATATCAAACTGAAATACCTGCAAGTCACCAGCGGCGTGGGCGTCCGCCCCGTTGCCAGCATCGGCCTTGACGTGGCTGGTGAACAGTTCGAAGCAGCAGCATCGGGCAACGGCCCTGTCGATGCCGCCATCAAGGCACTCAAGTGCATCATCCGCCGCCAGATGACCCTAAAGGAATTTACCATCCAGGCCATCAGCAAGGGCAGCGACGACGTCGGTAAAGTGCACATGCAGGTGGAGTACGATGGCCAGCTATACTATGGTTTCGGAGCCAACACCGATATCATTGCCGCCTCCGTCGAAGCCTACATCGATTGTATCAACAAATTCAGAAAATAAGTCAACACAATGAATACGTTATTCGATAAAATCTGGGATTCGCACGTTGTCCGCATGGTGGAGGACGGTCCCACACAACTTTACATCGACCGCCTCTACTGCCACGAAGTCACGAGCCCACAGGCCTTTGAAGGGCTCCGCGAACGGGGCTTGACATGTTTCCGTCCCCAGCAGATTTTCTGCATGCCCGACCACAACACTCCCACTCACGATCAGGATAAGCCCATCGCCGACCCCGTTTCGAAAGCGCAGGTTGATGCGCTGGCCCGCAATGCTGCCGAATTCGGTCTTACCCACTTCGGCATGATGCACCCCCGCAATGGCATCATCCACGTTGTCGGCCCCGAACTCGGCCTCTCCCTGCCCGGAATGACCATCGTCTGCGGCGACTCCCACACCTCCACCCACGGAGCGATGGGTGCCGTTGCCTTTGGTATTGGTACCAGCGAGGTTGAGATGGTACTTGCCTCACAGTGTATCCTCCAGAGCAAACCCAAGTCCATGCGCATCCGCATCGAGGGGGCGCTTGGCAAGGGCGTTACCGCCAAGGATGTCGCCCTCTATCTGATGGCACAGATCACCACCTCTGGTGCCACGGGTTATTTTGTGGAATACGCCGGTTCCGTTGTCCGCAATATGACGATGGAAGGCCGCCTCACTCTCTGCAACCTCTCCATTGAGATGGGAGCCCGAGGAGGATTCATTGCACCTGACGAAACTACTTTTGCCTATCTGAAGGGTCGCGAATATGTGCCTAAGGGTGAGGAGTGGGAAAAGGCTGTAGCCTATTGGCGCACCCTCCGCAGTGGCGACGATGCCGTCTTCGACCGTGAACTTGTTTTCAATGCCGCCGACATCGAACCCCGCATTACCTACGGCACTAACCCTGGCATGGGTATCGGCATCAGCGAGGCCATCCCTGCAGTCAACACCATTCCTGAAGCCGGACAAGCCTCGTTTCTCAAGTCGCTCAACTATATGCGTTTCCAACCCGAAGAAAAACTGCTCGACAAGCCCGTCGACTATGTTTTCCTTGGTGCTTGTACCAACGGCCGAATTGAGGACTTCCGCGCCTTTGCTTCCGTTGTCAAAGGACGCCACAAGGCCGACGGCATCACCGCCTGGCTCGTACCTGGCTCGTGGAAAGTCGATGGACAGATTCGTGCCGAAGGCCTTGACAAGATTCTTGCCGAAGCGGGTTTCGAAGTCCGCCAGCCTGGCTGTAGTGCCTGCCTTGCCATGAACGACGACAAAATTCCTGCAGGATGCCTCGCCGTTTCTACGTCCAACCGCAATTTCGAAGGCCGTCAGGGTCCAGGCTCCCGCACCATCCTCGCCAGCCCCTACACCGCTGCCGCCGCTGCCATCACCGGCGTCATCACCGACCCACGCCAGTTTCTTTGATTATACTTCATTTATCAATCTTCAATCTAAATGAAACAGTCCTTCACCACTCTTACCTCCACCTGCATACCCCTCCCGTTGGAGAACGTCGATACGGACCAGATTATCCCTGCCCGCTTCATGAAGTCCACAACTCGCGACGAGAAGTACTTTGGCGACCATCTCTTTTTCGATTGGCGCCACCGTTCCGATGGTAGCGACAACCCTGACTTCGTGCTCAACAACCCTGCTTTCCGTGATAGTACCATTCTTGTTGCCGGTAAGAACTTTGGCTCTGGCTCCAGTCGCGAACACGCTGCATGGGCCATTGCCGGCTATGGCATCCGCGTTGTCGTGAGCAGTTTCTTTGCCGACATCCACAAGAACAACGAACTCAACAACTTCGTCCTTCCTGTTGTTGTCAGCGAGCCGTTCCTTAACGAACTCTTTGCCTCCATCAAGGCCGACCCCGCTACGCTCGTCACCGTCGATCTCCCCACCCAGACCATCACCAATCAGGCCACGGGCCACAGCGAGACCTTCGAAATCAACGCCTACAAGAAGCATTGTCTCCTTCACGGCCTTGACGATATCGATTTCCTTACCGCCGATAAATCCCTTATCGAGGCATACGAGAAAAAGGTTAGAGGTTAATTTTTGAGATTTATAATCATTTTTCATACTTCATTCAAATGAACATTAAGTTAGCAGTTCTCCCCGGCGACGGCATTGGCCCTGAAGTCGTTGCCCAAGCTCTCAAGGTCACCGAAGCTGTCTGCCAAAAGTACGGCCACGAACTCCATTACGAATACGGAATTTGCGGCGCTCATGCTATCGATGCTGTGGGTGACCCTTATCCAGCCCAAACCCATCAGCTCTGTTTGGATAGCGATGCCGTACTCTTCGGAGCCGTTGGCGACCCAAAATTCGACAACAATCCTTCCGCCAAGGTGCGCCCCGAACAAGGTCTCCTCGCCATGCGCAAGCAACTCGGCCTCTTTGCCAACATCCGTCCCGTCGAAACTTTCGACTGCCTCATTCACAAGTCACCTCTCAAGGATGACCTCGTCCGTGGAGCCGATTTCATCTGCATTCGCGAACTTACCGGAGGTATGTACTTCGGCCCCAAGAAAGAGGGCGATGATGAAGCCTACGATACCAACCTCTACAGCCGTGCCGAAGTCGAGCGCATTCTTCATGTGGCCTATGGTTATGCCCGCCAACGCCGTCGCCACCTTACCGTCGTGGATAAGGCCAACGTCCTCGCTTCCTCTCGTCTTTGGCGCAAGATTGCGCAGGAAGTTGCCCCCCTATACCCCGACGTCACCACCGACTACATGTACGTTGACAATGCCGCTATGCGCATGATTCAGGAACCCCGTTTCTTCGACGTCATGGTCACCGAGAACACCTTCGGAGACATCCTCACGGATGAAGGCTCTTGCATCACAGGCTCCATGGGCCTGCTTCCCAGCGCCTCTATCGGCACCCACACCAGCGTCTTCGAGCCCATCCACGGCTCGTGGCCCCAGGCTGCCGGCAAGGACATCGCCAATCCCCTGGCCACCATCCTCTCTGCCGCTATGATGTTCGAGTATGCCTTCAGCCTCAAGGACGAAGCCGCCGACATCCGCGCCGCCGTCCAACGCAGTCTCGACGAGAAAATCCGCACAGCCGACATCCAAGTCGCCGGGCAACGCTCCTATTCCACAACCGAGGTAGGCCAATGGATTGTCAGACAAATTAAAGATTAAAGGTGAGAAGTCAGGAATCATTCCTAATTTCTAATTTCTAATTTTTCCATTTCCCCATGCTCTCCTTTACCATCAGCGTCATTGCCCTCTTCGTCGGTTACATGCTCTACAGCCGTGTGGCCGAGCGCGTTTTCGGTCCTGACGACCGTGAGACACCCGCCATCCGCAAGGCTGACAAAGTCGATTACATCGTCCTGCCTTCCTGGCGCATCTTCATGATACAATTCCTCAACATTGCCGGCACAGGCCCCATCTTCGGAGCTATCATGGGCATGTGGTTTGGCCCGTCGGCCTACCTGTGGATTGTCTTGGGTTGCATCTTCGGTGGAGCCGTACACGACTATATAAGCGGCATGCTCTCGCTGCGCCACGATGGCTGTGGATTAGCTGAGCTGACGGGACTTTATTTGGGCGGTACAGCCCGTAATGCCCTCGTCGTCTTCACCATGATGATGATGGTACTCGTGGGAGCCTTCTTTGTCTATTGCCCTGCCATCATCCTCAGCGGTATCTGGGGGGACAAGATGATGTGGGTCATCATTATCTTCCTCTACTACGTCACCACCACCATGATGCCCATCGATAAGGTCATCGGCCGCATTTATCCTGCCTTTGCCCTCTCCATGCTGTTCATGGTTGTCGCCTTAGGCATCGTGCTCTTCATCAAGCACCCCGCGCTGCCCGAGGTGTGGGACGGACTTGGCAACTGGGGCGCCACCCGCCTCGGCCTCAAGCAGCCTCTCTTCCCGGCCCTCTTTGTCACCATCGCCTGCGGAGCCGTCAGCGGCTTCCATGCCACGCAGTCGCCCATGATGGCACGCTGCATGAAGAGTGAGCGTCAGGGACGCCCCATCTTCTATGGCGCTATGGTTACCGAAGGCCTCGTAGCTCTCGTCTGGGCTACCATCTCCAGCTATTTCTTCTATGCCGACGGCTGGCGTGCCGTCTGTTCGCCTGAGCTGGTGCAGCAGTTTGCCGAAGGTGCCGACGGCCTCATCCGGAGCGCCGACGGTCGTTCGCTCATCCAGTTCTTCGATGCCCCCACGGTTGTCACCACCATCTGTTCGTCGTGGCTGGGCATCGCCGGCAGCATCCTGGCGCTGCTGGGCGTCGTTGCAGCCCCCATCACCACGGGTGGAAGCAGCTTCCGCAGCGCCCGCCTCATCCTTGCCGAAACCTTCGGTCTGAAGCAGACCAGCGCCCGTTCGCGCCTGCTGCTCAGCCTGCCCGTCTTTGCCGTAGGTATCGCCCTGCTGGCTTGGCAGATAGGCAATCCCAGCGGTTTCAGCACCGTCTGGCAATACGTCGCCTGGGGTACCCAGCTCATGGCTGTCGTCACGCTATGGGTTTGCACGGTCTATCTCACGCGCGAGCACAGAGTCTATTGGCTCACCCTCATCCCCGCCCTTTTCATGACAATGGTCGTCACGGATTTCTTCTTCGTCTCGCCCACCATCTGCGGCCTGCCCACGCTCCTTTCGCTGATCCTCGCCGCTGCCGTCACCCTCACCTGCCTCATCAGCTACCTCATCTGGAGAAGAAAGTTGAAAGTTGAAAGTTGAAACCTGAAACTTGAAACCTGAAACTTGAAAAAAGTTTCCAACACCACACCCAGGGCGCCACTCAGGGAAAAAAACAGCCTTTTTCTTGCTAATCCTTTTTTATCGTATTATCTTTGTCGCGTAGTTTGTCATCTTATGGACAAAATATTTCGTTTATGCTTGACAGAACGCAGACCATAGAAAAGCTGAAAGCCTCTCGTCAATATCTTGACGAGCACTATGGTGTACAATCCATGACGCTTTTTGGCTCGCTGGCTCGCAATGAGCAGCGAGAAGACAGCGATGTGGACATTTGCGTAGAGATGGTACCCAACCTGTTTAACCGTGCTGGCGTAAAAATCTATTTGCAAGAACTGCTCGGATGCGACGTTGATGTTGTACGAATGCGAGAGAACATGAATCCCTTGTTTAAACAACAAATCCTAAAATATGGAATTCGAGTCTACTGAGAAACAGGCCATGGCCTATGAGACCCTCAAGATTATTGAGACGGCTATCAACCGGCTGCAGGAGCGTACAGTACAGATTCACACAGCTGACGATTTTCTCCTTTCCCCCTTTGGCATGGAGAAACTCGATGCTGCCTGTATGGTCATCATAGCTTTGGGTGAAGCGGTAAAGACGCTTGACAAACTCACCAACGGGGAATTGCTTCCCACTTATCCCGCTGTCGAGTGGAAGAAGGTCATGGGAGCAAGAGACATTATGGCACACCACTATTTCGAAGTTGATGCAGACGAAGTATTCAATATCGTGAAGAACGACTTGGAGCCATTGAAAAAAGCCATCGCCTATTTCAAGACTGAACTGTTCGAAAATGATAATCAACAACAAAGTATATCAGGGGGTCTTTGATTCAGCGTATCAGTTGTCCTGTCCCTGTGATTCTCTCAGTTCATTATTATCCAACGAAAATCCCGCGCGAAACTGATAGCCGCAGTCCTTGCACAAATACAACTGGACGCCTCTGCGCTTTCCGTTCTTGATGGTGTGCAGCGTCTTGCACACAGGGCATTTCTTCTTGTTCATACTAAATCTTTAATCAGTTTTTGACTGACCGCAAAGTTAATATCTACAAGGGCTTAAAAAGGGTATCACCCTGCAAAATGAGCTATTGACAACTTTTGAACGTCGATTTTTCGCTGAAACGTTTCAACCGATGTAACTTGTATGATTATCAGCCCCTACAGTGGTGTTCCACCCTGCAAAATGAGCTATTGGCCTATTTTCCCTATACTCCAGAGGTGTCATACCCACATGTTTTTTGAAGTAGCGGTT